>NZ_WQGE01000007.1:0-236748 GCF_013034525.1 Ruegeria sp. HKCCA5929
CACTCAACGGGGCAAACGCTGGTCCCAACAGTTACCCCGGATGGCAGGCCATACACGCCGAAGCCGACGGCAGTGGTTTCCGAGTACTTTGGAAGAAATCCGACGGCAGCTATAGCGAATGGGTAGTTGATGGGAACGGCGCCTTTATCAGCGGCAGAGTCGTTCCAGACGTTATAGATGTTGAAGCCTTTTATGGGTACGATATCGATGGAAGCGGTACTGTCGGCTATGAGTTGCCAAAGCTAGCACCGCCATCATCACCTGAACCAAAGTTGGCATCCGACGACGAAGCTTTGGATTTGTCCGACTGGGATGAAACCACCGATCTCCTGAAGTTTGTGCCTGACATGAGTGTCAACGAAGTTGAGAACAATCTCACACCGGTCGAAATGCTCAATGCCAGGGCATCAGGAATTCCTGGTGTGAGCGATCAGAGTGAAATCACTTGGTTTAATCTGCCTAGAGCCGAAGACAAGGAAGATTTAGATCCACTGATTGCAACTCTGCTGGAACAAGACGGCTTCCTTCTGTAAGCGATTCGCCGATCAGGAAATTGCTGAGCTACTCGTGGCTCTGCTTTTTCAGTTTTGTTGGCTTTTTCAGACAACTCGAGCCCGGGAGAAACTTGAAATCGTTGTCTTGGGGGCCAGCGGCGACTTTCAACGCCGCTAACACTTAATCTTACCTTCTAACTGGGCAAGTAGCAGCGATAACTTGCAGAAGGTCAAAATTTTTTAGCTAAGGTTACAGCTAAAAATTGCCGATTATTGAATATGGCATGTGGCGAAGCCAGGCCACATGTGACATAGCTCTTGAGACCTAAAGGCTACTTAAAGAGAAGAAATTAGTAACGATGGAAATAGTTGCGCTTTCCATTCCGGACGTGAAGTTAATAACCCCAAGGCGCTTTGGCGATCATCGCGGGTTCTTCGAAGAAACCTACAATGCTGACAGCTTTGCCGCTGCTGAGATAAGCACCCAGTTTGTTCAGGACAATCACTCGCTCTCCAGCGCAGTGAACACTGTGCGGGGGCTGCATTTCCAGGCCCCACCCCGTGCCCAGGCCAAGTTGGTGCGCTGCGGGCGCGGTCGGCTGTTCGACGTTGCCGTGGACATTCGAAAAGGGTCTCCAACCTTTGGTAAATGGGTTGGTGAGGAGTTGAGCTTTGAAAACGGGCGGATGTTGTTGGTTCCCGCAGGTTTCGCACATGGTTTCGTGACCTTGGAGCCGGATACCGAGATCGTTTACAAATGTTCAGACACCTACGCACCAGAAACGGAAGGTGCCCTTCTGTGGAATGATCCCGATGTGGGCATAGATTGGCCGAGCAGTAGCTCAGCTCCCCAACTCTCCGAAAAAGACAAGGTTGCCCCTTGTCTTCGTGATTTGGACTCCCCTTTTGTGTTTGAGGCTGGGCAATGAAAATACTTGTTACGGGTGGCGCCGGATTTATTGGCTCTGCCGTTATTCGCCGCGCTGTTTCAGATGGGCATTCCGTCATTAATGTCGATGCTCTGACTTATGCTGCATGCCTGGAAAATGTTGCCTCAGTTGCGGATTCTCCGGCCTATGCATTTGAGCACGCTGACATTCGGGATGCCGAGGCGATGTCTGCCATTCTGGACAAGCACCGTCCCGATGCGATCATGCATTTGGCTGCAGAAAGCCATGTGGACCGTTCGATTGATGGTCCTGCGGCCTTTATCGACACAAATCTTACCGGCACATATGTTTTGCTGGAGGCCGCGCGCGCCTATTGGCAGAGCGCAGGGCGACCAGAAAGTTTCAGGTTCCACCACATTTCAACGGATGAAGTGTTCGGGTCATTGGGGGCGACCGGTTTTTTCACTGAGGACAGCCCATACCAGCCAAATTCACCTTATTCTGCTTCGAAAGCAGGGTCAGATCATCTGGTCCGCGCTTGGAGGGAAACTTATGGCCTGCCGGTGGTTCTGACCAATTGCTCAAACAATTATGGGCCATTCCAGTTCCCGGAAAAGCTGATACCCGTGGTCATCCTGAACGCTTTGTCCGGGCAGCCGATCCCAATTTACGGGAAAGGCGACAACATTCGTGACTGGCTGCATGTCGAGGATCATGCCGAAGCGTTGTTGCTGGTGCTGGAAAAAGGCGAACTTGGTCGCAGCTATAATATCGGCGGCGAAAACGAGATGACCAATCTCGACCTCGTCAGGATGCTGTGCAAAATCCTGGATCGGCTGAAACCGGGCTCTGCGCCCTACAGCGATCTGATCACGTTTGTTACGGATCGCCCAGGCCATGATCGTCGTTATGCCATCGACCCGGCCCGTATCCGCGAGGAACTGAACTGGCGCCCGTCATACACCCCGGAAACCGGCCTTGAGCAAACTGTGCAGTGGTATCTGGACAACACAGACTGGCTGAACGCTTTGCAAGCACGCAGCGGTGTAGGAGAACGCTTGGGGACTGGCAAATGAAGGCGCTGATATTCGGCCATAGTGGCCAAGTGGCGACCGAACTGCGCCGCCGCGCAGACAGCCATGGTATAGGGGTTGAAGCGCTGGATCGCACCAAGGCGGACTTGTCGAACCCTTCGCAATGTGCGGAGGCTATCCAAGGCACTGATGCCGACGTCATTATCAATGCAGCGGCATACACAGCAGTGGACAAGGCCGAAGAAGACCTCGATCTTGCGCAACTTGTTAACGCAGACTCGCCCGGAGCAATGGCGCGCGCAGCCACGGCGCGTGGCCTGCCCTTTCTGCATGTCTCAACGGATTACGTATTCGACGGATCTGGTACAACCCCTTGGACAACCGATCACCCAACAGCACCTTTAGGCGCTTACGGCAAAACCAAGTTGGACGGAGAACGCCAGATCGCTCAAGCGGGAGGATGGCACGCCATTCTGCGAACCAGTTGGGTTTTTTCGGCCCATGGGAATAATTTTGTCAAAACCATTCTCAGACTTGCTGAGACCCGCGACAGATTGACAATTGTTGCCGACCAGATCGGCGGACCAACACCCGCAGCTGATATTGCCGATGCTCTTCTTGTTATGGCGAAAAGCAACGCGGGTACTGAAGGCGGGCTATTTCATTTTTCCGGCGCTCCTGATGCCAGCTGGGCGGACTTCGCACGCGAAATTACTGTGCAGTCAGGCTTGACAACTCAGATCGAGGACATCCCTTCGACGGACTACCCTACCCCGGCCCCAAGACCACTGAATTCGCGTTTGAACTGTGATCGCCTGAACGCTGTGTTTGGGATCGGTAGACCGGAGTGGAAAACCGGTCTGAGCGACGTTTTGCGCGAGCTGAATTCAGCGACTGGCTGATCCCTGAAAGGAAAGAGCATGCAACGTAAAGGCATTATTCTTGCCGGAGGGTCCGGCACCCGGCTTTATCCGATCACCATGGCGGTTTCCAAGCAACTGCTGCCGATCTATGACAAGCCGATGATTTTTTACCCTCTGAGTGTTCTGATGCTCGCGCAAATCCGCGAGATTGCGATCATCACCACACCTCAGGATCAGGATCAGTTCCAACGCATGTTGGGCGATGGCAGCCAGTACGGGTTGTCCATCACTTGGATTGTCCAGCCATCCCCTGATGGGCTGGCACAGGCATATACTCTGGCCGAGGACTTTCTGGCCGGCGCCCCATCTGCCCTGATTTTGGGCGACAACATATTCTATGGTCACGGTCTGCCGAGTATTCTTATGCAAGCAGACCAGTTAAAGCACGGCGGGACTGTTTTCGCGTATCGCGTGGCTGATCCCGAACGCTATGGGGTGGTGGATTTTGAAGGCACCAAAGCTCGCGCGATCATCGAAAAACCCGAAGTTCCTCCATCAAACTATGCGGTGACGGGGCTTTATTTTCTTGACGGGGATGCTCCGGCACGGGCGCACGAAGTTCAGCCTTCAGAACGTGGTGAACTGGAGATTACATCGTTGCTGGAGATGTACCTGCAAGAAGGTTTGCTGGATGTGCAGACCATGGGGCGTGGTTTTGCCTGGCTGGATACCGGCACGCACGGCTCTTTGCTGGACGCGGGCAACTTTGTTCGAACCATCGAGGCACGTCAGGGAATGCAGACCGGAAGCCTCGACGAAATAGCCTGGGCCAATGGCTGGATTGACGATGCAGCATTGGAAGAACGTGCGCGACTGTTCGCCAAATCCACCTATGGAGCATATCTTAAGAAGTTGCTCGACTAGAAAGGAAACCCCAACGCGCCTTGAAAGAGCCAAAGCTACAGGCTTGGGTGATTGCGCGTTGGATTGCCTGTCTGGTGCGGGCAATTAGAGAGACTTATCTCCAAAGGACAAACGTATTTTCGCGGCGTATTTTCACACTGGTGGAGACTTAAAGGGGGCCGGATGAACGTTCCGACTCTGCCATACTCCACGTAAAAATGCTCTTTGCTTTGAACGCTTTCTGGCCGAAAACAGGACGACCGGGGACAGCATCTGCAAAAGAGCAGAGGAAAGCGCCCGAGTGAAGGCAAAAGGAACCTTGTGTTTCCGGGCCGCGTAAACTCTGGACTGCCCCATAAACACTCCCTTCAACCCGGCAACCGCAGCGCTGCTGGGCGAAGATGTGCCCTGAACATGCGTCACCTGCGCGTCGTGAATGTAATACAAGGGTCCACAAACCGCCTTGAGCCGAAGGCTTAGGTCATCGTCTTCGTGGTACAGGAAAATTTCCGGATCAAACCCGCCAACGGCCTCAAAAGCAGAACGGCGAACCAACAACGCTGCACCAAGAAGAACTGGAAGTTCCAGATCACCTTCAGCTTTTTTCGAACGCAGCGTTTCACTGCGTGGTGTAATCACGCTGGAACGGCGGAAACTTGGTTTTCCGGATTTGCTCAGGATCCTTGGGTTAAAGGCCGATGCGGAAGGGTAACGATCCGCGCCCGCCTGCATCGCTTCCAGCGCGCCGGGCAATAGCTTTGAATCCGGGTTCAAAAACAAAAGCAGATCGGTCTGCGCGCGTTCAGCACCCAAATTGCAGGCCGAACCAAACCCCTTGTTTTCTTTGTTTCTGAGCAGAATTGCCCCGTGCGTTTCGGCCAGTTCTTGTACCGCTTCAACATCATCCGAAGCATTATCCACCAATATCGTGGGTACGCCATCCGGAATGGAGTTCAGCATTTCAGGCAAAACACCGCTGCTGTTAAAGCAAACACTTATTATCGTGATCTGTGACAAACTTACCTGCCGCGAAAACAAGAGGAGGGTGATCAGTTCATCGTCTCTATCATTGTCAGCGTCAACCCCCGCTGCAGTCAGACGATTTCGTGGCTCCGGCACCAACACGCATGGAAAAAGTTGGTTTGCGTCGGTCATTCCTAAACAACTCTACTTAACGTTGTGACGGGCTAGTCCCTGGACTCATTAAGTTTCAAAGCCAGTGGATGATGAAGGCTGCGAAAGCGATTGCTGACAGAAAGACCTAAGGGCACCTGTCATAGCGGGTCGCCACACAACGCCAGTCCTTAAACCTACCCAACATAATCTCGATCCGATTGCGCCGTTTGCAGCGGCGCTTGTCCTAATTTACGGTCTTCTTGAGTTTTTTCGCCATGCCCGGCCGCCAGACCTGCTGTCTTCCGAGCAAAAATGCACTTGTCGTTCCAACGTTTCCAGGGGTGGTAGAGCGTTTTGTGTGGTCCGCCAGCGCAAGCCATTGCGATCGATGAAAACATTTCCGCTCAACATACATCGATCATCGGCGCGTAGCTTACTATAGGATAAGAAAAATAGGGCTCGAGATGCGTCATTGGAGCGTCGCTCAGCCGCAAAAGTTCAGACATGTTAACCGCTCGTTTTTTTGACTCTTGAATCATAACGCCAAGCGGAAAACAACGGGTCTAGACCCTCGGCCACTACCAGCCTCATTTCCTCAGCGATTTAGAAGACGATGCTCTGCGGGTTCAAGAAACTTGGCAGGAGCAAGTTGATTCACCAAAGCCGGTGGGGTTGATGGGTTCTGTATCACTACTGCTGCTTATCCCATATGCGCCTTCTTGAACGTTTGATCGGCGAAACGCTTGCGGAGCCGGAAAGCGGTACGCCCTTATGCCTGTTTAGGGCGAACGTAATCCAAACACGCCGCTGGGACGCTTCTGATCAACAAATTCTCATTAAATACAACTGCAAACCCGAGGATGATCTGGAGTCTATCAAGTCGATTGCACCCAAATTTCACGATCCACGTTACATCACGAAACACAGAGCTCCGATCCTGACCGTAAATCGCCTTCACCAACTGATAGTTGCGCGCGAATCCGCGCAGATTTGGCGTGGTTGTTGCGCGTCTAATGGGATGCCTAAGACTCAGCTGACATGCGCTAACTAACCGACATTGGGATTACACCTCATTCGGATTTGCTTCCGGTTACAAATTCTCCCCAAATGTGCTTAACGCACTCAACCTGGCATCAAAGGTGGATTCACACCAAAACTTCCGATTGTTATGCGTAGAATTCGTGACGAAATCCGAACAGATTATTAGCCACGAGTATGGACCGTGTTCAATGGTCGATTTTTCCGTCGTGGGACAACACAGCCTGGCGCATCGAAACGCGACGGTTCGTCGAACGGCATTCCTGGAAACTACGAGTATTTGTCTTCAAGTGCGTTGCGGCAAACCGCTCTGGACTTCCCCAACCAAGAACGTTTTGTTTATGTGAACGCATGGAAGGAGGGGGCGGAAGGTTGTCATTTTGAACCCGAGCGTGAATATGGGCATGCCATTGAGGAAGCCACTCTGGCGGCGCTTCGTGGATCAGAGCTGACGTGTTGGTCACATGTGGGTGTGTCTGAAAAGCCGCGCCGTAACAAAACCACCAAGGGGTCCGCAAAGCCCACTTGTTACGGCGCAAGTAAACCATTGCCTAAAGAGCATTTCGCCTTTTGCGGAAACCGGTCAGCTGCAGGTTTCTTTTAGACTGGTAGGCGGAGGTCCGAACAAAGTAAGTCAAACGGGAGATCAATCATTGAAAACCAAAGACCGTGTGCGAGTACCTGAGAGCGCCTCAATAGCATTAACCCGACGAGTTTAAGGCGGTCTCATTCACAATCGGTTTAAGACGCTCTAATACGAGAATTTCCATGCACATCAAAGATACCCTTCTGTTCTATCTGCTTTCTGCGGCCTCAAGACTCAGCCATCCGCTTTCGCCACGCACAGCCCGGCGATTTCGGAACTCGGCGAAGAAAAGAAACCCCAAACGAACAGCCGGAAACAACCAGCAGCTTGACCGACAAGGATTTGACGGTTCAGGTCGAGCTGATGAGTTTGTTCCATTCGATCCACAGCCAAAACCTAAACTTGCTGTGCGGGCAATTGCGCATTACTTGCCCCAGTTCCATCCCTTCAAAGAAAATGATGAATGGTGGGGTAAAGGTTTCACGGAATGGTCCAACGTTGGGAAGGCAGTCCCGAACTTTCCGGGTCACTACCAGCCGCATTGCCCAATTCATTTGGGATATTACGACCTGCGAGTGCCTGAGGTCATGGTCGAACAGGCCCGAATAGCGAAAGCATACGGGATCGGTGGCTTTTCATATTACTATTATTGGTTTGCCGGGAAAACTCTGATGGAAGACCCATTAGAGCATATGTTGGGCAATCCTGATGTTGACATGCCCTTCTGTTTGACTTGGGCCAACGAGAACTGGACCCGACGTTGGGACGGGCGCGAGCATGACGTACTGATTGGGCAAAAGCACTCCATAGAAGATTCCGTGAACCTTCTTCGGCATATCCGCAAGTATATTGAGGATCCAAGGTATATCCGGATAGACGGAAAGCCTGTGTTCATTGTGTATCGGGCGAACATTATTCCGGACATCCAGGAAACAACAAAAGCCTGGCGGCAAGAAGCGCAACGTTGGGGTGAAAACGACCTCTATCTCATCGCGGCACAAACCTTTGACATCGGAAACCCCGAGGACTTAGGCTTTGATGCTGCTATGGAGTTCCCCCCACAACAGGTTAAGCGCACAGACATCACTGACGAAATGGGCGTTTATAATCCTGAGTTTACTGGTGCGATCTTAGACTATGAAGCTGTAGTGGAAGCCGAGCTTGCCAAAAGCGAACCGGAGTACAAACGGTTTCGGTCTTCCACCCTTTCATGGGACAATACTGCCCGTAATCAGGACGCTCCGCGCATAATGGGCAAGTTCTCGATTGAGGCCTACAGACGCTGGACAGCCCATTTGGGTAATCAAGTTATGGCGCAAGAAAAATACAGCGCTGACGAGAAGATCGTTTTCATAAATGCTTGGAATGAATGGGCAGAAGGAACGCACTTAGAACCCGATCGGAAATACGGGTTTGCATATCTCCAAGCGACGTACGACGCATTACCTAAAAAGCATTAAAGCTGTTAAGTCCCCTCTTCGAGCTTAAATATCAATTCACAGCACCCTTGTCCCCGGGATTCAAAGCCCAATGGTGTCAATCGACGTGGCGGCAGAGGCATCCGAAGCTTGCAGCTCGTTGCCTCAGTTCGCATTTCACGCGGCTTCTAGATTGCCCAGCAATATAGACGTCATATCCACTTCAATTACTCCATCTACCGCAGTGACATTGGTGCCCGTCTCGTAGTCGACGTTGTCTTTGGTGATGCCGGACAGATCGGAATCCTCGTCCAGGAATACCCATTGCAGATCGGGTGCCGAAGGCTGCCCAACGACCACCTGAAGGATTTCAAGCGCGTCCAGAGCGTTGACATTACCATCTTGGTTGACGTCAGCAGCAATCAGGTCCTCTGCCGTAGCCGGCCCCCAAGTCGGGTCTAAACCCACGGAAATGCGCAGAACCTGCAAGGAATCCAACGCATCGATTTCGTTGCTGGCCGTGGAATAGTATTTGATAACGTCTAAAGAGCCGGAATAGGTGCCATCCGGCAAATCCAGATCAAAATTTCCCTGCTCATCAGCCGTCGTCGTAACTGTGCCTCCGCCGTCAGGAGTAAACCTAATCTCGGCGTCGCTCAGACCGGGGTTCGACGTTTCGCTGTCTACCGTTATTTGTCCTGCCACCCCGTCAGAGCTGTCCGGTGTCAAACCGCCGAAATTGCCGAAATCTACCGGGATGTGATCCGGGCCCTCGAAACCCGCACCGAAAATATCAGTGCCTGATAGTGGTCCGCCGGAGGCTGAATGCACCTCCACCACTTCCCCCCGGTATTCGATTCGAGCACTATTTGCGGTACTGGTAACAGTCAACTGCTGCGGTGAACGCAATAGCAGGTAATCAAACATGTCCAAACGATCCATACCGGGTTGGAAATCCGAAATGGTCGTCACGCCACTGCCGGACTGCATCACAAATATGTCTGACCCAGCACCACCCGACATGGTGGTTGCCCCTGCGCCTGCGATCAAAATATCATCCCCACCCCCGCCAATTAGGGTCGTATCCAGAATACTACCGCTGAGAATGTCGTCTGATGCAGTCCCGGTTACAGTAGCAAAACCCGTTTTTACACTGCCCAAATCGTCAGGGCTATGCGCGCGCAAGTCCGCTCTCCGGTGCGGGGCATCGTCAACCGCATTCACCAGACAACCATCGGGGGGCATACAAGAAGTGGCGAGGAGCTTGTCGAGATCGTGCCTCTGGACGACACGTTGCTTGTTGAGGCTTACGTGAAACCCGAGGACATCGCATTTCTGCGCGCCGGGCAGCCTGTGAAAGTCAAGATCACAGCCTATGACTTTGCCCGATATGGCGCCTTAGATGGTGAAATCATACGCATTGGTGCCGATACAATCACGCGATCGGAACGCAATGAAGAAGAAGTATTCGTCGTAGAAATCCGAACGAACAACACCATGTTGGACGGGAACGGCATTGCGGTCGAGATTATTCCAGGCATGATCGCAGAAGTGGACATTCTTTCCGGTCGCAAATCTGTTCTGGACTACATTCTGCAACCCGTCGTGAAGATCAAGGATCAGGCGCTAAGAGAGTAAACCGATCAAACAAGGTGGCTGTATGCCTGATTTTGGCATGAAAGTATGACCGGCGTAGGGGCTGAGAGCCTCAACCTCAGTTGATCAATATTGCTGTTACTTCCAGGCGACATCGCCCAGAAAGATGTATCCAGCACCATAAATCGTTTTGATAAGGCGCGGGTTCTTGGGGTCTTCACCAAGTTTGGTTCGAAGCCTGGAAATCCGAACATCCATGGCCCGGTCAAAGCTGTCACCTGCTGCACCGCCCAGCGATTCCTGCATTTGTCCCCGACTGATCAGGCGCTTGGGGCTCTCCAGAAACAACCTCAGAACTTCGCCTTCCGCATGGCTGAAGGGGGTTTCTGTACCCGCCCCGTCCTCAAGTACATAACGGTCAAAATGCGCTGTCCACCCATTGAACACAGCCGTATCCGAGTTTGACGTTGGGCCGCGCGGGGTACGCAACCTAGCCCTTATCCGAGCCACAACTTCTGCCGGATCAAAGGGTTTCGTTATATAGTCATCAGCACCAAGCTCTAAACCCGTCACGCGATCTTGCACTTGTGCACGACCGGATATGATAATCACCGCCGCGCCTTGCTCCAAGGCAAGGCGGTGAACCAGAGCCAACCCATCCGTGTCCGGCAAGGAAAGATCAACCAGGCAAACATCTGGCGTCACGCGGTTCAGCGCCGCCTCAAATTCCCGCGCGCGAGAAAAACTTTGCGTTCGGAACCCTGCGTCTTCCAACGCATCCGTCAGGATGCGGCGTATCTCGGGCTCATCATCGAGAATAGTCACCAGCGGTTGCGTCATCAGGCTGCCTCGGTTTGGATCAGCGCAGACAATTGCGCTTGTGAAAACGGTTTTTGCAACACCGGTGCTAAAGCGAGTGCCTGTTGGTGCAATGGATCTGAATTGGGTAGGGACGTCATTAGGATGCACGGAAACCCCGGCTTAATCTTTTCCATTAGCTCCAGCCCCGTTGCCCCTCCTTCGAGGCGGATATCGGACAAGACCATCGAGATGTCTTCGACGCTGGAAAGCAGCGCCACCGCTTCATCGACAGAGTTGGCTTCAATTACGGACAAACCCAATTCCACCAACATGTCGCGAAACTGACCGCGCAATTCATCACTATCTTCCACCAACAATACAAGGCCGCCTCGGGCCGGTGGAGCCGGTCGGTAGGGTAACCGCAGGACGACGGATGCTCCGGACGGGGTATTCTTTAGGTTCAGATCGCCCCCTGTCAGTTTTACGGTGTCATAAACCATAGGCAGGCCCAGCCCGGACCCATCACTGCCCTTGGTTGTAAAGAAAGGATTTAGCGCTTTATCCAACGCCTCCGCTGAAAATCCCGGACCGGTGTCAGACACGGTGATCTCGACCCAAATGTTACCGATGGCGTGTGCGCTTATGGTAATCTGTCCCGAGCTTCCACATGCATCCCGTGCGTTCAAAATCAGGTTCAGCAGCGCATCCTGCACCATTCCCGGATCAAGCATCAAATCCTGATCCGGTAGTGTGTTGACAACAGAAAGCCCCATGCCACGCGGCAGGGACGGGGTGGCCAGTATCCGCAGATCTTCCAGCAAACCGCGCATATCCGTGGCCTGGGGCTGAGGCGTTCTGTTCCCGGTCATATCCGCAATCCGGTTCAGCAATTGCCCGCCCCTGCGCGCCGTTTGTTGAGTGGCAACGACAAGCTCTTGCGCTTCATCCGGCAAGTGCATCTTGTCCAGTCGGGACTGCATACCAAGGATAATCGTGAGCAGGTTTGAAAAGTCATGCGCAAGGCCACTTGTCATTTGCGCTGCCATCGCTCTGCGACGTGTCTGCTGCAAGGCAACCCGCGCTTGTGTTTCCTCGGTAATGTCCACAGACATGACATAGACCCCCCCTGCCCCATCCGGTGTGAATGAAACACGGATGCGGCGAGAATCCTGATCTTCGGTGAACTCAAAAACCGATTGCTCACCGTCGTAAGCCTTTTGCAGATGGCTTTCGACACGTGCAAAAGCCACAGCACCAAGGGCCTCGGAGATATGGAGCCCCAGAATATCAGAGGGACGGCCAGGCATGACCGCGCTCAGACGTCGGTTGGAGTAGTCGTAGAGCCCGTCGCTGTCCAAATGCGCGATATGGGCCGGCATCATCTCAGTCACCAGGCGTGTCCGGGCCTCAATTTCGGTCAGCTCCCGTTTGGCTTCTTCTAACGCAGCGATCGTGGCCGCAAGCTTGCGGTTGGTGGCCGACAATTCTTCGGCATGACCCAGCAACTGTTCCGACAGTTCCTCGGACCGTGCCCGTAGCAGGTTCTCGGCCCGCCGCGTACCTGTGATGTCAGTATAGACCGCGACCCATCCCCCTTGCGGCAAGGGCGCGCCTTCGATTGAAACAACTTGCCCGTTCGGACGCACCCGTTCCATGTAATGCGGCTCAAACGCCAAAGCCTGCTCGACGCGCAAGTTGACCATGTCCTCCACACTCTCGTCGTGGCCATATTCTCCTCGACTGGCCAGAAAGTGGATGGTGTCTCGAAACAAGGCTCCACGCTGGACCAGTTCGTCCGGCAACCCGAACATTTCCTGAAAACGGCGATTGCTGAGCACCAATTGCAACTTGCTGTCATAGATGGAAAGAGCCTGACCAATCAGGTTCAGCCCTGCGGTGGTCATAGCTTTGATGCGCTTTTCTGTTATGTTCAAGCTTGCCGCCTCCACAGCCTCTGCCTAGCACCAGTTACCAGGCGCGGATAGTGGAATCATGTTTGATGCCTCGCGCGTTGGGTCAGGACCCGCCGTGTAAGGGCATAGCATTTGCAGCGCGGTATGCCTCGACATATCCTCTGGCGACAGACCTTACAGCGCGACCTATCTGGGCATAGGCTTCGTCCGGCAGGTTGGCAAAGGACACGCGCGCAGACCAACCCGGCGCATCGAACCCGCTGCCATTCAACAGAACAATCCCGTGATCCTCGGCAAGTTTGAAGGCAATATCGAGTGGATGCACGTTCTTCTTGATCCAAGCCACAACGTCGTCGCCAACATATTTGCGCAACCAATATTCGAAGTCGATGATCCCATAATAGGCGTCGTAGTTTTCGCCTGCATCGACCTCGATCCCCATCGCTTCGGTCAATAGTTTGAACCGCCGATGTACAAGTTCCATACAGGCGGTTTGATAGTCTTTCTTGGTGTCCACCAGTTCAACAAGCGAAAACAGGGTCATCATGACTTGTTGAGGTAAGGAGAGACCAGCGGTGTGGTTCAGGGCAACGTCCCGGCTGTCTGCAACCAGGCGATCAACGAAGCGGATATCCCGAGGCGTAAGGCTTAGTGTGCCATACCGTTTGTCTAGCGTCTGCTTAATCTCTTCGCTGTGTTCTGCCAGTTTGAGGTCAAAGATATTGTCTTGTGCAACGGCAATGACACCCAAACGCCAGCCCGTGCAGCCAAAATATTTGGAATAGGAATAAACGCCAATTGTGTTGCGTGGCATGTACCCCATGACCGATGTGAAATCATGCACGAAGGTTCCATAGACATCATCTGTCAGAACGATGAGGTCGGGACGATGGTTCTCGACCACATCTGCCAGCTTCTCCAAAGATGCCTTGTTCAGCGCAACTGACGAAGGATTGCCCGGATTGACCAGAAAGAAGGCTTTTACTTTAGGATCCTTCAGTGTCTCGACCGCTGCATCGGTCAGTTGGAAACCGTCTTCTTCATCCGTTTCCACATGAACGGATTCGAGGCTGTAATCCTCCAACTCGGGCATTTCGAGATACGGCGTGAAGATCGGGGTACACAGCGCAATCGTGTCCCCTGCGTTCAGCAAACGGTTGGCCTTGAGTGACTTGAAGATGTAACACATCGCCGCCGTGCCGCCTTCGACAGCAAACAGGTCGAAGCGTGCATCTGGCTGTCGACCAGAACACATGGCCCACATCAAATATTCATGCGCGATAATTTCATTGTGGTGCAGGATGCGGTCCGGCACCGGGTAGTTGTCTCCAATAATCGAATCCGTCAGTTCATGGACAAACGCATCAGCATCAAAGTCGAAAGCAAAAATGGCGTGTTTGACCACAGTCAACAAGGTATCGGTACCCGGCATATCGGCATTGGCCTCAGCCCAACGCAAAAAGCGATCATGGCACCCTTTGATGGCTGGCATCCCACCCAAACCCGCCGGATGGTCCATAACGCGTTTGGCTTCGGTTATGGCAAACTGACCAAGCGCAAAGAATGCTTCACGCGGGCGTGTCGCGATCCAGTTGGGGTTGCCGCGCCCAGCGTTCAGAAACGCACTGTTGGACTTTCGCGCCTCATCCGAGGCCAGTTTGATCAGCTCATCCTTGATCTGAAAAGGGCTGAGCGCTTCGTAATCGTGCAGTTTCAGACGGTCCATACCCCATACCTTTCCAAATCAACTGAGGATCAAAACAACGACCATGCCAAAGATGGTCAGTAACGTATTCCCGATCGCATAGGGCATCCCATACCCCAACGCTGGTATTCGGCTTTGAGCGGCTTCCTGGATCATCCCCAGCGCAGCTGTTGTGGTTCGCGCACCCGCGCAGGCCCCGAACAAAATGGCCGGATGAAACTTGAAAACGTAGTGGCCGACATAGACAGAAAAGATCATGGGCAATGAGGTGGCGACAATGCCCCAAAGAAGCAATGCGACACCGGCCTGTTGAAGCCCTGCGACGAAACCGGGGCCCGCACTGATCCCAATCACTGCAATAAATACGTTCAGGCCAAGGGTATTCATCAACCACAATGATGGGCCGGGTATACGTCCGAAAGTTGGATGAACCGTTCGCAACCAGCCAAGCAGCAACCCTGACAATAGGGCCCCACCTGTTGTCGAAAGGCTGATTGGGAAACCCCCCATGGTAATCGCTAGGGTCCCGACCAAACCGCCAAGAAAGATCCCCCATCCGACAAACGCAAGGTCCGTCGTGTCCACCGGACGATCTGCATACCCTATCTGGGCGATTGCAGCTTCAACATGGCGCTTTGACCCAAGAACCGTCAGGATGTCACCGCGATGCACGACAGTTCCCGGCAACAGCGGCAGTTCGACCATGTTACGCATCAGCTTCGAGACATAGACGCCACGGGCCAGCGAGAGCTTGCTCAGGTCCTCCAGCGTTTTTCCGTGAACCTCTTTGCTTGTAATCAGAACATCCAGCTTCTCAGTTGGCGTGTTTAGCAATTCTGGGGCGTCTGCCTCTTTCATACGCCCCTCAAGAAGGCCGACCAAATCCGCGCGCCGCCCGGAAAACATAACGATGTCGCCCGCCTGTAGTTCCGTGCTGTCCTCAACCTCGATAATTTCATCGCCACGCTTGATCCGTTCCGCGTAGATCCGCACTCCGGGCATCAAGTCCTTGACCGGTTGGCCTATCAAGCCACTGTCGTGTGGTATTTCAAACGCCCGTGCTTCGATCATGCGATAGGCTGATACGATACCGTCACCTGCCTCAACTGCCGCGCCGCCACCCAGCTGAGCTTCGTATTCCTTACAGGCAGCAACCAAATCCACACCAATCAGACGTGGGCCTATCTTGGCCAGAATGATGGCAGAGCCGATTGTGCCGTAAATATAGGTCACAGCGTAGGCGATCGGGATTTGATTGGCGTAGGTCTGCGCCTGCTCTGTCGACAGGCCCAATTGATTAATCTGATCTGTTGCGACGCCAATTGCGGCCGAAATGGTCTGCGACCCCGCGTACAGGCCCGCCGCAAACCCAAGCTCTAGGCCCGCGACCATTGCGGATATGACCGGCACAATCAGGCACAAGGCCAGAACACTGAGCGCAAAGAAGACTTCACGCGCACCGTCTGCTTTGAGGCCGCGAATGAACTGTGGACCGACCCCATACCCAACCGCAAAGATGAACATGATGAAAAAGGTCGATTTGACCGCCGAGTCGATTTGGATATGTGTTTGCCCAATGATCACAGCTGCAAGCAGTGTCGCCGTGACCGTTCCCAGACTGAACCCAAAAAGCTTTTTGGGACCGATCCAGAACCCCACCCCTATCGACAGAAAAACCGCCAGTTCGGGATAGCTGCGCAGCACATTCACAAACCAATCGCCCATCACCATCCTCCTCAGAGCACCCTGCAAGCGCAAAGGTGTGTTTGGAACATTGAAATCGCTGACAGGCCGATCCGAACAATTCAATCAGTAACAAAAAACGAAAGCACCGACACTGTAGGCCGTCAGAGCGAAATTAGAAGCGTATTTCTCAAGGACGATACCGTAAGATATGAATTTGTCTATAAATTTTCGCCAACAGGCTCCAACCACCAAAGAGATGTCTAGTAGCGAGAGCGGGATTTTGCACCTTCCGTTGTAATGGAATGCAATGACAACGTATGGTCCATGTTTCGCATGCGATGCCGCAACATCTGGCGGCCCATCCGGGCTAGATCAGGCGCAAACTCGGGCTTGTTTGCCACATTCTCGAACTCGCCTTTGCCTTGGTGGTCAAACAGAATGGGCGGCAGATCGGCGGCAAATTCGATCAGGGTAAATCGATCATCTCGCAAAATCCCCAGACAAGAGTCGCTGTTTCCCGTTCCCAGTCGCTGTTGCCAAAGGGTCGGGTTTTCAGGTTCCGAGAAGTCCAGTTCACTGAACGAATAATTGCGCCAGTCTTTGGGAACCTCGCCATGCAACAATGGCATCAAGGACCGACCATCCATCGCGTTCGGAGCCGTTTGCCCGATCCAGTCAAGGATTGTCGGCGTTACATCTACTGACTCCGTCGGCACTGTAATTTGACTACCCGCGTGGGCCTCATTCCCCGGCAAACGGATCATCAACGGTGTATGATAGGCTGCATCATATACCGTCATTTTTCCCCAGCTGTGGCGATCCCCCAGCATTTCGCCATGGTCTGCGGTTATAACCACCATCGTATCGTCATATTGCTCGCTGTCCTTCAGGTATTGCACCACGCGACCGATATGGTGGTCTACTTCTGTCGCCAATCCTAAATAGACCGCGCGCAATGTACGAATGTTGGCGTCTGTTGGTTCAACTTCGTCGAAGCCGTGAACAAATTCTTTTGCTGTATAGACATCCAGTTTCGGGCCAAAGAACGGGTGCAGCTCTTTCTCGGCTTCCGCGCTGTGCAACCGTTGCGGCAGGGGAATATCTGCCGGGTTGTACATGTCATTGTACGGCCCAGGTGCGACCAGAGGCGGATGTGGACGGATATAGGTCAGATGGGCAAACCAGCCCTTTCCTCGATGGGGCGCGATGCCGTCAAGGAATGCATCGGTGAGGAATGCCGTATCGCTGTCTTCCGCCCGATACAGTGCCGGATCGTTCAATTTAGGGGGCTGACCGTTCATTGAGACGGGTTTGTAGACATCCCAATACTGATCGAACTCATACCCTTTCTTCATCAGATGGGCTTGCCAGGGATACGATTCTTCAAGGCGCATTTCGACGACTTCCAGAAATCCGTTCATGGATTCCTCGTAAGACTTAAGCACCGGGTCGTTTGCGTCATGAACCCGTGGGTCAGCAGAGGTGTCTGTGTAACCAAACAGCATCGGCGTATATCCCGCTTTGCGCATTTCTGTCGCTATGTTCGGGGTGTCGTGGCGCAACGGGGTTCCATTCCTGACAGACCGATGGTTCATCGCATATTGACCGGTCAGCAACGAAGCACGCGAAGGGCCGCAAGGGTTAGTAACCGAGAAGTGCCGTGTGAAAGTCACGGCGTCATCCATGAACGCCCTGAGGTGAGGGAGATCCACGTAATCCGCCAATGCACCGTTCAGGCAATCAGCCCGAAGCTGATCGATGATGATGAACAATACGTTTTTGGCCCCAGGCATACGAACTCTCCGGCTCCGAACTTGATTCCCACGCGAAATGTGTCTGGCTTCTTGTGCTCAAGCAACTGATAAAATGAAGACATCGCCGCTTGCTAAAGCCGTCAGAGATTACAAAACGTGACTCTACCAAATAAGGTCAGGCGTGACGCGCGCGCCATCCTGCTCCACAAAAACCCTGCCTTTCGAAACAAAGACTTGCGGGCCAAAGGGGTTTTACTTCACATGACGATATGACGAAGCCAGCGATATCAGCCGAGCGCGACACCGACGGTACTCATGTCCGTATATCGGGTGAATTGCTGACCCAATTGCTGCATTCGGTAGAACAGGACTTTGCGGCTATCCAACCTGCACCTGACAGGGTCGTTTTTGATTTGTCCCGCATTGAAGCGCTGGACACTGGCGGTGCGTGGCTGATCGCTGACCTTGGTCGGCGGTGCACCTCGAACGGCGCGACGATAGAAATCCAAGGGGCAAAGCCTGCGCACGCCAAGCTGATCGATACTGTAACGCATAGTATACCGGACAACCCGGGCAAACTCGAAGACCCCCGCAGCTTTACGGACTGGGTTGCCGATGTTGGCCGCAGCACGTTCGGGGCCTGGAAAGATACGCTGTCTATGCTGGAGTTTCTGGGGCTTACGTTGCACCGGCTGTTTAGAACCGCTGTGATGCCCTGGCGGCTGCGCACAGCAGCGTTGGTTACGCATATGGAGGAGACCGGCGTCAAAGCCCTGCCGATTGTCGCCTTGATGGGCTTTCTGATCGGCGTTGTTCTGGCCTTTCAGGGCGCAACGCAGCTCAAGCAGTTTGGCGCAGAGATCTTTGTGGTCGAATTGATCTCAATCTCGGTTCTGCGCGAATTGGGAATTTTGCTGACCGCCATCATTGTTGCAGGCCGCTCGGGTTCGGCGTTCACGGCTTCCATTGGTTCGATGAAAGTGCAGGAAGAGATCGACGCCATGCGGACCCTTGGACTGGATCCGATAGAGGTACTGGTCATTCCCCGTGTCCTCGCTCTTTTGATCATGCTGCCCATTCTGGGTTTTGTGGCAGACATAGCGGGCTTATTCGGTGGCGCCTTGATGAGCTGGATTGACCTTGGCGTGAGCCCAGGAATGTTTCTGACACGGCTGAAGGAAAACACAGATGTCTGGCAACTTGCGGTGGGTTTGATCAAAGCGCCTTTTTTTGCTTTGGTCATCGGCGTGATCTCTTGTTGGCAGGCCATGCAGGTCAGAGGGTCAGCGCAAAGTGTGGGTCAGCGCACGACGGCTTCCGTTGTGCAGTCCATCTTCATGGTCATTGTGATTGACGCCCTGTTCTCGATTTTCTTCTCAGAGGTCGGAATTTGACATGATCAGCGAAACACAACAGGCACCGACTTTGACAGAAACGCAGCAAGAGGCCGTGATCCGTGTGCGTGGCCTTCGAAACCAGTTCGGAACGCAGGTTGTGCATGACAACCTCGACCTCGATGTCTGGCGTGGTGAGGTTCTGGGAATTGTCGGCGGGTCCGGGACAGGCAAGTCCGTTTTGCTCAGAACAATTGTTGGACTGAACAAACCCGCTGCAGGAAGTATCGAGGTTCTGGGTGTCGATGTCTTGAACGGCCCCGAGGAAGATCGGCGCCGCATCGAACGCCATTGGGGTGTGGCATTTCAGGATGGCGCGCTGTTTTCTTCTTTGACCGTGTTGCAGAATGTAATGGCCCCGCTGCGCGAGCACACTGACCTCAGCGAGAAATTGATGGAGTCCCTCGGCGCGCTGAAAATCAGCTTGGTGGGTTTGCCGCAACTGAGCTGCGGCAAGTTTCCATCCGAGCTGTCTGGCGGTATGCGCAAGCGTGCGGCGCTGGCACGGGCATTGGCGCTGGACCCTGAGATCGTTTTTCTGGATGAGCCAACCGCCGGATTGGACCCGATCGGTGCGGCGGCTTATGATGAGTTGATTGGCGAATTGCAGCGGGCCCTTGGGTTGACGGTGTTCATGGTTACCCATGATCTGGACAGTCTTTATGCCATCTGCGACCGGATTGCCGTACTTGCAGAACAGCGCGTACTGGTTGAAGGTCCGATAGAAGACATGACCAAGGTCGATCATCCTTGGGTGCAGGAATACTTTACAGGCCCCCGCGCCCGCGCAGCACAACAGAAGGGCCAAAACAGGTAGAGGCAATGGAAACCCGAGCGAATTATATCCTGATTGGCGCGTTTACCCTTGCAGGGCTTTTAGGCGCGTTCGGTTTTTTCCTGTGGCTTGCGAAATTTGAGGTCTCGCGCCAATACGCATACTATGACGTTTTATTTGACAATGTCTCAGGTCTTTCCGCCGCGGGAGGTGTAAGCTTTAACGGCCTTCCCGTGGGGCAGGTCATTTCGTTGAATCTGGATGACGACGACCCCTCGAAAGTCAGGGTGCGCATCGAAGTAGATGCAGACATTCCAATCACTGACGAAACCGTGGCGCAGTTGCAATCACTGGGTGTGACCGGTGTCGGTTATGTAGAGCTGACGGGTGGGTCGCCAGATTCACAGCGATTGGCACAGGACAGTGTGATCAAAAGCAAGCGGAGCACGATTCAGTCCTTGTTCGAAGGCGCGCCTAAGGTTCTGGACGAGGCTGTCACGCTTTTGGAAAGTCTGAACAAAGTCGTTGACGACAAGAACCGCGAGGCCGTGAGCAACATACTGGACAACCTTGCGTCAGCCACAGGGCGGTTGGACAAAACACTGACCAGCTTTGAGTCTGTCGCTAGCGACATCGGCAGTGCGGCCAAGGATATTGGCGAGTTTTCCAAACGCCTGGATCCTTTGGTCGAAACAGCGGAAACAACACTTAATGCCGGTACAGATACACTGAATTCAGTCAAATCCGCGTCCGAATCCGCAAAAGCCGCGCTGGACGAGGCAAAAACCACGATCCAGACGGCAGACCGCATCCTACAGCAGGATATTCAACCCTTCATTGAACGCGGCTCGCGACTGGCTGAACGTTTAACCCTGTTGTCGGACGAAGGCAGCGTCACGCTTGGAATTGTCAACGAAACCGTCCTGAACGCCAATACAACGCTGGGCTCGATCACTTCAGCCATGGATACAGCAAAAGGGGCATTGTCCTCGGCAGAGACAGCGTTCAACTCCGCCAACCGCGTTATGGAAGAAGAAGTCGCGCCTGTTGCAGCCGACATCCGCAAGGCCGCCAACCAAGTGACCGAAACAGTATCAAACATCACTGAGAAGATCGATCAAATCTCGGACGATGTTCTCAGCGCGTCCAACTCTGCGTCCGAATTGCTGGGCACAATCGACGGCATCGTTCAGTCGAACCGTCGCCAAGTGTCGGACTTCCTGCGCGTTGGCCTTCCGCAATTTGTCCGTTTCGTCGAAGAAGCCCAACGCCTTGTCATCAGTGTAGACCGCCTTGTGGACAAGGTTGAACGAGACCCTGCGCGTTTCCTATTAGGCACCCAAGCATCGGAGTTCCGTCAATGATCAAGCCTGCTCTCGCTATGCTGGTGGTTGCCCTGATCGGCGGCTGTGCCGGTCTGGGAACGTTGCAACAAGCGGCCAAACCCAATGATCTGTACCTGTTGACGCCCAAAAGCACGTTCTCGTCTGCGTTGCCCAGAATACAAAAGCAGATCGTTGTTCAGGAACCCACGGCCACTGCAGCGGTGAATACCGATCAAATCGCCATTCAGCCAACACCCTATCAGGTGCAGTACCTGCCGCGGGCACGCTGGGTGGATCGCGCGCCTCTGATCGTTCAGACCCTGTTGGTGGAAAGCTACGAAAACTCCGGAAAAGTTGCCGCGGTTGGTCGTTCTACAGTTGGCCTGAGAGCTGACTATGTAATCGCTCCAGACCTGCGCGAATTTCAGGGCATCGTGGTCGAAGATACTGAGACCGGCAAAAAAGTCCGTATTGAAGTCCGTATGAACATAAAGGTCATTGACGAATACGAAGACAAGATCATCGCCTCCAGCTCGTTTCAGGAAAATGTTGTAGCTGCCAGTGATCAAACACCGGATTTGGTCAAAGCATTTGATCTTGCCTTGGGTCGTGCCATGCGAGATGCCGTTGAATGGAGTATTCGCAGGATCAACACGCATGTAGCAAACAACCCAAGATCTAATCCCAGCTAGGAATTGAAGCTTAGACTACGGCGAACTGGACCGGCGTATTCGCTGTTTATTGCGAAAATCGGTTTACTCAGGTGGTTGGCACAGCTCTCATCGCCTGCGTCTAAGCACACGTGCCTAGGTTAGTGCACATGGGCTGTCGATTGGGTTCCCGGCTTAGGGGCGCGGCAAAAGAACAACAGCGGAATTGTCGCCAAGGCCAGCAAACCGAGATTGTTGAAAACGGTCAGGTATGAGATCAATTCCGCTTGTCGCGCAATTTCCTGCCCCAGAATCGCAGCGCCCTCAGCACTGTCAGGTGTCAGACCAAGCGGGCTCAGATAAGCCTGTGCTGCCGGGTTGTACGGTGTCACATTCTGGCTGAGCACTGCAGTATTGGTCTGAAGCCCGCGTACGATCCATGTGCCGACCAGCGAAATTCCAACCGATGACCCCAATTGCCGGGTCACGTTGAACAAGCCAGATGCTTCGTCTTGCCGGTTTTTGCTGATGCTCTCAAACGCAAGGATAGACATTGGAACGAAGACCAACCCCATCCCTAACCCGCTGATGGCTCCGGGCCATGCCAGTTCCCAAAATCCGGCGTTGAGGTTGAGCGCCCCCATCATGAAATTCCCAATCGCAGTCACCAACAGCCCGGCACCTGTCAACACACGTGGATCGAAATGATGAACCAGTACCGCACCTGTCAAAACCATCGATAACCCGGCGGTTATACCGCGCGGGATAAACAGGTGGCCCGAAGCGATCACCGGGAAGTCGAGCAGGTTTTGTACAAGCGTTGGCAATATTGCGATACCGCCAAACAGTGAAACCGCGAAACCGGCGATGATCAGGTTGCACAGGGCAAAATTCCGGTCCGCAAAAAGACGCAGGTCTACGACTGTATCTCTGGAAACCAGCGCGTGAACAACAAATCCAATCGCTCCCAGAATTGACGCTACAACAGCCACCTGGATTACGCGGGACGACATCCAATCCATGGTTTCGCCCTGGTCCAGAACAAACTGCAGGCACCCGATACCAAGCGCCAACAAGGCCAAACCTTTCCAATCGATTTTAACATCTTCGGTTTTATCTTCGGGCAATTCTCCGGCTAGCAAAAGAAGGGCAAGAGCCGCCACAGGCAAATTGACAAAGAACACCATACGCCACGAGAAATACTCGGTCAGGATCGCGCCAACCGTCGGCCCAAGGACCGGCGCTACCACAACACCCAACCCGAAGATCGCCATCGCCTTCCCACGGTCTTCCCTTGGGAAGGCATCGAACAGGATCGATTGTGACAGTGGGATCAAAAACGCCCCAAACATACCTTGGGCCAATCGAAAGGCGACGATGACCTCTAAGCTCCAAGACAGGCCACACATCACCGACATCAGGGCAAATCCGCTGACCGCCGTCAGGATCAGCCGCCGCCGACCCACACGGCGCGCTACGAAACCAGTCAGGGGCATAATGACCACGGCTGACACGATGTAGCTGGTCAAGATCCAAGTCGCTTGATCAGTGGTCGCCCCAAACGCCGCCTGAATGTGGGGCAACGCGACATTGACGATCGTGCTGTCCAGCACTTCCAGTATGGCGCTGAGGACAACAGCAACCACGATCACCCGGTTTACATGACCGGACGTCGCCGAGGTCATTTGCCGTCCGCCGGACCTGTTGTGTCTACAACAACTTTACTGCTGCCACCGACACGCAAAGGGGCATCTGTTGGATCCAATTCGATCCTAACCGGAAAACGACGCGTGACCTTGACCCAATTGCCACTGGCATTCTCAGAGG
This sequence comes from Ruegeria sp. HKCCA5929, assembly GCF_013034525.1. Lineage (NCBI taxonomy): Bacteria > Pseudomonadati > Pseudomonadota > Alphaproteobacteria > Rhodobacterales > Roseobacteraceae > Ruegeria > Ruegeria sp. HKCCA5929. The sequence goes on from NZ_WQGE01000007.1 coordinate 23,769, forward strand.
GCAGCAATGAAAACGTGTCTCCTGATCCGCGTCCAATGGAAGCCACTTTTCCGCTCAGTTTCACACCGGGCAGCATGTCGACCTGAACCGTGACCGATTGGCCGGGTCGGATGCGTGGCAAAGACGTTTCTTTGAAGTTCGCATCCACCCACCAGTCCGATGACTCGACAATCGAAAACTGCGGAGCGTTGGCCGAGACCGATGACCCCGGCCGCAAAGTCAGATTTGCGACCCAGCCGTCCGCCGCAGCAAAAACCTTGGTCCAGGCAAGATTTGTTTCGGTGATCTCAAGCTGTGCTTGCGATGACAGGATGTCGTCCTGCTTTGCCTCCAACCCGCTTTGCAGTGCCAACAGGCTGGATTGGCTGGTCGTCAGTCGCGCTGAGGCTTGTGCGAATTCCGATGTGGTCTGATCCAGTGAAGCTTGTGCCACATCCCCCGAGGCAAACAGCGCCTTCGCTCTTTCGAGGCTTTTGTTCGCCGTGTCATAAGCGGATTGGGCACTTTCAACAGCTGCTTCGGCTGCGGTTATCTGAGTGGAGTAAGACTTGGCCTGTTGCACTGCACTGTCCAAATCGGCCTTTGCCGCATCGACCGACGCTTTGAACTGGGTTTCGTCAATTGAAAACAGAAGGTCGCCAGTCTTGACCGGTTGATTGTCCGAAATATGAACCTCGGCGACCTGGCCAGTTACCTGAGCCGCCACATAGATAATATTGGCTCCGATATATGCATCCTTGGTGGATGGATACCTTTCTTCATGCCGCCAGAACAGTAACAATCCAACCCCAATGGCGACCAACATTACGGCGATTGCTGTGGTTTTGAGAGGTTTCATCGTCACTTCCCCTGGCTCGCAGTCTGAGCCACTTACATTGCGTGCATATGCATGCGTATCGCCAGATTGCCCAGGACCCAAACAGTACCAAGGATCATGATCAGCAGAACCATGGTGGAAAACAGGACCAGATGAAGATCTTCCCGGCTGCTGCGTCGGCGGTCGATATGCAGGAAATACACAAGTTGCAAAACAAGTTGAGCCAGACCCAACAAGCCGATCGTCAGATAGACGCCAACCGTTTCGATGCCGAACACATACGCCACCCCGAACATGGCGAGTGTAAGGATCAGCGACCCGCTATAACCGATGACATAGCGCCGTCTTTCGCGCCGGTGCATTTCGGACCTGTTATCCATAGGTCAGCCCTCCAAAATACACGATGGTGATAATGCCGATCCAGATCAGGTCGAGAAAGTGCCAGAACAACGCCAAGCGTACGACCCGAGAAATGATTACATCCGTCATTCCCTTGACCCGCAGTTGGATGCCCAGAACGATCAGCCACAGACATCCGGCTGCAACGTGCAAGCCATGTAACGGAACCAAACCAAAGAATGCCGAAAGGAACCCACTGCGTTGCGGGACACCGCCCTTTTCAGCCATAGCCATGAAATCACGCAGTTCGAGCACCAAAAAGCTAAGCCCCAGCAACAGCGTGACACCAAACCACAAAATGATGCGCCCGCGCGGTAAATTGTATTTCAGCGCCAGCATGGCAAGACCGACCGTCAGGCTGCTGGTCAATAGGATCAGGGTCTGAGCAAAGACGCTTTTCAGGTCGAACAACTCGTGCGGACCGGGGCCGCCCGCCTGCGCATCGATCATGGTTATGTAGATCGCGAACATCAGCCCAAAATAGACCAGATCGCTCATCAGGAAGACCCAGAACCCAAAAGTAACAACTTCGGCTGCTTTGTGGGCGCTTGCGTGGCGCTCTCCAAGGTTGATGCCGGGGTAACTATGTGTTGGTACGCGTTTCACGTGACCGCCTCCAGATCAGGGCGGGCAAGGCCGCGGTTTTCCGGAGAGGTCTCATAGTCACGATCCACCGCCTTTTCGTTGTAAACCAACGAAAGCCACGCTTCGTGATCTCTGCGCACTTCTTCTGCGGGGATGGTAAATTCGGTGCTGTCGTCGAACGTCCAAATGATCACCGCGAGGATCATCAACACGGTCATCAGCACCGCCAGCCACCAGATCCACCACACTAGTGCAAACATCCAAATGCCGCTAAATACGCACAAGATAAAGCCAATCCCGGTGTTGCGAGGCAGCTCGATATCCTCATAAGCGTCCGGCGTTGGGTACGCGGCACCCCTTTCTTTGGCCGCCGCAAAGTCATCCCGGTCAGTCACTTGTGGAATGATCGCGAAGTTGTAGGGCGGCGGGGGCGACGGGATTGACCATTCCAACGTGCGGCCATCCCATGGATCCCCCACCGGAACGCGTGTTTTTTCGCGGTCGCGGATGCTGACCCACAATTGGATAAGGACCGAGAACAAAGCGCACGTAATCACCAGCGCCCCAATAATGGCGACGATCATGAAAGGCTGGAAGGTTGGATCATCGTAGCTGAACGAACGTCGCGGCATTCCCATCAACCCAACAAAATAGAGCGGCATGAACGTCAACAAAAACCCTATGGTCCAGAGAGCGACTGTTATGCGGCCCCAGAACTCGTTCAGGCGGAAACCAAACGCTTTGGGGAACCAATAGTTATAGGCCGCCAATAGGCCGAACAGCACGCCCGGCAACAGAACGTTGTGGAAATGCGCCACCAGAAACAGCGTGTTGTGCACCTGATAGTCTACCGTTGGATTTGCCAGGATCACCCCGCTGAGGCCACCAATCACAAATAGCATCAGAAATGCCAGCCCATACAACATCGGCACCGAAAACCGGATTCGTCCTCGCCACAAGGTTGCCATCCAGTCATAGACTTTCACACCGGTCGGAATCGCGATCAGCATGGTTGCAATGCCAAACACGGCGTTGATCAACGCGCTTTGACCCATGGTGAAAAAGTGATGCAACCAGACCGTGAAGGACAGCACCGCAATAGACATTGTCGCAATAACAAGCGAGTTGTAGCCATAGAGCCGCTTGGCCGAGAAGGTCGCGAAAACTTCGGAGTAGATGCCATAGGCAGGTAGCACCAGCAGGTAGACCTCGGGATGACCAAACAGCCAGAATAGGTTGGCATAATTCATCATGTTGCCGCCGAGGTCGTTGGTGAAGAAATGGAAATCCAAGTAGCGGTCCGCGGCCAGCATCAACGCGGCAACCCCCAAGGGCGGCATGGCAAAGACAATCAGGATAGAACTGCAGATAATCGTCCAACAATACATCGGCAGACGCATAAAGGTCATACCCGGCGCACGCATCTTGTAGATCGTTACTGCAAAGTTGATGCCTGTGAGCGTGGTCCCAATACCCGACACGACGATGGCCCAAATCCAGTAGTCCGGGCCGACGCCCGGGTTGAAGGCGGCACCGGTATATGGTGGATAGGCCGTCCAGCCACCGGTTGAGAACCGCCCGACCACCAGCGACACCATCAACATCATGCCTGACGAAACCGTCAGGCCCAGACTAATCTGGTTCAGCCGCGGAAAGGCAACGTCGCGCGCGCCAATCATCAGCGGAATGACATAATTTGCGATGCCAAAGACAAAGGGCACAGCCACAAAAAAAATCATGATTGTGCCATGGGTGCTGAACAGCTCGGCAAAGTGTTCAGCCTCCAGAAAACCGTCACCTGGCCCAGCCGCCTGCTGCGCGCGCATGACGACGCCTTCCAATACGCCGCGCGCCAACATCACGATGGCAAACACGACATACATGATGCCAATCTTCTTGTGATCGACACTGGTCAGCCAATCGCGCCACAGCGGCGTCCACAGTCGAAACCAGCTGAGCAATCCGACCACGGCAATAACGCCGACAATTACGATTCCAGCGGCCGCATTTGCCACGATCTCATTGGCATTGGGATCTTGAAGCAACCCGGCGATAGGAAGCGCATCCCAGCTGAGTCGGCCAAAAAATCCTGTCTCTGGAGATGTCATTCTTGCGCCTCCTGCCCGAAGGATGCCGTGCCCGGTTGTTGATCGGCAGGCAAAGCCTCGCCGCTGTGATACCGGTGCAGAATGCTGTGGAACACATCCTCTTCCAGCGTGAAATACAGTGCATCATCAGGCATCTGTGCCGTCCCCAAAGCCGCTTGAACTTCATCCCTGTCGGTTCGCATCGCAAGCGTCTGATAGGTGGCCGCGTTCAGCGGGATGCCGTCGGTGCGCACTTTGTCGACCCACGTATCAAAGGCACCTTGCTCCATCGAAACTGTGCGGAACTTCTGTTTGGTAAAACCGCGTCCGTTATACTGCGTGTTTTCGCCTTGCATGACCTCTGGCGTATCCGCGACCAGATGCAATTGCGTTGTCATACCGGGCATCGCGTAAATCTGACCGGCAAGAGCGGGGATCATGAAAGACTGCATCACCGTGTCGGTGGTCAACGTCATGGCCACTTGTCGTTTGGTTGGGATTCCAAACTCGCCCACGCTGGCAATGCCCAGATCGGGATAAAGAAACAGCCATTTCCAATCCAATCCCACCACCTGAACCCGCACAGCGGGCTCCTCACCAAAAGCAGCCGAATAGGGATCAAGCCTGTGTGTTGCCTTCCAAAGATAGAATGACAGGAGTGCCACGATTAAAACAGGCACGCCCCACATTACAAATTCCAGCTTTGCTGAAAAATCCCAGTCGGGACGATAGGCTGCCGCACCACCCTTTCGGCGTCGATACCGAAACGCAATCAACGGCACCAAAACCAAAACGGGAATAACGGCCACCATTATCAGCGCAGTGGCTCGTAAAAGATGGGTTTTCTGAATTGCTGCAATCGGACCTTGCGGGTCCATGAAGCTATCGCTGGCAAAGGCCATCGGTGGTGTCACCGTCAAAAGGATCAAAGCAGCCATCACAAGCGAGGACGGGTTGGACAATCTGCCTTTGGCCATAACGCACAGCCCTCTCATGATCCAAATTCCGCTCAACTATCGGCAAATGCAAAAGATTTCTCAAGACCTTTCCAAACCCCAGATTGCCGGGCTACAACTTCTTTCAACCTTGGGTCACAACGGGCGTTACGCGTTGAGACCCCAACGGAGCAGAGACGCATGTTTTCTTCGATGCGCAAAATACTTGTCGCCACTGGTCTGATCCTGCTCGCACACGCCGCTGTGGCGCAGGATCATGCTGAAGTTGAACGTCAGTTCCAGGCTTGGCTACAGGACGAAGTTTGGCCAAAGGCACGAGCCAAAGGGGTTTCAAAGCAAACCATGGATCAGGCGTTCTCTGGTGTGACTTTGAACTGGAAACTGCCTGATCTGGTTCCCCCCGGGCAAAAAAACAAAGTGCCGAAAGCGCAAAAACAGGCCGAGTTCGGTTCGCCCGGTCGCTATTTCAACGCGCGATCAGTTCAGGGCGCCTCATCTGTCGGGCGCAAAATGGCGCAGCGTCACGCGAAGACGCTCGCCTCGGTCGAAAATGAAACAGGCGTTCCCGCACGGATTATCCTTGCAATCTGGGGCCGAGAAAGCGGGTACGGACAGGTGCCGATCCGCCATGACGCATTCCAGGTTCTGTCAACCAAAGCCTTCATGAGCACCAGAGCTGAGTATTTCACGGGCGAGTTGATCGCTGCTCTGCAAATCGCTGAAAATGGACATTTGTCCGCGCGAAAGATGAAAAGCAGTTGGGCGGGCGCGTTGGGCCAGCCGCAATTCATGCCGTCTAACTATTTAACCTATGCAAAAGACGGCGATGGGGATGGACATGCTGACATCTGGGGCTCGCCCGCCGATACTATCGCATCAATCGGCCACTACCTCGACCAACATGGCTGGGTTAACAATCGGGATTGGGGTTTTGAGGTGTCTGTTCCTGAAACCGTGCCATGTTCTCTGGAAGGGCCTGATCAGGGTCGCCCCATTCACAAATGGGAAGAAATGGGGATAGCTCGCGTCTCAGGCAGGCCCTTCCCAGCCCATGAGCGTGATGGCGAAGGATATCTGATGATGCCAGCCGGACGGCATGGGCCGGCCTTTATTGTCACGCCGAACTTCTACGTGCTCAAGGAATACAACAAAAGCGATCTTTACGCTTTGTTTGTTGGCCATGTTGGGGACCGTATTCAATATGGCGTAGGGGATTTTGTCGGACGGTGGAGAAAGGTCGGTGGGCTGTACCGGTCCGACATCGCGGAAATGCAGCGTGCCCTTGAACAAATGGGTCATGATGTGGGTGGGGCAGATGGGTTGCCTGGGTTCAAAACGCGCCGCTCGATTGGACGTTGGCAACAGACCGTGGGCTTTGCGCCAACTTGCTTTCCGGAACCTGCTATGAAAGCTAAACTCTTACCTTGAATAAGGACGATTGTCTGGATCCCTAGTCTGGGTAGAGATCCAGGCACACCCGACCGTTTGGCCACGCTGCGGTAAAAGACACTAAGTTCCGTTGTATTCGCGTCCATTGGGGGGAATTTTGCGCGATTGTCGCCAAATTTGGAACAGAGCAGCCGGTTTGGCATCCCAGTTTTCACGTTGTTGTTATTGAAAAACGCACCTCCATCAGCAGAACATTTTCTCAGTTTTGGCTTCTCGGATAAAGTTGGAATCCAAGCCCTTGCACAACGCTAAAATTACCACACTGCAAGGTCACTGAAGCCGAAAACGTCTGCACAAAAAGCTCTGTATTTTGAACAAGATACATCCTGGAAAACTGATATTTCTTCTGCCCATTCAACGAAAACCCAAGTGCTGTGAGAGGACGATAGATCGGCTTCAAAATGTGTGGAGTTCGCGCGCAACCTATTCGCGGAATATTAGCAGCGAACAATCTCATAGGGCTGCGTAAGACGTCGCTTTTTCGGCTCCACTCGGCATTACATAAAGAGAGCTCTCTTTTGACACCGGCCCGACAAGGTGGCACGATTTGACCAATTGCCGCCTGTACCATCGGGTATCATTGATTGATCAGGTTCCGCAGCCTAAGAGAACATGTCGGACAAAGCCCCCTTTTCCGGCTGAATATTTAAATTGAGAGGCATCATGACACGCAAGGTCACCAAAGCAGTTTTTCCTGTTGCAGGCATGGGAACGCGGTTTTTGCCGGCCACCAAGTCGGTACCCAAAGAAATCATGACCTTGGTAGATCGGCCTTTGGTGCAGTACGCTATCGACGAAGCCCGCGCGGCAGGTATCAAGGAATTTATTTTCGTCACCTCGCGCGGGAAATCTGCGCTTGAGGACTATTTCGACCACAACCTTGTACTAGAGCAGGAATTGAAGGCGAAAAAGAAAGATAAACTGCTTGAAATCCTGAATGAAACGAACATGGAAAGCGGCGCGATTGCCTATATTCGTCAGCACAAAGCTCTGGGTCTTGGACATGCTGTTTGGTGCGCCCGTCGCCTGATTGGGGACGAACCTTTCGCCGTCATGCTGCCCGATGACGTCATCGCAGCAGACAAACCCTGCCTTCAACAAATGATCGAAGCTTATGAAGAGACCGGAGGGAACATGGTCGCGGCCATGGAAGTTGCACCGGAAAAAACCAGCTCTTACGGAGTGTTGGATGTTGGAGACAGTATCGGTCCGGTCGTTCCGGCGCGCGGCATGGTTGAAAAACCTGAACCGACCGAGGCGCCGTCAAATCTGGCAGTTATCGGCCGCTATGTTCTGCGCCCATCCGTGCTGAATAACCTGAACGCAATGAAAACTGGAAGTGGTGGGGAAATCCAGCTGACTGATGCCATCGCCGAAGACATTGCTGATGGTGTTCCGGTATTTGGCTACAAATTTGATGGACAGCGTTTTGACTGCGGGTCAAAATCGGGTTTTCTGCAAGCCACCGTAGCCTTTGCACTTGCTCGTGACGATCTTCGCGAGGATCTGAGCCAATACTTGAACGACGTTGTCGCAACCGGGAAAGCCGCCCAGTAGTTAGAAGCCGTTTCATTGAGTATGAGTAAAGAAAAACCTTCTTTGATTACCAGTTCGAAGGCATACACATGACGAATACAATTCATCCCGTCATTCTTTGCGGAGGATCAGGGACACGTTTATGGCCTCTGTCTCGCAAAAGTTACCCCAAGCAATTTGTTCCTTTGGTGGGTGAAGCCACCCTCTTGCAGGATTGCGCTGACCGAATGCTTGGTCCGTCAGATATGCCTTACGCAAAGCCGCTGGTTCTGACAAATGAAGCGTTTCGTTTTATCGTGCCCGAACAATTGGCCGAAGTTGGCATCGACCCCGGCCCCATCCTGATTGAACCAGAAGGGCGCAACACCGCTCCTGCTGTTCTGGCAGCAGCACTTTACCTGGCATCCCGAAACCCTGACGCCATCATGCTTGTGGCCCCGTCAGATCACGTGATTCCGAACAAGTCCGCCTTCCATGCAGCCGTGGCCGAAGGCGCGCGCGCGATAAGAGAACGCGGTGATCTGGTGACTTTTGGTATCACGCCTACACGACCAGAAACCGGGTATGGATACCTCAAACTCAACCACGCGCCGGATTCAACGGAAGGTGCCGTCCCGCTGGATCGGTTTGTTGAGAAACCGGATGAAGAAACAGCGCAATCCATGTTGGCTGATGGAAGCTACCTGTGGAATTCAGGCATCTTCCTGTTCGCGGTTCGTGACATCGTAGCTGCATTCGAACAACATGCAGGAAGTTTGATAGCACCCGTCCAAAAGGCAGTTAACGAGGCAAAAACTGATTTGGGCTTCCTGCGATTAGACCCTACCGCATGGGCCGACGCGGCTGACATCTCAATAGACTATGCGATCATGGAAAAGGCACCGAACCTGAGTGTTGTTCCTTACTCTGCTGGTTGGTCCGACGTCGGCAGCTGGACAGCGGTACAGGAACTTTCCGATTTGAGCGAGGACGGCGTCGCGACAGATGGCGAGGTTACCGCCATAGAATGCCGCAACGTTCTGATACGATCAGAATCACCAACGCAGGAAGTAGTGGCCATGGGACTGGAGAACGTGATCGCAGTTGCGATGCCCGATGCAGTTCTGGTGGCCAGCATGGACAAGGCGCAGGATGTGAAACAGGCCGTCACAGCGCTTAGAGAAAAGGGGGCTAAGCAAGCAGAGGCCCTGCCTGTGGATCACCGCCCATGGGGTTGGTTCGAAAGCCTGGTGATCGGCGACAGGTTTCAAGTCAAACGGATACATGTCCACCCGGGCGCGGCACTTAGCTTGCAATCTCATCACCATCGATCCGAGCATTGGATCGTCGTTAAAGGGACGGCCAAAGTCACGATCGACGACAAAGAACAGTTGGTGTGTGAAAACCAATCCGTTTACATCCCCCTAGGTGCCAAGCACCGGATGGAAAACCCGGGCAAGGTTCCAATGGTTCTGATCGAAGTCCAAACCGGAGCTTACTTGGGAGAAGACGACATTATTCGCTACGAAGACATTTATGCCCGCGAATAACTCCCCCAAAAAAAACCTTAGACTTAATCCTGCCAGTTGAGCCCAGCTAACGGTTCAATGGTTAGCAGAAGATTTCCTGGGCGGTCGGCCCGGTCACAGAGGATTGACGCGCTATACTGCACTGTGGCGCGCAACCGATGTTTCGGGCCGACAGCCACAGGAGGATCCTCGTGTCACAAACCTCACCCCGATTGAACCTTCCGTTTTTGCAACCCTCACAGGCGCAAAAGCACGTCACACATAACGAAGCTCTGCGACAACTTGATCTGATCGTGCAACTGACGGTCCGCTCAACGCACACCGACACGCCACCCGTGGTTCCCGAACAGGGCGAAGTTTACGCGGTTGGATCGTCTCCAACAGGGGATTGGGTCGGGCATTCCGGGGACCTCGCCGCTTGGCTGGACAACGCGTGGCATTTCGTGGCGCCCTCTCCCGGTTGGCGCGCTTGGGACGAAACCGCTGGGGATCTCAGATTCTGGGACGGCACAGCATGGGTCCCAATGCCCGTCGACACGCAAAACTTGGATAGTGTCGGTATTGCGGCAACCGCCGATGCAACCAACCGCCTGACTGTTCGAAGCCCAGCGACTCTGCTAACCCACGACGGCGGCGGGCATCAGCTTAAAATCAACAAAGCCAGCGCTGATGATACCGCGTCGCTCTTGTTCCAATCGAACTGGACGGGCCATGCCGAGATGGGGTTGTCTGGCAGTTCAGGTTTTTCAATCAAAGTGTCCCCCGATGGCACAAACTGGACCCAAGCGCTGAGCTTTGACCCGACCACCGGCGCAGCAACAGGAGCAGCTGTGCAAAGCGATGCGTCCGACACCAGCACTGGCCGACTAATGCGAGCGGACTATGGCTATGGGCCGGGTAATCTATTGGGATCCGTTTCAGAAAGCGCGGGCAGTCCAACCGGTGCCGTCATCGAACGTGGCCAAAACTCAAACGGAGAGTTTGTGCGGTTTGCCGACGGGACGCAGATTTGCACCGCTACCCTACCCGCAGTTGATTGCTCTAGCGCTGAGGGTGCTCTATTTGCGAGCTCCACATTCACTTGGGACTTTCCCACGCCTTTTGCCGCGCCGCCAAGCGTCACTGGCAGCGGAGGCGCTGTCGACCGGTTTGTCGGCTTGGATACGCCCGGCACAACGCGAGTTGACGGCAAGGTGCTGTCGGCGCTGTCGGATTCTTCCACGTTATCACCGTCCGTAACCGCAATCGGGCGCTGGTACTAAGCCAATAGGCCGTCCGGCTTTTGCACCGGGCGGCTATTTTTTACAGCTTCAGTGAACCGTTCTTAAGAGGCCGCTAGTAGATCGTGAAAACAACCTCAGTTAACACGCCCCCGACCTTTCAACAAAGCGCTATATTCGGGCTGATTGGTTCGAAAATTCTCACTTCAGAAAACAAGCCCTGAACACCCATCTTGGCAAAGTAACTAGCTGTCGCTTGGCTTTAGTCGGTTTACAATGTAGCGGCAAACTTTGAACGTCAAATAGTGCGCTTTGTTGATGCGCTGGAAAGGGCAAAATGGAGCAACATGTTTGTTCCAATGGACATTCTGGTCCTTACCCAGAAAAAATTGGTGACGTAAACTCCGTTCAAACTGGGTGTAAATTGGACAAACCTGTGTTGCACGTTGAGAGACGTTGCAAAAGTTTACGCACCCTTATTGCTTCAAAAACAGGTAGAACCTATGGGGTACTGTTTACGGGCGCAGTGAACCATTGAATTTACCCCTGGTTTCTTTGATTGTTCGCGCGTTGTCGGCAGGTATTGGTAAGAAGGACTTTTGAGATGCGTATTGCGATGATCGGCACCGGTTACGTCGGCCTTGTGTCTGGTGTGTGCTTTTCGGATTTCGGTCATGATGTGATTTGCGTAGACAAGGCGGACCAGAAGATCGACATGCTCAAAGCCGGACAGGTTCCAATTTACGAACCCGGCCTCGATGTGTTGATGGCCAAAAACGTGGCTGCCGGTCGCCTGAGCTTTACCACCGATTTGGCGGCTGCCGTGGACGGAGCAGACGCGGTCTTTATTGCGGTTGGTACACCGACCCGACGCGGTGATGGCCATGCAGACCTGACCTATGTGATGGCGGCTGCAGAAGAAATCGCACAGGCCGTCACCGGGTATACCGTGATCGTCACAAAATCGACTGTGCCCGTAGGCACCAACAGACAAGTACAAGCGGTGGTCGCCGCCGCCAACCCCAACGCAGAATTCGATGTCGCTTCGAACCCTGAATTTCTGCGCGAAGGGGCTGCGATTGATGATTTCATGCGCCCTGACCGCGTTGTCGTTGGGGTGGAAAGCGACCGCGCTGCCGAAGTGATGGCCGAGATTTACCGCCCACTCTACCTGCGCGATTTTCCGATCCTGACCACCGATCTGGAAAGCGCCGAGATGATCAAATACGCCGCCAACGCGTTTCTGGCGACTAAAATCACGTTCATCAACGAAATCGCGGGCTTATGCGAGAAGGTCGGCGCAGATGTAAAAGAGGTGTCTCGCGGCATGGGGCTGGACGGGCGGATCGGCAACAAATTCCTGCACGCAGGGCCCGGCTATGGCGGCTCGTGCTTTCCCAAAGACACTGCGGCACTGGCGCGGATTGGCCAGGATCACGCGCATCCGATGCAGATTACTGAAACCGTCATTCGCGTGAATGACGAAGTCAAAAAGCGTATGATCGAAAAGATCCGCGAGGCCTGTGACGATCACTTCAACGGCAAAACCGTTGCGGTACTGGGGGTCACTTTCAAACCCAATACAGATGACATGCGCGATGCGCCTTCTTTGTCCATTGTCCCGGCCCTGATCGGCGGAGGCGCGAAAGTGCGCGTTGTGGATCCACAAGGGAAATCCGAAGGCGAAACTTTACTGCCGGGCGTCGAATGGTGCGATGATCCTTATGTTGCCGCGCAAGGGGCTGACGTTCTGGTTCTGCTGACGGAATGGAACGAGTTCCGCGCGCTTAACCTCGGCGATCTGGCCCAGGCCATGAGCACCCCCCGAATGGTCGATCTCCGTAATGTTTATTCAGAAAGCAAGACCCTGAAGGCTGGCTTTGAAACTTATGTCGGGGTGGGGCGCTGAGCTTTTCCGGTCTGGTTGTCAGGTGTTGCCCGCAACCTTCCAGCTTGGCCACCTTACCCTGAAGCTTCGTAGCAGAGTGAGAAGCTAGGTCCGGATGTAAATCCCAGTCCTTTGCAGGGTCGTTTCAGGCTCGACAAAGGACTAGTGCGGCTTTAATCGCCCGCCCAGATCTTGCGCCTGCGTTCTTTGACCATTTCGTTGCCCTCGTCTGTGCCGTCGTGGAACGTGTTGAACCACTCATCCCAAGGCGTTTCCCACGTGCCGTAGTTGCAATCGAAGAACCTGTGGTGCAGTTGATGGAAAAAGTCCCCGACCTGAAACTTGGCCTTGTTGCCGAATTTAACGTGTTCGAAACCGGCATGAGAGGTCGGTGCACCAATTCCGTGATGAAACAGCAGAAATATCGCGTGGATTGGATGGGACGGCAGCAGAAAGAAAATCATCGTGTCGAACATCAAAAAGAAACTTTCGACAGGATGCATGGCTAGGCCAGACCATGGACCGGTGTTGATGTTGCGATGATGCCAAGCGTGCACTTTGGTATAGAACGGGCCGACATGCAGCAGACGGTGTAGCCAGTAGAAATGAAATCCCGCCCAGATCGGAACAAAGATTACAACCGCGATGAACCATATCGGATTGCTGTCGAAGGTGATCATGGTGATCCACCCATTGGCATAGGAATACAGGATCATGCATTCCCAAAATGTCCAAAAGGTTAGCGCCGGGCCTAAGGTCCAGAACATGTTGTCCCAGACCTGGTTCTTGAAGGTGAAAACCTTTGCGCCCTTCATCATCGGACGCATGTCATAGCGGTATTCATCCTGTTGTGTGCGGAACTTCCACAGTGCCAGATGCAAGCCACCTGCAACCACCATCAGAATACAGAAATTCCGAAGCCAGATCTCGGCCACCCAATCCCAGCTAAACGTCTGGATCCGGACGAGTGACGGGGTCAGGTAATTCCAGGTGATGATGGCAAAAACCAGCAGCAGCGCGCGCAGCGCCAACGGGTTCCAGCTTTTCAGAAGGTAACGCAGCGCAGCCAACGGTTTCATCGGCCAATCCCAGAACGGAGCCGTCTGAATTGGCAATTGCGGTGTAAAGTTCCAGATTTTGCGCTTGGGTCGCGGAGGCAGAGCTGGATCGGTCATGGCTGGGCTCATTCATTTAGTTCGCTGCCAACACGCTAACGCGTCTTGAGCAAGGTTCAGCACGGTTTGTCTTGCAGGTCAGGATAAGTTTTGCTTAGCCTGTTAAAATGTCGTCTCGCATCCCCTCTCTCAACTGGTTACGTGTGTTCGAAGCGGCCGCGCGAACCGAAAGCTTTGCCCGTGCGGCGGTGCAGCTGAACATGTCCGCCGCGGCCGTCAGCCAACAGGTGAAAGCGCTGGAAACCCGGCTGGGCACCCCTCTGTTCCACCGCCATGCCCATGCCGTTACTCTGACCGAGGCAGGGCGGGCGTATTTGCCATCGGTGCAGCAATCCCTGCTGATGCTGGAAACTGCCACCACAGGTCTGTTTGGCGAAACGCGAGAGCAGCGTCTCTACGTGCAGTCTGTATTGCTTTTCGCCCATGGAATCCTGGCCAAGGGCCTTTCAGCATTTCAAGCCCGGCACCCTGATATCAACCTGTCACTGTCCACCGGAAACATCGTTTCTGATTTTGCCAATCGATTTACCGACTTGCAGATTGTTTTTGGTAACCCTGCCCTGTTTGGCACCGAAGGTGATGAGTTAATTCGAGAAGTTCTTTACCCTGTTGCACCGCCCGCTATCGCTGCACAGATCAAAACCCCGCAAGACTTGCTTAGTTACACTCTGATCGAGGTCTCAACACATCGCGCAAGTTGGCCGCATTGGTTCGAAACCCTGCGCTTGCCTGCAGGACAGGCTCAGTACTTCTTCGCGGACAACTCGATCATGGCTGCAGAATTGTCAGCAAGCGGGTTGGGTATCGCCCTCGCCCGCGCGCCTGCTTCGGATCGGATCATGGGAATGTCGGGTCTCGTCCCATGTCTGCCGGAGGCTAAAGTTGCCGGACAAGAAGCATACCACCTGATCTACCCATCGCTGACGACCATGCGAACACCCGCCCGTATGTTTCGTGACTGGCTGCTGGACTACAGCGCTGCTGTCCAAACGCGATAACGCCCTTGCCCTGTGACCTCGCGCACCAAATCTCGACGGCTGAACAAATCGAAATTGCGCTGAACTGCCGCGCGGGACGCTTCGGTCAAATCTTCGGCCAAAGGGGCTGACACCATGGGCCACGAAGTCAGCGCCTCAATCAGGCGCGGTGGCGTGCGCCCGCTCAGATCTTGCGTGACGTCCCGCGCTTTGGCCTCCCAGGCGCTGACCCGGTCGAGATGCAACAACCCCGCAAGGGCCGCCTGCCCGGCCCCTCGTATCCAGGCCCCGAGTTTTTCGGTCGGCTCACCCGCACCGCGCAACGCGCCCGGACCAGACAATGCAAGCGGCATGAATACGGCACCACCACGCCCCATGGTCGCTGCATGCCGCGCGGCAATCACTGCAGCTTCTGTATCCTGACCAACACCCTGCGCAATCGCGCGCCAAGCATGAAACGCGATGGCGGATTGCGTGACCGGATGCAAACCTTCTACGCCTCGCATAACTTCTGCCAGATCCACAATTGCATCCGGGGCTGCATCGGACCCTTGCGCCAGACGGTCCAGAAATGCAGTCAGTCCGGTTTCCCATCCCCCTTCTGCAGGAGCAGCCCCCGAGCTCAGTCGGCGCACGGCCCATCCGGCGCGGAACAATGCCTGCACGTCATCATGGGTTGCTCCGATGCGCAGACCGGTCCACAAAGCCAATCGGTCAACACTGACGCGATCGCCAGTCCACCAGCCCAAGTCAGACGTCTCCATCAGGGCCAAACGATGCGTCCACCCCTTGGGGCCTGCGCGCAATCGTTCATCCAACGCACCGAAGGTCAGCGCAAGATCTGCAAGCTCCGACGACAACTCAGACTGCGCCGCCCGCCAATCGCGTGGGTCAAACAGCAAACGTTGATCCGATCGCGGACCGGGAAGGAAGTAATCCTTTTCTTCGACCTCATCGGGGGGCAGAAACCAAAGATCTTCTTCCTCAGACGGATCGCCATCAAAAATACTGGCCGGGCCGAGATCATCGACCTCTTCCTCAGGAAGGGGTAAGGGTTTCTTCGATTTCATGCCGGTATTCTTCGGGCATTTGCCACTGTTCACAAGAGGCTTTGCAAGAGTTTCTGATCAACCTGCAAAAGTACGGGTCAGAACGTCCAGCTCACTTTGTAAATCTGTCTGCGGAGAACTTCCCAACAACATGTACCCATAGCCGTCCTGAGCCCAGGTGGCCGTCGCCAAACCGCTCAGCACCGCTTGCTTGATCTCAGCGGGCGGTGCGTCAGGTCCCTGACGAATTATGCAGAACGCAAATGGCTGACCCTGTTCATCTGCAAAGACAACCTGGATCAAAGGCTTGCCTTTGAAAGACAGAACCTGCGCCCGCTTAAGCTCCAGACCTGGCAAGGATTCCAGCGTTTCACGGTTCAAAGACCGTCCAAGCTCGGCCTCGGCCATTTCAAATTGCTTGTTCAGTGACGCTTCGGAACTGTCCAGAGAGGCAATTGTCTCGGGCACATAAAGCGACTGATAGATCGCCGCTTGCTGCGCCCAGCCCAAATCTGCTGGACGTGTGGCCCAAAACGTCAGGGCAACGGCCGCAACTCCGACGCTCGCAGCCACAGCAAAAAGGCGCAATATCCCACCGCCTGTGGCTTGCTCCACGGATTCGGGTAATTCTATCTTCGGCGCTTCGGCAGGCAGTGTTTCGAAAACTTTCTGAATCACTGGCGCGAACGGGTCCAACGCCATTAGGCGGCGTTCAAGTTCAGAATCTTCTTCAACCGCGGCCTCGATGGCGCGGCTCTGAGTCTCGTCCAGTGTGCCTTCCAGATACGCCAACAGCGTCTCGTCGGAAAACGTCATTTGCCACTCCGTCGCGCGGCGTCAGCCGCATCAAGCTGCATTACGGTTTTCAGTTTCTGCCGGGCGTTCGATAGCCGGCTCATGATCGTACCGATGGGAACTTCCAGCATGGCAGCGGCTTCGCGGTAGCTGTACCCTTCAACGAATACAAGCATAACCGTTTCCCGCTGCGCTTCTGGCAGCTGCATCACTTGTGTAAACACTTCAGTCGCGAAAATATTCGTTTCTGAATCCGGTCCGCTGGCCACAAGGTCAGCTTCTGGCGTCACCGACAAGGCCTGTGCCCGCCGAACCGAGCGCGACCGGACCTCGTTCAACCAGATTGAGCGGCAAATCGTCATCAACCAGCTGTCCAGACGGTTGTGCGAGGTGACCTGATGATGGCGTTCCAGCGCGCGCAGGCACGTGGCCTGCAGAAGATCGTCCGCCACGTCCGATGCCCCTGACAAAGCCAGCGCAAACCGCCAGACGCGTTTCGAATGCGTCTGCACCGCGTCGCGGACGGCCTGTTCAGAAGTCATTTCGGCACTCATCGAATAAATCGCGACCTGTGTGTGTTTGTCTCTCACGGACCACGCCCGCCGGGGCAAAAGTGTCACAAACCTTGGAGGATTGAAATGAAACTTCTGTTGAAAGCAGTCACGATTGCGTCGACGATTGTTGCAACGCCTGTTCTGGCAGACAATTGGACGCTGGACAGCGACAACTCACATCTGGCTTACGGAAGCATCAAGAAAAACTCTGTTGGCGAGGTTAACAGCTTCACCAAACTCAGCGGGCATGTGACCCAAAACGGCCGTGCAGAAATCGAAATCGACCTGTCAACGGTCGAGACAAATATCGACATTCGAAACGAACGGATGATTGAATTTGTCTTTCGCAAAGCGGGCACCGCAACTCTGAAGGCAGATTTTGACATGGCCGAGGTGTCTGGGCTGGCCGTCGGAGAAACCACGACGGTGGATGCCGCATCAGTCCTAACGCTGGCCGGAACAGAGGTTGCCTTTGACACCGAGATGTTTGTCGCCCGGTTGTCTGAAACATCTGTATTGGTCTCGACCAATGACATGGTTTTCCTCAACACTGAGGACGCCGGTGTCAATGCGGGCGTCGACAAACTGATGGACCTGGCCAACCTTCCTGGCATCACCCGAACAGTACCCATCACGGCGCGGCTGGTGTTTCATTCAGACGGCAAACAGGCCGCATCACAGCCCACGACACCAACAGCGGTTAGCGCAACATCAGTGTCAGGGGACGCCAAAGCCGGAAAAAAGGTTTTTCGCAAATGCAGCGCTTGTCACAAGCTAGACGAAGGACGTAACGGCGTCGGTCCGTCCCTGCACGCTATTTTCGGAAAGTCCGCAGGTCAGGTGGAAGGATTCAGGTATTCCGAAGCGCTACAGAACGCCGACATTGTGTGGACGCCAGAGAGTTTGACTGCGTTTCTTGCCGATCCAAAGGCATTTCTGCCCGGCAATCGGATGCAGTTTCCCGGTTTGAAAAAAGAAGACGATATATTGAACCTGATGGCGTATCTGCAGCAAGAGGGCTAAGCTCTTCCAAGCGCCGACTTCGCGACAAGTTTCGTAGCACCGTCGCGCAACAACGGTTCAGTTCCCATTTCGTTTTTTGCAACGAGTCCAACTCGTTCTGCTCTAAAATAGGGAAATCGGCGATAATTGGCGCATTGCACTTGTTTGATACCATTGCAATCCCCATCTACGGCTGCGCACGAAAGGCAGCTAACATGGGCCGCACTGACGCAGCCCGGTATCTGCCCTTTTGGCCCGGGAAGAATTAGGGTATCTGAACGTGCGCACCGTTTCACGATTTGGAGAACGCAATGATAACGCGCGCCTGGAAAAAATGGCGATCAGGCTACATGGGCCGCCTTGTAGGCGAAAGCTTTTACGAGCAAGGCCCACTGTATGGTATTGCGATTTTGGCGATGATCATGGTGGCTGTCACCACTGCTGGATCGGCTTATATGATGGAGTACATCGTTGATGCCATGACCAGCCCAGAACTGCGGGGATGGGCGCAAGTCATCGCACTGGCCGTTGTATTGCTGTTTCTGACTAAAGCGATTGCCTCTTATATTCAGGCAAACTACCTCGCGCGCGCAGGCAATCGAATCGTCGCGCAACAGCAGGAAAAAGTTTACCGAAAACTGCTTCGCCATGGCGTTTCTTTCTTTACTGCAAATGAATCGTCAGACCTGCTGATGCGTACAACAAACGGTGCACAATCTGCCCGCGGCTTGATCGATGTACTTGTTACCGGTTTTGTCCGCGACGCCCTGACTTTGGTCGGGCTTGTTGCGGTCATGGTTTATCAGCAGCCCGTTCTTTCGGTGATGTTCTTTGTTGTGGGTCCTGTTGCTTTGCTGGGGGTCCGGTATCTTCTGAAAAGCGTGCGCAAAATCATGCAGGCTGAGTTTAAATCGCTGGCCGAAATCATTCGCGTCCTTCAAGAAACATCGGCTGGCATCAAGGTCATCAAGGTCTTTTCGCTGGAAGATCGAATGATCGACCGGATGGAGACAGCCATCCGCAAAGTTGAGCAACGCTCGAACGACATTGCCAGACTGCAGGCAATCGCCAGCCCGCTTATGGAGTTTCTGGCAGGCCTTGCCGTTGCTGGCGTGCTTATTGTCAGCACAATGGGCATCGCGGGTACCGAACAGCCGACAGCCGGGCAGTTGATGTCCTTTATCACCGCTTTGTTGATGGCCTACGAACCCGCGAAACGCCTGTCGCGTATGCGTGTCCAGATTGAAGCCAATATGGTGGGTGTCAGCATGTTGTTTGGTCTGTTGGACCAAGAAGACACGATGACCGAAAGCCCCGACGCCCGCGACCTAACCGAGGGGCCGGGTCATATTGCCCTGCGCAACGTGACCTTTGGGTATCAAGGTGCGGTGCCTGTGATCGAAGATATGAACGTCTCGTTCGAAGCAGGTAAGACAACAGCCCTTGTTGGCCAGTCCGGCGGTGGTAAATCCACCTTGTTCGGATTGATCATGCGGTTTTATGATCCCGATGAAGGCGTTGTTGAGATCGACGGGCAAGATCTGAGGGAAGTTAGCTTTGCCTCCTTGCGCCGAAAGATCTCATACGTAGGTCAGGACACATTCCTGTTTTCGGCGTCAATCATGGACAATCTGCGTTGTTCGGCTCCGGAAGCGTCCGATGAAGAAGTATTTGAAGCCGCCAAAGCAGCCCATGCGCATGATTTCATCATGGATTTGCCTGACGGATACGACACTCAGGTGGGTGAAAATGGAACCTTCCTGTCAGGAGGCCAAAAACAGAGGATCGCCATTGCGCGTGCCATACTGCGCAACGCCGAAATTCTCTTGTTGGACGAAGCCACAAGCGCCTTGGATGCTGAATCGGAGTCTCTGGTCAAGAAGGCTCTGGATGCCTTGACGCAGAACGTCACAGTCATCGTAATCGCACACCGTCTTTCGACAGTGCTTGAGGCAGACAAAATCATCGTGGTTCAGGATGGAGCAATCGTAGAGCAGGGCAATCTGGATCAGTTGATGAAGAAAAGCGGTAGTTTCCGAACACTGTTTGATCAACAATTCAAAAAACACATTCCCGCTCCAGAAGTCGCGGAATAACCGCGACTTCAACCGTGTATTCTGAACTCATGTCCCGAGACTAAGTGCCCGGGGCTATGGCAGATCATCCAACAGCATCGGGTAAAGCAGATTGCCTGCCTGCGGGCCTGCGCCAAGATAATCAACCCATTGATCGGTGGATTCATTGTATCGGCGGTACCGCTCAATCTTGTCATAAAGCCCGTTGACGATGGTCTGTTGTTCAGAAATCGGAAGGCGAACCCAATCGTCTTCGGTGATGGCCATAATCTGAGATTTGTAAGGCAAGTCCGCTAGGTATTCGTCCAAAGCCACAGCTTCCGCAAGGCTGGGGTCCGACTGCCGCGACACCTGATCAGGTCTCCGGCTCATATCCGCAGCCACGCCCAGAACCTGCGCAAAAAACTGATCGGGATTGACCACGTTGCGTTCCGCCTGGTCCACGATGATCCGCAGCGCTTCTTCCAGGTTGCTCAGATCGGCTTTGGAAATCAGCAACCGGATCGACAACGGCTTTAAGCCGGTGCGGTCAAAGTCGCGATCCGCCACATAAGCTTCGAACAAATCCGGTGCACGCGCGCCTTCTGTCTTGCCAAGATACGCCAACTGCATGGTCCGACCGGCAGTACTGAGCCCCGAAAACCGACCGTCGCCCTCATCGCTGACGGCATCTTCGTCCAAAATCTCATCCCCACCACTCCGTCGATAGGAAGATGTTTGCTGAGCAACGATTGCACCCAACGTACGGGCAGTTTCCCGGTAAACCTCAGGATCACCGTTTTGGATAGGGAAGTATAACGGTGCCGAATTCGGAAACGCCGTCAGCTGTTTGTAAGCTGCTTCGGCCGACGGATGGTCTTTCGCCCCACGGTCAGTACGTAGATGCATAACCGCCATCGCGCCGCCGATCCGTTCACGGATAATCCTGTTCAGACTTTCCGCGCTGAGACCTGTAGACGAGTATTGATCATCGAACTCACGGGGGCCTGCATCCGTCACCAATACGATGAAACGCGCTCCGAAGCCGCTCCAATCCATATCTTCCAGTGCATGCTCGATCCCGTGATAGCTGTCTTCGCGAAAGTTCTTACTGCTGGAATCCGCTTCTTGCATCTGGTCGATACCATTCAGGAAATTGTCAACGTTCAGCCCTTCCTGAAGGTCGACAAAAGTCCGAACGTCATAGCCAAGACCCGGCGCGGCCTCGAGGCTGTCGCGATAACCCACCAGCCCAAAGCTGACGGCGTCTGCCGCTGCGGATCCGGCAGCTTCACGATAAACCTCTTGCAGGGCATCGCGGGTTGCCCGGATGTAGGGCTCCATCGAAATCGTGGTGTCCACAACAAAAACCACTGCCGTTTTCAAGTCACCTGCACCCGCGTCATCTGATGGCAAGGGCGTGTTCGGCGCGTTGGCGCTGGCTACAGCGACTTGCAACAGATTGACAAAGGGGCCGATGTCAAACACGGCCTCTTCGGTGGAAAGGATCGGCATGACGTAAAGGTTTTGCCGCTGATCAATCGTTTCTCGCGGACCAAGCGCGATAACGGTTTCCGACGGTTCCCCGCCTTGTTCCGCAGCTAAGGCTTCATCCCTTGCATCCTTGGCCAAACCAGCCGGATTTTCACTTTCGATGATGTCGTAAATCGGGTCGATATCATTGAAAAACAAAACCCTCCCGACATTGTCGCTGCCTTCCAGTGTGGCGACAATATTCTGGTTCCAGGGGATGGAGGCCGCTGCCGGGATCCACATCAGGTCGTCGCCCTGATCGCTGGCCCCGATCTGCATCCAGTCACCGTCGCGGTCGTAGACAAAAAACACCTGTAGCGGAGACAACGCCGCAGCGGTGCCGTCACTGTCAGGCGCAGGTTTGGCTTCGATCCGCTCGCGGATCAGCACCCTTTGGAACAGGCTTGTTTTGCCTTCGATCGGTAGCGGAGATTTAGATTGCGCCAATGCTGGCACAGCCAACGCAGCCAGCAGGGCCGTCAAGGGTAGTATCCGTCTCAACATCTTAACCGTCTCCTCACTCACCCAATCGATCCAAAGCTTCCCGTGCCGGGTCTGAACCCAGGTCAGCGGCCCGCTGATAATAGCGTCGCGCAGCAGACGTATCGGGACGCGGGAAAGGCGACGTCACTGTGCTGTGCGTCTTTGGATCATACATTTCCGCAATAAGAATATTGGCCGAGGCGCGATCCTGTTGCGAAATCTCCTGATCGTTGCTGATTGCAATTAACGCCCCAAGAGCCGCATCCAGATTCTGAGCGCCGCCAGCGGCCAGTAGATCACGCGCCGCGGTCAAAGGATTGTCCGCTGCAACCGCCTCTTGCGCGATCTCAACAGATTCATTGACCTTTGCAGATGATCCACCTGCACCCGACAGAGAATACCATGCCGCGCCTGCAATCGCGATCAGTCCGACGACCCCGGCTGCGATCAAAGGAAGCTTGTTACCACCAGATGCTTCTTCCTCCGCCGCCGGTTTGCGCGCGGCAGCAGCAGGTGCAGGTGTCGGGGAATTTCCACTGAGCGCGGTATGGAACAATCCCGGCAGGTCAGTTGGGCGATCCTTGGGATCGGCTTTCAGCAGATGCTCCAGAACCGATTTTAGGGCAGGAGCAACTTTTGGGTCAGTGATTTTCACATCCACTTTGCGGTCTTCGACCGCTGCGAACCCTTTGCCTTCGCCCGGCAATTCCAATCCTGCAGTTCGCATCAGGACCAAACCCAAAGCATAGGCATCTGTCGCCGCAGAGACCTTATTTCCAAACAACCCCAGCTGTTCAGGCGCACAATAGCGCAGCTTTCCTGCGAAACTGTCACCAATAATCGACTTGTCTGTTCCAACACTGTCCGAAGCAAGGCCGAAGTCGATGAATTTTGCCTGATTGATATCCTCATGCGAAATCATGACGTTATCGGGGGCTACGTCACGGTGCACGATACCCAGTTTGTGAATCGCTTCCAAACCTTCGGCCAATCGCAAACCCAGTTTCAAAACATCGTCAGATGACAACCGGGCGCCTTTCTTGAGGTAATGTGCCAGCGGGTGCCCCGGAACAAATTCCATCACCAGAAACAGGCGGCCATCCTTGTCCAGCATCGAGGTTTCAAACCGAACCACCGCATCGCTGCGAACGGTACGCAACAGGTTCGCCTCGCGCCGGAACAGGTCCACCGCTTTTTGGTTCTTGGCGAAGCTGGGCGTCATCACCTTGATCGCCACCTCATGCCCGCTGGCCCGGTTCAGCCCACGGAATGTGGCGCCCATGCCGCCTTCGCCTAAAAGCGATTTGATCTCATAGGTGTCTTGCAGGACGCTGCCGGGTTTCAGACCCAGTACCGAGTGTTCCATGACCCCCCTTACCTCCGGTTCTTCAGGCTAATGGCGCTGTGTTTGGTGAAGGTGCGAATGTCCATGATCTGAAAACAGATGCCAGCAAACACCAAAGACGAGGTGATCCCAAAAACAACAGTCAAAAATGCTGCAATGATCGTAGTCGTATCCGGACCCAACGGAGACAGGCGCAGCATCGCTATGGCCGTAAAACAGAAAAACACAATGGACAGTCCGGCTGTAATCCAGACCAACACCTCAAGCGATTTGCTTAATACATCCCGCATCGTTCAACCTTTCCAATTCATTCTTCGACAAACGACAGGGCCACCGCCTGAAAATCGTCTGCAATCTGATCCAAGTCCGAATACCCAGCCACCGAGCGCGCACCGATATGGTCCTGCACCATCGCCAGACAGGTCGCACGCTCGCGGCCCCGTTCGGCTTCGGTCGGGTAGATAAAATCAATCTGCTTACGCAGCAAAACAGGCGAATATTGATCGACCAGACCTTCAATCAGGTTGGCGTACTCAACAATATCGGCCTTTGCCTTGGCTTCCAGCTCGGCCAGTTTTGCAGCGGCTTCTTCTTTCGCGATCAAAACTTCTTCCAGAAACGCCTGGTCGCCGCTTTGACGAGCTTCGTTTTCAAGCGCGTCCAGCTCGGGCTGAATGGTCAGCGATGAGATCAACGCATTCAGATACCGCCGGATACCTTGCCCACACACCAACACGCCCGAGGTCAGGATCAGGCGGATCGACTGATCTCGTTGCGCGTTACGTTCCACGCGCCCGCGGTTCAGAGTGTCCTTGATCACGGCTAACTGGGTTTTGGTCCGATCCGAGAGTGTCTCACTCGAAATTTCGTCCAGCAGGTCCATTGCCTCCTGCTCACTTGCGGCCACTGCCAAACCTTCATCAGGGCGCGCCAACTGGTCCAGACCGTCCTTGAGCGCCTGATCCTGATCGGCAGAGGTAATCGCCAAGCCTTGCAACACCAGACGCGTGCCTGTGAACCTGTCGGCAGAGGCCGTGTTGGACAAGATATCAAACGGGGGCACCTCGAACCGGGTCGACGAGGTAATGTCCGCCAATGGTGTCCGGGCATCCCCTCCTCGCTTCACAAACCCGCCTGCCTGACCGTGCAAACGCCCATGCCGCACCAGAGCAAACGGATCACCGACAATCTCGGCGGCATTGCCCAACATGTCGTGCAAACCCAACGGATTTGGGCGCAGCGATCCCATCACCTGCAATTTACCGCCAGCCGAGGCGGTACCTCCGTGCGCAATGAACTCATCCTGCGGCGTACCATCGGGGACGGGCGGCAGCGGCGCGCGAAACAGCGCCTGATCCACGGCCAAACCGCCGCGCGCCGAATACTCCCATTCTTCTTCGGTCGGAAGCCGCAGATAGGCGCGCGTCTCACCAACGCGGGGCAAACTGTCCGGCGCATTCTGCATCAGCCAAAGCGTGTAGGTTTCGGCAAACCGCTGATAGTCCAGCTTGGTTTGACCGACGGCAGGCACAAAGGCACGACGGCGGGGTTCTTTGTCGGGGCAACCGACCATGACAACGTCCCACTGCGCTTGCGCAAGCTCATATTTGGCCATGTAGAAATAGCCCTTGGCCACCCCATCGTCATCCGCAAACGCACCCGAAACAAAAGCGCGGCGCAGACCGTTCAAATAGGGCTGATCGCTTCCCTCCTGCCCAAGCACAACTGAAACGTCACCGATTACCCCATCCGTGTTTGGTGTCGCTACCTTGCGGAACGTCATAGCGCCCCCACAGGGCATAGGCAGGGTCAGATCCCCTTCTGCAGGCTGCGGGTTAAAGTACTTTTCCTTCCAGGTGATGTCCTGCGCCTGTGCTGCAGCGGAACAACCAAGCAAACAAGTCAACGCAGCCACTTTGGAAAAAGACGGTTTAAGCATGGGTCAGAACCTCCTGTGGTTCGACATTGCGAACGGCAAACACGGCCCAGATTGCTGCAGTCACAGCGGTTACCGCCCCCAAAACCAGCGTTGCCAGAATGTCGCCGGGGTACAGGCGCGCGACGGATTCTCCGGGCGCGGTTTCGAACGTGGCGTTGATGGCCAAAAGAAACGGAAGGATAAGGACCAGGGTCGCGACAACACCCCCCAGAACCAGTGTCAAACTTTGGACCACCGGAACAACACAACGTTGACGGTCTGGCATGGTCAGCATCGAGAACAGACTGAAAATTACCCGTTGACGTTCGACCATACCGCGAAGGTTGGCCGACATTGCGGCCCAGAACCCAAACATCGCCAAGGCGGCAATTGCCGTGAAGAGAAGGTTCAAATTCCGGCGAAACGACAACAAAAGTGCTGCGTTTTCGGCCCGCGGACGCGTTTGCAAGCCAAGATCGGTAAGATGCGCTGACAAAGTCGCAATGTCCTCTAACGTTCGGGCATACAGGCGATAACTCGCATAGCTGTCAGGATCTGACACCGGATCCGTCCAGTTCCCCGGTGTCACCGACAGGTCGTCCCGAAACCTTTCAACGGCTAACAGATCGGGCACAGACAGAAAAATCGCTGAACGAGGCCAGATTTCTGCCGGAACGACACCGATGACCGTCAGATCCCGCCGTGCATTCTCGCGTTGCCCATCAACTTCGCGACCAATGATCATGTCCAAAGTGTCCCCTGCCGTCACCGACAGGTCTTGGGCCAACTTGTCGGAAACCCAGACAGTGCCGGGCGAAACAGCTTCACCGTCAATCAAAGGATCCCCGGCAGCTGACGGGATCAGAGGAACTGCCCGTTCCAATTTTCGCTGCGCTTCATTTCGCACAGCATTGGCAGACGTGTTGATCGAGCGGGTCGCAGGCACAATAAACCCAACGTCTTGACGTGCCCCCAAGGCGGCAAAAAAAGCTGCATCATGCTGTCCCGCCCCGATCGCCAGGATTTCACGGTTTGAAGGGTCCTCGATCAAGCGCCCGACCATGGTGCCTATGACACCGTTCTTCAGGGCCAGAATGATCAACAACGGGCCAAGCACACCTGCCAAGGCGGCCACGAAGCACAGGGCCGACTGCCAATCGTGCCGCAGTTCCCGTAGAGCCAGTTTCGCAGGAATCTTCAGCATCACGCCACCCGCGCCGCGACGCGGCCTGCCGTAGAAAAGATGGAATAGGATTGGCCCTGATGGTCAATCAGCCGGTGGTCCGCGCGGGGTGCGTTTGCGAAGTCCCCGGTCTGGGCCTGATGGCTGGCCAAGACAACGGCCGATCCAGCCTCGGCCGCCAGATGCACGATCAGCCCTTCGACCTCGGCCACATTGGCAGGGTCCAGTGCTGAGACCGGTTCATCCAACAACAGTAGCGCGGGTCGACCCAGCAAAGCCCGCGCAACTGACACGCGCTGCCGCTGACCAACCGATAACTGACCGGGTTTGCGTGCTTTGTAATCGCCCAGCCCCAGTGCCCGGATCAGGTGATCCTTCCACTCGGCATCCGGTGCCTGCCCGGCCACCCGTACGGGAAGTTCGATGTTTTCCAGCAAGTTCAGATATGGAACCAAGGTGTTGGTTTGCAAAACAAAGCCAAGCCGGTCGGGTCCGGCAAATGCAGCACGCGGCGTGTCAGGCGCGACCTGCACGCCAGCGATTTCATGCCGCATGTCCGGCAAATCCACCAACGGCAACGCCCCGGCGATCAAACCCAAGGCCGTGCTTTTGCCGGCACCACTGACTGCATCTAAGACGATGGTCTCGCCCGCTTTCAAATCCAGCTCTTCGATCACAACAAAGAACCCCGGCGCCCGTTCGATGCCAAGGTTTCGGATCGACAAAACGGTGTCAGGGTCGTTTGAGGACAAGAGCGATCCCTCCCAATTCGACCTTGGACTTCGTGTTAATTTGCACCGGCTCATTTGGTTTCAGCCGACGCCCATCGACCTTGGTGCCGTTGGACGATCCCAGATCCGTCAGCATCATCTTGCGCCCCTGCAACGAAAGACTTGCATGACGACGGCTTAGGTTGCGGTCGGTGACTGTCAGCGTGTTTTCACTCGCCCGACCTATGGTCACACCGGATTGCAGTTGTGCCGCACTGAACTGCGCGGATCGTCCGGCCATTGTGACCGCTAGAATGGACCGCCCGCGTGGCTTGACGACAGCGGCACCGCGGCTGGGCGTGTCTTCGGCATCGTCCCGCTTTCTCGAAGCTACCAAATACATTCCGCCGATCACCAAAGCGCCGCCACCGCACAGGACCGAGAGAATGATTAAAAGAGTGCTGTCCGATTCCCCGCCGCCCGACACAATAGTCGGATTGTCAGGATCACAGCCAGCCTTGTGGCGCGTGAAAGGTACGTTACTGTCTTGCAAAAATCCAACTATTGAGTTGGCAGACGGCGCAAAGAAGGTACCGTTGGCCGGTGTCTCGCCATCGGAATTCAACACCACTCCAGCCGTATTGATCCCCAGAACCGAGCCACAGAAATCGATCATCGGCCCGCCCGAGTTGCCGGGGTTGATTGCGGCGGTATGCTGCACAATCTCTTGCGTGCCACGGTTGCGCTGTGTTTTGCCTGGCGACACTTTACTGACAGCTCCTTGCGTCAGCGTGGTTTCGAAAAACGCCAATTCGTTGCCACTGTCATTCGACACGTCCGACGTGCCCGGAAACCCAACGGCAGCGACCTGTTCGCCTTTGTTGATGGTGCCGACACGCACTGCCAGAATGTTTGGCGTGTGCCCAAAGCTTTCCTGCGGCGTGATTTTCAGGATCGCCATGTCCTTTTCGAACGATGCATAGGCAACCTGAACGTCGTATTTGTAGATCCGGTTTCCTTCTTTGAACCCAACAAAGGCCCCCGTGCCACCGTCGATGACATGGTGGTTGGTTAAAAAGTAATACCCGTCGTCGTCGGGCAGTGGCGCAAGAACAAATCCCGAGCCGGTGCCCCATCCGCCATCATATTGCACAACCACACGACCAACAGCTGCATCGGCCACAGCAACCACTTCTGATTGGATTTGGGACCAAGCGAACGAGGCTCCAAAGCATACCGAACACAGAACGGAATACACAAAAACTCGAAGAACAATCATTACATTCACATCAAGGTTCCATAAGCAATCACGGCCAGAGCGACGACCAGAATGAAAAACAACACCAGCAAAGACGCCTTGTGCCCACCCGACCGGCCACGCTTTTGCCGGGTTTTGCGCATCTCTGGTTTTCGTGTGACGTTAGGCTCTGGCTGTTGCGATTTGATCTGGGGCACGTCCAGATCAATCTCTGCGACCCTTGCATAGTCACGCGCGGTTCGAATGCGATCTCGCGGTAAAAGCTTGCACCCCAAGTCAATCGCATTCAGCAGGGCGTCATCATAAGTGTCCTGCACCCTGTTGCGGACCAGATTTTGACGCACGGGAACATACGGGTCACGCCCGGAAGAACGCACATCCTGCCAACGCTCTTCCGCATTGGGCGGCAAACTTTGGGATACCATTTCGTACAGGATCACCGACAACGCGAATAGATCGCTCCACGGTCCTTCATGTACGCCGCCAGCCAATCCCGTCTTTTCGGGGGGGAACTGTTCAATCGCTGCGTATTTCCGCGTGAACATTGACGCCAGCCCGCTGGATTTTCCCATTAAACGCGCGGCCCCAAAGTCGATCAGGATAGGCTGACCATCTTTTCGGATCATGACATTTGCTGGCTTCATATCCCGATGCACAACACCCACCTTGTGCACTGCATCCAAAGCCCCGAGCATAGACCGCAGAAAAGTCTTTACCAGTTCCTGCGGCACCGATCCGCGTGCATCGATCATACGCGCCATCATCCGGTCGAGCGGGTCGCCATGGATGTACTCCATCACACAATAGGCCGTACCGTGTTTGCGGAAAGCGGCGCGCACGCGCATCAGGCCCTGCTGCTGTGGCAAATCACGCAGCAAATTGGCCTCCTGCAGAAACGCCTCCAGCCCCATGTGAAACAGCTGCCGCCCCTCTGACGTCGGAGCAACTGCATTGTTGGGCCCTCGGTTCGCATAGTCTGCCGGAAAATACTCCTTGATCGCGAACCTTTCACCGGTTTCCCGATTTCGCGACTGATAGGTGATGCCAAAGCCCCCTTGCCCCAGCACGTCCCCCAGGACGTAGCCGGCAAAGGTTTCTCCCTTTGGCAAGTGAACGGACACGGGCGGGGCTACTCCTGATCTATTCCACCTGAGGACGGTTGCTCGTCCTGATTGGTCACTTCGTCCGGCGTTTGATCCTCAGCGGGTTCAGATGATTCAGCTGGTGCATTGCTTTCATCCGTATCACTTTCGTCTGTCGCATCCGGCTCAACTTCAGGCACCTGAGTGTCAGCCTCGTCAGACGGCGCGATCTGTTCCCCATCCGATGTGTCATCTGACGGTTCCGGATCGGTCGTAACCGAACGATCGCCTATGCTACGCTCTTCCTGAGACGGTGCCGCCGTCTCTTGCGCGGGATCAGGCTCGGACTCGACCACTTCTTCGCCTTTGAAGGTGAGCGCGCCAACAGCGGCCCCAATCGCCAAAGCGCCAAGGCCAATTGCAGCATATTTCAACGTTTTCTTATTGTTTTCTGCACCGTTGAAAGCCCATTGGCTGCCGCGCAGCATACTGC
The DNA here is from genome assembly GCF_013034525.1 of Ruegeria sp. HKCCA5929. NCBI lineage: Bacteria > Pseudomonadati > Pseudomonadota > Alphaproteobacteria > Rhodobacterales > Roseobacteraceae > Ruegeria > Ruegeria sp. HKCCA5929. The sequence continues at coordinate 53,825 of NZ_WQGE01000007.1, forward strand.
TCATGCCATCTTGAACATGAGCATAAACAACAACGGTTGTATTATCCTGCTTGGGCTTGCCTTTCGCTTCGACCGCGTTCAGCAAGTCCGAGGCAACGCCACGCATATCTCTGCTTTTGCCGTTTTGCAGAACGCTAGCGATTTCGGCTTGGGGCAAAGTGTCCAGCCCGTCCGAACACGCCAATACCACGTCACCGGGCTTGAGGCTTATTGCATTGACGTCCGTCAACGAGATCCGATCGCCCATGAGCGCAGACCGCAGCGCGTTGCGGCGTGGATGATTGTCCGCCTCTTCTTGCGTGATCTGGCCTGCGGCCACCATTTGCAGCAATTCGCCATAAAGCGAATGATCTGCGTTCAGCTTTTTCAACCTCCCGTCGCGTAGCAAAAACAGACTGCTGTCTCCTACGGAAACCCAAACCAGACGATCCCCCAGTTTGAGTGCAGCAACCAGCGTGCAACCCATACCCTTGAGGTCGGGCTGGCTGGCGATCTTCTGACGCAGTGCTTCATTCGCTGCGGTCAACGAATCCTGCAGTCGTTCACGCGGGCGCGGTGCAACCGAACCTTCGATGAAATGAGATTTAAAGACCGACAGCGCCAGATTTGCCGCCACCTCGCCCCCGGCATGGCCGCCCATTCCATCGGCGACCAGCATGAGGATATCGGATTTTGGGTCGCGCTCGTTTTGAAAAACGATGTCGAACGTGTCTTCCTGGTTCTCTCGCTGACCTAGGCTCTGTTTGCCGCTGATGATTGTCATCTGGATCAGTCGTCAGAGCTTTCGGCCAGTTCAGACCAGTCAAAATCCTCGTTACAGAAGGCCACAAAGCGCACATGCGTCTGTTTCGACAACTCGATCAGCGCGTAATTCTCCAGCGGCATGGTCGTTGCAACGATCTGGCCGTTGATCCGGCTGATGTTCCGCCCGGTCCCCGGCGCCGCGAAGAACACTCGGTTTGCGTCATCGAAGATAACCCTCAGATGGTCCTTGCCGGAAATCATCTTGTCGCCGAAATCCAGGGCCACACGCTCATCACCATCCCGGCCCAAAGTGTTCATGCCAGAGCCCAGATTGACCGATTGGCCAAGGCCGGGACCTTTGACCACGACCAGCCATCCGGTGATGGGATCGACCATAGGATCGAACTCGGCCTTTCCCGAAAACTCTTTGGACATCCCGCCATGATAAATCTGAGTTTTCTCGGATTCGACGTATTCGGTTGGAGCTTCGCTGAACGACGACCCGCCAATCGCGTGTGTCGGCTCGTTGTCGGACGGAGAAATGCTCTCGGTAAACCCTTCATCCGAGCCGAAATCCACGTCGCTCAGCTCTTCTTCGTCCTTGTCGAACAGCCAGCTGGTTTTGTTGTCATTTCCCATTATTTTCACCTTTCCTGTTCAGTTGATCCCGCGGCCTATGCCCGGACCAGTTTCAGGCGTACGGACCCAAGGCCCACAGTGTCACCTACATTAATCTTCTGCGCGCCTTTGATTTTGCGGTCATTCACAAGCGTGCCGTTCAGACTGTCTAGATCGCTGAGCGTAAACCGCCCGTCCTGAGTTCCGCTCAGCTCGGCATGGACACGCGACACGCCACCGTCAGGGATGACCACTGCGTTAGTGCTGCTGCGCCCCAGTGTCGAACGGCCGGCCGGAACCGGGAAGCGATGCCCGTTATCGACACGCACCAGATAAGCTACCGGAGGTGGTGCATATGCTGCGGTCGGTGCGCTGTCTTGCGCAGGCATTTCCGTTACATCCTGCAGATCATCCGGACCAAGATCGTCCAGATCATCCTCTTCTTCGGTGCCACCCCGGCGCATAAGCAAAACCGCCAGCAAAAGGGCCAGCAGGGCAATAACACCAGCGCCAATATAGACATAAAGCGCAGGCAGGCCAAAAATCAGCGGTTCTTCCTCAGCGGGTTCGGCTGGTTCCTCCGGTTCTACCGCTGCAACGTTTACGGGCTGGAATTCAGCCGAGTAGCTTTTGGTCTGGGTTTGACCAGGCTGCCCAACCACCGGTTCAATCATGTCAATTGTGATCCGTGCCGGGGCCGGATCACCAACCGGCACAATCAGCCCAGAGCCTTTGACAGCGTTTCCGTAGCTGCGGATAAAACTGGAAACAACAGTGTTTGCCGTCTGCTGGTTCTGCAGGAAAACTTCTTCCATCAACCCGTTTTGTGGGTCGGTCAGACGTTTCAAAACATCTATGCCGCGGGTGGTGCGCGCATTGCCTTGCGCGCGCCAGAACATCCCCAAAGCAGAGACCGACACGCCAGCCTTTTCCGCCGCTTCCGAAATTTCTTCGACCGTGGCCAGACCTTCTTCGTCGCCATCAGTGATCAGGATCAGGTTCTTTAGAAGAACATCGTCCTGCTCGCTCAGCAGTTCTATCGCCCGCGTGGAATTCGCCACCAAACGCGTGTTCTGTTCTTTGATTTCCAGCCCATCGATTACGTCTTCGGCCCGAGACCGACTGGTGGAGAACGGCGAAAGCTCGACAATATCGTTGCCAAAGCCGTAGATCGCCACTTTCTCATCCGGTGGCAGGTTGGCTACCACGCGTGAAATGAGGTCGCGCTCTCGGGTCCAACTACGTACGCGACCGCTGCGATCCCCGACCGACAGGTCAATCAGAACCATCGTGGCGGACAGAGTCAGGTTTCCGGGGATTTCATCAACGTCTTTCACGAACTCAAAATCGGCTTGGCTGTCGCCCAACGACCGAAAGCTCATGCCACCCCGTTCGTTGCCCGAAGGGACGCGCACCAGGCAACTGTCTTCTGGCGCGGGCTTTGCAGGAGCGCAATCGAGAATGGCAAGACCCGTCGCTGGCGCGCGTGTCTTACCGTCTTGCGCGGTGGCCGCGCCTGCAAAAAACATTGCAGCCGCAACCGCAATAAATGTGCGAGAAATTCCGTAGGTCACGATCCCAAGACCCCCCTCAGGCAAGACGTCCCGGTCGTCGCATGCGTCGACAAGCGCCGACCTGACGTGTTTCGTATCAGATTGACAGCGCGCGGTAGGCTGACTTGATCCGGCTCAACTCCGAACGCACCACAGATGGGCTGGCCCCTGCGGCAACATCCCGTTCAACAGCGTTGAGCTGGCTGTCCAGCGCCTGCACTTGTTGCAGTTTGGCCGGATCCGATGCCGACGCGGCACGCGCCTTGGCCCCTTGCGCCTTTACATCGGCAATCTGCTGCCGCAGCGCATTAATCTCGCTTTGGTTGGCGTCACGCTGTGCTGCCAACTGTGCGTTACGCTGTTCAGCCGCTTTGTTCTGGGCCAGGATAGCGTCCGCCTGCGCTTTGTTCTGCGCGATCTGGCGGTCGTATTCACCCGAGTTCAAGTTTGCGATGTTGTCGAAAAGTGTTGCCGTAGTCGGGTCAGTCGACCCTGTACATCCCGCTACTGTGATGACGGAAACCAGTACAAGCGGTTTCGAGAAACGAAAAAGATCAGAGTTCATTTTACACACTTATGATTAGAAAACCCGCGCCTGTCGCCAGGCGCGGGTCAAAGAAATTCTTAAAGAAGATTGATGGACGCACGTGTGCGCGCAAGGCGATTCTTATTGCTGACTGCCGCGTTGGTTGCGCCACCCAGACCGGGTTGCCCCTTGCTGGATGCGGTGCGCAACTCGGAAATCGTTTTGTCCATATTCTGTTCACTGCGCTTCAGCTCGTTCGACACAACCTGACGGTTCGATTTGATCGCGTTGACGCGCTTGTTGTAAGCGGACTGTGACAGTTGCCCACCGTCCAGCTGCCGACGCAGAGACTTCAACTCGGCGTTTTGCGACGCCAGAACCGAACGCAGGTTTGACTGAACCGAATTCAGCTGATTGCTCACGTTGGACAGATTTGCCAGTACGGCCTTGCTGTTGACGATATCAACATTCTTGGCTGCAGCTTTCTTACCAACCTGGTTGCCGCCGACACCACCGATCAAGCCGCCTGCCGCTGCACCAGCGGCACAATCACTTGCACCGCCGCCAAGCAGCAAGGCCACACCACAGCCCACTGCGGCACCGGCCAGTGCGCCCTGCACCGTATTGTTCACGATGATATCCTTTGAAACCTGATCAAGGCTGCGCACCTGTTTCTCAAGTTGCTTTTCCTGCTGCGTCTTACCCGCAACTGCCGACGATGTGGCAGATTGAATTGTTTCTTCAGTACAGGCTGACAGTAGCAATGAAAAAGCGGCAAAAATGGAAATAGCGACTGAACGCATCAAGTAACTCCGTACACATAAATTATTCTTCGTAGTTGATTATGAACTCACATACTTTTTATTTTCAATCAACGATTCGCGTGTTCGCGTGATTAACAAAAATCGATGAAGTTTGGTGCGGCTTATATTATGGACACTTTCTCTCTAAGCTTGGTTACAATATGAAATTACCCTTTGAAGTCAGAGACAAAATCTCTCTTGCAAATGATGTTTTTTCTTTTCTTGGCAACATTGGCGCCGGAATTGGCGCATTGTTGGCATTTCTCGGAATTACCTCCAATTTAGCAAACAATACCACAAGTGTCGTATTTAATGTTCAGGTTTCTTCACTCTCGCTACCGGTGCGACTCACTCTTCTGCTTTTGATTGCAGCAGCCCTTGGATGGGGGATTGGGGCCTTGGTTGGAAAGCTTGGTCGCACCAGAAATGACTCGCTGAGTTTCATAGCATATGTTGTTGCTCTGCTTTGGGGGGGCTTGATGGTCGGGGCGGCTGACTGGCTTGCAATTGCTCCTCGCCATCAGGTGTTGTCCGAGACCTTGTTGTTCACCGTGGCCGGAACCGGACTGGCCCTTTGGATCGCCGGATTTCATTTCCAGAGCGCGTCCTCAAGAAGCAAGCGCATACTGCGTGTTCAATGCGATGCGTTGCTTTTGTTTTCGATTGGTTCAGCCTTGTTCTTGGCACTGACACTGTTGGGAGCAGGCACATGAAGCTTGGTGGTCCACTAGATTCCAAGAGCGCGGCGCGCTTGCTGAGCGCGGCCGCAATCCTGGACTTCATGTTTCTTGGCTTTGTTCTGGCAACCATAGAACCTGTCCTGCGTCAGGAATTGGGATTGCGTCACGTTGGCCTGGCCTTGCCGATCGGGCTCTATGTGGCTCTTGTACTGATCTATTGGCTGATCTGCGAAGGGTTCCTAGGTGGGCTGAGTCTTGGGCGCTACGCCATGCGCCTGAACATGCGGGACAAGCAAGGTAAACCCATTTCACCTGTGCGGCGATCCACCCGCGCCGTCAAAAAGATCATGTCTCTGGGCCTTACAGGAATGAACCCCAATGCCGTTTCGGGATATGACCGAGCGGCTGAGGTGACATGGTACAGTCCCATGGCACCGCGCCCCCTAGCCTATTGGCAGCTTGCCGTAATGGATGGCCCGGATCGCGGCAAGGTCATCGAGTTTCGGAAGGTGGCGGGCTTGCAGAAATCCCATCAAATCAAGATTGGCCGCGATCCAAACTGGGCAGACCTGGCACTGTCCCGCAGCGAAAAAGCTTCGGGCCAACACTGTGTGTTAAGGGTTGAAAAGAAGGGTGTTCTGTACATCCGGGACATGAACTCTTCCAACGGCACCTGGACAGGTGGTCGCCGGGTTGGACCCGAAAAATGGATGCCTCTGGCACCAGACGGTCGGTTCCGTGTTGGGAATATAACGGTCGCTGTGCTGCGGTGATGCGATCATAAACCTCTGTTTCAAGGACCAAACGCTCCAGCTTAGTTTCGCTGGCTGGGAACCACCTTGAACCAGTTAAACGACTTTCAACAGAAAACCAGGCGAGGGAATCCTCGCCTGGATTTTTCATACTTTAGGCGACCAGATCAAACCGGTCGTTGTTCATGACCTTAGTCCAGGCCGCAACGAAGTCGCGCGCGAACTTCTCGGCGTTGTCATCCTGAGCATAGACCTCGGCATAGCCACGCAGGATCGAGTTAGAGCCGAAGACCAGATCAGCACTGGTGGCAGTGAACTTAACCTCACCGGATGCGCGATCACGCAACTCGTAAGTGCCACCCTCGACCGGATGCCAGCTGAGCGACATATCCGTCAGGTTGACGAAGAAGTCAGTGGTCAGCTGTCCGACACGGTCGGTAAAGACACCATGCGCCGATCCGCCATGATTGGCACCCAGAACACGCAGGCCGCCGACCAGAACGGTCATCTCAGATGCCGTCAGGCCCAGCAATTGCGCTCGGTCTAGCATCATCGCTTCGGGCGACACGGCGTATTCTTTCAGCTGCCAGTTTCGGAACCCGTCAGCCAGCGGCTCGAGCACCGAGAAGCTGTCTGTATCGGTCTGTTCGTCTGTCGCGTCGCCGCGACCAGCCGAGAAGGGAACCGTGACATTAAAGCCTGCGGCCTTGATCGACTGTTCCAGACCGACATTACCTGCCAGAACGATCACATCAGCGACCGACGCTCCGGTTTCAGCAGCGATTGGCTCCAGCACGCCCAGCACTTTTGCCAGACGCTCAGGCTCGTTGCCCGCCCAGTCTTTCTGCGGTGCCAGACGGATGCGCGCACCATTTGCGCCGCCGCGTTTGTCAGACCCACGGAAGGTGCGGGCGCTGTCCCAGGCGGTGGTGATCATCTCGACCGCTGTCAGGCCACTGTCCGCAATCTTTGCCTTGACCGCATCAACGTCATATCCGGTCGAACCTGCAGGGATCGGATCCTGCCAGATCAACTCTTCTGCCGGAACGTCCGGACCATAGTAGTTAACACGTGGGCCCATATCGCGGTGGGTCAGCTTGAACCAAGCACGGGCGAAGGTGTCCGCAAAATAGTCCGGATCGGCCATAAATTTCTGACAGATCGCGTTGTAGGCCGGATCAACTTTCATCGCCATATCCGCATCGGTCATCATCGGCATCCGGCGGACAGAAGAGTCGGTCGGGTCGACCGGCTTTTCATCTTCCGGCATGTCGATGGGCTGCCACTGATGCGCGCCAGCGGGCGATTTGCCCAGTTCCCATTCGTAACCGAACAGATAGTCGAAATAGCCCATATCGAACTTCAGCGGCTCTTTCGTCCAGGCGCCCTCAATGCCTGATGTGAACGCGTTGGTCGCCTTGCCGTTCTGATCAGGATTGTTCCAACCCAAGCCCTGGCCAGACACAGGGCAGGCTTCGGGCTCGGCACCGATGTTGTCGCCTGCCATCGCGCCGTGCGCCTTACCGACCGTGTGACCACCGCATGTCAGCGCTGCAGTCTCTTCGTCATCCATAGCCATACGAGCAAAGGTTTCACGGATATGCAAAGCGGTACGTGCCGGATCAGGATTACCGTTCACACCTTCGGGGTTCACATAGATCAGACCCATATGTACTGCGCCCAGCGGGTTTTCCAGCGTGCTGGGTGTTTCCAGATCGCCATAGCGGCTCTCGGACGGGGCCAGCCATTGGTTTTCCGAACCCCAGTACACGTCTTTTTCCGGGCCCCAGATGTCTTCGCGGCCAAAACCGAAACCAAAGGTTTTCAGGCCCATCGATTCATACGCAACAGTGCCCGACAGGACGATCAGGTCAGCCCAAGACAGTGCGTTGCCGTATTTCTTTTTCACGCGCCAAAGCAAACGGCGCGCTTTATCCAGACTGGCGTTGTCTGGCCACGAGTTCAGCGGAGCAAATCGGATGTTGCCCGAACCCGCGCCGCCGCGACCGTCACCCAGGCGATAAGAGCCGGCCGAGTGCCACGCCAAACGGATCATCAGGCCGCCATAGTGGCCCCAGTCCGCCGGCCACCAGTCTTGGCTATCGGTCAGCAATGCTTCGACATCGGCGCGAACGGCTTTGAAATCCAGACCTTTGACCGCTTCACGGTGGTTGTAATCCGCATCCATCGGGTTGGTGCGCGTGTCGTGCTGGCTTAGAATGTCCAGGTTCAGCGCATCCGGCCACCATTTGGTGACAGAATTGCCCGTTCCTGTGTTCCCGCCATGCATTACAGGGCAGCCGCCGGATTGGTGATTGTGAGGGTTACCGTCCATTGTAAATCTCCTGAGTATTTACCTAGGGGTTCAGATAGGTTGACTCGTACCCGACCCAATCGATAAATGGAAATTTGTAATTTCTATCATTGTGATTAGTTTTTCAAATGAAAGCACTGACACTCAAGCACCTGCGTTACTTCGAGGCCCTTGCCACTCATGGTCACTTCGGCAAAGCCGCGGCGGCCAGTGCAATCTCGCAACCTGCCCTTTCCATTCAGATTAAAGAGCTGGAGGCTATAATGGGCGGTCCGCTGGTAGAACGCGCCGCGCGTGAGACCCGGCTGACGGCACTTGGAGAAGACGTTCTGAGCCACGGCCGAGAAATCCTGATGCGGGTCGAAGATTTGGGCAATCTGGTACAATCACCGTCCGGCCCATTGTCAGGCCGTTTGCGTATAGGCGTTATCCCAACAGTGGCGCCTTACCTGCTGCCGTCGATCATCAAGGCTTTGTCGCAGCGATTCCCACAGCTGACAATCGAACCCAAAGAGACCATCACAGAGTCGGTGATCCGGGAAATTCTCGACTCGCGGCTGGATGTCGGCGTTGTCGCCCTACCTGTTTCCGAGCCCAGCCTTCGGGAGTTTTCGCTGTTCAACGAAGACTTCTTACTGGTCCGCCCGGCACAAGACGCCAGCCTTCCCATGCCCAGTTCGTCGCAGCTCAGAACAATGCGGTTGTTGTTGCTGGAGGAAGGCCATTGTTTCCGTGACCAGGCCCTGTCTTTTTGTTCGATCCGCAATATCGAACCGCAGCAGATCATGGAGGGAAGTTCGCTTTCCACACTCGTGCAGATGGTTGGGGCCGGGATTGGCGTGACGCTGATACCGGAAATGGCAGTCGGCTTGGAAACCCGTTCCGCCGACGTTTCAATCGCCCGGTTCCAGGACACACCGCCTGCCCGGACGATTGGATTGGTCTGGCGCAAAACAAACCCGCTCAGCGAAAACCTTCTCAAGATCGGTGCAATTGTGCGCAAAACCGCGGAAGAGAATATTCTGCACGCGGGGCAAAATGGCCAAGCGATCGCTGATTGAGCGTGAGGCGAGGTCAGCCAAGCCTTTCAGCGCTCATCTGGCTGTCTGACGCTCACGCAGAAAAAACATCATAAGCTTTGAGAGCCTTTGCACTGTAAGCATAGGACGGCCCGCCGCCCATGTAGGTCGCCATGGCCAACGCCTCGCACATCTCTTCGCGCGTGGCCCCCAGACGAACAAGCGACTTCACATGAAACCCGATGCAGCTGTCACAACGGGTCGCGACAGCGATGCCCAACGCGATGAATTCCTTAGTCTTTTCGTTCAATACACCGTCGGACTTGGCGGCCTTGCCCATGATGCCAAAGCCACGCACCGTTTCGGGAACCTCTTTCGAGAAGGTGCCGATGTTGGCCTCGGTCTCGGCCATGAAATCTTTCCAGTCCATAAATAAGCTCCTTATCCGCGCTCATCTGCGCCCATGCGGCGTTCCAACCAGCGCACACCAGCACTGATGATCAGTACGAGGATCAAATATTCAAAGATCAGCAGTGTGTAGATTTCCAGCGGGCGGTATTCCGTCACCACCAATTCATTCGCGCGGCGAGTCAATTCCTGCATCCCGATAACGCTGGCAAAGGCGCTCATCTTGACGATGTAAATGAACTGGTTTGCCAATGGAGGCAGAATACGCCGGATCGCCTGAGGCAGGATCACGTAACGCATGGTCTGTACATAGTTCAGACCTATGGTTTGCGCCGCTTCACGCTGACCGCGCGCGATGGATTGAATACCCGCACGATAGATCTCGGCGGTAAAGGCACTGTCCGAAATCGCAAGGGTGATGATCGCGCCCCAGAATGGATCGATTGGCACGTTCATTCCCATCGACTGGAACACGATAGGCAATCCATAAAAGACCCAAAACAGCATCGGCAGCAGTGGAATGGCGCGGATGAATTCCACATAAACCCTGTTGACCAGCCGCCAGCCGCGTTTCTCGGACAGGCCCGGCAATGCCACCATCAATCCGATGACAATCGACAGAACTGCGGCAATAAGAGAGATCTGTATCGTCGCCCACATGCCAGAAATCAGGAATTTAACATTGGTCCAGCCCGATGCCGTGGTAGGGTCGATCACATACCAGCCCCAAGTCTGGGACGAGGAACAACCCGCAAGCAAAAGCAGGGGCGCTATCAGAAGAAGTTTTTTCATAGCCCCTCTCAGTGCTGCAATATCTGCGACAGGAATTTACGACACCGCTCGGATTGCGGATTGGTGAAGAAATGTTCGGGCTTGCCTTCTTCGACGATTTCACCCGCGTCCATGAAGATCATCTTGTCGGCCACCTTGCGCGCAAACCCCATCTCATGGGTCACAACCACCATGGTCATGCCCTCGTTCGCCAACTCGACCATGACATCCAACACTTCCGAGATCATCTCGGGGTCCAACGCCGAGGTCGGCTCATCAAACAACAGAACACGCGGCTCCATGCACAGGGACCGCGCAATGGCAACGCGTTGTTGTTGACCACCGGACAACTGAATGGGTTTTTTGTCCGCCTGATCAGGGATGTGTACGCGCTCCAGATAGAGACGTGCCTTTTCCTCGGCCTCCTTACGGCTCAGACCCCGCGCTTTGATCGGGCCCAGAGTCAGGTTTTCCAACACGGTCAGATGCGGAAACAGGTTGAATTGCTGAAACACCATTCCAACCTCGGACCGGATCGTCGCCGCAGATTTTGCATCATCCGTAAGTTCGACCCCATCCACACGGATGGTTCCGTTCTGGTGTTTTTCCAACTGGTTGATACACCGAACGACGGTTGATTTACCTGACCCCGAGGGCCCGCATATCACCACCTTCTCGCCGCTGTTGACCGTCAGGTTTATATCCTTGAGTACGTGAAACGTGTCGAACCACTTGTTCACGCCCACAAGTTCAATTGCGGCGTCTGGCATAAGCTGGTCTGCCCTTGTTTTGGTCAAGTTGTAATATTTTCTTGAGGTTATCTTTCTCTTTCGGGTTAAATCAATGATGAACACGGCGGCAAGACATAAACATCACCAACGGGAGAAAGCGATGAACACTTTTTTGAAAGCAGCGGCAGCAGCCGCGCTGGGTCTGGTATTGTCAGGTGCCGCACAGGCGCAATCCGCACTGAACGAGATTCTGGATTCCGGCGTGCTTAAAGTGGGCACCACCGGTGACTGGAACCCCATGTCGCTGCGCGATCCGGCCACCAACAGCTACAAAGGCTATGACATCGACATCATGAACGAGTTGGCCGCCGATCTGGGGGTTGAGGTCGAATATGTGCCGACCGATTGGAAAACGCTGGTCAACGGCGTGGTGGCGGGCAAGTACCACCTGACCGGTTCGGCCTCGATCTCTCCGCCGCGCATGAAGGTCGCCGGTTTCTCAGACAGCTACATCGCGGTGGAATTGTTCCCGTACACGACCAAGGACAAGGCGGACAAATTTGACGGCTATGACTCCATCAACCAACCGGGTGTGACGGTCGCCACCACGCTGGGCACGACGTTTGAAAAGCGTGTGCGTGAATGGTTCCCGAACGCCGAGATTAAAGTTGTCGAAGCCCCGGCCCGTGGTTTTCAGGAAGTGATCGCTGGACGCGCAGATGTGTTCATCACGTCGAACATCGAAGGATCGACACTTGAGGAGAAGTTCCCTGTGGTCCGTGTCAAGAATGCGGGTCCCCGGTCGCCATCGCCCATCGCGATGATCCTGCCGCAAGGCGATCAGGTCTGGATCAACTATGTGAACAACTGGATCGAAGTGAAAAAAGCGCAGGGCTTTTTCGAAGCTAACCGCGAGAAATGGGGTCTCTGATCCATTTTCAGACAGAACCTGCACTTTAACGCCCGGCCTTCAGGATCGGGCGTTTTCTATTTTGACGTGACTGGGCAAAGTGCTTTGCGCACTAATTTTTCGATCAATATGTCCGCGGAACCAGACCGGCCTGAAACCATTGAATAAAAGAGACGATAGAAAACACGGGCAACCCAGTAGCCTGTTGGATATCGCGTGCATAGGGGCACATATTTGTGCATTCCAGCACGATTGCACCCAAGTCAGGGTTGCCCGCAACCAAGGTACGCGCCGCCTGTACATTGTCTTCGCGCGCTTTCTGAACATCCAGCCTTAGCTCATTCCCAAGGATCGCGCGGGTAAACTCCTGCCCGCCTTCGGTTGTGCCAATCGGGGTATCCAACGGTACGTTGGCCGCCCGCAGATGATCTTTCGTCAGGGTCGAGGCTGAAATGGTCAAAACCCCTGCGCGCTTGCCCGCAGGCAGGATGCGGTTCACCATTTCTACCTGCATCAAGGACGATGTTGCCACCGGAACCGGGACGGCTTGGGCCAGTTCTTTCTGGAACAAGGACAGGAAACCGCAATTGGTGGTTATGCCATCCACACCATCCCTTACCAGATCTCGCGCCGCGTCGATGAACACACCCAGCATCCCCTCGGCCCGGTGCCGAACCACCCGATCCGGTGAGGCATCGCGGACAATGCGATAGAGCACCGGAAACGGCCAAGTCAGCGCGTTGCCCATGTCACCCGGGATTCTCGGGAACTGGGCATCCAGCATCAGAATACCGACGGATGCGCCGTAGATGGATTTTCCCCCCTGCGCAATCATCCCTCGACCTCCTCGATTATCCGGGCCGAGATTTCTTCGGACCCTTCCATATAAATGCTGCTAATCCCGTGACGCACAGCGTCCTGCACCTGATCCATGCGCTTGGTGATATGAGCACCCAGAACACGTGCGGCCTCTTCCGCATCCCGTTCAATCAACGCTTGCATAACTCGCTTATGCTCGTCTTTTGAACGTTGCACCCGGTCCATGCTCATGGAAATCCAACGTATATAGCGAATGCGCTCATTGATCCGCGTCAGGGTTTGCAAAAGTTCCATATTGCCCGACAGTTTGGCTATCCCAAGGTGAAACGCCTCATCCCGGCTGACGGCTTCTTCGACGGTCAGGCCGGTGATATCGATGCCCGTTGAGTAAAGCTCATCCCGCAGATTCTGCAGGTCTTTGTCAGAGGCCTTGGAACACGCCGCACGAGCGGCGGCAGTTTCGATGATCTGGCGCAGCTCGAAAAGGTCAAACACGCTTTGCGCATCCAACGGGCGGCAGAAAAACCCTTGCCCGGGGCGAAAGTCAAAAAGCCGCTCGGCAACCAGCCGGTTCAACGCCTCGCGCAGTGGCGTTCGGCTGACGCCCAGATCCTTGGATAGTGCGACTTCATTCAGACGATCCCCGGGGCGCAGGCGGAACGAAACCGCCATCGCCTTAACCTGATCATAGATGTCGCCGACCCTTGGACCCGCCATTAACCTACCCTTCCTCTTGTTTGCCACAGGTGCCACAGGCAGAACTTGAAATCAATATACAAAACTGTATACAGTTCTGCGTACAGATAGGAATCGAGAGGCTCGCAGATCATGACAGGGACGAATTATCTGACCGGAGCAGAGGCTATGGTGCGTATGCTCGAGGCACATGGCGTGAAGCACATGTTCGGTCTGTGCGGCGATACCACCTTGCCGTTCTATGACGCTCTGGCCCGCATGGATCACGGTATTCAGCACATTTTGACACGGGATGAACGGCACGCGGCCTATATGGCGGATGGTTACGCGCGTGTGACTGGGAAGCCCGGTGTCTGCGAAGGTCCCTCGGGCGGTGGCGCAACTTACATTCTGCCCGGCGTTGTCGAAGCCAACGAAAGCTCGGTTCCGATTCTGGCGATTACCTCGGACGTCGCGACAACCAGCCGGGGCAAATACCCATTGACCGAACTGGATCAGCCCGCCCTTTTCAAACCTTTAGCCAAGTGGAATACCTCGCTGGACGACGCCGCGCGGCTTCCAGCCATGGTGCGGGCGGCCTTTCGAGCAATGACGACAGGCACGCCGGGCGCCACGCATCTGGCTTTGCCCTTCGACACGCAAAAAGCGCAGGTGGATGAGGCCGAAATCTGGGCGGATGATAGGCATCGCAGCTATCCTGCCGAGCGCGCTGCTCCGGACATGGATGCGATCGAAGCCGCGGCGGATATACTAGCACGGGCCAATTCCGCTGTTGCGGTCTGTGGCGGGGGGCCAGTTCTGTCAGGTGCAACCGACGCACTGCGACAGGTCGCAAATTTGTTGGACATGCCCGTTGCTACAACCGTTTCCGGCCAGGGTTCCATCGCCGAAACCGACCCGCTGGCCTTGGGCGTTGTCGGGTCTAACGGAGGTGTGCCCGCGACACGTGCCGTCGTGGATCAGGCGGATGTTGTTCTGTTCATTGGCTGCCGCGCCGGCTCGGTCACAACTGAAAGGTGGAGAAGCCCAGGGCGCGATGCCACGATCATTCACATCGACAGCGATCCCATGGTGATTGGCGCAAACTACCAGACCGAAGTGGCAATCTGCGCCGATGCCCGACTGGCGCTCGAGGCTCTGGCCCGCGCACTAGAAGATCGGCAGGATCTAAACGCACAAGGCGGGGCGGATAAAGCCCGTGCCGCGTGGGATGCCAAGCTGGCCGCTTTCGCGCCGCTGGCCGCAAGTCGAGAAATGCCGATCCGGCCCGAAGCTGTCATGGCTGCGTTGATGGATATTCTGGATGACGACGCAATTGTTGTGGCGGATCCAGGCACCCCCTGCCCCTATTTCAGCGCGCATTATCGTTGGCGGACATCGGGACGGCAGTTCATCACTAACCGGGCGCATGGCGCTCTGGGCTATTCATTAGGTGCAGCTATGGGGGCACATGTCGGGCGTCCGTCGGTAAAGACCCTGGCCGTCATGGGCGATGGCTCGTTCGGCTTCACATGTGGCGAGTTTGAAACGATGGTGCGGCACAAAATGCCCATCACATCGATTGTCTTCTCAAACGCGGTCTTCGGCTGGATCAAAGCAGGTCAAGATGCGGGCTTTGGTCAAAGGTTCTACAACGTTGACTTCAACCGCACGGATCATGCCGCAGTGGCGTCAGCCTTTGGCGTGAAATCATGGACGGTTAAAGACCCCGAAGACCTGCCAAAAATCCTGAAACAGGCCATCGCGCATGACGGTCCCACGCTGGTCGACATCCATTCGCAACAGCTTCACGAAGCTGCTGCGCCAGTATCCGAATGGGTAGCGTAAGAGGCGATCGACGGGATCAGCTGATCCAGAAACTCCTGAGCGATCCTGGATAAGGGGCGACCTTTTGCTGTGATGATTGCAAGCTCCAACATGACTGCAGGTTTGAAAGGGCGGGTTTGATATCCGCTCTCTTCATCAAAGTTAACGGTAAAGGGGTCGATCATGGCGACCCCCATGCCTTGCTTCACGAAGCTCAGCAGGTTTTCGGACAAATGCGTGTGAATCTGCGTGCGCCATGTGCGCCCGGCACCTTGAAAGATGTCGCGGGTTTTACGATGCGTCTGATGTTCCGGCCCCATGACAATAAAAGGCTCATTTTCCAGAATTTCTGGCGTCAGAACGTCATGCGCTGACAAAGGACTGTCTTCCGGGAAAGTGGCCAGCGTTTCGAACTGAAACACCTGATAGTTCAGCGTGTCATGCAAAATGGGCATCTCGACAATGCCGATCTCAAACAGGCCAGACGTCACCCATTCTTGAATCTTCGACGAATATTGCGATTGAAAGCTGACGGACAGGTTCGGGCGACTTTCGGCAAACCGCGCGATCTCACGTGGCATGAAACCAAATGAAAGCAGGTGTGGCGCAGCAACCTGTAACTGACCGGGATGCTTGTTTTGCAAATCCGTTACTGCCTGCGCAACATGGTCCAACCCACGCACAACAGTGTCGACTTCGCGGTACAACAACTCGGCTTCGGGCGTAGGCAACAGACGCCCCTTGTTGCGTTCGAACAGAGGTAACCGCGCCTCGCGCTCCAGTTGCGCCAAAAGGTTGCTGATGCCGGGTTGCGAGATGCCAAGAACCGATGCTGCGCCGGTCACGGTTCCGGTTTCCATGATGGCGTGAAAGGCTTGAAGCTGACGAAAGCGCAATGACATCGGTATAGTATCATTTTTTTTGATGAACTGTCGAAGATATAGTATTTGAAATGATATGCCGGTCAAGGCAGGCTTCCGCACATCTATAGGGGGCCGAATGAGCGATCTGTCACAAAAAATCACGGGCTATGACCTATGGCACCTCAAGCTGCCAGTGACCTCGCGGCGGGATCACGGCATTGGATCCGTCGAGGGCGTTTGCGAAATTGTTATCCTACGGCTGACATCCGAGGACGGCTCTCAAGGGTATGGCGAAGCATCGCCCTGGTCAGTATTCACCGGCACGCCAGAGGCAACCTTTGCTGCGCTCGATCGGTATCTGCGCCCACTTGTTTTGGGCGCAAAAGTCAGCGACAGATCCGCGATCATGGCGCGCGCCGCTTATGCTGTGGCGCATTGCACCGAGGCCAAAGCCGCACTGGAAACCGCGCTGCTGGATCTTACAGGCCGGATCAGTAACGTGCCCGTTTGGTCTTTGTTGGGCGGGAAATGCCGGGACGCAATCCCGCTGAGTTGTTCCATCGCCAACCCTGATTTCTCGCAAGACGTCGACCTGTTGGCACGGTTGCAAGACGATGGTGTCCGGATTGTCAAACTCAAGACCGGGTTCAAGGATCACGCCTTTGACATCATGCGGCTGGAATACCTGGCCCAGAACTGCCCCGAGTTTTCGGTGCGCGTGGATTATAACCAAGGACTCAGTATCGAGCATGCCCCGGCACAGGTCCGCGACGTCGCCCGGTTCGATCCCGATTTCATCGAACAGCCCGTGCGCGCTCATCACTTCGGCATGATGGCCAAGCTGCGCCAAATGACAGATGTGCCTTTGCTGGCAGACGAAAGCGTGTTTGGCCCCGAAGACATGGAGCGTGCAGCCCGCGAAGGCATTTGCGACGGTGTTTCCGTCAAGATCATGAAATCCGGCGGCCTGACACGCGGTCAGACTGTTGCGCGTATTGCGGCGGCTCACGGCCTGACAGCCTATGGTGGCGACATGTTCGAGGCTGGCCTGGCCCATTTGGCCGGCACGCACATGATTGCCGCGACACCAGAAATCACTCTGGGCTGTGAGTTCTATCAGGCGTCGTATTTCCTGAAAAAGGACATATTGGAAGAACCGTTCCAGATCAGGAACGGACAGGTGTGCGTGCCGGATGGTCCTGGGCTAGGCGGCAAACCAGACCTGGACAAACTGAACCACTACGCAGTTTCAAAGGCGGTGGCGGCGTGAGCGAGAAGAAGACCATAGCCATCATCGGGGCTGGAATTGTCGGAGTCTCCGCGGCTATCTGGCTGCAGCGCGACGGTCACGATGTGATTTTGATCGATAAGGCCGGGCCTGGCGAAGGAACCTCGCATGGCAATGGCGGCGTGCTTGCGTCATGCTCTATCGTGCCTGTGACGGTTCCGGGACTGCTCGGCAAAGCGCCGAAGATGCTGTTAAGCCCCTCTCAGCCACTGTTCCTGAAATGGAGGTACTTACCGAAGCTGTTGCCATGGCTAAGGCAGTATTTAAGCCATGCAAACGCCACAGACGTGGAGCGGATCGCAGCAGCCCTGACGCCCATCGTGGGCGACAGCCTGAACGACCACAAAGCGCTGGCCGCCGGAACTGGCGCTGACAAATGGATCGTCCCCAGCGATTATCTGTTCCTTTATGAAAACCGGGCCCATTTCGAAGGCGATGCCTTTGGTTGGGGCATTCGGCGTAAGCATGGCTTTGCGTGGGACGAATTGGAGGGCAAGGCTTTCCACGATTACGATCCCGTGTTCAGTCAGGATATTGGGTTTGCGGCCAAGCTGTCAGACCATGGCCACATCACCGATCCGGGGCGATATGTCAAAGACCTAGCTGCACATGTTGAAGCGCAAGGAGGTCGGATCATCCAAGCCAATGTCGAAGACGTCACGCGCGAAGGCGGAAGCGTCACTGGCGTTCGCACGAGCGGTGAAACCATTGCGTGCGACACAGCTATCGTGACGGCAGGCGTCTGGTCAGGACCTTTGGCCAAGCGCCTGGGGGTTTCGGTCCCACTGGAAAGCGAACGCGGGTATCATCTTGAATTGGTGGAACCTTCTGCCATGCCGCGCAGCCCGGTCATGGTTGCATCGGGTAAGTTTGTTGCAACACCCATGGATGGGCGCATACGCTTGGCAGGCATTGTAGAGTTCGGAGGGCTGGATGCACCGCCCTCTCGCGCGCCGTTTGAATTGATGCGCAAGAATGCCCGGACAGCTTTCCCGGGCATAACATGGAAGGAGGAAGTGGAATGGATGGGGCACAGGCCCGCCCCGGCTGACTCGATCCCGATCATTGGCGACGTGCCCGGCATCAAGGGGGCCTATATGGGCTTTGGGCACCATCACATCGGCCTGACAGGCGGGCCAAAAACCGGACGCCTTTTGGCCCAGATGATCGCGGGCAGAACTCCAAACGCGGATGTGAGCGTCTACGCGCCGTCACGCTACGCAACAAAAGAACAAGCTGATGAAAAACATCGGCGTTTCAAAATTCAATAGGGAGAAAACGATGAAAAAACTGACAAATCTTCTGGCAGCGACCGCTTTGACTGCAGCTGCAGCCGCACCGGCCATGGCGGAGAAATGGGACATGCCGATGGCTTATTCGGCGTCAAACTTCCACTCGGCCACAGGCGCGGAGTTCGCTAAATGCGTGACCACAGGCACTGGTGGTGAGATCGAGATCGTCACACACCCTTCCGGTTCACTGTTCAAGGGTGCCGATATCAAACGCGCAATCCAGACAGGGCAGGCCCCGATTGGTGAACGTCTTCTATCCGGCCACCAAAACGAAAACGCGCTGTTTGGCTTTGACTCGATCCCCTTCCTCGCAACCTCGTTCGACGACAGCGCCAAGCTTTGGGAGGCCGCCAAGCCATCTATTGAAAAAGTACTGGCCGAACAGAACCTGACGTTGCTTTACGCTGTGCCGTGGCCGCCTCAGGGTCTGTATTTCAAGAACGAGGTAAACTCGGTCGCTGACATGAAGGGCATCAAGTTCCGCTCATACAACAATGCGACCTCGCGACTAGCCGAGCTGACCGGGATGCTACCGGTGACGATTGAAGCGGCGGAAATCAGTCAGGCCTTTGCAACGGGTGTGGCGGATTCGATGGTGTCGTCTGGATCGACCGGTTATGACCGCAAAGTCTGGGAAAGCCTGAACTATTTCTACGAAGTCGATGCGTGGTTGCCGCGTAATTACGTGATGGTCAATTCTGATGTCTGGTCTGGTGTGTCTGATGCCAACAAGAACGTCATCAAGGGCTGTGCAGAGCTGGCAGAGTACGCAGGCAACTGGCGCGCTAAGGAATATACCGGGTTCACACTGCAGGGTTTGCGGGATGGCGGTATGACTGTTGGTCCGGCCTCTGAACAGATGACCAACGAACTGAAAGAGATCGGCGTGACCATGACCAACGAATGGCTGGAAGCTGCCGGTGACGAAGGCAAAGCCATCGTCGACGCCTTCAACGCGTCTCAGTAACCTTTCGATTTGGGCGGCGGTTCATCCGGCCGCCCTTTTCGCATCCAATCAAAAAACAGCGGGGACAGCATGGCGGTTTTGCGAGGGCTTCGGTCCGTACTCGACTTCATCTATCTGGCGGCAGGGGTTTTAGCGGCACTCAGCCTGATCGCCATTCTGTTGCTGATCGTCGTGCAGATGCTTGCCCGCTGGACCGGTGAAGTGTTTCCCGGAGCACCCGACTATGCGGGTTACGCGATGGCCGCAGCATCCTTTCTGGCCTTTGCCAATGCACTGAACCGGGGCAGTCATATCCGGGTTTCCATCCTTCTGAACGCCGTTCCGGATGGGGTAAGGCGTATTCTGGAGGTCTGGTGCTTCGCCATCGGCACCGCTGTCATGTGGTATTTTTGCTGGTACGCATATCGCTTTGTCTATTGGAGCTGGAAGTTCAACGACATTAGCCAAGGCCAGGACCGAACTGCCCTTTGGATCCCACAATCCGCGATGCTGTTAGGCGCAGTCATTCTGGCCATTGCACTGACTGATCATTTAATCCACGTGCTTTTCAAGGGCGAACACCGCATCGTCCGCGATCTCGCCGATCAGAGCCACGGAGAGTAACTCATGGAAAACCTCTCTGTCATCATCCTCTTTCTCTTTGTTCTTTTCACTTTGCTGGGCACCGGCGTCTGGGTCGGGTTGGCCCTGATGGGCGTTGCCTGGGTCGGGATGGAACTGTTCACCACCCGCCCCGTCGGGGACGTGATGATCACCACCATCTGGTCGGCGTCGTCGTCGTGGACCCTGACCGCACTGCCCATGTTCATCTGGATGGGTGAAATCCTGTATCGAACGCGATTATCGGAAGACATGTTCAAGGGCCTGTCCCCGTGGATGGCCCCTTTGCCAGGCGGGCTGGTACACACCAATATAGTTGGTTGCACGGTTTTTGCAGCCGTCTCGGGCTCTTCAGCAGCCACGCTGACAACTGTTGGAAAGATGTCGATCCCCGAACTGCGCAAGCGCAATTATCCCGAACGCATGATCATCGGAACATTGACCGGCGCGGCGACACTCGGGCTGATGATCCCGCCCTCGCTGACCCTGATCGTCTACGGTGTGACAATCAATGAATCCATCACCAAGCTGTTCTTTGCCGGGATCCTTCCCGGTCTGGTTCTGGCGGCGATGTTCATGGGATACGTGGCGATCTATTCCAAACTCGGCAAAGACTGGAGCCCCAATACCGAAGCCAAGCTGAGTTTCTCAGAAAAGATCAAGAACTCTCGCTTCCTGCTGCCTGTAATCCTTTTGATCATGGTGGTGATTGGGTCGATGTATCTTGGATATGCCACCGCAACCGAGGCCGCGGCCTTTGGGGTCATCGGCGGGCTGCTGTTGGCGGCAGGTCAGGGATCTTTGAGTTGGAAAACCTTTACCGAAAGTCTGATGGGGGCCACGCGCACCAGCGCGATGATTGCGCTCATTCTGGCGGGCGCGGCGTTCCTTTCGCTGTCCATGGGCTTTACAGGCTTGCCGCGTGGTCTGGCCGATTTGATTGCCGGTTGGGAACTGACCCGGTTCGAACTGCTCATGGTGCTGCTGGTTTTCTACATTATTCTGGGTTGTTTTCTGGACGGCATCTCTTCGGTCGTACTGACAATGGCGGTGGTCGAGCCCATGATCCGCGACGCCGGGATTGACCTGATCTGGTTCGGCATCTTCATTGTAGTCGTCGTCGAGATGGCGCAGATCACGCCTCCGATCGGGTTCAACCTGTTCGTCATGCAGGGCATGACCAACCACGAGATGAGCTATATCGCGCGGGCCGCCATTCCGATGTTCCTGATCATGGTTCTGATGGTCTTCATCCTGATCTGGTTCCCTGATCTCGCGACTTGGCTGCCTGAAAACCTAAGACAAAGCCCGGGCGGATAAGGCGGCTTTGAACCCGCTTCATCTGGCCGCGCGCCATGGACCTTATGTTCTGATCGGTGGATTGGCAGCAGGTCTTCTGTTGCCATCTCTGGCGGAACCAATGCGAGACCTGCTGGCCCCTTTGGTCATCCTGTTGCTTTTCGTGACTTTGCTGAGGATGGACCCCAAAGCCGTCGTTGGGTCATTGAGTGACCTGCCCAACGTCGCGCTAACTGTTGTCGGATTTCAGCTGGTGACGCCGATGATCGTCATAGCATTTGGATATGCCTGTGGGTGGATCGGAGCGCCGGTGCTTCTATGCCTGCTGATCATGACGGCGGCTCCGTCCATTTTAGGCAGCCCGAATATGTGCATGATGATGGGTCACGCACCGGAACACGCGATGCGACTGATGGTTGTCGGCACGGCTCTGTTGCCTTTTACCGCACTGCCCATTTTCCTGCTCATGCCCGAGCTTGGCGATATTCAGTCGGTTTTAGGGGCTGGCTTGCGCCTGTTACTGACAATTTTAGGCACAACCGGTGCCGCCATGTTCGTACGAAAGACGGTCCTGCGCGCGCCTTCGCAATTCACATTGCTAAATCTTGAAGGATTGGGAACGCTTACGCTGGCTATATTTGTCATTGGCCTGATGCCGTCGGTCAGCGCAACAGCGCTGGAGGATCCGGCTTTGGCTGCATTTTGGATCGCATTTGCCTGTCTGGCCAACTTTGGCGCACAGATTGTCATGTTTCATTTGACGCAAAGCAGGCTTCCCGCGGCGCGGGCAACGGCAGTTTCGTTGATCGCTGGTAACCGAAA
Organism: Ruegeria sp. HKCCA5929; assembly: GCF_013034525.1. NCBI lineage: Bacteria > Pseudomonadati > Pseudomonadota > Alphaproteobacteria > Rhodobacterales > Roseobacteraceae > Ruegeria > Ruegeria sp. HKCCA5929. The sequence continues at coordinate 76,106 of NZ_WQGE01000007.1, forward strand.
CATCGCGATCTTTTTTGTAGCCCTGCCGCCCGAGGTGACTGCGCCAATCATGGCCTTCATCGGTGCTTATCAGATACCCATGTACCTCACGCCCATGATCATGCGGCGCCTTTACGGTCGTGGGACCCCTGATGGCCGTTCGACGTAAAGTCTGATCAAACGCGCGGAAGCAAAAAATCGTCCCGGCAAACACCCCGATCCGATTCAAAAAGAACGATTTGAAGGTCAACACAGACAAGCGCGTCGCTTCCGGTGCTTTGCCAGAACCTGCGCTAACCTTCCATGCCGGGGTAACAGCCAAGACTAAACCGCATAGATCGATCGGGGAGAGCTCAGTCCTTTTGCGGTGCCTTGAACAGGTCTTTGCGCAAGGTCATCAACGCACTTGGGTCGATTTTGGCCTGAATAACCGTTGTTTCATTCGACGCGATAGCCTTTTGCAACGCCGGGCCCATGCCACCGGGCCCATCGACCCATATACCTTTCCCACCACATAGTTCGGCAAATTTGTCGAAACGGGGCGATTGGATTTCTGCACCCAGCAAACGGCCTCCGTAAAACTCTTGCTGATAAGCCTTTTCCGCTCCCCAAGCCTGATTGTCCAAAACAACGATGGTGATTTGCAGATTGTGCTGAATGGCAGTCTGAATCTCGATCATCGTATAGCCGACGGCGCCATCACCCATCACAGCCACGACAGGGCGATCTGGCGTAGCAGCCTTGGCTCCGATTGCGGCAGCGAGACCAAAACCAACAAGACCAAAATCCAAAGGTGTGATCAGAGACATCGGTGCATAGTGGGCCAGCCGGTCTGCGGCTTGCAGGCAAGTGTTGCCCGTGTCCAGCGTTACGATGGCGTTTTCGGGCAAGGTCGCGCGGATTTCGGCCAGAGCACGGCGCGGGTGCATAGGCAAGCTGTCCAGCTCTGCCTCAGCCGCGCGCACGGCTTCGAGGTCGGACATGCCAGACCGAAACGCTTCGCGCCACGGATCGCAATCCGGGCGCGTTGCAGTATCTATCAAAGCTTCGGCAGTCAGACGGGCGTCGCCCTGTGCGGCGATCTCGGCGGGGAAATAACGGCCAACCGCTGCGCCTTCGATATCGACATGGCCAATCCGGGTATCAGCCCCGACATAGTCGTTGGAATGAAAGGTCGAGTTGAACCCAAGCCGGGCTCCGAGAACCACCATGACATCCGCCTCGCGCGTCAACCTGCTGGCGACCACATTGCCACGTGGCCCGGCTTGCCCTGCAAACCACGGGTGGCCGTGGGGCATGACATCGGCATGGCCGGTAGATGCGACGACCGGAACCTCAAGCTTTTCAGCCAACGCCGTCAAAGCGTCGCGCCCGTCCCCCCATTTGAAGCCCCCACCGGCAAAGATCACCGGCCTTTCGGCCCCAGATAGCAGCTTGGCAATGGCGGCGACGTCCGACGGTGCGGCCGGTCCGGGGCGCGCGATGTTCACCCGGGTCGGCTCAAAAGCCGGAATTTCAGCGGCAAACAAGTCACGCGGGACATGCAGCACCACTGGCCCGCGCCGACCTGTGTTGGCCAACCGGATGGCGTCTTCCAGCATCGGTGCCAGCCGCGCCGGATCTGTCACCATGACCGAACGCTTGGAAATAGGTGCAAACAACGCGACCTGATCTATTTCCTGAAACGTATCCTTGCATTGATCGGCACGGGTGATCGCTCCGGCAATCACCACAAGTGGGGAATAGGCCAGTTGCGCCTCGGCCACTGCTGTCACGATGTTGACTACGCCGGGCCCTGCCTGCGCCCCCAAAACCACACCGGGTTTGCCCGTCATCCGCGCCCAGGCATCAGCCATGTGGCCCGCAGCACGTTCGTCCCGCGCTCCGACATAGGCGATCTGACCGCCTTTATACATGGCATCGTAGAGTTCCAGCATCGAGCCGCCCAGCAGGCCGAAAACGGTATCGATGCCGTTGGCTTTCAGAACGCGATAGACGGCTTCTCCGCCGTTGATGGTGGTCATGTTCAGTCTCCGGAAATTTGGCGTTCAATCTGTCGGGCAAAGCGCAGCAGCCGTGCGTCCGATCCTTTCGGGCCGGTGATGTGAAGACCCACGGGCATACCGTCCGAGGACTGACCCATGGGGATGGAAATCGAGGGAAGCTCTAACGTCGGTGTCAGAGTTACTGTACGCCAGTCCTCGGTGATTTCCCCGTCTCGCAGGTCTGCGCTGAACGGTAATCCAGTGGCGGTGGGCCAAAGGGCAAAATCATAGTGGGCGAAGAATGTAGCAACAGAGTCCCAGACATGACGGCGTGTCTTCTGATAGGCAATCAGATCGGCAAAGCTTTGCCCTTCGCCCTGTGCGCAGGCCGTGCGATAGCTGTCTGTGGCCTGTGTCATGTCGGGATCGAGCGCCGCGCGAATTTGCAGAGCGCATTGGCCCCGAATGATGTCGCCATGTGCAAGCAGCGGGGCAAGGTCCGGGGCCGTATCTTCATCGACACGCCAGCCCAAATCTCGGCAAACATCTGCGATTGGTGCCAAGGCCGCCTGAACCGATGGCTCAACACCTGCCCCGAAGGGCGAAAGGCTCAACGCCACGCGGCCCGCAGTCAGCGGGGTATCAATCTCAACCGGGTCCGGGTAAGCGCCGGTGTATGCCAAAGGCTGGTTGGGCGTCGGGCCTTGCATCACACTCAGCATCAAAGCGAGGTCCGAGACGGTACGCGCCATCGGGCAAGGCACGGACAAACCGTCGAAAGGGGCCGGGTTCGGGTCCATGGGAACCAATCCCGATGTTGGCCGCATGCCGACGACGCCACACCATGCGGCAGGTGTGCGTGCGCTGCCGCCAAGATCCGAGCCATCAGCAAGGGCAACCATGTTGGCCGCCAACGCGGCCGCGGCGCCACCAGAACTGCCCGCAACCGTCTTTTCGGGGTTCAATGGATTGCGCGTCGTGCCCGATACAAAGTTCGTGGTCTGGCCAGAAAATGTGAACTCGGGCGTGTTTGTCTTGCCAACGATCACGGCACCTGCCGCCCTCAGACGCGCGACGTGTAGCGCGTCACTGGACGGGACATGATCAGAAAAGCTTCTTGATCCATGCGTTGTGCGCAGACCGGCGGTATCAAAACAGTCTTTGATCGCGACCGGCAACCCGTGCAGTGGCCCTGCGAACTGCCCCCGCGCGGCCATCCTGTCCAGTTCATCAGCACGGGCGCTGGCAGCGTCCCAATCCAGCGTGACAAAGGCGTTCACACCGGCTGTATCGCCTTCGATACACGCGCGATAGGCTGCCAAAACCTCCGAGCTGCTCAGGGTTCCTTTACGCAGGTCTCCCGCAAGCTCGATGGCCGACTTCTGAGTGATATCTATCGGTTGCAGCAAGAGTTATTCCTCGGATCGGGGTCGCAAATTCTGCGGATCGAAGAGCGCATCTTGATGTACCGTAACCGGGATGTCACGATTTAGAATCCGGACGCTGAGACCCGTTTGCGGGGTGCCCTTGCGAACAAACAACCACCCCAGGGACTTGCCGATCGTATAGCCATACCCACCCGATGTGGTCAGGCCCACAGGCTGATCGTTCAGCAACACCGGCTCGCCACCATGAATGTCGATGTCTTCTGAGTGCAGCTCTGCATAGAATAGCTGCCATTCCGGATCGCGGCTGAGCAGCGCATCGCGGCCCTGAAAATCGCGTCCTTCGCTCACGACAAAGCGTTCGAGGCCGACGTCAAGCGGGCCAACATCCGTGGTCAGTTCCCCGCTGGCGCGATAAGCCTTTTCCATTCGCATCCCGTTGAACGCGTAAGAACCCAGATCGGTCAGACCATGTTTGGACCCGGCTTCAAAAAGCGCGTCGTAGATTGCGCCAATCTGATCCAGCGGCGCGTGCAATTCCCAGCCCAATTCGCCGACAAACGAAACGCGCAGTGCATAGCAAGGAATTCCTGCGACGCGGATTTCCTGCCCAGATAACCAAGGGAAAGCGCGATTGGACAGATCAACGTCTGTCAGTTCAGACAGGATACGGCGGGTCGCGGGGCCTGACAGTGCCAGCATCCCCCAATCTGCCGAGCGGTTGATCATCGTCACATCCTCGCCGGGTCGGATGTGGGACTTGATCCAATCGAAATCCGGTGTGGCGCGGGCAATGGGGGAACCTGTGAAGAACCGGTCTTCGGCCATGCGCCAGATCGTGATTTCTGTCTCGAACCTTCCCTGCGCCGTCAGCAAATGGTTCAGGCTCATCCGCCCGACTTTCGAAGGTATTCGGTTGGCCGACAGCCGGTCCAGCAAAGCGCCCGCATCCTTGCCCGAGATCTCGAACTGGGCAAAAGCGCAGAGATCGATGACACCGGCGGCATTGCGCGTCGCTTTTGCCTCGGCCGTCGCGTTTGCATGCCACGGCTGATGACCCCAGCCGATCTGTTCTGATTCGCCTACTCCACCGAAATAGCGCGGACGCTCCCAACCGGCGACTTCTCCGAAAACTGCACCCTTGGCGGCAAGGCGGTGATACAGTGGGTGTTTTTTCAGCGGCCGAAGGCTGTGGAACTGCTTACCCGGGCAAGGCGTGTCATGGCGGCGCATGAACTCGTCCTTGGTGCGCTCGACAATGAAATTATCCGAGGCGAAATCTCCGTATCGGCGCGGGTCGAAACCGCGGGTGTTGATTTCGGCTTCACCATGCACCATCCAATCGGCCAGCACTTTGCCCGCGCCGCCGCCCCAGGCCAGCCCGATGGACGAGCCGCAGGACAACCAGACGTTCGGCGCACCCGATGGCCCGACCAGCATTCCGCCATCAGGTGTGTGCGTGATTGCCCCACGCACGACGCGCTTGATGCCAAGATCAGCCAGAATTGGCATTTTGTCGAAAGCCACCATCAGGAAATCGCCAATCGAGTCGTAATCGGCCTGGAACAGCTCATTTTCGGCAGCCCAAGGCGCGCCTTCGGGCATTTCCCAGACCGTCGGGCAGACATGGCCTTCGTAAATTCCGATCAAGCCGGATTTCTGCTCCTGCCGGATGTAACCCCCAAAGGCATTGTCCCGCATCACGGGCATTTCCGGACGGTCGGCGAACTGTGATACGGTGTCCGTCACAAGATAGTGGTGAAGGCACGACACCGAAGGGATATTAAGCCCGAACCACTCCCCCACCTGATTGGCGTAAGACCCAGCGGCAATCACCACATGTTCGGCCAGCACATCGCCTTTTTCGGTGCGCAACAGCCACATATCGCCTTTGCGTGACGCCCCGATCACCCGGTTGTGCCGTTCAATCCGGGCGCCGCGCGACCGGGTTGCAGCAGCCAGCGCCATGGTCACGCTTGAGGGGTCGATATGACCATCCTCGTAAGTGCGCACCGCAGCTTTAACGTCGTCGACTTTGTAGAAGGGATTAACCTGCGCCACCTCTTCCGGGCCGATCAGATCCATTGGCAGATCCAACAGCTTGCCCACGCCCATAATCGACTTCATCCAATCGACTTCGTCGTCGGTGGTGGCAATCCGGATGCCGCCGACTTCGTGCCAACCTGTGCTCTGTCCGGTTTCGGCCTCGACCCGTTTATAGGTTTCGATGGAGGTTTTGTTGATCCACCCCATCAGGCGACTGCCTACCGCATGGGCAATCTGTCCGGCCGCGTGCCAAGTGGAACCGCTGGTCAATTCGGCCTTTTCAAAAAGGATCGTGTCAGTCCAACCGTTCTCGGCCAGTTGAAACTGCGCGGCCACGCCCATGATACCGCCGCCAATGATCGCCACTTGGGTGGATTGGATCGTGTCGCTCATGCAAAAGCTACCTTTGCGGGTTTGAGAGAAGCTTTGACCGTGTAACGGGCGCAAGCGATTTCGACTTCGAACCCGTCCAAAACGTCTTGGGTTTCAAGCAGGTCCAAAGGCGCGTTGATCAGGCCAAGCGCCACGGAACGACCAAACCGGTAGCTCCATGCGGCTGAGGTGATCTGCCCCACGACCTTGCCGTCAAAGTAAATGGGTTCATCATGCAGCGGGATCGCTGCGGGATCGTCGAACAGAATCGAAACGATGCGCCGTTCGGGCTTGTGATCCCGCAAGGCGTTTTCGCCCACAAAACCCGTGCCCATGGCGCAAAACGCACCTAGCCCGGCTTCAAGCGGCGTGGTGCCCGGTGTGAGTTCGTGACCGAATGCCCGAAAACCGCTTTCAATGCGCAAAGATCCACTTGCGTAAAGACCCGCATGGCTTGCGCCTGCGGCGACCAGCGCCTCATAGGCAGCCATGGCCATGTCGGCAGGGATGTAAAGCTCAAAGCCTTCTTCCCCGGTAAAGCTCAGCCGACCTGCCCAACCTCGGGCCAAACCAATCTCGACGGGTGCAAAGTAGAACCGCTTGAGGTCCGGGACAGCCGCGTTTGTCGTGGCCTGCAACACGTCTCGGGCCTGTGCACCAGCAAGGCCCAGAATGGCATACCCGCTGGTAACATCCGTGAACTCCGCACGGTAATCGCCTCTTGTGTCCCGCATCCGCTGCATCACACGAACGGTTTCATTGGCCCCGACGATCAGCAGATAAGTTTCGGGCCCATGCCGCTGAACGGTCAGATCGCTTTCCACGCCGCCCTTCGCATTCAGGATCTGGGTATACGTAATGCGCCCCTCGGGCACGTCCATCTGCGCGGCGCAGAGCCGGTTCAAAAAGGCGCTGGCATCCGGCCCCTGCACCATGATTTTACCAAAGGCGCTTTGATCCAGAATGGCCGCGCCCGATCGGCAGGTTTCGACCTCTTGCCCGACCTGTTCGCGCCATGCAGGCGCGCCGAAGGTCAGTGGCAGATGGGCAGCTTCGCCCCCGAAATGCACGGCACGTTCCCAGCCGCCCCGCGCTTCGAACCGCGCCCCGGCGGCGACGAGACCGGCATGGATTGGCGAACGACGCTGACCCCTTGCGGTCTCCATCGCGCGACCGGGAAACGGATTGTCATAGTGGCGTCCAAGAACTTCAGGAATACGGGCTTCCAGTGCGCCCAGAACGTTCATCTCGGGGCTGAAGCGGTGAATGTCGGCCTCGTTCAACTCCATCGTGGGTTCTCCGGCGATGATCCATTCCGCCATGGCCTTACCTGCCCCACCTGCCAGAGCAATTCCGGTCGAATTCATCCCTCCCATCAGAAAAAGCCCCGGCACTTCGGGGCTTTCACCCAGCATGAATTGGCTGTCGAGCGTGAAGCTTTCCGGGCCGTTCAGCAACATCCGAACCTCGGCCTTTTCCAGTGCCGGAATGCGGCGTAGTGCGTTTTCCATCATCGGCATGAAATGGTCCCAATCCTCGTCCAGCAGATCGAACGAGAAATCGGCGGGCAACCGATCCAGCGGCAGGCCTTTGGCATGGGGTTCGAACGAGCCAACCAACAGCCCTTCGACATCGTCGCGGGCATAGAGAAACGCATCCTGATCGTTCAGCGTTGGTAGATGCACGCCTTTGCCAAGGGCCTGAACCTCGGGCAACGGCTTGGTCAGAATGTAGAAATGTTCACAGGCATAAAGCGGCATGTGCGCCCCGGCCATGGCCGCTACCTCACGCGACCAAAGCCCACAGGCGATCACAACCTCGTCGGCCTCGATTACGTGGTCACCGACCTCAACGCCCGATATCCGCCCGCCTTTCTTTTGCAAGCCAGTCACGCGGGTATCTTCAAAGATCTGAACCCCTCGTGCCCGTGCGCCCTTTGACAGCGCAAGGGCCACGTCGGAGGGGTTGACCCGTCCGTCCGACGGCGACCAAATCGCGCCGATCACGTCATCGACCTCGATCAGCGGCCACAAGTCCTTGGCACGGGACGCATCCACAACCTCGGCCTCAAGCCCAAAGGCGCGGCCAAGCGAGACCTGACGTTTGATATTCGTCAGCCTGTCCTGGTTGGTGGCCAGCGTCAGCGAGCCGGTTTGGGTCCATCCCGTGGCTTGCCCGGTTTCGCGTTCCAGTTCGCCATAAAGGTCGATGGAATAGTTGATCAGCTTGGTCAGTGTCGCCGACGGGCGCAAACGCCGCACCAGACCAGCCGCATGCCACGTCGTGCCGCTGGTCAGTTTCGAACGCTCCAGAACAACGATATCTTTGCGACCTTCGCGGGCCAAATGATAGGCAATCGAACAGCCGATGACGCCGCCACCAATGATGACGGTGCGGGCATGGGTGGGCAATGTCATGACAGCACTCCGTCGCGGACCATATCCGAAATAGTGTCGCGGAAAAGTGCGACCGCCTCGTCAATCAGGCCGGGTGTATGCGGCAGGCCAGTCACGCAGGAGGTGAAAGACATGAAATCCACGCCTCTCTCTAGCAACCCGTCACGCAAGCCTTTGACGACGGCAGGTGGGGTTTTTCGGATTGCCACCGCATCCAGCCCTTCAATGGATCGTCCACCGAAATAGAGGTGGCAGGTCGAGCTGTCGCCATAGGCCAGTGCCTGCACGTCCAGTTCAATGAAGGCTGCGTTGATGCCATCCCGCAGACGCGCGGCCATTGCATCGGCATGGGACTGAACGTCGCCGGTCGAAAGGATTTCCATCGCCTTAACCGCCCCCGCAGCCACCAAGGGGGCCGCGTTGAAAGTGCCTTTGTGTCCGACCGGAGGCGATAGCCCTTCACGGGTCTCGCCGGGGCTGAGCAGATCCATGACGTGAGCCCGACCAACAACCGCCCCGCCCGGCAGACCACCAGTGACGATCTTGGCCAATGTTGTCAGATCCGGCGTCACCCCATCTCGCGCCTGACGGCCGCCCGGCGACCAGCGTAGACCCGTGATCACCTCATCAAAAACAAGCACATGGCCCGTTCTTTCGGTCAAGGTTCGCACCCCCTGCAAAAAACCGTCCGGCAGAGGGACCGATCCATAATTTGCGCCGGAGGCTTCGACAAAGACGGTTCCGATCTGTGGATCGCTGTCCAGCAGGTCGGCGACGGCGTCCAGATCCGGCGGGGATACCACCGTCAGGTCGGTCACAGCCTGCGGTATACCCAGACTTGGCGCTGTGTTGGTGCCGGGTTTGGCACCTTTCATCAACATGTCATGCCAGCCGTGGAAATGGCCGTCGATACGCAGCACTTTATCACGACCCGAGTACGCCCGACCCAGCCGCAGAGCAAGCATTGTAGACTCTGTACCAGACCCGGTGAACCGCACCCGTTCGGCAGAGGGGAACAGGCGGGCCAGCCATTCGGCCCATTCGACCTCAATCGGATGACAGTCTGCGGTGTAAGGCATCCTCTCCATCTGACGGGCCACTGCTTCAGCAATCTCAGGGTGGGCATGTCCCAGAATCTGACTGGCCGCACCCAGCTTGAAATCGATGTAGCGCTTGCCGTCCACATCCCATTTCTCGGCCCCATTGGCGCGGTCGAAATAGATCGGATACGGGGTTTTGTAACGCAACTCGTGACTGACGCCACCAGGCATAACCGTACGGGCGCGGGCGCTTAGGTTTTGACTTTTCATGAGGATCTGCCGGTTTGCTGTCGTGTCAGACGGATGTCGAAACGTGTGCGCAACGCGCGGTCAACGTCGTCGGGAATGTGCTGCGGGAAGTGAACGGACAAAATCTCGCGCGCTTTTTCCCGAGCAACGTCACCGACAGGCTGAGAGCCGTCTTCCTGCCATTCCCGCGGCGTCCTGCGGTCACCGATTTCAGGATAGAAATAGTCTGATTTCATCCTGTTGAATGTATGCTGTTCGCCCAAATAATGCCCCTCGCCCCGGCAAACATCGGCAATTACGTCGGCGGCGATGTTTTCAGGCGTGGCTTCGATCCCGCGCAAAGTGCGTAGGATATTGCCCAGCATGTCATTGTCACTGACATAAGCCGCATGGCTGACACCCAGTAAGCTGGCCTGCATCCCGGCCGCCTGGGTGACAATGTTCGAACCCGCGTGTGCAGCCATGGTCACGGCCAGCGATTTCTCGGCCCCGTATTGCGCATCCAAACACTTGGCATCGGTAATACCCGCAATAGAAGAGGTTGGCAGGTCGAAATGCCGCCCCATCTGTGCAGCGCCCGCCATGAGGATCGCCTGCTCCCCTCCGCCGCCGCACATAGAGCCGGTGCGCAGGTCCGCAACCAACGGTTTCGGTGCAAAGATCGCCTTTACCTCTGGGTTGACAAGACGGGCGAACACCAGCCCTGCCAGCGTTTCCGCAACGGCCTGAACCAATGAACCGGCAATGGTTGCCGGGCTGGTAGCACCGGCCTGTCCAGCGCTGATCAATTGAACCGGAAACCCGGCCAGAATTGCAGCTTCGAGAACTTCACATGCTTCTTCGGCAAAGCGCATGGGTGGCACGACGTGGCACACCATCACAGTCAGGAAAGGACGCGCGCGAAAGGCCTCTTCACTGCCGGCAATGGCATAACACAGCTGTGCGATCGCGGGCACATTGTCGGGCTCGGTGATCGAGATCGACACATGCTTGGACGTCCCCGCCAGACAGGCATAAGCGGTGTTGAGATCCATCACCGCATTGTCTTCGATATCCCGGGCAACAACCGAACGGCTGAAATGGTGAATATTGTCCATCTGGTCGACAATGCGGGCCGCGTCATACAGGTCAGCCAGTGTCGAGTCCCGATAGACGCCCGTGTCCAGATCAAAAACACCGGGGGCCGCGCCGCCACTGGACATGTGCGCGCGGGCCTGACTGATATCTAGATCATGTTCAGGAACTTGACCGCAAAGGCTAAAATCACGGTTTGCTTCGCTGATCGCCTGACGCACCAAAGCGCGGGGGAACTGCAAACGGTGGTCATCTGTCAAGGACCCACCCGCCGCAACCACCTTTTCGATCATCGAAGGTATAGCCTGACTCAGGCCAAGCGTTTCCAGAAGGGTCAGCGCCGTTTCTTCAACCAGCGCGACCTCTTGGGGAGAAAGCGGCTTGAAACGCCCGCCACAGATACCTGGCCAAACAGGCGGGTTCGACTCGGGTTCTGTTGTTTGGGTGAGGCGCTGTTTGCGGCCACGCCTGCGCGCTGTAGTGGTCATTTTACATGAGTCCAGATTACCTACTTGCCATGATTACAGCCCAAACAGCAGTTTACAAATGGTCTTTCCTCAGCGACTAGTAAGTTTCACTCATCATTAGGACGGTTATGCTCCCCTCTCTTTCCGCACTACGCGCTTTCGATGCAGCCGCGAAAACCGGCAGTTTTCGCGCCGCCGCCGAGCATCTTGTGGTGACGCCAACGGCCATCAGCCACCACATCCGTGGACTGGAAGATCAACTGGGCACCCTATTGTTTGAACGCGTGGGGCGCGAGGTCAGGCTAACGGAGGATGGAACACGGCTGGCCGAAACGACGGGACGGGCGTTTGGAATGCTGGAAGACACGGTTGGAGCTTTGCGCAGAACATCACGCAAGGTTGTGCGATTGGCCGCCGGACCCATCTTAACGGCCCGGTGGCTGATGCCACGCATCAGCGACCTTTGGCAGAGTTTCCCCGAGGTCGAGCTTGAGGTCGTACCTTCGTATCGTCCACGCATGATGGACCAGACTCACGCAGATATTGTTCTGAGCTGGCATCGACTGGCGGACATGCCACGCGGCTCACTCAAACTGCTGGAACTTCGACCTGTCGCCATAGCAAGCGCGCAGTACATTGACCAATATGGGCCCCTCGATGCGCCTGAAGATCTATTGAACAAACCCATCCTGCACCAACGCAATCATTGGGGCTGGCTGGACTGGTTTGCCGCGATGAACGTGCAGCCCGGGTCCCCCCTGATGGGCGTCGTGTTTGAAGATGCAAATATTTTGTTACGCGGGGCTGCCGAAGGACAAGGCGCAGTGGTGGGCTGGCTGCCACTGATTGATCAAGATCTCAGGGAGGGGCGGATTTTGCGCCTGTTCGACGAAGATATCAAACCCACACACGGCTATTTTGTCGAGGCACAGGACGGAAGCCGGGACAAGCGTGAAGTCCGGGACGTTATTGAGTGGTTGAGGTCCCAGAGCTGCGAACCTGGCTAAAAACATTGGCCATTGAACGCAAAAGCGCGCCGCTGAAGGCAGCGCGCTTAATTTGTCTCGTCGGACACAGATCGGTTTTGACCTGGCGCGTCCTTCTAAGCCTATGTAAGGCTTAGCTTCGCAGTCTGCTGCCCATGGGGTCAAACGGCGCCTCTGACAGAACACGCCCTTTGTGCGCCTTGCCAATCACCTGAATCACCACCTCATCTCCGGGTTGCGCCACTTCGGGGTTGCGGAAGCCAATGGCCAGTGATTTCCCGACCGAATAGCCATACGCCCCGGATGTGACCCGGCCAACAGGCGTGCCGTCGGGTGTAAAAATCGGCTCACTGCCGGTGGCATCTGCGTCCTCGGTCACGTCCAGTTCGAAGACCGTCAGAACTTCTCGTGGGGCGTTGTCCTTTACGGAAAGGTAGGCGTCCTTGTGGAGGAAATCCTTGTCGAGCTTGATCAGACCGGTCAGCCCAACCTCTTGCGGCCAGTATTCCTGGCTGTATTCCCGACCCCAGGATCCATAGCCCTTTTCGATGCGCAACGACCCCAGCGCACGTCCGCCAACGGGGCCGCCGCCGCAGTCTTTGGCGGCCTCAAGCAATGCGGTGTAAAGCGCGACCTGATCTGCCTCGGCGCAGTGCAGCTCCCAACCCAGATCACCTGTAAAACTGACGCGGATGGCCACACAGTCCACACCTGCAACGGTGATTTTCTGGGATCGCATGAAACGGAATGCTTCGTTGGATAGATCGGCATTGGTCAGACGTGCCAAAGCCTCACGCGATTTCGGACCTGCGACGTTGAACCCGGAAATACGGTCTGTCGCGACCTCCAAAGTGGTGCCTTCGGGCATCTCGACCATTTGGAAAAAGCGTTGATGATAGCGCTCGGCCATACCCGATCCGATCATCATGTATTCGTCTTCGGCCAGCTTGGTAATGGTGAAGTCCCCAGCTACGCCACCGCGAACCGAGATCAGAGGCGTCAGGCAACTGCGCCCGACTTCGGTTGGCACACGGTTGGCCACTAGACGGTCCAGCCAGTCGTAAGCACCCGGTCCCTTGATCACGTAGTTCGCAAAGTTCGAGATGTCGATAACGCCCACGCTTTCACGCAGCATCTGCACCTCGCGACCAACCGGATCGAACCAATTTTGGCGGGTAAAACCGGTTGTCTCTTCGGTGCCGGGTTCATCCGCGAACCACAGCGGGTGTTCCCAACCGCAGTTCAGACCAAAGACACAGCCCATCTGTTTTTGCATCTCAAAGGCCGGGCGCACACGGGCCGGACGGCCAGCGCTGCGTTCTTCATTGGGGAAGTGGATCTTGAAACGGTGCGTATAGGCGTCTTCCACCCGCGCTTTGGTGAATTTCTTGTCGGCCCAGTCACCAAACCGTGCCAGATCCCAAGCGAACATGTCATATTGCGGCTCGCCCTCGATCATCCACTGCGCTGCCAGCAAGCCCAACCCACCTGATTGCGAAAAGCCCGGGATCAGACCGCCACAGAGGAAATAATTCTTCAACTCTGGCACAGGCCCCCACAGCATGTTGGCATCGGGCGACCAGATCATCGGCCCGTTGATCACCCGCTTGACCCCGGCTGTTGCTGCAACCGGCACGCGTTCGGTCGCGCGGATCACGTTTTCCATGATCCGGTCCAAATCGTCAGGGAACAGATCGTGGGCAAAATCCAACGGTGTGCCCTCTTCGGCCCAGAACTTCATATCCTTTTCATAGGCACCAATAAGAAGCCCGTTGCCTTCCTGCCGGAAGTAATACTCGCCGTCCCGGTCGGCGATCGAAGGTAAGCGACGGCCCAGATTGGCGACTTCATCGATGGTTTCGGTCACGAAATACTGATGTTCGGTCGGTTGCAGCGGCAGCGTCAACCCTGCCAGAGCCGCCACTTCGCGCCCCCAAAGACCAGATGCATTAACCACCCATTGTGTGTGGATATCGCCTTTTGGTGTCCGAACAATCCAGCTTCCGTCCGGTTGCTGCTCGGTCCCTGTTACGGGGCAGAAACGTTCGATTGTTGCGCCCATGGCACGCGCCCCGGCAGCATAAGCATGGGGCACGCCCGAAGGGTCCACATTGCCGCCATCGGGTTCGTACATGATGCAACGGATGTCATCGAACTGTGCCAGCGGGTGAAGCTCTTTCGCTTCTTCGCGGCTGACCTCGTGAAAGTTCAGGCCGTAAAAACGCGCTTTGGCCTCTTGCAGGCGCAATTGCTGCTCGCGTTCTTCGGTTTGCGCCAAGTACAGCGAGCCCGGCTGGAACACGCCGCAGCTTTGGCCGGTTTCCTTCTCCAGCTCTTTATACAGGTTCATCGTATAGTGCTGGATTCGCGTGATGTTGTTGTTGTCGTGCAGCCCGTGAATATTGGCCGCCGCGTGCCAGGTCGAGCCACTGGTCAGTTCATCGCGCTCCAGCAGGATCGAGTCCGTCCAGCCGAGTTTGGCAAGGTGATACAAAATCGACGTACCGGCGAGACCGCCACCGATGACAACAGCTTGTGCGTGGGTTTTCATGGATCTGTTTCCCTAGATATGACGCGGCTCAGGCGGCGATTTCTTTCATAGCGGCAAGGAATTGAGCGACCTCGCCAGTTGAGTTGTAGTGACACATCGAGACCCGCACGCACGAGTCGTAGCCCAACGGGGTGAGAATATTCCCTGAATAGTGATCTGCTTTGCGCAGATGGGTACGAATGCCCTGATCGTTCAGTCGTTTCACCACATCGACAGAGGCCACGCCCTCAACACGCAGCGAGACCAAGCCTTCGCGCGCCGGGTTGTCGACCCCACCCAGAATGGTGACTTTCTCCATCTCGGCCAGGCCGCTCAGGTTGCCAGTGCCTTGGATCATCGCATCGGTCAGCGCTTTCTCCTGCGCATGGATGGCATCACCCGCCGCCAGGAACTTGCCACGCCGGTCGCTGGCATCGCTGACCTGACCACCCAACCACTCAAAATAAGACACAACATCGGACATGGTGGCATAAGCCCCGGTGTCGCGGGTCCCCATTTCCCAATTTTCCGCAGGGCCATCCAAAAGAGCGTTGTGGTCCAACGCGGTCAATCGGTCGGATATCCAGGCAACACCATATCCATGACGCGAAAACACCTTATAGGGTGAGATAACGTATCCATCGACGTCATATGCGGTCAGGTCGATCCGACCATGCGCCGCGTGCTGGATGCCATCGACGATAATGAAACAGTCGGGTGCTACGGCACGGATAACCTTAGATACGGCGGCCACATCCACGCCCATCCCTGTCACCGGCGACGTGTGCAGAATCGTTGCCACTTTGGTGTTTGGGGTGACGGCTGCTGCATAGGCATCGGCCGTCACAAGCCCCGTCTCATCATCATGCGGTATCAACACATGTTCCTGCCCGGCAATACGTGCCCAGCGATCGCAAGCCGAACGCGTGGCAGGATGTTCCAGCGTCGATCCCAGTACGACACCTGAACCTGTGCCCAGACAGGCGTTCATGATCAACCGAAACAGCAATTCAGTGCCGCTTTCCCCAACAAAGAACTGCCCGCCGGGTGCATTCATGAAATCTCGCATATCGGCTTTTGCGGCATTGATGGTATCAACAAGCGCATGCGACCCCGGGTTGTCGCGCCCCTGATTATCCGGGATCGCCGCGTAACGCACAGAACTGTCCAGAACCGAATTCAGGGTCAGCGCGCCGCCTGCATTTTCGAAAAAAATGCGCTCACCCTGTTCGGGGCAATGGTCGATCTGGGCAAACTGGTTGCGGATCTGCTCTAGCAGGCTTTCTGATATCTGGCTCATGACATGCGATGCTTTGTGTTGATGGTGCACTGTATGTCGCGGACCCTATGACGGTTCCACCTGCAGGACATGCAAAAAAAACGGATGCAATGCAGTCGAATTTTCTGCACCAAAGGCAAACACCGATTGGCTGGCTGGGGTGCGGTCGGGGAATCGAACGCACAGCAAGGAATGGACAGATTAACCAATCTGACCCTCCGTTTCAGCCGCGACTTTCAATAACCAGTTTTGAAACAGTCGAACTGCTGGCGTGGCATTCGCCTCGCGCAGATTGGCATAATACGCCCATGGGCTGTCGAGGTTCAGGGCAAATGGCTCGATCAGAAGCCCGCGTTCGACATAAGGCCGCGCCAGCGATTTCGGCAAAGCCACACATCCCAGGGATTTTGCCGCCAGTTCCAGCGCCAGGTTCGAACTGTTGCTTCTTGGGCCTTCTTTCTGGTCCAGATCCTCTAGCCCAAAATTTGCAGCCACTTTTTCCCAATACGCCGAGCGACCCAGAATATGGATCAGTTGCGCGTCGTGTAATTGCTGTGGGTCGGTCAAAGGTTGATCACCGACGGTATAGCCCGGCGCACAGACCACCGTCAGCTTTTCCGCCCACAAACGCGTCAGGCTTTCAGATGCATCATCCCTATGATTGATCGTGATCGAAATGTCCGAAACGTTGGGGTCCACATCCGTCCAGATGGTCCCGTGGACAGTCACGGAAATATCCGGGTGATTTTCGGAAAATCCTCGAATGACGTCGGGCAGCCAGTTTGCGGCGAGGCTAACAGGACAGGAGACGACCACAGTTCGGGTATGCGGTCTAAGTACAAGTGACTGAGTGGCTACGTCAATTTCCTGCAACGCATGGCGCACTGAAGGCAGATACGCTTTGCCCACATCGGTGAGTGACAGAGACCGTGGGTGGCGCACAAAGAGCGGTCGTTTGAGAAACTCCTCAAGCGACCGGACGTGATTGCTGACGGCGGATTGCGTGCAGTTCAACTCTTCTGCAGCACTTGTAAAGCTCAGATGGCGGGCAGCAGCCTCGAAGGAGCGCAGAAAAGACAGGTGCGGCAGGTTCATCATGTGCAGTGATCCGGTGCGGTATATATGTCGAGTATGGCGTGACCGGCACCTCCTCTTGTTCTTTTGCGACATAAACACTGTTACGCAAGCGACATGGCCGCCAGCGGACCCACAAAAATTCCGGTGCCATAGCCCAAAGATTGTTTTCGTGCCGCCGGACACAATTAAGCCTACCATGCGAGCTGAGACCGGTATCCAGACTTCAAACGCAAGCAGGCAGCCCGTGGCAGACAGATTTCACAAAATAGCAAGCTTTACCCTTGAAACGACTGCCGGAGATATCCCGGACTCGACGCTGAGCGCCGCAGCCAGAATGACGTTGGACACGCTGGGCATCACAATCGGCTCAGGCCCCATGACAGCAGGGGTGATCGCGCGCGAAAGCGCACTTGCCTTGTACGGCGCCGGTGACGAAACATTCAGCGCACGTATGATGTTTGATGGGCGTCGGGTCAGCGCCGCTGGGGCGGCTTTTGCCGCTGCTACACAAACTGACAACCTGGACGGGCATGACGGCTACAACCCGACCAAAGGCCATATCGGGGTGGCGGTCGTTCCCGCGCTGGCAGCAGTCGCGGAAACGATAGGGGAAATTCCTGGCCCCGAGGCACTCAGCGCCGTGACCATCGGCTACGAAGTTGCAGGGCGCGCCGGTATTTCACTGCACAACACTGTCAGCGACTACCATACCTCAGGCGCTTGGAACGCGTTGGGGGTGGTGGCTGTCGCGGCGCGGTTGCGTGGAATGAACCAAGATCAGATGCGGCAGGCCATGGGGATCGCCGAGTATCACGGACCCCGCAGCCAGATGATGCGCGAAATCGCCAATCCCACAATGCTGCATGACGGCTCGGGCTGGGGTGCGTTGGTCGGGCTCTCGTCGACCCTACTGGCCGAAAAAGGATTTACTGGCGCCCCTGCCATCACCGTCGAAGCTGACGAGGTCGCGCCATATTGGCAGGATTTGGGTCAGTTCTGGCAGATGGAGCATCAATACGTGAAGCCTTATCCGATCTGCCGCTGGGCGCACGCTGCAATCGACGCCACACGCGCCCTGATGCGGGATCATGACATTACGCACAAGGACATCGCATCAATCCGCGTCAACACGTTCCGCGAAAGTGCTTGTTTGTTTCAGGGAATGCCGGACGACACGTCAAAGGCGCAATACTCCCTGCCGTTTGCGGTCGCCACCATGGCCGCGTATGGGCGGATAGGGGTCGAACATATAACAGGGTCCGGATTGTCAGACCCTCTTGTTGCGTCGATTGTAGACCGCGTTTCCGTTTTTGAAACCGAACGCCATTCGGCGCGCTTCCCGAAAAGCCGCATTGCTGATGTTTCCATAACGTTGAAAGACGGCCGCATTCTGGACTCTGGCGACGTTCACGCCCGGGGTGGGCCCGAGGCGCCGATGAATGACGCGGAAGTGGACGAAAAATTCATGGAGTTTGCGGCCCCCTCGCTGGGAGACACCCGCGCCGCTGCCATCCGCGATGCCGTATGGGGGCTGTGCCAGCCGGGTTCCAGGTTCTCGGACCTTTCAGCGCTGCTCTATGACGCGCCAAAAGCGTAGGCGGGGCTTTCTGGAATGCCATTTACGCTCCTGAAATACGGGTTGTCATCGACCTATCCCGTGACCGGTGACATCCCGGCGACGCCCGATCTAAAGCCCAACTATGACGTGGTGATCGTGGGCGGCGGGGGCCACGGTTTGGCCTGCGCACACTACCTGTCCAAGTATCACGGCATCTCAAACGTCGCCGTTCTAGAAAAAGGCTATCTGGCCGGTGGCAATACCGCCCGGAACACCACAACAATCCGCTCGAACTATATCACCAAAGAGGGCATCGCATTCTACAAGGAAGGCGTTCAGCTTTATGAGGAGATGAGCGAAGAGCTGGACTTCAACGTGATGTTCAGCCAGCGCGGTCAGCTGACTTTGGCCCATACCGAAGCCACCTTGCGCAGTTTCCACCTGCGCGCCGAGATGGGCAAGCACGCGGGCACCAATATCGAAGTGGTGGATGCGCAAACCGTAAAAGAACTCAGCCCGCATCTGAACATGGACCAAGGCGGCCCGCTTGAGATCATGGGCGGGCTATGGCACGCCGATGGCGGCACAGCGCGGCATGACGCGGTGGCTTGGGGCTATGCGGCGCAGGCCAGCCGTCGGGGCGTGGAAATCCACCAGCGCACCGAGGTCGAAGGCTTCGACATCGACGGCGGCAAGATCACCAAGGTCCGCACCAACCGGGGGAACATCTCTGCCGGTCAGGTGATGATTGCCGTGGGCGGTATGAATTACGATATGGCCCTGAAGGCAGGCGTTGAGCTGCCGATCCGCTGTTTTCCCTTGCAGGCCATGGTGACACAGCCGCTGAAACCCTGGCTGCACACGCTGGTCAGCTCGGTCAGCCTGCACACCTATCTGGTGCAATCTTCGCGCGGTGAGATCGTGATTGGCGGCGGCTCGGACCCGTATCAGATGTATTCCACCCGCTCGACGCTGGATATGAAAGAGCATCTGGCCGAAGGCGCAGTGCATCTGTTCCCCTTCCTGCAAGGTGTGCGTCTGCTGCGGCAATGGGCCGGGATCACCGATATGACGCCCGATTATTCGCCCATCATGGGGGCCAGCCCGCTGGCGAACCTTTGGCTGGATTGCGGCTGGGGCACGTGGGGGTTCAAGGCGACGCCCGTGGCCGGGAAGTACATGGCCCAGACAATCGCCAACCAAAAGGTCGCGCCGATCCTCGAACCCTTCACCATGGAACGCTTCGCTACATTCGATCTGCTCAACGAAATGGGCGCAACCGCCGCGAGTCACTGACATGAAGATTCTGACCTGCCCGATGAACGGCCCCCGCAATATCAACGAATTCCAGTGCTTTGGCCCTGTGAAATCCGACCCCGATCCCGCCACAACCTCGGACCAGGATTGGGCGCGGCATTTGTTCCGTGCAGACAATACAACCGGAGTGATCACCGAGTGGTGGCGGCACGTACCGTCCAACTATTTCTTTCTGGCCGAGCGCAACGCGACGACCAACGAGGTGATCCGCACATTCGACGCATCGGAGATCGCTCAATGACCCGCCTGCCCGAACCTTATGGCACGCGCATTCGGCGCGACACCCCGGTGCGGTTTACCTTTGAAGGCCAAAGCTTTAGCGGGTTTGATGGCGACGTGATCGCTTCGGCGCTGGCCGTGAACGGCCAGTGGATGCTGTCGCGCAGTTTCAAGTACCACCGCCCGCGCGGTTTGATGTCAATGGCCGGATCAGAGGCGGACACGCTTGTGCAGTTGCCCTCGGACCCCAACGTGCAGGCGGACCGCCACCCGATCACCGAAGGGCTGACGGTCACGGCACAAAACGTTAATGGCTCGCTCGCGCGGGACCGGGATGCGTTTCTCGACAAGCTGGGCCGTTTCATGCCCGTGGGCTTCTATTACCGCACCTTCATGGGCCCCACGCGTAATAGTTGGTTAAAGCTCTGGGAGCCATTGATCCGCAAGAAGGCGGGTCTGGGTGTGCTCGACACAAACGCCGAACATAAGGACTTCGAAAAAGCAAACCTGTTCTGCGACCTGCTGGTCGTGGGTGGCGGTCTGGCGGGACTGACTGCAGCGATTGAAGCCGCTGAGGCAGGCGCGGATGTGATCCTGGCCGAGATGGAGCCGGATCTGGGTGGTGCGTTAACTTACCGCCGCGACGGCGCGGACCGGCTGGCAGACCTGACAGAGCGCGCAGATAAATTGGCCAACCTCCGGATCATGACCTCAACGATTGTGAATGGCTGGTACGAGGATAACTGGTTGCCGTTGATCCGAGGCAACAAACTGTTCAAAACCCGCGCGCGAGAGGTCATTCTGGCAACCGGCTGCATCGAACAGCCCGCTGTGTTCCGCAACAATGACCTGCCCGGCATCATTCTGGGTTCAGCCGCGCAACGCCTTATGCGGCACTATGCGGTCAAACCCGGTCAGCGTGCGGTGGTTCTGGCCGCCAATCCCGAAGGCTATCGCGTCGCGCAGGACTTGCGGGACGCGGGGGTCGAACTGGCCGCAATTGTTGACCCGCGCGATGGCGGCTCGGGCAAAGCGTTACAGGGCGTCCAGACCATTGCAGGCGATATCACTGAGGCGCAAGGTAAAACCCATGTCACCGGCATCACAGTCGCCGGTCAGCGGATCGACTGCGATCTGGTGGTGGTCTCGGTCGGGTCAGCGCCCAGTTGGCAGTTGCCTTGTCAGGCTGGCGCAAAACTCAGCTACGATGACGCGATCGCCCGCTTCTCTCTGGCTTTGCCCAATGGCCCACTGGGAACCGCAGGCAGCATCAACGGACCGGTCGCTGCGGATGTGGTGATCAATGATGCCCGCATCGCGAGCCATGCGGCGCTGGCTCGGCTGGGTCTGCCGCATGAAAAGATAGCCCAGATCGCCGACCCTGAAGCTGAATTGGCCAATTTCGAGCCCAACATCACCCCGCACCCCAAAGGCAAGGATTTCATCGACCGTGACGAGGATATTCAAGTCAAAGACCTGCAAAATGCTGCGAAAGAGGGCTATCGCGAGTTGGAGCTGATCAAGCGGTTTACCACGGTGGGCATGGGGCCATCACAGGGCCGCCATTCCGCTGTGGCAACGGCGCGGGTTGTGGCCGACGCCACCAGTCGCAG
Organism: Ruegeria sp. HKCCA5929; assembly: GCF_013034525.1. Taxonomy (NCBI): domain Bacteria; kingdom Pseudomonadati; phylum Pseudomonadota; class Alphaproteobacteria; order Rhodobacterales; family Roseobacteraceae; genus Ruegeria; species Ruegeria sp. HKCCA5929. The sequence goes on from NZ_WQGE01000007.1 coordinate 97,678, forward strand.
TATTGCCGAGACCGGCGTGACCACGGCGCGGCCCCCTTTTGCGCCGGAAACGCTGGGGGTATTGTCCGGGCATCACCATCCCGCGCAGCGGCGCAGCGCGTTGCATCAGGAGCACCTTCGCCTTAACGCTGATATGCGACCGGTCGGCGCGTGGTGGCGGCCCTATTTCTACGGGCCTAAAGCCGATGCCAACCGGCTGATCGAAGAAGAAGTCAAAGCGGTGCGCGAAGGTGTCGGCATGCTGGATGTCTCGACCCTTGGCGGGTTGGAAGTGCGCGGCCCGGATGCGGGCGAATTCCTCAACCGTATCTATACGATGGCCTATAAAAAACAGCCCGTCGGAAGATGCCGGTATTGTCTAATGACAAATGAAATGGGCACCGTGATAGATGATGGCGTCGCCTATCGTCTGGCTGAAGACATGTACTATGTCACAGCCACCACCGGTGCTGTGGCCCGCGTCTATACGGATATGCTGTTCTGGAACGCGCAATGGCGGCTGGATGTGGACGTGCTGAATGTCACTTCTGCTTTCTCCGGGTTCAACATCACCGGGCCAAAGGCGCGTCAGGTGGTCGAAGCACTGGACAGCGACATCGACTTCTCGCGCGACGGGTTTGCCTATCTCGACGGGCGCTCGGGTTCGGTGTCGAGCATACCGGTATGTGCCATGCGGATCGGCTTTACCGGCGAGCTGAGCTATGAGCTTCACTGCCCTTCAAGCTACGCCAAAACCCTATGGGATGCGATTTTGGCGGCGGGCGAACCCGTTGGTCTGCGCCCTTACGGCCTTGAGGCAAGCCGGATCTTACGCCTGGAAAAAGGGCATATTCTGATTGGGCAGGATACAGACGCGCTGACCTCGCCGGACGAGCTGGGCTTTGACTGGGCCGTGTCCAAGACCAAACCGTTCTTCGTCGGCAAACGCTCCATCGAGATGCGCCGGAACAAGGGGCTGTCCCGCAAGCTGGTGGGCCTCAGCTTTGAAGGGGGCGATGTTCCGCACGAAAGCTGTCTGGTTCTGCGCGACGAAGTGCCGGTGGGGCATGTAACCTCGGTTCTGTGGTCCCCTACCCTGCGTAAACATATCGCGTTGGCCTATGTGGACGGGCGCGACGCCGAGATCGGCTCTCCTGTCACGGTGAAGTGTCGCAATGGCAATCGGGTTCAGGTGCCGGTCGAAGGTCATGCCTTCTTTGACCCGGACAACACGCGGCAGGAGGTGTAAGGATGCAGATCTATCCGTTGCAACCGGGCGGGGCCGCCGAGGGTGTGGCCCTTGCGTCAGGACCAGTCACGTTGTCTGACATGACCGCTCTGCCGCGCTTTGGCCTGAAGGGCCGCGGCAGCGCCGACTGGCTTGCCGCCCAAGGGTATAATCTGCCCGAGATCAATCGATTGAGCGATGGTGTTCTACGCCTTGGCGGCAATGATCTTGTTGTCATCGAAGGGGTCGACGACCTGCGCGCCGCATGGCAGGCAGCAGACGCGCCCAAAGGTTATAATGCATGGCGCGAAGAAACATGGGCCTGGATGCATCTGTCCGGCCCGCGGCTTGATGATCTGATGGCCAAGATTTGCCCCGTAGACCTGCGTGCAAACACATTCACCGAAGGCCAGATCTCCCAAACTCGCGTCGGTTACACAGAAGCGGTTGTGTGGCGCGCGCATCATAAGGGGTTGGACGGATTCTGCGTTCTGTTCGACATCTCCGCCACTGCCTTTTTCGCCCAAGCCATTGAAACCGCCGCTCAGGAGTTCAAGAAAGAGGCTGTACTGTGAATTCCCCTGTCACCATCCTTCACACAGACAACCCCGCTGCATCCAAGGCCGTGCTGGCCCAGCGGCACCCGGATTTGGAAATCCACACCTGCGACAGCTACAAGGCTTTGCCGCAGATGATCGCGGATACCAAAGCTGAGGTGGTCTATTCCGTTCGCTTTGCAGGCACTCCCGGCTTTCCCCGCCAGGCACTGATTGATGCGCCCAGCGTCAAATGGGTGTCGGTTGGCGGGTCGGGCACCGACCATATGAATCCTTGGGACCCTGAAACCCTTACCGTGACCAACGCCGCCGGGGTGGCCGCTGACATGATGGCGCAATATGTGCTGGGGGCAATGTTCCACTTTACGTTGGACCTGCCTGGGTTTCGCGCGGCTCAAACCCGTCGCGAATGGGTGTCGGGCACAGTTGAACCAATTGACGGCAAAACGGTACTGATCCTCGGCCTCGGCCAGACGGGTATGGCCGTCGCCGCGCGGTGCAAGGCGATGGGTTTGACCACGGTCGGTGTACGGGCCCGTCCAAAACAGACCCCAAACGTAGATGAAGTGTATGGCATGGACGATCTGCACGACCTTTGGGCGCGTGCGGATTTCATCGTCGTCTGTGTCCCGCTGCTGGACAGTACCAAAGGTCTGGTCAATGCCCGCGCATTTGCCGGCATGAAGCCCGGCGCCGTGATCATCGACGTCTCGCGCGGCGGTGTGATAAATGAAGCCCCTCTGGTTTACGCGCTGGAAACCGGCGCGTTGAAAGGCGCGGCGCTTGATGTCTTTACCATCGAGCCACTGCCTTCGGACCATGTGCTTTGGGGCTTCGAAAATGTGATCATCACCCCACATTGCTCATCGGTTTATGAAGGTTGGGACCTGAAATCGGTCGAGATGTTTTCTGACAACCTCTGGCGCTATCGCAAGGGTGAAGCGCTGACCAATATCGTTAACCCCGAACGAGGATACTGACATGGCACGAGAAAGACGTAGCACCCGGGGTGGCGGGCGACGCGGCAAAAGCGATCGCGGTAGCGCAGCCATCCGGCAGTTGCCCTGGCAGGATGTGATCAACACGTCCCCCAAGATGGAATTGCTGAGCGAAGAGCAACTGGATCAGCTTCACGCCACGTCGATGCGTATCCTGTCTGAAGCAGGTATTCGTGTCATGGGCGACAACGTGATGAACCTGTTTGAACAGGCCGGAGCCCTGGTGGACCGCGACACCAAGACGATCCGCATCGACGAAAGCATCGTCAATGAGGCTCTGAAAACCGTTCCGAAGACCTTTACGCTGACAGGCCGCAACCCGGACAAACGGATTACGTTGGGTGGCGACCACGTCAATTTCGGTCTCGTGGCCGGTCCGCCGAATGTGCATGATTGCATCAACGGGCGACGTTCGGGCAATTATGAAGACTATTGCAACTTCATCAAGCTGGCGCATCACTTCAACGCCATCCACCTGATCGGCAATCAGGTGACCGCGCCGCAGGAAATGCCGGCCAATAATCGGCATCTGGATACCTACAACGCGAACCTCAGCTATAGCGACCTCAGTTTTCACGCCACAGCGATTGGCCGAGGGCGGGCGATGGATGGCATCAATATGATGGCCATCGCTCGGGGTATCTCATTGGATCAGATGCGCGCCGACCCTGGGCTGATTACGATCATTTCCGTGAACTCGCCCCGCCTGTTTGACGACGCGATGGGCGACGGGTTGATTGCCATGGCCGAACATGGCCAGCCGGTCACGATCACGCCCTTCACCCTGATGGGCGCTATGACCCCTGTCACCCTTCCCGCCGCTTTGGCCCAGCAAAATGCTGAAGCGCTGTTTGGTGTGACCCTGACCCAATTGGTCAATCCCGGCACGCCGGTGATGTACGGGGCGTTCACGTCGAACGTGGACATGCGCTCGGGGGCGCCCGCCTTTGGAACGCCAGAAAACACCAAGGCCAATATGATCAGCGGTCAGCTGACCCGCCGTTATGGCATTCCCTACCGAACTTCGAACGCCAACGCCTCGAACGTGGTCGATTTACAGGCAGCCTATGAGACGATGATGGCAACTTGGGGCGCTGTGCTGGGTGGGGCCAATCTGGTCTATCACGCAGCCGGTTGGCTCGAAGGTGGGCTGACGGCGTCTTATGAGAAGCTCGTCATGGATGTGGAAATCCTGCAAAACATGATGGAGTATCTGAAACCACTGAAGTTCGACGAAAGCGAACTGGCGCTGGACGCGATCAAAGACGTGCCCACTGGTGGCCATTTCTTTGGCGCTGAACACACGATGGAGCGCTATGAAACTGCGTTTTATGCCCCCATGCTGTCCGACTGGCAAAACCATGGCGCATGGGAAGCCGCGGGGTCCAAGACAGCGCTGAACCGGGCTACCGAAATCTGGCAGCAGGCGCTGCGCGAATACGAAGAACCGGTAATGGACCCAGCGATCCGCGAGGAGTTGGACGCTTATATTACCAAGCGCAAAGAAGAAATCGGTTCCGACGAGCCCTAAAGAAAAGGCCAGGTTATCAGCCCGGCCTTTGTTTACAACAGATCGAACAAGCGCCCCGGGACGTTTCCTTGTCGGGGCAAGCCCAAAGCCCGCATCAGCGCAAACATCATGGCCTGATTGGACGTCACCACGGGTTTGCCCAGCGTGGCTTCGATCCGGTCTACGGCCTCGACCGCGCGCATGTCGGTACAGCTGAGCACGATGGCTTCGGCTTCGGGATGATCGGCCTGACAGGCCAGATCGAACACCTCATCAGGGGTTAGTTCACCCTGCCCGTAATTCCCAAGCTCACGACCAATATCAGCGCATTTGACTGTTGTGATCTGGTTTTGCGCCAGAAAATCAACCGCCTGCGTGTTGATCTCGCCCAGATAGGGTGACGAGAACCCCACTTTGGTCACGCCCAAAGACTTGATTGCTTGGATCAATGATCCGGCGGCGGTAAAAGATAGTGCACCGGACCCTGCCTTGATGTCCTGCGCCAATTGCTCATCAAATGACGGGCCGTGTGTCAGGGTGGCGGACGTGCAGCCATAGAGCACCGCATCAGGCCGCACGCCTGCTATCATCTTCAGATCATGGCTGATGTCCGAGGCGCCGAGTCCAGCCATCTGGTCCGAACCTGGAATCTCATCCACATCATATCCACCCATGCGCTGAAAATGCACCGTCGTGTCCGGGCAGCGCATCAGCATCATGTCTGCCTCAAGATTGGTGTTGGTGAACGGCACCAGCACACCGATCTTGGCCCGTGTTCGGGTTTCGTGGGTCATGACGTCACCTCTTTCAAAACGGTCAGGCACCGATCCATTACGGGTTCTTCACAAATGGTGGCGCGCAGACAATCGCCCAATCCATAGCCCCCCATCCCGCGCATCAGTAACCCTTGGGCACGCAGGGCATCATCTGCTTTTTGCGCCATCTCCAGGTCCGCAAAACGGATCAACACGAAATTCGTATGGCTGGACGCGACCGTCAGCCCCAGAGCGCGGCATCCATCGGCGAACCGATCTCGAATGGCAGCGGTTTTGGAAACCGTATCCAGCATGTGAGCCTGATCCCGCATCGCTGCGGTCGCCATTGCCTGCGAGGGGATCGAGACGTTGTTCGGATTCAACAGCTTCCGCACCTCACCGGCAATAGCGTCGGGGAACAGACCCCAACCCACGCGCGCGCCCGCCAATCCATAGGCCTTGGAAAAGGTTCGCATGACCACAGTGTCGCCGCGATCTACCAGCGCGAAGACTTCGTCCGGTTTTTGATCCCGATCGGCGAACTCGGCATAGGCCTGGTCGACCACCAACAACACGTCCGCCGGTAACGCATTGCGCAGGCGGACAATTTCGGCATTCGGAATCAGAGTCCCGGTGGGGTTGCCCGGGTTACAGACAAAAGCAATCCGCGTTTGAGGCGTGATAGCGGCCAATATGTCATCGACCGAAACGGTCAAATCCACCTCACGTGCTTTCACGTAGTCGGCCTGCACTTGCGCCGTTGCAGAAGCAACGTAAGCATAGCCATAATCCGTGCCCAGCACCCGGTCGCCCGGCCCGGCGAATGCCCGGATCAGGCATCCGATCAACTCCATCGAGCCCGCACCGCACAGGATATTCCCGGCCGCGACACCATGGGTTTCGGCAATTGCAGCGCGAAGCTCTGGCCAATCGGGATCGGGGTAAAGTGGCATTTGATCCAACGCCGCCTGCCCTGCCGCAACCGCCGCTGGACTGGCTGGAAAGGCGCTTTCGTTTTGGGCCAGAGACACGGTTTCGGGCCCACCCAGATCCGCCAGCGCGTAAGCTGCCATCAGGCGGACATGCTCGACTGCGCGGATCATGACGTCCCTCCATATGCTTTCGCGCCTGCTTCGGTCACGAGACCACGTTTGAGGTCCAGCGCCAGGGCCTTTGGATCCCGTTCTGACGGATCGCCAAAGCCTCCACCGCCCGGCGTGTCGAAGATCAGGTAATCATCGCCTTCCACTCGCAGTTCTCCTTTGCCGGGAATGTCACCGTTGCCATCGCGGAACCGGATGCGCCCCGGGGCACCGGGCTGGCCGCCCATTCGGCCCAAGGCTGGGAACTTCAGACGCTCGACCGAAAGGAAAACGATGAAAGGCGCGTTGTTGGACGAGGTCATTTCGATCCTTTGTCCCAACCCTCCGCGATATTTACCTGCTCCTCCTGAATCCGGCAACAGTTCGCGCCGCCACATCACGACTGGTGCGACGCTTTCTGTGATCTCGACCTGCGATCCAAACACGCCCGAGGGGTAGGCGGTTGCAGACAATCCGTCTGCGTGGGGTCGCGCGCCGGTGCCACCATTGTGGACTGGTTCGATCGCAAATTCCCGCCCGCCATTGGCCGCAACTTCTGGCGCGTGGCGCATGGGCAAATCGAACATGCACGATGCACCCTCGGCAGGAACCTGATCCGGCAGCGCCTGATGCAGGCATCCCAAGACCAGATCCGGGGTCACTTGTCCCAGCGTATGGCGCATGGCGACCGGCACAGGGCGTTGTGCATTCAGAATACAGCCCTTGGGGCCATCCACCGTGAACGGCTCCAGCGAGCCTGCATTGTTCGGAATGTCCGGGCCAACGATGCAGCGCAAGGCAAACACCGTATAGGCCGTTGCATAGTTCAACGGGACGTTGATACCTTTTTTCGAACAACCCGATGTGCCGGTAAAATCCACATGCATCCCGACCTTGGTGACAGTCAGCGTGGCGTGCAACTCCAGCTCATTCTCATATCCGTCCATGCGCAGCACGTTCTTGTAAACGCCTTCTGGCACCTCGGCGATGGCCTCCAGCGCGCCCTTGCGCGAGGTTTCGATGATATAGCTGCCCAACGTGTCCAGATCGTCGATCCCGAACTCTTCCATCATCGCCACCAGACGGTTCACGCCCGCCTCGCAACAGGCGATCAGAGCGTAGATGTCGCCTTCGTTGGCAATCGGCTCGCGCGAATTGGCGCGGATGATGTCCATCAGCAGCGCGCTGGGCGTGCCTTCCTCAACCAGTTTGCAGGGTGGGATCAGCAGGCCTTCGTCGTAGATGTCTGACCCCTCTGGCCCCATCCCCAGACCACCCAGATCGACCAGATGCGAGGTGCACGAGGTAAAACCAACAACTTTGCCATCCTTGAACGCGGGCATCATCAGCAGGAAGTCGTTCAGGTGCCCCGAGGCCAGCCACGGATCATTGGTCATGTAGATGTCGCCGGGTTTCATGTCCTGCAGCGCAAATCGCTCTCGCAAGTGCAGAACAGCTTCGGCCATTGTGTTGATATGGCCGGGCGTGCCGGTCACGGCCTGGGCCAGCATCCGACCATTGACGTCAAAGATACCGGCGGAAATATCTCCACATTCACGTACAATGGGAGAAAAAGCCGCGCGGATCAGGGTTTGGCCCTGCTCTTCTACCACGGCCAGCAGGCGGTTCCACATCACTTGCAAACGGGCGGGGGAAAGTTCAGCAGTCATTTAGCGCCTCCTTTCTGGTCTTGGACCAGGACAAGGTTGCCAATGGCATCCATGTGCGCCGAGAAATCGGCAGATACGAGCGTGGTGGTTTGCGGTTCATGGATCAGCGCCGGGCCGCGTACATGGTCACCGGGTTTCAGGTCGGTACGGGCCACAAAGGCCGCGTTTTTCGCAGCACCATCCACATCGCAAGTGATGGGCCGCGTATCAGTGACGTCAAACGCCGTGAGGTCCGGTGTTTGAGGCACCGGCGGCACAGAACTGTCCGGCGTTGCGACCCGAACCGCCCAATTGAGAATCTCAATCTCCATCCCCGGCACGGGGCGCGAGAATTGCTTTTTGTATTCCTCTTCAAAGGCGGCGGTCAGCGGCGCAATATCGTCGCGCGTCAGGGCACGATCCGGTAGCTGGATCTCGATCTCGTGGCCCTGCCCGTTATATCGCATAAAGGCAGTGCGCTGGCTTTCGGTCGGTGCATCGCCTGCCCCTTTGGCAACAACCTCTTTTGCTTCGGCAATCATTGTATCGAAAAGGGCGTTCACCCCATCCATATCCATACTGTCGAGCAAGGAATAGCGTGAGCGGACGATTTCGAACGACACCGGCGCAAACAGGAAGCCAACCGCCGAACCGACACCCGGATTGGGTGGGATCACGATACACGACACCCCGGCTGAGCGTGCAACGCGGCTTGCATGCAACGGCCCGTTGCCGCCAAAGGCTATCATCGTGCGCGGCCCCAGATCCTTACCGCTTTCAACGGCATGCATACGCCCGGCGCTGGCCATGCTTTCATCCACGATCCGGCTGACGCCGTCCGCCGATCCGACCGCATCCAAGTCCAGTTGCTCGCCAATCACGCGCGTCAGTGCGGCCTTTGAGCCTTCGGGGTCCAGTTGAATATGCCCCTCGGCAAACGTATCTGGCACGATATAGCCAAGCGTGATGTCGCTGTCGGTCACGGTTGGATCCGTGCCGCCGCGCATGAAAGCCACCGGCCCGGGCTCTGACCCGGCAGATTTCGGGCCAACGGTCAGACGGCCCAGACGGTCAACACCTGCTATCGAGCCACCACCAGCGCCGATTTCAATCATCTCAATCACCGGGATACGCACCGGCATGCCCGAGCCTTTGATGAACCGTGCCGCACGTGCAATTTCAAAGGATCTGGAGGTCTGAGGACGCGCGTTGTCGATCAGGCAAAGCTTGGCTGTGGTGCCACCGACATCAAATGACAGGACCTGATCCAGCCCAGACCGCGCCGCAATCCGTGCAGCCAGAATGGCACCGCCCGCAGGGCCGGATTCAACCAGACGGATTGGAAACCGTGCAGCAGTTTCCACGGTGCACATCCCACCACCCGCAGTCATCATCAGGATCGGACAAGTTACACCCTCGGCCGCGAACTGTTCGACGAACCGGGACAGATAAGATTCCATCAACGGTTGAATGTAGGCGTTTGCGACGGTGGTGCAGAGCCGGTCAAACTCACGCGCTTCGGGACTGACGTCGGACGAGATCGAAACCGTTAAATCGGGACGGTGTTCAGCCAGAAGATCGCGCAAGCGTTGTTCGTGGGTGGGGTTGGCGTAAGAGTGCATAAGGCAGATCGCCACCGCCTCGGCACCGCTGGCATCGAGCTCGATCAGCAGGTGCTCAATCTGCGCCTCATCCAAATCGATCAGAACCCCGCCTTCGGCCGACATACGTTCGCGAATGACGAAGGATCGTTCACGCGGCACCAGAAGGTCCGGCTTTTCAAGATTAATGTCGTATTGCGAATAGCGCCGCTCGTACCCGATATCGAGGATGTCTCGGAACCCTTCGGTGCAGATCGTTGCCACAACCGCCCCACGCCGTTCAATCAGCGCGTTGGTCGCAAGCGTAGTACCATGAATAAACCCGGTAACTTCCATTAGCGACCGACCGGTCTGCGTCATGACGCGCTGAGCGCCTTCCATAGCGCCTTCGGCTGGGTTTTTATGCGTGGTCAGGGTTTTCGTCGACGCCAGTATCGTCTCATCCCCCGAGACCAAAACTGTGTCGGTAAAGGTGCCACCAATATCGATGGCAAGGCGTAGCGCGGTAGTCATTTGGTATTCCGTTGTCGTCTGAAAGCATGCAGGTAGTTCGCCCCGCAGGGCGGCTACCGGCGCGGTGTCACCAGATCACAACCGGTTGCACGGCGGTCCAGACGATTGGGGATACACAAACGAGTCATACCGTTTTTTGGCCCGTTGACCAAAATCCCACTAGCGAGTTTGCGACATTACTGTCCTCAAGCGACACAATGTTGTCCACCTCGCCAATAGACTTCAGGTCAAACCCACTTTGCCTGTTTGATGAGTGGGGACAGAGACCAGATCATCCGCAAGCAGGTCATCAACAAAAAGACTTAAAAGTTGCAATCGACCCGATACTCCGGCCTTTCGGTAAATTGACGCACATTGCGCTTTGATCGTGCCCTGTTTTGTCGCCCGAATTTCAGCGATTTCAGCGATCGCGTATCCTTTTATCGCCAGAATGGCGACGTCCCGTTCGGCCTGAGTCAACGACCATGCCTGGAACCGCGCTTCAAGCACCTCGCCAAATGCGCCAGAGGCGACTTTCATCTGATCCTCAAGCTTGGCCTGACGGCTCAGCATTTTGCGCAGCTCGACCGTGGTGAACGCCAACCCACTAATCAGCGCAACCGTGACGAACAATTCGACAAGATCACTTTCCGCCAGAAAAAACGTGGAGTTGGGCCAAAAGTCCAAAACAATGTCCAACAGGAAGTAAGCGCTACAGCTAGCCTGCACTGCAAATAAGGACCATAAAACTGTGGCACGCGTCATGATTTTGCTTTCGGTCAGTCCGGGGTGCGTCCGGAGCTGGACACACCCCATTAATATCAGCTGTCGTCCTCGTCGTCTTCCAGCTCAATTTCCAGAACGGCGCCGGTTTCAGGTGAAACTTCGATCTCATAGGTCTTGCCGTCGAGTGACGCATAAACTTCAATCTCGTCCTCTTCGACTTCGAACTTTGTGATGGAATAGCCCTTGGCTTCTAATGCCGCGCGAATTGCACCCTCAGAGGATCCCAGCACATCATTCACGTTGATTTGCGCCAACGCCAAGCCGGGTGTCACAAAAGCCGCCAGCACTGCCAGTTTGCCAATTTTGTTCATTTGCATTCCTTTCAAGGATATCAGTCACCGCGAGATTGCGGTTGTCCTGAACTGTGCGGCTTGCTGGCTCAACAAAATTGGACTTTTGGCAGAATTCAACCGGCTTAGGCCAAAGGTTTATGCAGAAAAATGTTAGAGCGGCTGACAGTTTCCAAACCTATTCAGTACATTGCGCGTGATCTGTTCGACCTGACGATCTTGGCGAACAAGGCCCATCACCCATTCACACGTGCCTGCGGTAAAGACCTCTCCAAGCCCACGTTGCCAATAGATGACCGCCCCGTTGCCCCGGCTGCTGCGATCCAGTGTCTCGTCCGTGCAAACCCCAAACATGCTTTCGGCTTTAAACACCGCATCTGAGTTTCCGATATACAAGGTCTCGCCCCAGATTTCGTGGTCAGGCTCGATATTGGTCGCCAGACCGAGTGCGAGGATCTGTACGCCCAAATCCGCGCCATCCAAGCCGGTGGGAAAGGGCAGCCCGTCGTCCATTCTGTAATCCAGACCGTCGACTTCATACCCGAAGACACGCGCTCCTGCGCCCAATTGGTCACCATATCCCAGTTGTGCGCCTTCAAACGCCCAGTGGTCGGGTCGATAGACCGTAAATCCGCCACTTCCCTGCCCGACACATCGGCCCAGACCTGCATAGACGCCCTTCAAGCCGTTAACCCCAAAGGTCCGGGCACCAGGCCAGTTAGCGGGAAAGACCTCCCACGCCGATGTCACGAGATGTTCGCGGTCGCTCGCCACCAAAGGGTCAAGATCTGCGGTGTATTTATAGCAAACCTGGGTTCGGCCCTGATCTTCGATCCGGGTTTGCCACAGGAAGTTTCCAGCAAATCGGGCGACACGCCCGCCACCTTCCGTAAAGCTGTCGACAGCGTGGCGCATATTGGCTGACCAATATTCGTCGTGGCCCACAAAAACAGCGCATTGATAGTCCTTCAACAGGTCCGGGTCAGCCTCAAGATCATGCTGGGTCGCGAAATCGAACTCGTACCCTTCCGCTTCGGCCCAGCGCGCAAAATGACGCTCGTAGCTGGCCCATCCCGCCGAGGCGTATTTCTTGGAATATCCATAGGAATAGGCCCATTCCATATAGGGGTAGCGCACCATATCTCCTGGTTTATGCGGTGTATCCGGCACAGCACGCGGGGCACCTGCAGGAAGCTTACAAAATCCCCGTGACCACGGCCGTTGTGTCGACACCACCGGAGAGAACGACTTGCCCTCGGGTCCGGTGATGCCTTCGTAGTGATTGGACCCTCCCCAGCAATTGTAGGCCAGCCATGTCCCAGTGGCGCAGATCAGTACAAAAGGTGCTGCTGGTTTTTCAGGCGCGCGCCGCAGCAGGAACAAGTGATGCTCTTCCACCCGATCCCCATCTTGTTCGGCACGCAATGTCACCAGGTAGCCGCCTTCACGCCAGTCGTCCGGTATCCTGAACTCGTAAGTCACCTCCCACCCGCATCCGGTGACCGAGCAATCTTTGGGCGTCCTCTGATGCACACCTTTCAAGCCGCTCTCGCGATGCATCACCTCGTAAGTTGCACCATCGCGCCCGATCTCCAGATCCCACTCCCGAGCGGTGGTAGAAACGCGCAGAGCCAACAGTTCGCCCGGCGCATAAGTCATACGCTCTGTGTACCCCCATATCTCAAGAACCGACGCGTCACGGGACGGCCCGATGTAGTAGTGGTCGAGAATATGTCGCGCCTTGGCGCGGGTTCTTGGGGTGATGGCAGGGCCTTGGTCCTCAGAACGCGTCATGGGTTGGTGTCACTCCGGCAGGTAGCGGTCTGACCAGCTTTCACCTGCCGAACCGCTGGCGATCATTGCGTCAATTTCCGCGTCAGAAAACCCGACTTCGCTCAGGATTGATCGTGTGTCCGCGCCGTACTTTGGCATCGGTCCAGGGATTGCGATCCTAGCTCGTTCAGGCCGAACTGCGTTCGGAGCAACAAGATCACACCAACGACCCATAGGGTGCAAATCATGCCGGATGACCCTGAACGTATTCTGCGTCAGATCAACCTGACCAGAGCTTTCGAGATGCAAAACAGCATCACGTGTGTCGTGCAGCGAACCCAGAGGCATAACAGTTGAAGACGTGCCCGTGAAAGCTTGCTGCCAAAATACGGCGGGTTGCGTGGCAATCCGATCTGCCAGAGCTTTGGCCATCTGCGGTTCCGGCATGTCAGCAATATCTGCCAGTTCGTCAACGTGGCGCAAGGCGTCTCGTTGATCTTTTGGTGCCGCGAAGAAAAGCCAGCCGTCAGCGGCACGGTAACAGTGGTAATACGGGCCCCATCCCAACGCCGAACGCCCTGCGGGTTCGTCAAAATGGGCGCGGGTTTCAAAATCATACATCAGCTGTGCTTGAATGAGGTTCCCTGCCCCAGCCAGCGCCGCGCGGGCGATTCCGCCTTTGCCGGTTTTCTGCAGCCTCAGAAGGGCCGCGCCCAGCGCAACACAGGCGCAATATCCGGTCAGAACGTCGATCGTGCCGAAATGCGCGTGTTCTTCCGGTGTCTCCATCCCTCCGCCAAAGCGCACCATCACCCCGGTCGCGGCTTGTGCCAGATCATCATAGCCCAAATGGTCCGATTTGGGGCCGCGTGCAGGACCCCCGAAAGCATCCAGTTGAACCAAAATGAGCCGTGGGTTGATCGCGGCCAGCTGCTCTGGTCCAAGGCCCAAGGCGTCGCGCTGTTCGTCCGTGCCGTTCATCGTTATGACGTCTGACGCTTCGATGAGCCGTCGCAAAGCGCGCTGTCCCTGCTCTGAACCGAGGTTCAGCAACACGCTGCGTTTGCCACGATGGGCGTGCAAACCAAATACAACCGTGTTCCACGGGTCGACCGACGGCTCTACCGGCTGAACCGAGGTAACCTGAGCCCCGTAGCGCGCCAACGTAGAGCCTATGGTTGGACCAGCGATGACATTGGTCAGGTCCAGGACTTTAAGCCCCTCAAGCCAGCCGCTTTCTTCCACACCCGCCACCCCGTTGCGCGGTGACTCGGCCAGGATAGCGGAAATGGGCGCATTGTCCGGGTCCGGTCCCGGCTGTTTGCCAAGCGCCCCGGCGTCATCGGCAAGCCAAGCCACATTGCCCATTTGTTTCATGTCGCCGTGACGCGGGTCTTGCACCTGAACCACCAGCCCCGAAGCCAAAGCGTGCGGATCTGCCAGCCATTCCTTGGTGAATCGCTGTGCCGTGGCAGGAGCTTTGGCGGCACCGAACAAGGCTTCCCATTCATGAGAAGGCTTGGTTCGAAACGCCTGTTTCATTGCAGCAGATACCCGTGTCCGGTCTCTGGCGCCGACCGGGTAATTTCGCAAAGACCATTCATCGGGCCAGTCTGCTGTGTCCAAGTAGGCATCAAAATCCGGCAATTCGTCTGCCAACGCCCCTAAACCCAGAACCTCCAGCACGCGCAGGGGGTGTGTTTTCACACTGCCTGCGACCACATAAAATCCTCGACCATCAGCGCAGGTATAGGTTCGGTAGAATGGATCCAGAAACTCTTCCAGTTCTGCAAAGCTCAGGTCCATTGGCAAACCTTCGGCCGTGCGTCGGTCCAGCTCCACCTCTCGAGGGGATTTGTAGCGTTCGGGATAATCCTCAATCTGCTCGCAATTATAAACCAACCCTTCCAGCAAGGCCGAGGCCAAAGGAACTTCGATGTGATCCCCCCCATTCCGGTCGCGCGCCGTTAGGGCAAATTGCACCGCCATTGCCCCAAAGGCTGCTCCGTAAGCCGATGCCAGGGTGAGCGGCGTAAAGGACGGGTTGATCCCCATCAAACGCCGGTTCAACCCCATATCCGTAAACTGCCCTGTGCGCGCAGCGATCACCGCCTCCCACGCCGGTACATTCGCAAGAGCCGGGTCGTTCGAGGCGAACCCCGGCAATGAGACAGACACGATGCGCGGATTGATATCACGCAGCGCCTGCGGGCCAAGTCCCAAGCGGCTCATCACGCCGGGGCGGAAATTTTCGATCACGACGTCGGCTCTTGCCACCAGATCGCGCGCTAATTTCAAACCCTCATCCGACTTGAGGTCGATGGTAATGGCCGACTTGCCCCGCGACAGCATGTCGGTGGCCGGATCCTTTAAGCGCGGTCCGCCGGGCGGATCGATACGGATCACCTCGGCCCCCATGTCGGCCAGCATCATGCCAACCAAAGGACCAGCCAGATACTGGCCAAAGTCGAGAACGCGGATATGGTCGAGAGGTCTTGATGTCATGCGCGGCACTTTTGTTTCAGGCTGATATGAGAAAACACACCGCAGGAAGACAGAGGCACATCTGAGTGATCAGGGTTTGGTTGCACCGCATTGTGTCCTCCCACGCGCGTTAGCACCATCTTGGGCGCGAATGAGCGGAGGAGGTTGTTTGAATCGACCAGCCAATGTCGCAATTTGACCGCTTTAAACGCAGCAAAAAGGTCTTTGGTGCAGCGCGGCGCTTGGAAGAGCCTTTCATTGCAGAAAGGCGAAACGGGGAAATTAGGAAGTTATTCGGGTGTGGTCAGACCCAACTGCCCAAGAGCGGCCTGTGCCGATTGGCTCCAACGTTCTTTCAAAGCGCTGTTTCGGTTGTGACGCAAACCGATTGAAGTCAGGAAAGCGAACCGTTTCGGATCATCTCCACCAAAGGACAGCGCGACGCGGGGCCACCAATAGTCCACGGCATGTTGCATCTGCTCTGTTTCTCCGCCTTCTGCCAGCTTCACTGCGCCTTCCAGGGCAAGTGCGCCATGATGTGCTTCGACAGGGGCGATCTGTCGGAAGGCTTCAGCCAGCGGTTGGTAGGAAACCGTCGAAAACTCAGCCAGTTGCTCGGCCACCGCGCGGCTCATCAACAGGTTCATGATCACAGCGTCGGTCCAGCCCGAGATCGGATAATTGAACACAGCAAGGCGCATGTCATGTGCGCTGCGCGTTGCGCCGATATCGTCATCGCGATCCAGTCGCGCAGTCCATGGATGGTGCGTGGCGTATCGTTCGGTATCCGCGCCAAACTCGCCCATTATTTTAAGAACACGGTCTGCATGATCGGTTTTCTCAAGCACTATTTTTGCTGCCGCGATCCGTTCCTTGATGCCCGGTCCCTGATTGATGATATCCGCAAAACCCGCGGCGCCTGCCAATTCGCTGTCCACAAAGGTGGCCATCAGCTTCATCAATTCGGCGCGGTAGCGTGGTGGCACGTTTGTCGGATTGGTCAGTACACCGCCTGCGGCCAGGTAGCTGTCGAGTGTCATGGCTTCGGTCATTGATCCTCTCCCTTTACTGGTCGTAGTCCACGACCACACAGTCGGTCACCGGATAAGCCTGACAGCTCAGCACATAGCCTTTTTCGACCTCGTAATCCTCGAGCGCGTGATTGGCGAGCATTTCGACTTCGCCTTCCAGAATGCGACAGCGACAGGTGGAACAAACTCCGGCCTTGCACGCGTATGGCGCGTCCATAGCGTTTTCCAAGGCTGCGTCCAAAATGGATTGATCCTTGGGCAGGGTTACTGTCTGGGTCGAGCCGTCCAGAGTGATTGAAGCGCTAGTCTGGTTCGCCTGCGTGCCCGCCTCTGCTGCATTTGTCTTGCGCTTGGCCCGCCCAGGTTGGGCGCTGGCAAATAGCTCGAACTTGATCTGGCTGTCCTCAAGCCCGTGATCTCGCAGAGCGGCGGCGATCCCCAGCATCATTGGCTCTGGTCCACAAATAAAGGCCGTATCCACGTTTTTGATGTTGATCCAGTGTTCGAACAGCTCACCGCATTTTTCCTGCGTCACAAGCCCCGTGAACAAGTCGATCTCCTGCGCGTCGGTCTCAAGAATATGGATCACGTTCAGGCGACCCATATAGAGGTTTTTCAGGTCCTCCAGCTCCTCTCGGAACATGATCGTGTTGATGCCTTTGTTGGCGTAGATCAGCGTGAAGCGGGACTTGGGTTCACGCGCCAGCGTTGTTTTCAGGATCGAAAGGACGGGTGTAATCCCCGATCCGCCAGCAAAGCCGAGGTATTGTTTTTCCGCGTCCGCTTCGATTGGCACATGAAAGCTGCCCATTGGCGGCATCGCTTGAACAACGTCACCAACGCTCAACTCTGCATTGGCCCAGCTTGAGAAAGCGCCCCCTTCGACGCGTTTAATGCCAACTTGAAGAACGCCGTCATCCTTTCCCGCGCAGATCGAATACGAGCGGCGAAGTTCTTCGCCTTCAAAATCACGCCGGAAGGTCAGGTATTGACCCGCGGTGAAATCGAACTGTTCCGCTGCGCCATTCACAGGCTCAAGCGTCACGACAACCGCATCGCGGATGGTTTTGTGGATGTCGGTGACTTTCAGGTCATGAAAACGTGCCATCCGGTGCTCCTCCTCAGATGCACTTGAAATAGTCAAAGGGTTCCAGACAGTCGGTACAGCGCCAATGGGCCTTGCATGGGGTCGAGCCGAACTGGCTGACTTTTTCAACAGCCTTGCTGCCGCAATGGGGGCACCGTTCTGGCCCACCTGCCGGTTGCGGTGGCGCAATGCCATAGTCTTCCAGCTTGGCGCGGCCTTTTTCGCTCAGCCAATCGGTGGTCCAGGCGGGCGAAATGCTGGTTTCGATCCGCACCTCGGTAATCCCGTGATCTCGCAGCGCGGTTTCGATATCCATGCTGATAACAGACGTTGCTGGGCAACCTGAGTACGTTGGCGTGACGGTCACAACCAGCGTTCCGGCGTCCCAACGCACATCGCGAACGATGCCCAGATCCACGACCGAGATCACCGGGATCTCGGGATCGGGCACCGTATCCAGCCAGTTCCAGATCTGATCAGTCGAGGATTGCATCCGCTCTCACCACTTGGCTCCGGGATAGGCGCGTTGCAGCCATTGCATCTGCGTCAGCAGATGACCCAGATGCTCGGTATGCATGCGCCCGTCACGCCCGCCCTTATGGGCAAACTGGCTTTCTGGAATGCGCAGTGTTGCCTGGGTCAGGATCCTTCCGACCAAAGCGTCATATTCTTCACGCAAGTCTGTCGGATTGGGTGCGATACCTGCAGCGGCCATCTGGACGTCGACCTCGTCGCTGGTGAACATCTCACCGACATAGGGCCACAGATAATCAAGGGCTTCCTGCATTCGGGCATGGCTTTCCTCGGTCCCGTCGCCCAGCCCCACAACCGTGTCGCCTGAGCGTTCGAGGTGATAGGCAACCTCTTTGCTGGCTTTGGCAGCAATTGCAGCGACACGTTCGTCCGAGGAAGTCATCAAGCGCCCCAGCATGATCGAATGCCATGCGTCGAACAGAAACTGACGCATCAGTGTACGACCGAAATCGCCGTTGGGAACCTCGACAAGCAGTACATTGCGGAAATCCCAAGCGTCGCGCAGAAAGGCCAGATCGTCAGCGCTTTTGCCACCATCAATCTCGCCCGCAAGACCAAGCCACATCTGGGTCTGTCCGATCAGATCCAACGCAGTGTTGGCCAGCGCGATGTCTTCCTCCAGAACCGGCGCGTGCCCGCACCACTCGCTGACCCGGTGGCCAAGGATCAGCGTATTGTCCCCCATCCGCAGCAGGAATTGATGCAAAGCGTCGTTGGAAACAGAAACACTCATTACATCGCCCCCACTTCTTCGGGGATGTCAAAGAAAGTCGGGTGGCGATACACCTTGCTTTCGCTGGGCTCATACAGAGGGCCTTTATCACTGGGCGATGAGGCCGAGATGTTGTTTGCCTCGACAACCCAGATCGAAACGCCTTCGTTACGGCGCGTGTAGACGTCGCGCGCGTTCTTGATTGCCATTTCTGCGTCCGGGGCGTGCAGCGATCCAACATGTCGGTGGCTCATACCGTGTTGGCCGCGGATAAAGATTTCCCACAGGGGCCATTCGTTATTCATCGGGTTTCCTCCTTGGGTTCACTCTGCTGCCAGATTGCCGGATTGCTTCTTACGGGCGTGCGCCAAAAGACCGTCCCGCACCCATTTCCCGTCGTCCCAGGCCTTGTTGCGTGCAGCGAGACGATCCACGTTGCATGGGCCATTGCCCTTGATCACGTCGAAAAATTCCGACCAGTCGGGCTCTGAAAAATCGTAGTGCCCGCGTTCTTCGTTCCATTTCAGGTCTGGGTCGGGAATGGTCAGGCCCAAATACTCGGCCTGCGGCACGGTCTGGTCGACAAACTTTTGACGCAGCTCATCGTTGGTATTGATCTTGATTTTCCACGCCATCGACTGCGCGGAATGGACCGAGTCCTTGTCGGACGGGCCGAACATCATCAGTGACGGATACCAGAAGCGGTTCATCGCATCCTGAGCCATCTTGCGCTGCTCGGGCGTGCCTTCGGCCATTTTGCGGATCGCGTCGTAACCTTGCCGCTGATGGAAGCTCTCTTCCTTGCAGATACGGATCATCGCGCGTGAATAAGGCCCGTAAGACGTGCGTTGCAGCGGCACTTGATTCATGATCGCCGCACCGTCAACCAGCCATCCAACAGCACCAATATCGGCCCAGTTCAACGTCGGATAGTTGAAGATCGACGAGTATTTCATACGCCCGTCAAGCAGCATCTCGGTGATCTCGTCCCGGCTGACATCCAGCGTCTCAGCTGCGCAGTAGAGGTAAAGCCCATGCCCGGCTTCATCCTGCACCTTGGCCAACAAGATCGCTTTGCGCTCCAGCGTCGGTGCGCGGGTAATCCAGTTGCCTTCGGGCAATTGCCCCACGATCTCAGAGTGCGCATGCTGACCGATCTGACGGATCAGGGTCTTACGATAAGCCTGAGGCATCCAGTCCTTGGGCTCGATCTTGATATCGGCATCAATCCGCGCCTGAAACTCTGCCAGTTTCTCCGGATCTTCGTTTGATGCTTCGGATTTAACCATCTGAGCATACATGTCCCGTCTCCTCCGTTACACGCGTTCAAGAATAAGGGCCGCGCCCTGCCCGACGCCCACACACATGGTGCAGAGCGCATAGCGACCCCCGGTTCGCTTCAATTGATAGGCTGCGGTCAGCACCAGACGCGCGCCGCTCATGCCCAGTGGGTGGCCCAAAGCGATGGCCCCTCCATTGGGGTTCACGTGGGGCGCATCGTCCGGCAGGCCCAACTCGCGCAATGTTGCCAAACCCTGAGAGGCAAATGCCTCATTCAATTCGATCACATCCATCTGTTCGATGCTCAGCCCTGCACGGGCCAGAACCTTGCGGCTGGCAGGCACCGGGCCGATGCCCATCACACGCGGTGGAACACCCGCAACCGACATCCCCACCACACGGGCCATCGGGGTCAGACCGTTCTTGGCCGCTGCCGCCTCATTCGCCATCAGAATGGCTGCCGCGCCATCATTTACACCCGAAGCATTGCCCGCTGTGACGGTCTTTTCCGATCCGTTCACCCCTTTGAGACCTGACAGTTTTTCTGCTGTGGTTCCCGGACGCGGGTGTTCATCCGTATCCACAATGAACGGGTCGCCCTTTCGCTGTGGTACCGAAACCGGAGTGATTTCATCGCCGAAAACACCCGCCGCATGAGCGGCCGCCCACCGGGCCTGGCTGCGTGCAGCAAAGGCATCCTGATCTTCACGACTGATGCCATAGTCTTCGGCCACATTGTCAGCAGTCTGCGGCATGGAATCCACGCCGTAGTCCTGCTTCATCTTCGGGTTCACGAAACGCCAGCCGATCGTGGTGTCGTATACCGCGTTGTTGCGAGTGAACGCCGAAGTTGCCTTGGGCATCACAAATGGTGCGCGGGACATGCTTTCCACGCCCCCCGCAATGGCCAGATCGTAATCGCCTGCCTTGATGCCGCGGGCTACCATTCCAACGGCATCCATACCGCTGGCGCAAAGACGGTTTACCGTTGTGCCCGGAACGTCGATCGGCAGCCCGGCCAACAAGGCCGCCATGCGTGCAACGTTCCTGTTGCTCTCTCCGGCCTGATTGGCATCACCATAGATCACATCGTCGACGCTGGCCCAATCGACCTGAGGGTTGCGTTCTTTCAACGCCGCTAGTGGTAAAGCCGCAAGATCATCCGTGCGAACCGAAGACAGCGCTCCGCCATACCGCCCAATCGGTGTACGCGTCGCGTCGCAAATGAATGCGTCCATGTCCGAGGCCTCCTGTTCGCGTTAGTATTCATTAACCGTCTGGTCGGTTTTTATTAAAGCAACCGATTCGAGGCAAGCTTTATGTTACCTTTTTTTGACCGTGCTCACCATTTTTGTAACATATAAAGTCAGAACTTTATCGTTGCGATATTCGGGGCCGATTAGGGCGGTGATCCAAACAACATTAAGCTGACCGGGCGACACTCACGTCCCGCTCGGTCTCAATCCCCCAATACGGCTTCCAGTGACGCAAGGCTCGGGCGAGGCAACCTGTCTAACAGCTGCGCCACGGACTGTCGGCACTCCGCACCTTTCCAGTCTTCTGGCAGAAAGGCAGGTGGCAAAGGGGGATGGCGCAGGATAAGCCGCCGCCACCCATGAACGATCAGAACACGCAGAACGGCAGTTTGCAGGAGGTCGTCCATCCCCTTGGCGGGCAAATGCTGTTCGACGAACTGAAGTGTGGTCCAGAACTGACTGTAAGCGTCTTTCAGAGGTTCAGGTCCACATAGATCCCGCATCCAATCGGGCACTGATACAGCACTGCTTTCAATCGCCAGCAGGTCTTCCAGCCCATCAGGGGCCGAGCCCGGCGCCATGGCCGTAGAGGCATTGACAGAGATATAATCACCAATGAGCATCAGATCTGACAGTTCTTTGCGGGAACTTTCAGAACCGCTGGCGATCAGAACATGCCAGATGTCGGGCTTTTCGGTCTCGCGGGAATAGATACGCGGCGCGGCGGCGGCACTTTGGCTGCGACCAAAATCCGTCAAGCGGTGCACGCTGGTGCGCCCCACCCGCGTACTTTCGATCCAACCTTCTTTCCGCAGCCGATGCAATGCAACACGCGTCGCCTCAGACTTGATTCCGGCCAGACTGGTGAGCGCCGTGATCAAGCTGCCACTGACTTGGTCCGATCCGCTGGGCGCCAAATCTCCAAATATCGTAACCAGCACTGACCACACCCGCTGTGTGCCGGTGTTGGTCAGTTGACTGACACAGGTTTCGAACCAATCAGGGCTGATGTCTTTCATACACGAAGTATAATCGGGCCGAAGGGAAATACCATCCGGCCCATCGCACGCATCCAAGTAGCTAGTAAGCAACCATCGTCAACAGCTCATATTCTGCGACCTGTTCGTCATCTTGCTGGATCAGCGTGACGTGCCAACGAACTTCGCCATATTCGTCATTGCGTTTGGTTTTGGCCTTGACCGTCAGGCGCACTTTGATGCTGTCACCGGCTTCAACCGGCTTCATAAAGCGCAACCCGTCCAGACCGGTATTGGCCAGCACCGGCCCTTCATTTGGTTCGACAAACAATCCAGCGGCAAATGACAGCAACAAATAGCCATGGGCGACGCGACCCGGAAAGAACGGGTTTCGTTCCGCCGCAGCCTGATCCATGTGGGCATAGAAGGTATCGCCCGTGAAAGTGGCGAAGTGTTCGATATCTTCCATGGTGATGGTGCGGGGTTCCGTGTAAATCGTCTCGCCAATTGCAAGGTCATGAAACCTGCGCGTAAAGGGATGGGCAGAGCCTTTGACCTCCGTCGCGCCGGGCACCCATCTGTTTCCAATCGCGGTCAGTAGGTCAGGTGAGCCCTGAATGGCTGTCCTTTGCATATAGTGCTTAACACCACGCACGCCGCCCATCTCTTCGCCGCCGCCGGCGCGCCCGGGGCCGCCATGCACCATATGAGGCAAAGGTGAACCGTGACCGGTAGATTCTTTCATCGAGTCACGGTTGTTGAAGTACAAACGCCCATGATAGGCCCCTGCCCCAATGGCGACCTGACGCGCCACGTCAGGGTCATGCGTAATGACCGATGCCACCAAAGATCCTTGCCCCCGGTTTGCCAGTTCAATCGCATGGTCGAGATCGCGATAGCCCATGACCGTGCTGACCGGCCCAAAAGCTTCGGTATCATGCACACGCTGCGCCGCGTCAGGGTTGGCACAATGGTAAAGCATGGGCGGCAGAAACGCTCCTTTTTCGGGATCTGCTCCATCGACCGCAAAATCATCCGGGTTGCCGAAGACACGCTCGGCCTCTTGGCCAATGATCGCCGCCTTTTCCAGAACGTCACGTTTCTGACCATTCGAGACCAACGCGCCCATGCGGGTGGTTTCCAGCCTTGGGTCGCCGATAACGGTTTTGGCCAGCCGCGCGGACAACGCCTCGATCACGGCTTGCACCTGCACCTCCGGCGCGATGATCCGACGGATTGCGGTACATTTCTGACCAGCCTTCGCCGTCATCTCGCGCTGGACCTCTTTGACGAAAAGGTCAAACTCAGGCGTACCCGGTACGGCATCAGGGCCAAGAATCGAACAGTTCAGGCTGTCCTGTTCGGCGACGAACCGTACGGAGTTTTCCAGGATCACGGGGTTGGATCGCAGTTTCAGCGCCGTATCCGCCGAGCCGGTAAAGCTGACCACATCCTGCAGGGTCAAACGGTCCAGCATGTCGCCCAAACCGCCCGACACCAACTGAAGCGCCCCGGCGGGCAAAATACCGGATTCCAACATCAACCGCACACACAGCTCGGTCACGTAGCAAGAATTCGTCGCCGGTTTAACGATGGCCGGAACACCGGCCAACAGAGTTGGCGCCAGTTTCTCCAACATACCCCAGACCGGAAAGTTGAACGCATTTATGTGAACCGCCACGCCGTGTAACGGGGTGCAGACGTGCTGGCCCAGAAACGTCCCGTTGCGCGATAGTTGCTCAACATCACCGTCCAGATAGACATGCCCGTCCGGCATTTCCCGGCGTCCTTTCGAGGCAAAGACAAACATTGTGCCAATGCCGCCGTCGATGTCGATCATGTGGTCCGACTGCGTCGCGCCTGTGTTGAAAGACAGATCATAGAGCGCCTGCTTGTGCCGACCCAAATGCAGCGACACCGCCTTGAGCATTTTGGCCCGCTCATGAAAGGTCATCTTGCGCAGGGCCGGCCCGCCGACGTCGCGCGCATAGTCCAGCATTCCTTGCACATCCAGTGCCGCGTTGCCCGCAGTTGCAAACACCTTGCCCGTTACGGCGCTGGAAATAGTGCGCGCCCCGGCACCAGGCGGCACCCATGCACCGGCGGCAAAGCTGGATATCTGTTGGATGGTCATGAGCGTCTCCTCATCAGTGTCTGGATCCTCACATCACCAAGTCGAACGTGTGAGGTCATATCTTTAACCGTACGGTCGGTCGTTATTTTTGCACAGCAACACCACAAACCGTACCCTTCAAACCTGCGCGGGCAATCGCGCGAAACCCCGAAACCGGATACGGCCACCGCGTTCAGCACCATCGGCGATACAGTAATCCGAGAAGCGGGCCAGAAACCGCCCAACCGCCACGCGGCCCTCCATACGGGCCAAAGTCAGGCCAACGCAGGTGTGTGGCCCACCAGCAAAGGCATGGTGTTTGTTGGGGCGCCGGTCCAACATCACTTCATCGGGCTGCTCAAACTGTCGCGGGTCGCGGTTGGCGGCTCCGATGCAAAGATGGATATCTGTTCCGGCGGGAATGGTTTGGCCGTGGAAAACGATATCCTCGGTGGTCATACGGTTGCCGAATTGGTTGGGGCTTTCCATTCTCAGAAACTCGTCCACGGCTGTGTTTATGAGCTCCGGGTCGGCCAGCAACTCGGCACGCTTGTCACGGTGCCGGTCCAGCAGCTCCAGCGCGTTGCCGATCAGATTGGTCGTGGTCTCATGCCCAGCATTCAGGATGAAAATGCAGTTCTGGTACAGCTCGACCTCGGTCAACCCGCCATCGGTGTCATCCTGCATCAATCGTGTCAGCACGTCCGTTGATGGGTCACCTGGATTGGCGCGACGATCATCTATGATGTGGCGCAGGAATGCCTTGAAGTCAGACACCGCGCGATTGCCCCAGTCTTCTTGTTCCTGAGTCAGCTGAGGCTCCAAAGCGCCCAAAATGGCCAGAGACCAATCCCGCAGGGGTCCGCGCTCGGATCGGGGAATGCCCAGTAAGTTGCCGATGATTTCAATCGGGATGGCCCCGGCAAAATCCTCGATCAACTCAACAGAGCCCTTGGTCTGCATCTGGTCCAGCAAGCTGTCGACCAGCTGCACCAGACCCGGCTCCATCTGCGCCAGCGCGCGCGGGTTCATCGCACCGACCATCACCTTACGAACACGGGTGTGCAAAGGCGGATCATTGAACACCAAACTGGTCGTGTGATGTTCGAATAAAGGGCTGTCGACCCCGTATTTCGGCCCAAAAACCGCCTTCTTGTCCGAAATGAAACGTTTTGTGTCCCGATACACCAGATCCAGATCGTCATAGCGCGAAAGGATGACAGACCCATCGGCTTGAAAGCAGACGGGCGTGTCTTCGCGCAGCGCAGAATAGGCCGGATAAGGGTCTGCGTGAAAACCGGTTGGAAGTGCGGTCAGCGAGAACATCAGTGACCCATCGCCCCCATATGTTCAGGCAGAACCAGAACCAGCCATGGCACCAGAACAATCAGCGCCAAACGAAAGATATCTGCCACCCAAAACGGAGTGACGCCCTTGAAGATGGTCCCGGTCGAGACATCCCCCACCACACCTTTAAGAATGAACACGTTCAAACCGACTGGGGGAGTGATCAGGCTGATCTCAGTCACGACAACGACAACGATGCCAAACCAGATCGGATCATATCCCAGCGATGTCACCAGCGGGAAGAAGATCGGCACTGTCAGCAGCAGCATCGACAGTGATTCAAAGACACAGCCCAGAATGATGTAGATCCCGAGTATCATCAGGATCACCACAAACGGCTCCACCTCATAGGCCGTGACCAATGCGATCAAAGCTTCGGGCAGACCGGCCAAGTTGATGAAGTTCGAAAAGATCTGCGCCCCGATCAGAACCGAGAACAATGCCGCAGCAGTGAAACTGGTCTCTTTCAACACTTCAAAGGTGGAACCAAGGGTTAGCCCACCCCGAGACAACGCGATCAGGAAGGCACCCATTGCGCCCATGCCAGCTGCCTCGGTCGGGCTGAAGGTCAGGTTCAGCGGATAGAAGTCAAACACCCCGTACAACCCGCCGATCACAAGGAAGAACAGCAGCAGCACGGCCCAGACCGAGCGCAGCGCCGAAAGGCGTTCGCCCCAGCCGTGCCGCTCTCCTGCTGGTCCGGCGTCGGGTCTGCGCCAAACGGTCCAACGCACCGCCAGCAGGTAAAACAGAATGCCCAACACACCGGGGATGATGCCCGCAACGAAAAGCTTGCCAATCGAGGTTTCGGTCAAAAGGCCATAGATCACCAGAATGACCGATGGCGGGATCAGAATGCCCAGTGTTCCACCGGCAGCAATCGACGCCGTCGACAGCTCATCCGAATAACCATAGCGACGCATTTCCGGCATTGCGACTTTGGACATCGTTGCGGCCGTGGCCAGCGACGAGCCACAAATGGCAGAAAACCCACCACAGGCCGCAACCGTTGCCATGGCGATGCCGCCGCGGAAATGGCCCAGGAAGGCATTCGATACCGCATAAAGTTCGCGCGCAAGGCCGCCCTTGTTGACGAACAGACCCATCAGGATGAACAGTGGCACAACAGACAGCCCGTAATCCTGCGCCGTATCAGTGATCTGGCGGCCCACCATGGACATCGCGGCCTTCAATCCACGTTCGGACAGGATGCTGCCTCCGCGTTCATATGCAAAGCCAAGCGTCCCAACGAGCCCCATCGCAAACACAATGGGCAGGCGCAGCAGCACAAGAACAAGGACAAGGGCGAAACCGATCAAAGCGGCAGTCATCAGGAGTGCTCCGACAAGGCTTGGGGGGCAAAAATGTGCAAAATCCCGGTGATGATCATCGCGACAGCAGTGATCGCGGTGAAGGCGGCGATGAACCAGCCCACATAGAAGACAGGAATCGACAAGTATTCGGTGACATCGCCGTAATCCCGCGCCCGCTCTGCCAGCACCCACACGCGCTGAATTGGCCAGATCAGCATGATACCGGATACCAGATATACAATCGCGTCACGCGCTCGGCTTAACCGCATACGTGCGAAAATTCCATCTGTCAGGTCCACAGCGATCTGTCCGCGTCCGGCCGAGATTATCGGTAGGACCGAAAAGACAAGGATCGCCATCAGAATCCGCGTCAGCTCGGTTGCAGCCTCGATTGGCGCGTTGAAGACAGAGCGCAGGATGACGTCAAAAAAGGTCATCACCATCAGTATGAATAGCGCCACGCAGGCCAGCAGCGTCGGAACGACACTGATGCGTCGCGCAAAGGTCACGAGTGAGTGCATGATTGGTCCCCGGCGGGTGAAAAGGGCTGGCGGGTCACGCCCGCCAGCCGGGCTGCATTACTGCGAAGCCATTTCACTTACGATCATGTCATAAGCGGCCTGAGCGTCGATACCCGCGCCGTTGACTTCGTCAATGACCTTGGCGCGTACATCGACGGCAATCGTGTTGAATTTCTCAAGATCTTCAACAGAGGCCGCGTTGATCGCGTTGCCTTCGGTGGTTTCGGTTGCTTCGCGACCGATAGCGTCGATCTCGTCCCAGATCTTGCCAATCTCACGGCTCAGCGGTTCACCAAAGACGTTCTCTTCCAGCGCGGCCTGCAGATCGGCGGGCAGATCGGCAAAAGTGTCTTCGTTCATGATGAAGGCAAACGATCCGCGATATAGACCACCCGGAACTTCGTAAACATTTTGCGCCACTTCGGTCAGCTTGAACCCTTTGCGGGATTCAAAGGGCATCACAACCCCATCCGCAGCTTTCGAGGCCAGGGTTTCATAGACTTTCGGCGCAGGCACCTGAATGCCGGTCGCACCCAGAGCCGTGCCGACGTCCCCGCCAACGCCACCCGGGATACGCACTTTGAGACCCGAGACCTCATCCAGAGAGGTCACAGGGCTGCTGGAATGCAACTGGGCAGGGCCATGCGTGTGCAGAGCGATCACCTTCACGCCGCGATGTTCGTCTGCCTCTTTGAGAAACTTGTCATAGGTGCGCCAATAAGCGACCGAGGCGTCCTCGGCCGAACCCTCGTATCCGGGCAGTTCGATCATCTTGGTGGTGACAAAGCGACCCGGCTGGTAACCATGGAAGATGATCGACGCATCTGCCGCGCCATCCATAATCAGGTCCATCTGTGCCGGTGGCGGCGCAATGCCCAACTTGAGTTCGGCCGTGACCTGACCGTCTGTCGCCTCTTCAACCATCTCCACGAATTTCGGCCACATCTTGGCATTGATGCCATGGGTCGGCGGCGCCCAGCTGGAAATGGTCAGCGTGTAATCTGCCGCCAGTGCCACTGTGCCCGTAACGGCCAGCGCAGCCGATGCCAGTAAGGTGCTTAGCTTGGTGAATTTCATGGTTCTGTCTCCTCCCAGTGAAACATGAGTCAAGAATGCGTTAATGGTCGCTTTTGTAACCATCAACATGTTAATGGTTCCCTCCACGGTCCGCGATGCGCCACGACCCAGGGTTTTCGTTTGCAACTGTCAGCATCATTGCGTGAGACACGTCGATACCGATCTCTTTGCTGTAGTGCATTGGCCCTCCACGCCAACGCGGGAAACCGTATCCATGGATTTGTACCATATCGACAGCATCCGCGTTCTCTGCGATACCCTCTTGGATGATCAAAGCCCCCTCGTTGGCCAGAACCGCCAGAATACGCGAGGAAATATCCTGCTCGGTAAAGTTTCGGCGGGTGATGCCCTGTTCAGCCGAGTAGTCTTCGATCAACGCCTCAACCTCAGGGTCGCGGATCGGTGTGCGGTCGCCATCCGAGTAACGATACCAACCCTTGCTCGCACGCTGACCAAAACGCTCCATCTCACACAGTTGATCCGGGATGGGCACATAGCGTTCGTTTGGCTCCCGAATTGCGGCATTGCGCTTGCGGTTGGCCCAGGCGATTTGAAGACCGGTCAGATCCTGCAGCTCATAAGGTCCCATGGGCATCCCAAACGCGCGCATCGCTTGATCCACCTGATAAGGCAGCGCCCCATCAGCCAGCAAATAGTCAGCCTCGCGCCGATACGCCGCCAGCATGCGGTTGCCTATGAACCCATCGCAGACACCCGAAAGAACCGACACTTTCCGCAGCTTTCTGCCCAAGGCGAAACCTGTGGCCAAAACTTCAGGCGACGTATAAGGCGTATGTACGATCTCAAGCAGCTTCATCACATGGGCCGGGCTGAAGAAATGCAGACCAATGCAGCGGGTTTGGTTTTCAACACCTGCAAAAATATCCACCGGGTTCAGGTAGGATGTATTCGTGGCCAGGATGGCATCGTGGTTCATGTATCTAGCCAGTTCCGCAAACACCGCCTGCTTGACGGGCAAGCTTTCGAACACGGCTTCGATAGCCAACTCGGCATCCGCAGCTGCGGCATAGCTATGGGCAGCCTTGAATTTGGACAGGTGGTCTCGCAGCTGCGCCTCGGACATCCTGCCCCGTTTAACAGCCCCTTGAAGCAGAGATTCAACCCGCCCCTTCGCCGCCAATGCTGCCTCGGCGTTTTGCTCGATCACAGTGACCGACAATCCACCATTCAGGGCGGCCGTAGCAATGCCTGCGCCCATCAGCCCGCCGCCCACAACGGCAATTCGGGAAATGTCGCGCGCAGTAGCGCCCTTGATCAACGCAGGTCTGGATACGGTGCGTTCAGCAAAGAATGCGTGGCGCAACGCCCGGCTTTCAGCGCTTTGGCGCAGGGCCAGATGGCGGGCGCGTTCTTTCGGTTGCCCCTTAGCGAATGGCTCAACGGACCAGCCGAGAGCGCTCAGGTTTTCCAGTGGCGACTGTTGCCCTTTGGCGCGTTTCTGCAACGCCAGACGGCTTGTTTCAAACAGATCGGGCGCAAAGTCCGGTACAGTGCGCTGACTGACAGGCAGTGGACGTTCGGGCAAATCGGCAACAAATTCCGAAACTGCATCCAATAGGTCGTCGGCGATCTCATCAATGCCCCCGAGTTCCGCCAATGCTTCAGCTTTCATGATCTTGCCGGAACACGCCATCTCAATTGCAGCTTGCATCCCCACAAGACGCGGCAAACGTTGAGTGCCCCCTGCCCCGGGGATCAACCCCACATTGACCTCGGGCAAACCAAAACCGGTATCCCGCGCTGCGATCCGCCACGCACAGGCCATGGCAATTTCGAACCCGCCGCCCAGCACATTGCCGTGCATACAGGCGACAAACGGCACTTTGCTGTCTTCGATCTTCTGAACAACATCCGGTAAATGCGGCTCGACTGGCGGTGCATCAAACTCGGACATGTCACCGCCCGCAATGAAGGTCCTGCCCGCGCAATATAGAATCGCCACGCGCGCACCTTGAACCGCATCAACTGCGTCGGACAGCCCCCGCCGCACTGCGGTAGAGGTCGCGTTCACTGGCGGGTTGTTGACCGTGACCCAAGCCACGTCACCCTTGAATTCAACGCTCACCAGCGACGACTGCAACATCGACAACCCTTTTAATCGGACCAGATTCGGTACTGGTTTATATATTGACCAACCGTTCGGTTAATGCAATGATTAAGTTGAAATGAGGCCAGAAGAGACAGTCATGAGCGATACGATACTTGCACAAGACCACGGGAACTGGGTTGAAATTACCCTGAACCGCCCAGACAAGTTGAACGCGTTCAATGAAGACATGCACGTCGCCCTGCAAGACGCGTTGAAGACCGCGCGCGACAACGGGGGCCGCGCGATATTGCTGACCGGTGCCGGGCGCGGGTTCTGCGCAGGTCAAGACCTGGGCGATCGCGATCCATCCAAAATGGATGGCCCTCCGGATCTGAGCAAAACGGTACGAACGTTTTACGCTCCTCTGGTCCGGTTGATCCGGTCCCTGGAGTTCCCGGTCATCTGCGCCGTAAACGGGGTCGCCGCAGGTGCAGGTGCGAATCTGGCGTTGGCCTGTGACATGGTTCTGGCCGGGGAAAATGCCAAATTCATTCAGAGCTTTTCCAAGGTCGGCCTGATACCGGATACGGGTGGCAGTTGGCACTTGCCGCGCCTGTTGGGTGAGGCACGCGCTAAGGGGTTGGCGCTAACCGCTCAACCTCTTTCAGCCAAACAGGCAGAGGATTGGGGACTGATCTGGAAAGCACTGCCCGACGATCAACTGATGAGCGAGGCGCGCACGCTTGCCGCGCAATTGGCCAACGGCCCCACGCTCGGGCTGGGCTTGACTAAACAATGCATTCAAGCCGCGGCCACCACATCCCTATCAGATCAGCTTGAAATTGAAGCTGACGCAATGAAAACTTGCGGGGAAAGCGCGGACTACGCAGAAGGCGTATCCAGCTTCCTCGAAAAACGCGCACCGCATTTTCAGGGACGTTGAGGATGACCCCAAAAGAACGCGCCGAAAAATCCGCTGCTGCAATGTGGGCAAATGACGAGGCAAGCAAATGGTTCGGCATGGAACTTGTCGAGATTGACGAAGGCCACGCAGTTCTGACACTGACCGTCGCCAACCATCACTGCAATGGTCATGGCACATGCCATGGGGGCGTCACCCACGCTCTGGCCGACAGCGCCTTCGCCTTTGCCTGCAATAGCCGAAACAAGGCAACCGTCGCGCAACACACAATGATCAGCTTCCTCGCCCCCGGAAGCAAAGGCGACCGTCTGACAGCCACCGCGAAAGAGGTCACTGTGTCCGGACGCAGCGGTATCTATGACGTTCGCGTCACCAACCAAAACAACACTCTGATCGCCGAGTTTCGCGGCATGTCCCGCGCAGTGGGCGGTCAGAATTTTCAAGAATAGCTTCGCGACTGGAGGAGTGACGCGATGGAAGACCTATCCCCGAACAAAGCGGATCTTGACCCGATCGAGATCGCCTCGATCGATGAAATTCGCGCCACACAGCTTGAACGGCTCAAGTGGTCCGTACGCCACGCATACAACAACGTTGCGATGTACAAACAGCGGTTTGACGAGGCCGGAGTGCATCCCGACGATCTACAGCAACTGTCCGACCTTTCGAAGTTTCCGTTCACATACAAAAACGATCTGCGTGACAATTACCCGTTTGGTTTGTTCGCAGTTCCGCGCAGCGAGATCATTCGTCTTCACGCGTCCTCGGGCACGACTGGTAAACCGACCGTGGTGGGTTACACCAAGAATGACATCGACAACTGGGCGGATTTGGGCGCGCGTTCCTTACGTGCTTCGGGACTGCGCAAAGGCGACATGGTCCACAATGCTTATGGTTATGGGCTGTTCACCGGCGGGCTGGGTGCCCACTATGGGATTGAACGCCTTGGCGCGACCGTTGTTCCCATGTCCGGGGGGCAAACCGAAAAGCAGGTTAACCTGATCAACGACTTCCGGCCCGACGGGATCATGGTGACGCCGTCCTATATGCTCAATATCCTTGAGCAGTTCCACAAGGCCGGTCTCGACCCCCGCGAAAGCTCATTGAAGGTTGGAGTGTTTGGTGCTGAACCCTGGACAGACGCCATGCGAGCCGAAGTCGAAGCCGCGTTTGATATGCATGCGGTCGATATCTATGGCCTGTCCGAGATCATGGGTCCTGGGGTGGCCAATGAATGCGTTGAAACCAAAGACGGCCCGGTGATCTGGGAGGATCATTTCCTGCCGGAAATCATCGACCCCGTGTCTGGTGAGGTTTTGCCCGACGGCGAAACCGGCGAATTGGTGTTCACAACCCTGACCAAGGAAGGGTTGCCGATGATCCGTTATCGCACGCGCGACCTGACGTGCCTGCTGCCGGGAACAGCACGGTCCATGCGCCGGATGGCAAAGATCACAGGTCGCAGCGACGACATGATGATCCTGCGCGGCGTCAACGTCTTCCCCAGCCAGATCGAAGAACAGGTCATGGCGACGGGGGGTCTTGCCCCGTATTATCAGATCGAATTGTATAAGTCGGGCCGCATGGACGCGATGCGGGTCTTTGTTGAATCCTCAACCGATTCCACCGACGAACTCTCCAAAACTGCGGCGGCCCGCATGCTGACCAAGCGGATCAAGGACGTCGTTGGCGTTTCAACGGAAATTGTTGTAGGTGACCCCGGCGACGTCGAACGCTCTCAGGGCAAGGCGAAGCGTGTCGTCGACAATCGCGATAAGGAATAAACCGTGGCCCGAACAATCGCTAAAGACCACGACCAAAAGCGGGAACAGATCCTGAAAATGGCGGCCAAAGTGTTTGCCGATCAGGGGTTTGATCGCGCGTCGATGACACTGCTCGCCAAAGAGTGCGGGATCTCGAAGGCCAACATCTACCACTACTACGACAGCAAGGATGCCATCCTGTATGACATCCTTGAAACCTATCTGCGCGAGCTAAGGGATCGGATTTGCAACGTGGATCTGAGCGGTTTGAACCCCGAGCAGAAGCTGCGCACAGCGGTGCGCGAAATCCTGTTTGCCTATCAGGGCGCGGATGACGAACACCGTGTACAAATCAGCGGCATGAGCGCGCTGACGGACGATCAGCAGAAACTTCTGCGAGGCTATCAGCTTGATTTGGTGAATTTTGTACGCGACATCCTCAAAGAGTTGTCTCCCGAGGCTTTCGACGATGCCAAAGATAAATTGCGCGGTGCCACGATGTCGGTCTTTGGGATGCTGAACTGGTATTACATGTGGAACACCGGCGCGGGCCCCAAAGCCCGCGAAGACTATGCCGATCTGGTCAGCACGCTGACAGTGCATGGCGTGCAAAAGCTGTAGGCGCGCGGCGCGGCTCACAATACGCTATGTCGAAGCTTTGAACCTCTTTAGGTAGGCTTGTTTTGCGACCATAACATCCTCGTCCGACATATTTGATCGGTTCAGATCAAGAAAGTGTTCTGCAGCCCCAACTGGCTGAACATTCAGGTTGTTGACGGGCTTCAGATCGTCCGACCGTACATTCAAAATCGAAAGCACCTTGGTGACAGGAAACAGACGATCGCTTAAACCCGAGGTGTTCAAAGAGATAACGTCCGCTCGTGAAGACATCTGATCCGAGACCCGAGCCACAACGCCATCGAGCTCCGCGCCCGGGTTCAGCAGTTCAATGTATTCGCACAGGTCTTCTTGAATTCTGTTTCCGCGAATGTTCTGCCAATACACACTTTTGATCCAATCCGCGGTATCTCTGGTCGTGTAAAAGAATGTGATCCGCGCCTTGTTGTCTGTGAGTCTGTTGATTTCCTCCCAGATAACTTCGGCAAGGATGTGCGCTTGGCCATAGGACCACACACCCTTGCGCCCCGGGATCATGCCTGCAAACTCTTCGCTGCTGATCAGCAACGGCAATTCAGAGTGGCCATCCAACGACAGCAGAACCTGACGGAATTTCATACGAAATTTTTCAAGCGTTCTTTCTTCCGGTACCACTGAAAAACGGCGCGCGGCAACACCAGCGTCTTTCAAATTCCGTGGCACCAAAACATTGACTCGGGTCTTTAACCGGAAACGGTTCCTGTACAGCATCGTTTGCAGGGTTCTGGTTCCGGTTTTGTGAAACCCTTGATGGACAACAACCTTCAGCATCGACCCTTTTGAACTAACCCACGCCTCACATCAGCATTTAGGGTTACCGCATCAAAAACATCAAGCTGTCCAGTCGATGCTCAGGTCTTCTCGAAATGCAAAGCGGATCAAATGCGTCTCGATAACCTGTTTCCAACGACGCAGATCGCCACGCGGGCCGGTTGTGGCGGTCACCGTCAAAGTGGTTGCATCTGCTGTCAATGTCACCCGATCGCCGTCAGGGAAAGATACGCTGCCCTGCGTTCCATCAAAGGAGATCTCGGCCTTGTGCGACCAGTGTTTGCAGAGCTGCTGCAGGTATTTTGAGGCCGCGCTCGTTTGCGCAATGCCTGTCGCGGTCTGATCAGGCAGCAGGCTCAGACCCGCGACAGCGGCAGACCGGATTGCTTTGGCAAACAAGGTCACGTCGATACTGGTGGCCACGAAAGTTGCGCCAAGATCCAGGCACTTGCGTTGAAGACTCGGGTCCAGTGTCAAAATCCCGGCGGCCTTGCCTGCCATCACGATCCGATGGATTGCATCCAACACTGCGGCAACCACCTCAGGGTGGTTCGCATCCCCAAGATGACCCATATCGGCGGCCAGGTCGGCGGGTCCGATGAATACCCCGTCCACATCAGTCGCCAGAATATCATCCAGCGCGTCCATGCCATTGTTGTTCTCGACCTGCACAAGCAGGCAAATCTGTTCGTCGGCGGTTTTCAAATAGTCCGGGATCGCAGCAAAGCGTGACGCCCGCGCCAACGATGATCCAACACCTCGAACACCATGCGGTGGATACTGAACGGCCCGCACCAGTTCGCGCGCTTGGTCGCCGCTTTCGACCATCGGCACCAGAATATTCTGAACACCGGCGTCCAGATATTGCTTGATCATCCAGGTTTCGCCGATCGGCAAGCGTGCAACCGGCACACTGCCGGACCCCTCAATCACGCGCACCTGTTCCAGGATCGATTGCAGGTCGTTAGGCGCATGTTCCCCATCAACCAGCAACCAATCGAACTCCGCTGTGGCGGCAATCTCGGCCGCATAGGCATTGGCCAAACCAACCCAGCATCCGATCTGTGGAGAGCCGGCCTTTAACGCAGCCTTGAATGCATTTTGTGGCGCAGGCATTGGTATTCCTTTCAGGCGAAATTGATATCGACCGAGCCGAACGGCCCGAAATCCGCGTGAATTTTGGCGCCCGAGGGGCATTCGACGGGGCGGATGAAACTGCCGGACAAAATAATCTGCCCCGGTTCGATGCTCTGACCATATTGCGCCATGCGACGCGCCAACCAGACCACGCTTTCAACAGGGTCGTTCAACACACCAGCACCCAGACCGGTTTCTTCGATCTCACCATTACGGAAGGTAAGCGCCCCAACCCAACGCAGATCAAAGGCATCAACTGCGTGGCGTTCGGCACCCAAAACGATGCCTGCATTGGCGGCGTTGTCGCTGATCGTGTCAAAGACAGTGCGCGCCTTGCCGGTCTCGGAATCCACTCTTTGTATGCGAGTGTCCAGAATTTCCAGTGCAGGGGCGACGTAATCCGTGGCCGCGATGATGTCGTCGCGTGATACGTTTTCGCCACCGACGGCGGACTTCATAACAAAGGCGATCTCGGCCTCAATCCGGGGCTGAATGAAACGGCCTGCCGGAACGGTCGCGCCATTGTGAAACGCCATGTCGTCAAACAAAATTCCACTGTCGGGAATGTCGATGTTCAAGGCGTATTGCATCGCCTTCGAAGTCAACCCAATCTTCCACCCGATCACTTTGCGCCCTTCGGCCAGTTTCTGGCGATAGATGGCGTTCTGAATCTCATAAGCGTCATCCATACCCATCTCAGGGTGGCGCAGACTAAGCAGGCCGATCTGTTCGCGCCTGCGTTCGGCCTGCAGCAGTTCGGCGGCGGCTCGGGCGTGGTCTTCGGGCGTCATACCTGTTCGTCCTCCACCGTGTTGCGCAGGGTTCCGATACCTTCGACGGACACCTCGACCACATCTCCCGGCACCAGGTATTTCGGCGGGTCGAACCGTGCCCCTGCCCCGGTTGGTGTACCAGTGACAACAATGTCGCCCGGCTGAAGCGTCATGAAGGTCGAGATGTATTCAATCTCGCGCCGGATCGGGAACATCATGCGGTTCAGAGTATCGTCCTGTCGAAGCTCACCGTTCACGCGGGTCTGGATGCGGGCATCATCCAGTTGGGCCGCGTCAGTGAACGGCACCAGCCATGGACCAATGGCCCCCGAATTGTCCCAGTTCTTACCTTGCGTGACATTGAACTTTGCGTGCCGCACCCAGTCGCGAATGGTGCCTTCATTGCACAAGGTCAGCGCGGCAATGTGATTGTATGCATCGTCCTTTGAAATGCGCCGACCAGCCTTGCCAATCACGATGGCCACTTCGCCTTCATAGTCCAGAGTGTGGTTTTCCGGTGGGCGGACCAGAGGGCGGTCATGACCGGTGAACCCGCTGGCAAAGCGCGGGAACAGCGACATGTACTTGGGCTGTTCGCTGCCATCTTTGTATTCGGCATTCCGGTCAGGGAAGTTTACGCCGACACACAGGATGCGGCGCGCATCTGGCATGACCATGTCATAGGTGAATTCGGTATGCGTGACGGCTTTGCCCTCAGCGGCCTCTGCAAGTTGCTCGAACGCCCCCGCGACAATCACCTCGTAAAGGCTGTCGTGATCGGGGAACGCTTGGTTCAATGCAATCGCACCGTCGTCAGTGATTGCTCCGAAAAACCGTTCCTCACCCGCTAAGAAAGTTGCAAACTTCATTCAAGTGTCTCCCACACGTCCCTGATCACTTCGGCTGCAATCAGCACGTCATCTCGGGTTGTATCGAATTGCCCGACCTGAAAGCGGATGATCTTGCGGCCGTCGAACATGCCTTGGGTGAGATAAATCCGGCCATCATCGTTCAACGCGTCGACCAACCGCTGCTGCATTGCATCGTCTCCCGGACACCGGAACGAAAACAGGCTTAGAATCGGGCCGGTCGTGATCTCGAACCCCTCCATCGCGCCGATCTGATCAGCGAGTTCCTGCGCCCAAGTCACATGATTGCGGATGCGTTCGCGCAGTCCTTCCAATCCGTATGAGCGCAATAGAAACCAGATCTTCAACGCCCGGAACCTGCGCCCCAGTGGGATCGTCCACTCCGAGTAATTCGTCACCTCTGCTCCGGTTGTCTTGAGGTATTCCGGCTCGATCTTTAGCGTGTTGAGCTGCGGCGCGGCGTCCCGCAAGAACTGGATGGCGCAATCAAATTGCGCGCCCATCCATTTATGCGGGTTGAAAACAATGCTGTCATAGCGGTCGGCACCCTGCCACAGGGCTTCGCGAAATTCAGGGCAGATCATGGCCGATCCGGCCCAGGCTGCGTCCAGGTGGGTGTAAAGGTCGTGTTTCTGCGCGATATCTGCAACCGCCACCAAGTCATCACAGGCCCCAACACCGGTTCCGCCCGTGATGGCAATGATACCAGCAGGGACATGCCCGGCGGCTAGATCGCGTTGAATGGCAGCTTCAAGCTCGGAGGCGTCAATTGAAAAGCTGGTCCCCTGCGTGGGCAGCTTGACCAGATTGTCCTGTCCAATCCCCGCGACCCAGCAAGCCCTGTCGATGGACGAATGCACTTGATCGGAACAATAAATTCGCAGCGCGCCCTTGGTGTTCAATCCTTCGCGGTTGCCGGTAAAGCCCGTGGCCCGTTCCCGCATCGTCAGAACCGCCGACAAAGTGGCGGATGAGGCGCTGTCCTGAATAACTCCGGTCATACCTTCGGGCAGTCCAAGTGCCTGCCGCAACCAGTCGACCATGACGCCCTCGACCTCAGTCGCGGCTGGTGAGGTTTGCCACAACATGCATTGCGCCGCGATTGTCGTGACCAGCATCTCGGCCAGCATCGACGGGGGCGCGGCATTGGCTGGAAAATAGGCAAAGAAGCGTGGGTGTTGCCAATGGGTGATGCCTGGCATCACGATCCGTTCAAAATCAGCCATGATGGCATCCATCGGTTCACCCGCATCGGGTGGGGTTGCCACAAGCTGGGCTGCGATTTCCCCCGGTGCGGTCTGCGCGCGCACGGGGCGTTCCGCAAGTGTCTTATGGTAATCGGCCGCCCATTTTGAAATGTGCTGGCCCCAATGCGAAAACGTGTCCCAATCCATGCGTTAGCCTTTTGTTGTCGCAGAAAACTCATCCCGAGCGACCCTGCGAGATAAGCGGTCGTAACAAACCGATACGTTTTGATCTAATGAAGCAATCCCTGATGCCTGATGTCAGACCGAAAAGCTGACATTTGCCTGACCCGTGCCAGAGCTGCCAAAGTATGGGGTATAGATGTCAATCTTACCCTTGTAGCTGCCCCAGCCCAGCGCCCCGAACAACAAGGCGGTGTCGTTCATTGCACACTCTCCGGTGCATTTTTTGGCATAGTCGGGCAGCATTTCAAGGAACTCTTCAAAACGGCCCTGCTCCCACAATTCCAACACCCGCATATCCATCTGGCGATTGAACTCACCATTCACCGCGTTCAACCCTTCGACCGATCGTTCATTCGGGGTGAAATCATGGCTGAGAGACCCTGATGCCAGAACAGACACATTGCGGTCAGAACGCCGGATGCCTTCGGCAATGGCCTCACCCCAAACCCGGTTTTCCGCAATTGAAGAGAATTGATTGACAGCCACGGGCAAGACCCGCGCATTCACCCCTTCGTTGATGAAATGCATGGGCAACAGAGTTCCGTATTCCATACCCATATCTGGGTGCGAATGGCCGAGCGCGCGCTCTCCACGCTCGCGCAGAACATCAAGGATCGTTTCCCCGAGTTCATGATCGCCACGATAGTCGAACTCCATATCAGCCAACATATGCGGCAGTTCGTGACTGATGAAGCGACCCTTATGGTGCTCCTTAGTGTTCAGGTGAAAGCCCTGATTGGTGATCCAATGGGTATCGAACACAATGAACGTCTCGACTTCGCGGTCTATCGCGTCCTGACGCAGGCGGGCATACCCATCGATGGCAGATTGCCGGATACCTTTATATTTTGGCATCGTGTGGGACATCCAGATGCTGGGCACATGCGTTATTTTCGCGGCCTGTACGATCTTTCCCATGACGGTTCCTCCTAATGCGTTCTGGTGATCCCGGATCAGGATCTCCTGAGGGGTTTATTTCCCCAATTGCATGATCTTGTGCTGACCGGTGGCAAAACCGATATGCTTTTGTTCCATATAGAACTCAAAGCTCCAATCCCCGCCGTCGCGCCCGATTCCAGACGCTTTGACCCCGCCAAAGGGCGTAGGCAGGTGACGCACGTTTTCTGAATTCACCCAAATCATCCCAGCCTCCAGCTTGTCTGTAAAGCGCAGGGCACGGGTCAGGTCGTTGGTCCAGACATAGCCTGTCAGGCCATAAGGCGTGTCGTTGGCAATCTGAAGCGCCTCCTCCTCGGTCGCAAAGGGGATCGAGGTCAGAACAGGGCCAAAGATCTCCTCGCGTGCGATGCGCATCTGGTTGGTGGCATCGGTGAACAAGGTCGGACGGACAAAATAGCCTTCATCGCCCACCTTGACCCCACCGGCAGCAACGGTTGCACCGTCCTGTTTGGCAATGTCGAAGTAGCCGGTGACTTTGTTGTAGTGCTCTTCGGTCACCAGTGGCCCAATCTCGGTCGCCGGGTCCAACGGGTGGCCAACCTTGATGTTGTTCACACGCTCGACCAGCTTCGCCTCGAACTCTTCTTTGATCGTATCCTGCACCAGCAACCGCGAAGATGAGGTACAACGCTCGCCGTTGATCGAATAGATCATGAAAATCACCGCATCCAGCGCACGATCCAGATCGGCGTCATCAAAAACGATCACAGGGTTTTTTCCACCCAGCTCCAGATGGTTGCGCTTATGCGTGTCCGCGCCCTGCTTGACGATAAGGCTGCCAGTGCGGCTTTCGCCGACAAAAGCAATCGCCTTGATCAGTTTATGTTCGCACAGGGCTTTGCCTGCATCGGGGCCAAACCCATTGACCGTGTTCAGCACGCCTTTGGGCAACCCGGCCTCTTCGGCGATTTCCACCAGCAGGCGGGCCGTCAGGGGAGAATCCTCTGCGGGCTTATGTACCACCGTGCAGCCCGCAGCCAATGCAGGGGCGATTTTCCAGGTCGACAGCATGAACGGTGTGTTCCATGGGGTAATCACGCCAACTGGTCCAATTGGAACGCGCGTGGTCACGTTCATCAGCGTCGGGGATTTCAAATGTTGCCCGTCTCGCGCCTGAACCACCTGATCGGCAAAATACCGAAAATTCTCCGCCCCGCGCAACGCGGCCTTGGACATAAAGCGCAGCGTCTGGCCCGTGTCCCAGCATTCACACAGCGCGATTTCCTCGGCCCGCGCTTCGATGGCATCAGCAACGCGCAACAAGATGCGGCGGCGTTCGGTGGCAGACATGTCGCGCCATTCAGCAAAGGCGGCATGGGCGGCCTTTGCCGCCGCATCAATATCATCAGCCGAGCCATGTGCAACGTCGCAGATCACAGATTTGTCGACAGGCGAAGTGGATTGGAATACACCGCCAGACCCGTCCCGGTCTTCGCCAGCGATACGATTGAGAATGCCGGTTTCCCTGAACCGGGCCAGAAAGCTCGTCAGTTTTTCAATATTCGTCTCCAGCGCACTCATGTTTCAGGTCTCCTGCGAAGTCGCGGCCAGATGGTCGCGGATCGTGCCGGTTTTAGGCGAAAGGTTGGGGTCGATGTCGCGCATCTCAAGCGACAGAGCGATGGAATTTTGCGAAAGGGCGGACGCCAGATAGGCTTTGACCGCGTCAAATATACGCCGCGTCGCGTCCTGCTTGACGTCTTCCGACCGCCCTGCACGCAGACGGATCGAGATATCAACAAATCCATGCGCCGGATTTCCATCCGCAATGGCATAGTGGTCCACACGCGTTGCGCGCACGCGAATGCCCGGCATCGGAAAGGTGTCGATCCCGGCAGCTGTTGCCCTTATGCATTCGCACAGGCCACCCATATCGATCTTGTCTTCCAGGTTTCCGGAATATTCGACGTGGAAATGCGGCATGATTCCTCCTTTATTACTTAACATGTTTAGTATTTAATGTGCCCCACGTCAAGAGATTGCTTTGTTAAT
Source organism: Ruegeria sp. HKCCA5929 (assembly GCF_013034525.1). NCBI lineage: Bacteria > Pseudomonadati > Pseudomonadota > Alphaproteobacteria > Rhodobacterales > Roseobacteraceae > Ruegeria > Ruegeria sp. HKCCA5929. The sequence continues at coordinate 139,435 of NZ_WQGE01000007.1, forward strand.
CTTTGCAATTTCCGAACTACCGCTCTAGAAGGCCGCATGACCACTCAAAGCCACACCAAGAGCACCGCCCGGTCCCTTCCTATCGCGCTGTTGCGTGCCCGTGAAACTGTCATGGCCCCGATCCGGGACATGCTGCAAGGCATCCAGATAACCGAACAGAAATGGCGCATCCTGCGCGTGCTGGATGAACTGGGCGAAGTGGAACAAAGCACCATTGCACACGAGGCTTGTCTGCTGCTTCCAAGCGTGACCCGCATCGTGCGCACAATGGAGGCTGATGGCCAGATCACTCGTCGCCAGGACAGTGACGACAAGCGCCGCACCATGGTCACGATCACGGATGCAGGCCGGTCCATCCTTAAGGAAAACCTGGCCACGTCACTTGCGATCTCCAGCAATATCGAGTCTCAGATGGGTCGTGAAAAGCTGGACCAATTGCTGGATCTTCTGGAAGAACTACAGGCCGTTAAAGTTTGACCTCGCCTTGAGCAGACGAGGCCGATTGAACGCTCAAAGAGTCGACAGACCCGTATCCAACGCTGACAGGATCTTGGTCACATCATCTGACGTGATAATCAGCGGGGGCGACAGAATGATGTTGTTGCCGGAAACGCGCACCATTACGCCATCTTCGTAAGCCGCTTTCTGAATCTGCAACGGCAGGTGTTTGGCAATTGGGACTTTGGTCGCCCGATCAGAAACGAGTTCGAGCGCGCACATCAAGCCCTCGCCACCGCGCACGTCGCCGATGACGTCATGCTTTTCGGCCAGCTTCTGCAACCCGGCAAATAATTCATCCCCGCGCGCCGCTGCATTTTCCCAAACCCGCAGCCTGTTGATCTCGGACAAAGCAGCCAGCGCCGCTGCTGCTCCAACCGGATGACCAGAGTAAGTGTAGCCCTGATCGACCGATGCAAGACCCGTGGTGTCCTTTTCGAAGACTTCAGCAACCGCGCCCGAAATCATTGCCGCGCCAAACGGAAAGTACCCGTTGGTGATCGCTTTTGCTGTTGTCATGATGTCCGGCTGAACGCCCCAATGCCGTGCTCCACTTTCGCTGCCGGTGCGGCCAAATGCGGTAATGATCTCGTCAGAGATCAAAAGAATACCGTGTTTGGAACACACCTCGCGCACCATGGGCATAAAGCTTTTGTGCGGAGGGATCACTCCCCCGGCGCCAAGAACCGGCTCCATGATAAACGCCGCAACCGTGTTTGCCCCCTGAAACGCGATCTCAGCTTCCAACGCCTTGACGCAAAGTTGCGCCAGACGCTCGGGGTCCGTCTCGTCAAACGGGTTGCGATAGGTCCAGGGTGCGGGCACGTGGAAACAACCCGGCATCATCGGCTCATAGACCGCGCGAAACTTTTGATTGCCGTTGACGGATGCAGCCGCGAAGTGGGTGCCGTGATAGCCCTGCTTGAGGCTGATGAACTTGGTGCGACCAGCATCGCCCCTGACCTTGTGGTATTGCCGTGCAAGCTTCAGCGCAATTTCGACAGAGTCCGATCCACCCGACGTAAAGAACGCGCGGGTCAAACCGTCAGGTGCGAAAAACTGCGCCAGCTCATAAGACAGTTCAATGGCTTTGTCATTGCTGGTTCCGCGAAAGGTCGAGTAATAAGGCAACGCGTTCAGCTGATCGGCAATGGCCTGTTTCACCGGTTCGCAGGAATAGCCCAAATTGACGTTCCACAGCCCCCCCACGGCATCCAGCGCTTTGTGACCATCAACATCGATAATGCTGACACCTTCACCGCCATTCAAAATGGTCGGCGGGTTCTTTTGACTGTCGGCAGGATGTGCCATCGGGTGCCAGAAATAACGGGCGTTGTTTTCCTTCAGAAAGTTCGAGTCTTTCATGGTGCGGGCCTCCGGAAGTATCGTTCACCCTCGGTCATGGGTGGAATTCAGTGGGAAAAGTGTCGGGTAACTGACCGCCAAAATCGGCGGTCAGGTCCGTCGAAAGAGTGTGCAATGCAGACAGAATGGATGGCAGGCGGTCGTCGGTGGCGCGGCCTTCTGGCACAGCAATTGCAATGGTCCCCAGAGCGACTTGATCAATACCAAAAATCGGCGCGGCGTACCCAAAGACGCCCTCTTCATAGCTGCCGTTGCTGTTGGCCCAGCCTGAGGCGCTGATCCGCGCAACCCGTTCTTTGATGATTTCAGGATCAATGAGCGTGGCGTCCGTGAAGCGCGCTTGCTCTTTGTGATCCAAATCTTCCATCAGACTGGGTGGGCCAAAACTGAGCATACAAAGACCCGAGGCCGTTGCATTGATCGGCAGGATCTCACTGGGGTCAAGGCTGACGCGCACGCTGTGCCGCGTTGTTTCAACCACCAATGCGGTTTGCAGCCCGGTCTTTTCTAACAGCGACAAATGCAGGCTTTCGCCAACGCGCTGCATCGCCATTTGCATTTTCTGGCGCGCACTTTCGATGCCTGGCCGCGCGATTTCACGCAGCGCTGCCAGGCGCAAGGCCGCCGGTCCGATAGCATAAGACTTGGTCATAGGATTCTGTTCGATCAGACCGTATTCCTCAAGCGCACGCAGGTGGCGCAGCGCGGTTGCCTTGTTCAATCCGGACAGTCGCGCAAAATGACTCAGCCCGATTTCCGGTCGCGCGCTTGAAAAGTAATCCAGCATTTTTAAGGCGTTAAGGGCTGTGCCCATGTGTTTCGCTTCCTCTTACTCAGGGAATACTTGACAGAACTAACTTAACAAAGCAACATTATTATTGTTAACGCGGATCAAATAATGAACCACGTATGGGAGGAGTCAATGAAGAAATTTCTTACAGCTGCGGCTTTAGTGGCATCAGCTACCGCTGCACTGGCCGAGTACCCCGAAAAGCCGGTCAGCTTTGTGGTGCCGTGGCCTCCGGGCGATCTGGAAGATGTTCTGACGCGGATGATCGCCGATGAATTTCAAACCATGTACGGCGTACCAGCCGCCGTCGTGAACAAACCCGGCGGTGGCGGTGGTCCGTTCCCGGGTGCCGTCGAGGTGGCAACCGCCCCTGCAGACGGCTACACCATCGGGTCTTTTGTCATCGGCGTGCCGGTCATTGGTCCCGAAATCGGCATCCCCGAGCTCAACCCCAACCCGTTTGATCCCATCGGGATCTTCCTGACCTATCCCTTCGTGATCGCAGCCAGCAAGGATGCGCCTTTCTCAAGCTGGGAAGAGCTGGCGGAACACGGCAAGGAAAACGACGTCGCACTTGGCCATTTCGGTTCCGTTTTACCACCGACCCAGGTGACCTTTGCCGCAGCCGTCAGCAGCGGGTTCGACTTTGCCAGCGAAGCGGCGTTTGACGCGCTGGACTGCAACACTCTGGCATCGGGCGACGTCGACGTGATCAACACCACCCTTCAGCTTATCCTGCCCTGTCTGGATCAGGTGAACGTCCTTGCCAGCATCGGCGGCGAGCGGATTTCGCTGGTGCCCGATACACCAACAGTCGTGGAACTAAACCCGGATCTGCCTTTGGCCCTGTGGAACGGATTGTTTGTCCACAAGGACACCCCAGCGGACGCCCGCGAAAAAATTTCGGCGGCGGCTCAAAAGGCGCTGAGTTCTGACAAGGCAAAACAATTGGCCGAGGAAACCGGTGCCCTGATTTATTGGCAGGATCCGGATGCCTCCAACGCTCAGATCGAGCAGGACAAAGCCTCGTTCGCCAAGATCGAAGAGATCCTGGGCGAATAAACCGGAACGGGCCCGGCACGTTTTACAATGCCGGGCCTATTTCCATCCAACAGGAGGCCACGATGATTGCAAAGACCTTGCAAGACATGTTCCGGCGCTATCGACGCCCCGGTGACATCGTGTTTGCCACGATGTTCTTCGTGTTCTCGCTGTTACTTCTCAGCCAGCTTGGAAGCGAAACTCAGGTCGTCAAACGGACAAAGTGGTTTGCGCAGCCTGCTTTGTGGCCAACTATCGCGATCTGGGGCATGGTTGTGTTCAGCGGTCTGCATTTGCTGAGCTCATTCCTGTCACCACGTATTCCAGGCCGTTTGCGAGAGATCACGTTTTGGCTGAAATCGCTCGAATACGTTGTCTATTTTCTGATTTACGTTGTTGCTGTTCCATGGCTTGGATACTTGCCCTCGACCATGCTGTTTGCAGCCCTTTTAACTGTCCGTCTGGGGTTTCGCTTGCCCGGGGCCTTTTGCATCGCCCTTGTCTTTGGCGCGGTAGTCGCAATCGTCTTTCGGGCGCTACTGCAGGTGAACATCCCCGCTGGTCGCGTTTATGAATACCTGCCCGACGGGCTGCGCGCCTTTGCGCTGACCTATCTATGAGGCGGCAATGGACAATCTGATTTCCGGCTTTGCAATTCTGGCCCAGTGGCAAGTCATGGTGGCGCTGATCATCGGCTCTGTCGGGGGTGTTATCATTGGCGCCTTGCCCGGCGTGGGCGCCGCCGTGGCCATCGCGATCCTGCTGCCTGCTACATTTGCTTTCGAGCCTATCGTTGGGCTGACCCTTCTGCTGGGCATCTACGGGTCATCCATGTACGGTGGGGCAATCCCGGCCATTCTGATCAACACCCCAGGCACGGCCGTGAACGCCCTTACCACCTATGACGGCTATCCCATGACCAAACGCGGCGAAGGCCATCGGGCTTTGTCGCTGGCCTATTCAGCTTCGTTCTTTGGGGGTATTTTCTCGATCCTTTGCCTGATCGTTCTTTCGCCCGTTCTGGCATGGGTCGCCCCGCATTTCGGCAGTCGCGAGATTTTTCTGGCCGCTTTCATGGGTATTTTACTCGTGATCCTGGCTCATCGCGGGCAGACTTTTTCCGCCGCCATGCTGGCGTTTTTTGGGATTTTTCTGAACACGGTGGGGCTGGAGCCTGTCAAATACACGCGGCGTTTCACCTTTGAACAAACCTGGCTGTCGTCGGGCGTCGATCTGATCGTTGTTGTATTGGGCCTGTTTGCCATCAGCCAAGCGCTGCTTTTGCTGGTCGATAAGGAACACGCTCCTGGCGAAGCCCATGTTCGCGGCAATATATTTACCGGCCTGAAAGAGCTTCTGGGCCTGAAGCGCATCGCCACCGTATCGTCATCACTGGGTGTTCTCATGGGTATGGTGCCGGGCACCGGCGAATTCACGTCTCAGTTCCTGTCTTACACCTACGCTCAGAAGAGCTCGAAAGATCTCGACGCTTTTGGCAAAGGATCGCCCGAAGGTCTGGTGGCGTCTGAGGCCGCCAACAACGCTGTTCCGGGGGCCGCAATGATCCCGCTTTTGGCGCTGGGCATTCCGGGTGAGGCTCTGACCGCGATGATGCTGTCGGTTTTCTACGTCCACAACGTGATCCCCGGCCCGCAACTGTTTGCGGAACAGATGGACTTTGTCATGGCTCTGTATATGGCGTTGATCCTTCTGAACGTGGTTGTTCTGATCTTTTTGCTGTTTTCGACCAATCTGCTGCTGAAACTCATTCAGATCCCAACCCGATTTTTGGGCATCATGATCCTGACCCTTTCTTTTGTGGGCGTGTACAGCCTGCGAAACTCGATCACCGATTGCGCGATTGCGGCCGGGTTCGGCGTTTTTGGCCTGATCCTGAAACGCCTGAACCTGCCGATCGTGCCCATCATTTTGGGTATGGTTTTGGGTGGCATCATGGAGGTCAAACTGCGCAGCGCCATGGCCCGTGTGAAATCACCGCTTGATTTCATCGACCGGCCCATCGCGGCAATCCTGTTTGTGATGATCCTGGGGATCATCCTGTTGCACATTCGATCTCTGATCCAGGAACACAAGGACCGCGTCAAACCGCAACCGGTTCTCGACGAAGACACGACACAGCAAGGATAATGCCACATGGATCAGTCCTCGATTGACGCGCTGCGCACTCAGGCAATCGCTCCGCGCGGACATTTCATAAACGGCCGCTTTCAGGATGGTGAAACCGGTGCTCAGCATCAAGTGCATTCCCCAATCAACGGTCAGCCGCTGGCGGTGATCGCCGAAGGCAGTGCCGCAGATGTCGACGCCGCCGTCCGTGCGGCGCGGGTATCGTTTGAAGATGGGCGGTGGTCACGACTGGCCCCTGCGGGCCGTAAGAAAGTGCTGCTGAAGCTTGCTGATCTAATCGAATCCCAAGCGCTGGAGATCGCTGTTCTGGGCGTTCGCGACAACGGGACCGAGATCAATATGGCCTATAAGGCCGAGGCGCTCTCGGCTGCGGCAACGTTCCGGTATTATGCCGAAGCCATCGACAAGCTGTACGGCCAGATCGCCCCCACGGGTGACGACGTTCTGGGTCTGATACATCACGCACCCGTTGGCGTTGTCGGCGCGGTTGTGCCATGGAACTTTCCGCTGATGATCGGTAGCTGGAAAATCGCCCCGGCGTTGGCGGCAGGCAACTCCGTGGTCTTGAAACCAGCAGAAAGCGCTTCGCTCAGCCTGTTGAAAATCGCCGAACTGGCAGCTGAGGCCGGGGTGCCAGACGGCGTGTTCAACGTCGTGACCGGTCGCGGTTCGGTTGTGGGTGAGGCGCTGGCGCTATCGATGGATGTCGACATCCTTGTCTTCACCGGGTCAGGCGCGACAGGGCGGCGGCTTTTGGAATATTCCGCGCGGTCCAACCTAAAGCGCTGCTATCTGGAACTGGGCGGCAAATCGCCGAACATCGTCTTTGCCGATGCCCCGGACCTTGCCGAGGCGGCCAAGGTTTCAGCCGCTGGCATTTTCCGTAATTCGGGCCAGGTCTGTGTCGCCGGATCGCGCCTGTTGGTCCAACAGGAGATTTACGAGGACTTCGTCTCTGAGATCACCCGCCACGCCTCAGCCTTTCGCGTTGGCGATCCGTTGGACCTGAACAGCCAGATCGGCGCGGTTCACAGCCTGTCCGAACTGGAGTCCAATCTGGATTTCGTGAGCACAGCCGAAGCGGAAGGCGCTGAGCGCCGCACAGGTGGCGCCCGTATTCTGACCGAGACTGGTGGTTATTACATGGCACCGACCGTCATGGCCGGGGTGAAAGAGACCGACAGTCTGTTCCAAAACGAAGTCTTTGGCCCTGTTCTGGCCGTCACGCCCTTCACGGACGAAGAAGACGCGATCCGTCTGGCAAACGCGACCGTTTACGGGTTGGCAGGCGGGGTCTGGACCTCGAACCTAGGCCGCGCACATCGCATGGTCGCAGGCATTCGTGCCGGGGTTGTCCATGTGAACACCTATGGCGGCGCAGACCTGTCCGTTCCCCTTGGTGGCGTTCGTCAGTCGGGCAACGGGCATGACAAGTCGCTGCATACAATGGAAAAGTACTTCGATCTGAAAACCGCTTGGATCAAACTCTGACCGCCGAGAAGCAAGAGAGGCACAAATGACCAATAACACAATCCTGTTGATCGGCACCTACGACACCAAAGAACCCGAAATGCGGTTTATCGAAGAAACAATTCAAGCGCAGGGTGCCAATGTATTGACGATGGATGTGTCTGTTTTGGGTGATCCCTCTGCACCAACTGACATCTCAAAGCATGACGTGGCCGCGGCTGGTGGCATGACAATTGATGAGGTCATCGCCCAAGGAGACGAAAATAAAGCCTTCCGCATCATGTCTGCCGGGGCCGCCAAAGTGGTTGCACGGGCCTATGCCGACGGACGGTTTGACGGGATGCTGGCCACCGGCGGTACAATGGGCACCGACCTTGCGCTGGATTGTGCGCAGGCGCTGCCGATGGGCGTGCCGAAATACATTGTCTCAACCGTCAGCTTTTCACCGCTTATCCCGCCACACCGGCTGGCCCCCGATATTCAGATGATCCTTTGGGCTGGCGGGCTCTATGGCATGAATTCGATCTGCCAATCATCGCTCAGTCAGGCGGCTGGGGCGGTGGTCGGCGCGACAAAGGCCGCCATTGCACCGGACCGTAGCAAGCCACTGGTTGGCATGACCAGCCTGGGATCATCCTGCCTTCGGTACATGAAGACCCTCAAACCAGCACTGGAAGAGCGCGGGTTTGAAGTGGCCGTGTTTCATTCCACAGGGATGGGTGGCATGGCCTACGAAAAACTGGCCAGCGAAGGCGCGTTCGCCTGCGTGATGGATTTCTGTATGCAGGAATTCGGAAACCTCATGGCGGGCTCTGTCGTTTCAAGCGGCGAGGACCGGGTCACCAATGCCGGGCGCATGGGTATCCCGCAGATGGTCGCCCCCGGCGCGCTGGATTTGATGGATTTTGCAGGCTGGCAGGAGATCCCCGAACACTATGCCGACCGGCCTTTCCACGAACACAACCGGCTGATCAAAAGTTCGGTCTTCAACGGAGCCGAACGGCGCGCCTGGATTCGGGAACTTGCCAATCGATTGGGTGCAGCAAAAGGACCAACGCATTTCTTTCTACCACTGCAAGGCATCGAGGCCTGGGACAAGGAAGGTGAAGAGGCGCATGACCCACAAGCACTAGCCGAAATGATCGACGAAGCCCGCCGGGTGATGCCTGATCAGGTGCCAATGACCGAACTGGACGCCCATATCAACGATACCGCGTTCTGCGACGCCGTTCTAACGCTTTTCGACGATTGGGTCGAACGTGGCGTGGTTACGTCAACGCCACAAAGTTGACTTTTCACGGGGCAGTATCGCCCTCATTGAAACATGAAGACTTCGGTGCGTAAGTTTACAGGTTACGCCGTGTATTTGAATGAACTGCATTCACAAAAATCAGCTAATAATGGAATTGAGCTAAAACTACACCCTTCCTAAGATGCGCGGGAAAACACCTCATCAAGGACGCGCTCATGCGGCGAACACGATCAAGACGGGCTTCTGGTTCCGCGACGCCACAGATGACTTTACCGCCCCTTGGCGGTCGATTTATGCCGCTGGATAACAGCAAACTGGCGCATATCACCGATACCGCCTTCGACATTTTGGAAAAAATTGGTGTCTCAGAGGCACCTGAAGATATTCGCACACTGGCGTTAGAGAATGGGGCGACGGAACGGGCTGATGGCCGCATCACCTTTTCACGCACCTTGGTCGAGGACATAATCGCAGGCGCGTGTAAACGCGTAGAACTGCCCGGTTTCAATCGGGATCGCGGGATCGAGGTTGGCGGCGGTCGCGTCCATATCGGTACCGGTGGCGCAGCGGTGCAAGTGCTTGACGCCGCCACAAATACGTTCCGCGACAGCACGTTACAAGACTTGTACAGCCTGATGCGCATCGTGGATGCCTGCGACAGCATTCACTATTCCCTGCGTCCCGTTGTGGCCCGGGATCTGGAAGACCCGCTGACCCTGGATATCAACACGGCATTTGCCGCGATGAAGGCGACCTCGAAACCCATTGGCACAAGCTTTTTCGAGCCCGCCAGTGTAACCCCCGTGGTTGAAATGTTCGACGCGGCTTTAGGCGGCAACGGCGCGTTCAAGGCGCAGCCCTTCTGTTTCGCATCCGTTTGTCACGTGGTGCCACCGCTGACGCTGGCCGAAGAGGCCTGCGGGGTGATGCGTGAATGCGTCCGATTGGGGATACCGCTGCAGATTTGCTCAGCGGCGCAGGCGGGGGCAACAAGTCCGGCCGCGCTGGCTGGCGCATTGGCACAGGGTTTGGCCGAGTCTCTGGCCGGTCTGGTTCTGGTCAACATGATGCAGCCTGGCTTTCCATGTATTCTAGCGTTCCTGCCGTTCATTTCCGACCTGCGGACTGGCGCTATGACCGGCGGTTCTGGCGAAGCTGCTGTGGCCAATGCTGCCGCTGCGCAACTGCTTTTGAACCTCGGCCTGCCTTCAACCGTTTCAGCGGGCATGACCGATGCCAAGACGGCGGACGCGCAGTCGGGCTATGAAAAGGGTTATACAATTGCGCTGGCCGCACAGGGCGGCGCTGACATGATAAACTTGTCCGTGGGTATGCTGGGCTCGATCATGGCAGCCAGCAAAGAAGCTCTGGTGATCGACAACGACATGTGCGGTGCCATCCTGCGTTCAGTGCGCGGCGTTGAAATGTTCGAAGGCTCGATTGATCTGGACATGATCGAACAGGTCGTGACCGGCGAAGGGCACTTCCTCGGCACGGCTCAGACCCTGGATCTGATGACCAAGGAATACGTCTATCCGTCTCTGGGCGATCGCCAGAGCGTCAATGACTGGCTTGAAAGCGGTGCGCAAACCGTCTGGGACAAAGCCATAGCCCGCGTTGCCGAGATCGAAGCGCAGCCTGCGCCTTCCCACCTGCCGGCCGATATCGAGGCCGCCCTGCGCGCTCGCCTGCCCATCCATCTGAAAGATTAAACACATGAAAAGCCAAACCAAAGTTGTGATCATCGGGGGCGGCGCGGTTGGTGTCTCGACCCTTTATCATCTTGCCAAAGCCGGGGTGACCGACACACTGCTGATCGAAAAGAACGAATTGACCAGCGGATCGACCTGGCACGCAGCAGGTAACATCCCCACCTATGCCAACAGCTGGGGCGGCATGCGCGCGGGCAACTACGCCTGGCAACTGTATAAGGAACTGGCGGAAGAGGTCAACTATCCGATCACCTACCGCCACACCGGTGCGTTCTGGCCCGCCCACACGCCCGAACGCATGGACCTGTTCCGTCATCTTGTCGGCATCTCGAAAGGCTTGGGCTATGACATGGCGATGCTCACCCCGTCCGAAATGGACGACATGCATCCCTATTTCAGCTCGGGTGACAGCATCATCGGCGGGATTTTCGACCCGTATGAGGGTGACGTGGACCCAAGCCAACTGACTCAGGCACTGGCCAAAGGCGCGCGGGATCAGGGCGCGGCGATCGCGCGGTTCACCACAGTCACCGGCATTAGTCGCCGCGTGTCCGGCGAGTGGGAGGTTCAGACCGACAAGGGCAATGTTGTCTGTGACATCGTGATCAACGCCGGGGGCTATTACGGTCGTCAGGTCGGTGAGATGGTCGGCCAGAAACTGCCCGTTGTCACGCTGGAACATCAGTATCTGGTCACCGAAAGCCTGCCGGAACTTGAAGCCAATCCGGAAAACTTCCCGCTCGTCCGCGACCCAGACATCATGTACTACCTACGGCGTGAGCGGAACGGGCTGCTGCTGGGCTCATACGGTCACGAAGGCCGGCCCGCATGGCTGGACGGGATGCCCGATTGCTTTGCCAATCAGCTTTATCCCGACAGCGTCGACGACATCGCCGAAATCCTCGAAGCCGCATTGGAACATGTTCCGCTGCTGGGTGAGGCCGGGGTCAGCCGCTTCGTGAATGGTCCGATCCCCTACAGCCCCGATGGCGCGCCGCTTTGCGGTCCGGCGTTTGGTCTGCCGAACTTCTACCATGCCTGCTGTTTCCCGGTGGGTATCACCCACTCAGCAGCAGCAGCGAAAACCCTGACCGAGTGGATCACCGAAGGCGAAACCGAATGGGACATGTCCTTCTGGGACCCGCGCCGCTTTGGCGAGGAGTGGGCGACGTTCGACTATACTGTCAAACGATCAAGTGAGTTGTATGAGCACCAATACGCGATCCCCTACCCGCATCGCTTGTGGAAATCGGGCCGACCAGTTCAGACAACGCCGCTTTACGAGACGCTCAAAGACAAAGGCGCAGTGTTTGGGCAGGTTGCAGGATGGGAACGCGCCTTCTGGTTTGAAACGGACCAAATCAAGGATGATAGCCAGCTGAGCTTCCATCACGAGGTCTGGCACGATGCGGTCAAAGCTGAGTGCGAAGGCGTACGCGACCGGGTTGGCGTTATGGATCACGGCGGCTTCACCCGGTATGAGGTTGAAGGACCAAAGGCCACCGAGTTCCTCAATTGTGTCTTCTGCGGCGCAATGCCCGCCGTGGGCCGGGTCAAGCTGTCCTATATGCTGACCACCAAGGGGAAGATTTGGTCCGAGGCCACGATTGCGCGGCTGGATGAGAACAAATACCTGCTCTGCGGCCCCACTCTGGCCGATCAGCGCGATCACGACTGGATGTCGAAATTCCTACCGGACGAGGGCGTGACCCTGACCCGAGGCTCTGATTTTGACGCTGCTCTGATGGTCATGGGACCAAAATCGCGCGAGGTGCTGCAACCGTTGACCGAGGATGATCTGTCCAAAGAAAACGCCCCTTGGATGTCGGTGCGCGAGATCACCATTGCAGGTGCACCGGTCATCGCGCTGCGGGTGTCTTATGTCGGTGAATTGGGCTGGGAACTGCACATGCGCAGCGCGGATCTGGTCCGCGTCTACACCACTATCATGGAGCAAGGCGCAGTTCACGGTATTGTCGAGTTCGGCTCTTACGGGCTGAACGCCATGCGGCTTGAGAAAGGCTATCACGGCTGGGGCGCTGATTTCGGCATCGAATATACTGCCTTTGACGCCGGTCTGGATCGCTTTGTCAGCAAGAAGAAAAGCAGCTTTGTCGGGCGCGACGCGTTTCTGGCGCAGGCTGAGCAGCCGAAGGACTATCACTTCACCGCCTTCGTACTCGACGGCCACGGCGCCGACGCGCTGTCTTCCGACCCCATCTGCCGGGATGGAAAGCCGGTGGGCTATGTCAGCTCGGGCGGCACCGGCTTCCGCATCGGCCAGCGGATCGCTCTGGGCTATCTGACAGAGGCCGCGAAGCCCGGTGATGTGTACCAGATCGAAGTGCTGGGTGTTCCGGTCAACGCAACCGTGTCGAGCGTGCCCTTCTACGATCCCGAAAACGACCGGTTGCGGGGATAAGACCCATGGCGAAATCTCTTCCGACGGACGTTCAGGTCGCTATCATCGGCGGCGGCATTGTCGGCTGCGCGACCGCTTATCACCTCGCCAAGGCAGGCTGGTCGGTCGCCCTGTTCGAGCGCAAGAAACTGACCAGCGGAACGACATGGCATGCCGCTGGCTTGGTCAGCGAAACACAAGGCGTGCCGGTCATGTCTGCGCTTGCGAAATACGGCCTCGACCTGATGGAAAACCTCGAGGACGAGACAGGGCAGAATACCGGGTTCAAGCGCAACGGCTCGATGACTGTGGCTCTGACCGAGGCGCGCATGGAGGAGCTGCGGCGCAAGGTCGACTATGCCCATGGATGCGGGTTGCGCGCAGAAGAGATCAGCCTAAAAGAGGCACAGGAGCGCTGGCCTCTGCTATCCGTCGACGGTGCAAAGGGCGCGTTCTGGTTTCCCGGCGACGGCTATACCAACCCCATCGACACGACGATGGCTCTGGCCAAGGGCGCGCGGATGAACGGCGCGCAGGTTTTTGAAGATACCAAGGTCACCCGCGTTGTGATCGAAGGCGGGCGCGCTGTCGGCGTTGAAACCGCCGAAGGTCTGGTCCGCGCCGAGCATGTGGTCAACGCCACCGGCATGTGGGCGCGCGAGTTTGGCTTGACTCATGGGGTGCAGATCCCGCTGCATTACACCAACCACTATTACGTGGTCACCGACCCGATTGAGGGTGTGACCGGAGACCTGCCTGTCCTGCGGGTGATGGATGAATACGCCTATTACAAAGAGGATGCGGGCAAGCTTCTGATCGGCTGTTCCGAACCTAACGCGACCCCTTGGCTGCCCAAGGATGGCCTGCCCGAGGCCTTCGAATTCGACGAACTGCCCTGCGACGAAGAACACCTCTACCCCATCCTCGAAGCGGCTATGGTGCGTGTTCCCACGCTGGCGGAGTCGGGTATTCGCAAGTTCTTCAACGGGCCTGAGTGTTTTACCCCGGACGCCAAACACTATCTGGGGCCGGTCCCGGATGTGAAAGGCTATTGGGTCGCCGCAGGTTTCAACTCAACCGGGATCCAGAACGGCCCCGGCGCGGGCAAAGCTCTGGCCGAGTGGGTCATGGCCGGTCACATGACCATGGACCTCGCCGATGTGGACAGCCGCCGCATCGTGCCTGGCTTGAACGCGCGCAGCTACACTGCGACCAAGGCTGCCGAAACGCTTGGGCACGCCTATGCGATGCACTGGCCTTATCTTCGCAAAACACAGGCGCGCGGCCTGCGTCGGACACCCTACTATTCGCATCTCCGCGACGCGGGCGCACAGTTTGGCAGTGCCAATGGCTGGGAACGTCCGCTCTACTATGGGCGCGAGATGACGGATGGGTTCGGACGCGAGCCGTGGTTCGACGATTGGCAGGCCGAACATCAGGCTCTGCGCACCGATCTGGGTTGCATCGACCTGACCTTTGGCCGGTTTATCGTGGATGGGCAGGATGCCGAGTCACAGATGCAACGGCTTTGCGGGGCCAATATGGCAGTTGCGCCGGGTGCTTTGATCTATACCCACATGTTCAACCCACAAGGCGGGATCGAAGCGGATGTAACCGTCGCGCGGCTTAGCACATCCCGCTATTTGGTCATGGCGTCTGCCGGGGCTGAACCGCAAACGGAATATTGGCTGAAAACGCAACTGACAGGCACCTCGGTTTCAGTTGTCAACGTCACCTCATCCGAGGCGACGCTGGCCCTGATGGGCCCGCGAGCGCGGGACTTCCTGGCCGGGCTGACGGACGCGGATCTGTCGAATGACGCCTTCCCCTTTGGATCTTGGCAATCCCTGCATGTTGGTCACGCGCCAGTTCGCGCCCAGCGGATCACCTATGTCGGCGAGTTAGGTTGGGAATTGCACATCCCGGCCGAGTTCGCGCAGCAGGTTTTCGAGACCATCATGGCCGCCCCTGACGCGCCGCGCCTGTGCGGTGGCATGTCAGTAGACAGCTGCCGGATCGAAAAAGGCTTCCGCCACTGGGGCCACGACATCGGCCCGCATGACAGCCCGGTAGACAGCGGCCTGACTTTTGCATGTGACTTCACAACTGACTTTACGGGTAAAGAGGCCATTTTTGCCCGCAAATCGGCAGGCCCCGAAAACCGTTTGCTGTCACTGCGGCTCGACGATCCAGACGCCCTGATCTTTGGAAAAGAACCCATCCTGTGCGATGGGGAAATCGTTGGGCGTTTGACCTCGGCCAGCTATGGCTGGAGCGTCGTTGGGGCCATTGGCATGGGATATGTTTCGCGGCCCGAAGGCATGACGATGAAAGCTCTTGCGGCACGCAGCTATCAGGTGAAGGTGGCAGGGCGGACTGTAACGGCACAAGCCAGCCTGCGCCCGCTCTACGATCCGGATAATGCCCGGATGCGCGGTTAAGCAAATCGGGAGAGGTGTTCGGATCAAATCTTGGTCCGAAAGCCTCTGCCAACCATTAGATGTTGGCCCTAAGGCGCGCTCTGCTCGATATGAGGTGAGATTCCGAATTGCCTGCGATACAGCTTTGAAAAATGACCGGCAGAGGAAAAGCCGCATGCGACGGCGACGTCGATCACGCTCATATGGGTCTGTTGCAACAGCACGCGTGCTCTGTCCAACCGCAGGTTCGTCATATAGGTTTTAGGCGTACATCCCAGATAACGTCCAAACAAACGCTCTAGCTGGCGCGTAGATATACCGACTTTCTGTGCAAGCATGGATGTAGGGAGAGGATCTTCCAGACTGTCTTGGATCACCGCGACCGCCCTTGAGAGTTTTTCGTTCCTATGCTGCAATCGGCAACGGTCAGTCATAGTTTGACGGCTATCGCCCGGTCGCACCGACGCGCATAGCAGGTCGTCCGCAACACGGTTCGAAATCGCCGTACCCGCTGTTTGCCGAATTAAGGCTAGAAACAGATCAAGCGTGGCAGCCCCACCGGCGCTGGACAGGAAATTGGCTTCCTCTTCATAGATTGTGCAGACAGGGTCCAGTTTCAGGAAGGTTTCCTCAAAAACCGGCTGCAAGCGCCAATGCGCGCAGATCTTGCCTTTTTGCGCCAACCCTATGAGGGCCAGGTAAAGTGCTCCCCCACCTAAGCCGCAAAGCCGAGCCCCCTGCCGTGTGGCCTTGCGAAGCCAAGCATTGATCCTTTCCGATGTTGGCGTTTTCTGGGTGTCGATGGAGGCGCATACGACAATGCAATCGCCGTTTTGGACCGCTGGCAATGCGCCCTCAACCGCGATGTTCATACCCGCTGATGACACCACTGGTGCGCCGTCTTCGCTGACAATCTGCCAACGGAAAAAAATTTGCTCTGCCGCTTTGTTGGCGGCCGCCAATGCGTCAACGCCAGAGCCCAGATCAAGGGCCGAAAACCCCGGCATTGCAAGGAAGATGAAGCGTTTCAGTTCAACCGGGCAACCCCGGCTTACTTTGAACTCTGAATCGAAGTGCCCCATCCTGATCATCCTGCCTTGCGGAAACGTTTCAGTTCCGTTGATGTGCGGGACCGTCAGTCGCCACCCAGCTCTTTTACTGCCGCCAGAAGACGGGCAATTTCCTGCTCTGTGTTGTAGTGGCAAAACGAAATGCGGATACAGTCCGGCAGACCCAACGGTGTCAGGACATTGCCCGAATAGTGGTCCGCTTTGCGGGTGTGAGTGCGGATACCTTGCTGGTTCAGCACTTCAACCACGTCTTCCGAGGCTTTGTCTTTCACCACGATAGAAACCAACCCCTCGCGCGCCGGGTTTTCTGCCCCCGCCAAAATGGTCACGTGATCCATATCGCGCAGTCCCGGCAGGTTGCCTGTGCCGTTAATAGCGGTGTTGGTCAGATGCGTTTCATAGGCGTGAATAGCGTGACCTGCGGCCTCGATCCGCTTGCGAGGGTCGCTTTCATCCGAAACTTCGCCACCCAGCCAATCGAAATACGAAACCACGTCCGATACTGTCGCGTAAGACCCGGTGTCGCGGGTACCGAACTCCCACCCTGTGGCGGGTGCGTCGATCAGAATATCATGCGGCAGGGCGCTTAGCTTGTCAGAGATCCAGGCAATGCCATAGCCATGGCGCGAGAAAACTTTGTAGGGCGAGATCGCGTAGCCATCGACATTATAAGCGTCCAGGTCCAGTTGTCCGTGTGCCGCGTGCTGGATGCCATCAACAACAATCAAACAGTCCGGCGCAACCGCCCGAATGGCCGCAGAAATTGCAGCGACATCCATACCCATGCCCGTAACGGGTGACGCATGCAGGATCGTCGCCACGGCCACATCCGGAGTCATAAGTGCGGCATAGTCCTGAGGTGTTACCAGACCTGTTCCATTGTCATGAGGCACATTCACATAGTCCAGACCTGCGATCTCAGCCCAACGTCGCGCGGCACTGCGGGTGGCGGGGTGTTCGATGGACGACCCGATTACCTTGGACCCTTTTGGCGCGGCCAGGCAGGCCGTGCGGATCATGCGGAACAACAGTTCCGTCCCGCTTTCCCCGGCAAAGAACTGACCAGACGAGGCGTTCATGAACACGGCCAGATCTTGCTTGGCCTTGTTGATGACGCCCTGGGTGCCCTGCCCCGCTGGGTTGGTACGGCCCGGATTGTCCGGGATCGCTGCATAAAAGGCCGAGGTTTCCGCGACTGATTTCAGCGTCAACGCACCACCTGCGTTCTCGAAAAAGATCCGTTCACCTTGAAACGGGCAGGAATCGACATGCGCGAACCGGTTACGGATTGCTTCGATGAGGGCGGGATTGTCTTGGATCATTGTTCAGTCCTGTAAGTTTTCAGAGCGCGCGGCTCACGATCGTGCGGCAAAGCTCGGCCACCGCGATATGGCTTTGGCGTGGGAAACCGTCGACACTGTCATCGACGATCCCGTGAGTTGAGTTGATCAGGCCGCTGGCGACCATCGTATCTAGCAATAGGGCCTCTCGGTCTGGTGTGTGCAGCAGTTTCGCGTCACCCGCACGAGCGGCCATTGCTGCGGCAATTGCAGTGCAGCCCCAGTTTGAACAAGCGGCTGTCACCAGCACATCACAGCTGGTCACTGCCCCAATGCCACCGCCGCATCCGCATTGGCATTTATCTCCGTACGGTACGTGTGCCTTTACGTGGTCGGCGACTTTGCCCATGCCAATCTCGTTGCCGCCATCTCCGACTGCGACAACAGGAATACCGCGCTCCAAAGCCAGATCGAACAGGAAATCAACACGCGCACGACCCATGCCATAGTCGATACCGCGCATGGAATGATAAACACCGAATTCATTGCGCCCCACCCGTTCTGTCGAGAACAGAAGATCGGGGTTCAGGTCTGCCAGCAGCGTTTCTGCCTGCGCCTGCCCGCCCGCGTCATCGGTCGCGTATGGCAACATGACAATCGTGGCGAGGCTTTTGTCGGCCTTGGCAATTGCCGCCTGGTCCAACGTCACCGGAAACAACCCCGCTGCCTGACAGGTGTTGCGAATTGCGGGCAGCAGAGTTTCTTCGCACAACATCACGCAGGTCACGTTCCGCGCCAGCACCAAAGCCCTTGCAATCGCCGCCGCACCCGAGGGGCCATCGTTTTCGCCCAAATCCGGCGTGATCCAAGCGCGCGAGACCGAACCGGTGGTCAACACAACCGTCCCACCCTCGGGCACCGCCATCAGTGCATCCGCTGCCGCACCGATCAACGAGCGACCTTCCAGCGCACGTGCAGCCTCGAACAGGTGCTCGACGCCACGCTCGCCCATGTCGATGTTCACCAACTGGTCCAGCCGGTCGTCCAGTCGTGTGATCAGAGTCGTATCGGCCATTCACGTGTCTCCAAACAGCGTTGCCGCGAACCATGTTTTGTCGTTCAAATTCTGCGCCGTCTGGCGCATTGCCGACATCAAACAGTCAGCCACCGCCACTGCGCCTCCGGCGCGGGCCACGGCACCGGATGTTGGTTTCAACCGGATCGAAACACGCCCGCCGGGTTGACCATGTGTATTGACCGTCACAATGCCTTTGTCACGCAACATCAACATACCAATCACGGCCGTAACTTCGGCTGGGGCGACATCGGCCTTTTCGAATCCAGCCATGCCAAGAACGATTTCCATCGCGTCTTGTTCGTCAATTTTCGGGCCCAGCGCTGATCGCGTTACCTGACCTTTCCCCAATGCGGCTTCCAACGCATCGGCCAGGTCTTGCCCATCCTGTGCCTCTTGCAGCAACAGGTCTGGAGTGAACCCCTGTAAGCTGCGCATCGCACCGACGGCAACGGGCGCGCGGGCCTCCATCCCTAATTCGCTGGCTTTGGCCTGCACGGGGACCAACACAACCGGGTCGCCACAAAGAACTCCGGCACGCGGACCGGACAAACCTGCCTTGTCCGCATTAGTGATGACCAGATCGGCCCCAAAGGAAAGCGACGCCCCACCGCCATGCAGAACAGGGCGGAACCGCGCCCCGTAAGCGTCGTCAAGGAACGTGACGCAGCCCGCATTTTTGCCTGCCGCCACCGCGTCGCGGATCAGGTCATCGCTCAGCATGGACAGCTCTGAAGTGACAGGCGTGATCACAAACAACGCAGGGCTGTCCTCGGCTAACGCCTGTTGGACAGACTCCAGATCGTGAACTTCACGGACCTGCACATTGGCCAGCCGCGCTCCGCGCAGAACCGAGGCATGGCTCCGGTCACCTTTTGCAACCAACGACAACACCGGCTTGCCTGCGGAATGGGCCAATACAGTAGCAACGATCCCGGCGCTTGTACGGTTCACCACCGCTGCAACTTCGTGCCCCTGCCCACCCATATGCGCGATTGCGGCTTGGCGCAGTTCTTCGCCAAAAAGGCCGGGACCAATCCATTCTTCGCACAGCAGGCTCAGATCGTCCGGCGTCGCTGGGTAGAACCGCAGGTTCCCGGTACAAATGGCGATCTTGTCGATACCTTCGCGTGCCACGAAATCTGCAGCAACGCGACCCGCCTGCGTCAGCCTGCGCACCTCATCCGCTGAACCTTGCAACAGCGAACCCCGGGCATATCCCACACCCGGATCAATGGTATTGTCGAAGCGATCCGTGCTCACGCGCCACCCTCGATGTTGATGGTGACACATTTGCGGTAAGTGTAGGCCTCAAGTGCGCCTTCGATCGAGTATTCGCTGCCCATGCCCGATTGCTTGGTGCCGCCATAAGACATACCGGGGATTTGCCCGCCGCCCTGATTGACCTGTATCCAACCCGCATCGATGGCACGCGTCAGGCGCGTGATGCGGCTGACATCATGGGTAAACAGAAACGCGGCCAGCCCGTAATGGGTGTAATTGGCCATGGCGATGACTTCTTCTTCCGTCTCGAAGGGGATGGCGACCATGACCGGACCGAACACCTCTTCCCGCGCGATGCGCCAATTGTTGTCGACACCGGTGATGATGGTCGGGTTGGGACAGAAGCCAGCCGGGTCCTCAGCCGGAGTTTCCCCGATCAGGAAAGTGGCCCCTTCGGCTTCGGCTTCGGCCACATAGGCACGGATCTCGCCGTAGCGTTCAGCGTTCACGACCGCGCCCATATCTACATCCGGGTCCAGCGCGTCGCCCACATTCAATGCAGCCGATTTCTCGGCAACCTTGGGCATCAGCTCGTCCCAGATATCCTTGTGCACAAACAGCCGTGAACCCGCGGTGCAGCTTTGACCCTGACGGGCAAAGCGCATGGCATTCGCCACCTGCTGCGCTGTGCTGTCCAGACGACCATCGGCAATGGCGTCTGGGAAGACGATTGTGGGGGATTTACCGCCCAGTTCCAGAGTCAGCTTTGCGATGCGATCAGCCGTGGCCTTGCCGATCAGTTTGCCGACCTCGCTTGAGCCGGTAAAGGACACCTTGTCGATACCCGGGTGCGAAGCAAGCGCTGCACCTGCTTCTTCACCCAGCCCCGTCACAACATTGAAGACCCCCGGCGGAAACAGACCATCCGCAAGTTCAGCCAGCTTTAGGATCGCCAGCGGTGCGTCTTCGGCCGGTTTCAGCACCAGACAATTCCCGGTTGCCAATGCCATCGAAATCTTCACCGCCCCCAACTGCAAAGGAGAGTTCCAGGGGATGATCGACCCGACAACCCCATGCGGTTCGCGTGTGGAATAACTCAGTAATCCAGGCCCAAGCGGCAGAGTCTCGCCTTTCTGTTCAACCGCCACGCCGCCGTAATATTTGAGAACACCAGCAGCACCCATCGCCTCGCCCCGCGATTGCGTCTTGATGGCGTTACCGGACTCTGCCGCCAAGACACGGGCCAACTCTTCAGCGTTTTCTTCCAGGCGACGTCCGAGTTCGGTGAGCAATTTGCCACGCTCACTCGCTGCCAAGGCGCGCCACGCTGGCAACGCAGCACGGGCGGCTTCGACTGCCAAGTCGACCTCGACCGACGTGCCGCGACCGACTTCGCAAATCGGCGCACGGCGCGAGGGGTTTTCGATCTCGAGCCGCCCTTCAGGCCAATGCCAAGCCCCGTTGATATAGTTTCCAGCCAAACCCGCATCGGGCAGTTTCGGTTCCAGCGGTGTTGTCATCCCTGTTCTCCTTGGCAGGCTGGGGCAATTCAAAATAAGGCGCGCCGCCGAAAGTTGGGAGAGCCGGCGGCGCAGAGATCAGGCGAGAGCAAATGCCCAACCTCAATAACGTAATCAGATTTTGGCGCGCACCACAGCCCAGGCATCGTCCAATGCGCCTTTGAACCGCTCTGTTGCGATGTCGATCTCGTCTTCATTGATGATCAGCGGCGGCATAAAGCTCATCCGGTCACCGATCGCACGCAGGTACAAGCCCCGATCATGCGCAAAGTTCTGCACAAGCTCGCCAACTTTCCAAGAGGGATCAAACGGCTCGCGGGTTTTTGCGTCCTTCATCAGCTCAAAGCCGCAGAACAGACCAACACCGCGCACTTCGGCCACCAGAGGGTGGTCGGCCATGGCGTGGCACTTTTCAAGGAACCGGGTCGAGACCTTGCGAACGTGGCCCACCAGATCAATCTCATCATAGATGTCAAGTGCCTCAAGCCCAACAGCCGCCCCAACAGGGTGGCCTGCGTAGGTGTAGCCATGCCCGAAGGTGCCGACCTCATCCGAGTTTTTCATCATGTCGGCATACATCTCGTCCTTGAACATCAAAGCAGAGATTGGGAAAAACGCTGCCGAAAGCGCCTTGGCGCAAGAGATCATGTCAGGCTCCAGCCCCCAGGTCTGAGAACCCCACATATTGCCGGTTCGACCAAAACCGCAGACCACCTCGTCAGCCAGGAACTTGATGTCATACTTGCGCAGAACCGCCTGCATTTCCTTCCAATAGCCTTCAGGTGGCATCAGCGCGCCGCCACCGGAAATGGCGGGCTCGGCGAAGAAAGCTGCAACAGTTTCAGGGCCTTCCGCCAATATCAGTTCTTCGAATTTTGCAGCCATCCGGGCCGAGAACTCCTCTTCGCTCTCACCGTCTATGTGGAAGCGGTAATAGTTCGGCAGCTCGGTATGTTTGAATTCGGGCAGCGGCAGACCGAACTTGGCGTGCATATGTGGCTGACCCGACAGCGAAACCGTGGCGATTGTATTGCCGTGGTAACCCCGCACCCGCCCTATGATCTTGCGGCGGTTCGGCTCGCCTTTGGCGGTGTTGGTGTACCACAACAGTTTGATTGCGGTGTCATTCGCCTCGGACCCCGAACACTGGAACATCACCCGGTCCATATCAACCGGCGCCATTCCAATCAGACGCTCACCCAACTCCGCAACCCGTGGATGTGAACGATTGTAGAATGTGGGCGCAAAAGGCAGCACATCCATTTGCCGCTTTGCCGCGTTTGACAGACGTTCGTTGTGGTAACCCAGCGACACGCACCCCAGCCCGGAAAAACCATCGATGATCTCGCGCCCTTCGCTGTCATAGATGAAAACCCCCTTACCATGAGTGATCATCGTCGGGCCGTTCTCGGCATGTTGGCGCAGATTCGACTGAGGATGGACGTGATGGGCCTTGTCCTGTTCGATCGCGCGTCGGGCGTCAACGTTCATGGGGGATGCTCCAAGAGAAAACCTGGCGGGACTTCACCTTGTTATTGACTGAATTTCAATTTCGAAGTTTTTTGGTTTTCGTGAATTTTTTTCAGGCTAGAAACACATGAAACCGCTGCTTGACCTGCGCCACCTGCAACTGATCCAAGCCATCAACGAAACGGGTCGGATCACCGATGCCGCCAAGAAACTGGGGGTGACGCCATCGGCCCTTTCGCACCGTCTGCGCGAGGCCGAGCGCCGCCTTGACGTGCCCCTTTTCACCCGAATGCACAAGAAACTGCGTCGCACACCGGCGGCGGACTATATGGCTATCGTGGCCGAACGCATCCTGACCGACCTTAGCCGTGCAGAAGAAGACGTGCGGCGCATGAACGCCAACGTCCAGCATGTGGTGCGTCTGTCTGTCGAAGCTTACAGCAACTATCGCTGGTTGCCCTCTTTCATCAAATTTATGAAATCGCGCACCGACGGGATCGATATCCAGATCATGGCGGGCGCACGTAGCGATCCGCTGACCGGTCTTTTGAACCGGCATCTGGACATTGCGATTACTTCGGGCACGGTTTCGCAAGCAGGACTCAGCAGCATCAAACTGTTCGATGATCCCCTGCTTTACATCATGCCACCGTCGCACCGACTGGCCGAGCGTGCATATGTCGAAGGCTCAGATATCGTAGGAGAGCCCTTTATCACTTATACAAAGATCCCAGAACCCGACCGGGAATTTGCATTGCTGTTCCGCCCGACGGACAGTTACCCGAAATGGGCTGCAACCGTTGAACTGCCCGAGGCAATTGTCGAGTTGGTCGCATCGGATCTGGGCACAAGCGTGCTGTCCAACTGGGCGCTGCAATCCGCGCTGAAAGAAGGTCGCATCGTTGGCGCGCAGGTCACTCAAGATGGCATCACTGTTCCCTGGCATGCCGTTTTGCGCTCGGAGGACTTGGAGGAAGGTGATCCGATTCATCAGATCGCAGAATTGTTGTCTGAATGGTGTGGCTTACCGGGCTGTGGGTTTCACATAACCTGAACCCTAAGGTCAAAGTCTGGCTAAACCGCAGCTACAGGATTGTTCCAGGCGCAGACATGAGAGGTTTTTCGTTTTTCAGGTGGCGGTCTATCAGTTTCCGCTGTTGCTTGCCCGTAGGTATGAACCCGGCAGGCTCTGGCAACACGTCTGTCTGCGTCAGTTCCGGGAACAGCGCGATGATCTCTTCCCGTGCCGCGTCACTGACCGCTTTCAGCGCTTCGGGTCCGGTAAACAAACTCTCGGACGGTGTGCCTTCCGCGAAGACAATCTCGTGTCGATCAAACAGTAAATGGAAATACTCGACCTCCCGAACCGACGTGTCCACGTAAATCCCCGGAAGGCTTGTCAACTTGATTGCCGGGACAAGAACCTCTGAGACACCAAACATGCGGCTGGCAATGGTCGAGCAAACCAGCATTCGGTGTTGCCGGGACACCAACAAATCCCGCTGCGGAAACCCATTTCCAAGCGAACCGGCAAGAATTCGAACCGGGTAAAGTTTGGAATTGGTCCGAAGCTCTGCCTCTTCAACACGCCGCCTGCCGATCCACCGTAACGGCTGTGGGCCATTGTCCCGCGTTAGAACAAAGTCCGACAATGTGATCTGTTCGATTTGCTTTGGTCCGGTTGTCGTTGCGATCCACGTGGACCGGGTAAAGCACGGCACAAGTGTGTTTTCGTTGATCGGCGGGCGGCCCCCAGATCCCGGGCCTTCTGCTGCCGAAATAACCTCAAGCGGTACCCCGCGCGGTGGGAAAGAGCCGACAAAAGCCACGCCTTCGGTGGTTCCGAACGAAGGAGACGAGCTAACAATGTTGACACCAAGTACCTGATAGGTTTGACCGGTACTGTTGTCGCGCAGCGTAATGACGTATTCGGCCTCAATACGCGTTCCATCGGAATAGGTGGTGCCATCAAAAACCTGATCACCGTTTAAACGCTGGTTCCCGTCGTTGTCGTCAAAATTGACGTCTGAACCACCGTCTGACACGTTCAGATCGGTCAATGGGCCAGTGCCGATCGTAATAAACTCGCCGACAAGGTTGGACCCATCACCCTGGCTGAAGCCACTCAGGCTTTCACCCCCGGTGATCGAAACCTGGCTGGCACCCAATGCATGTACGATATAATCGGCCATGTGCCTGCTATTCCTGTTCAGCCCTCGTACACAGGCTAATGGATATGCGGACCCTTGCAAACATATCCACAGGGCAATCCTTAACGAGTGTTACCTATTGGTCGTTGTTTCGCCTGACGCCGAGAGGAACGCGGTGATCATTACGCCTGATCTGACCTGCTGCTGGCCAGCACAGTGCGCAGCGCTTCGGCGGCGGCCTCCAGATCAGCGCAGACTATGACACCGATTTTGGTCAATCGGTCAGAGACATCCACTGGCAGGCTTGTATTGCTGCCGTCGGGTATTTCATTCAACCGGCCACCAATTAAAACCGGCACGTCAAGCCCGGCTTCTTTCAGCTTGTGCAGCAGGGATTTGGAATAGCGCAGCGCCACGCCATTATAAGTGCTGAGCGCGATGGCGTCGGCAGAGCTTTGCCTGACCAATGCCACTACATCATCCGGGTCGCTGGAGACGCCGCCATCTTCAACATCAAAACCTGCTTTGGTGAACACCAGATCCAGAAGCATTTTTCCATGTTCGTGCACATCGGTGGTAGCCGTCAGAATGCGGGCGGGAGATTCAGCCAGACGGGTCATTGCCTGACCCGCGTCAGATGCCAGAAAGCGCGCGGCTTCTTCCTCTAGTTCGCGATATGTTGTGGCACTTACGATGGGAATTCTGCGCCGCGGTGCATCAGGCCTTTGCGCGCCTCCGCCAAAGGTCCGTTCCAAGGCACGCCCACCGATACGGCGCAGAGCCAACAGCATCTGGAACGGATCGTTAGTGTCGATGCCACCTTGCGACAATCCCGCAAGAACCCGATCTGCAAAACGATGACCCTCTCGCAAGAGCGTGTCGCTGATCCGGTCAATCTCGGCCGTGTCAAACAGCGGCAGATACCCCTCTGCCAACTCGGTCAATCTGTGCAGATGACATTGCGCGTCGCAGATCTCGGTCACGTCGGGGATGCGTTCATTCTCACTCACCGGAACCGGATTCAAAGCGTGCCCGCTTGGACGCAGCCGCTGCGCCACAATGTCGGGCAAAAGATATGAGGACAGCCCCGCATAGTTTTCTGCATGTGTGCCTTTGTACAGCACCGTTGCACCGTAAATCTGCGATCCCGGCACTCCATCACTGATCTGTGCCAAAGCGCGTTGAAAGGCCATCCGCGTCAAAGGTTCAGTGAAATGGTGGCCGTAACACACTGCATAAGGCGCACCGATCAGCCCCGCCACAATGCGTTTTTCAAGCAACGCCTGACCCAGAACCGACGTCAGATCCTCGAAAACCGCAGCATACCCGTCGTCCAGATTGGAGTGCACCAATACCGGCACCGGCTGAGCGGCAATCAGACCAAGCGCCTGAACCGTCGCTTGTGTGGTCTCTACGTCATTATCGTATTCCGGCAAACGAAACGTGAAATATTGCCCCAGATTGCCGATCGTCGTGGCCCCGGCCGCCAGCGCGGCGCATGTGTTTTCAAGGGCTGCCGGAAAGCCCAGCATGAAATCACCAAAGTGCATTGCCGCTGGGCTGGCCTGTGTCAGACGTGCAAAGGCCTCTGCGTCATTCAAAATGACCCCGGTTCCGCGCGTTTTTTCCGTTCGTTGATGTCTTGGAAATCCCATCGACCAATCCAGGCACATGCCGAACCGATCGACCCGCGCACCGCGTCTGAGGCAACTGTCGTAAACCCTTTGGATGGCATCGACGCTATGTGCCAAATCGCGAAACCCCAGATGTGCGTGCTGCATCACTTGCCCGGATTGGATCATCGCCTTTTTATAGTCAATTTCGTTACTATAGCCGGTCGACGCCTGAAACGCGCTTGTGCCGACTTTCCAGTCCGACACCATTTTTTTGCCAGCGTTCAACAGATCTGCACCACTGATCAAACCCTGCTCTGGAAGCAGCGTTGCTCTGTCGATTCTCAGGTTTGGTTCGCTCATTTCGCCACAATGGCCAATCCAAGGCTACAGGCAAGGCCATTTCAAACGTTAATCCAAGCGTGTCCTGGTTTGGATTGGGAACACGCCTAGACACTTTCCCAAGGGAAACTGTCGAGCCGCTCAATCCCAGTTTCGGTCACCAGAACTTGCGTTTCCAGTTTCACGCTTTCCGACCCGTTTTCGCCGACAAGGCTTTCGACACAAACGACCATCCCCGGTTCAATAAATCCAGACATGGCCGTCTCATCGAAATCTATATGCAAAGGGATCACGGGCCATTCATCCGCCATGCCCACGCCATGCACAGCAAGCGAATACCGATAATCGACATGCCGATCCGGGATACGCCAGCTTTTTTCGTTGAACTCAGCATAGCTCACACCCGGCTTTAGCACGTCAAGGTTATGGTTGATCTGCTCTAAAGCCGTCGCATAGATCCGCCGCTGCGTATCCGTCATGGGGGTGTACCCGCAAGTCCAGCTGCGGCTGAGGTCCGCGCAATAGCCATAAGGACCGACCATATCCGTATCGAACGAGATCATTTCCCCCGATTGGCAAGCCCGATCCGAACACTCCTTGTACCAAGGGTTGGTATTCGGCCCACAGGTCAAAAGCTTGGTTTCAAGCCAATCACCGCCCGAACGCGCGTTTTCAAAATGCAGGTGACCCCAAAGCTCGCGCTCGGTCACGCCCGGCACCGAATGATCATATATGCGCGCCATTCCGGCTTCGCAGACCCGAATGGTCCAGCGCATCAACTCGATTTCCTCAGGGGATTTGATCGACCGGGCGCGTTCCGTCAATTCGGCCCCTTCGACATAGGTTAACCCTCGCTCCTGCAACGCGTGCAATCCTGGGCCGTCCAGCTTATCTGCCGCAAAGCGCTTGTTGCCACCCCCATGCTGACCGAGCACATCGGCTATTTCATCGGCCCAGGTTTCGACCCCGGCGGAGGCTTTGTCGCCCTTGGTCATAAACATCCACGACACGGCAGTACGAATTTCGTCTATTCCCGGCAGGCCATCGTTCAAATGCTCGCAGCCTTTGAACTCCCACAGGATCGAAGGACCGCCTGCCAGGATCATCGCATATCGCACCGGATTGTGGCTGGTCCATACCTGCATATTCGAGCTGTCTAACGCATACCGAATGTTGATCGGGTCATAAAGCAACAAGCCTGCCACATCATGCTCTGCCATTTGCTCGCGCAACCGTGTCAACCGATAGGCGCGGGCCTTGTCCAACGTGGTTTGTGATACAGGGCTGATCAGCGGCTT
Source organism: Ruegeria sp. HKCCA5929 (assembly GCF_013034525.1). Taxonomy (NCBI): domain Bacteria; kingdom Pseudomonadati; phylum Pseudomonadota; class Alphaproteobacteria; order Rhodobacterales; family Roseobacteraceae; genus Ruegeria; species Ruegeria sp. HKCCA5929. The sequence continues at coordinate 167,574 of NZ_WQGE01000007.1, forward strand.
GTCCGCCCCGTCGCTGTTCAAATATGTCAGCTTGCGGTCATCTTTGAAGGCGTTGCGCGCCCGCGTCATGACACGGATCGACCATAAAAACCGATTTGTTCCTCAGCCGAGAAAGTGACGCCTGGTGTCTCGTAGAAGGAAAAAATCGCAATCACGCGTTCCGTGTCGCCTTTTACCGGCACCACGCGGTGCGGTGTGTTCACCCCGCGAAAAACGTTCAGCGCACCCGGCGCAGGCATGATCCGTTTGATTTCCGGATCCTTGCCAGCCAGAACAGCGGCCACGCCTTCATAGTTCTGGTCATCCGGTGTGCGCAGATCCTTGCGATACTCAAGTTCACCACCCACCTCAGGTGCCTGAAGCAGGATCGTGGTGGTAAATTCTGAGCGGTCGAAATGCCAGTTCAACCCCTCGCCGTCCCGCGTCGCCTGTACGTTCACTCGGGCCATCGGGTCGTCCATTTGATAAAGCCGTTCCTTGCCCATAGTTTCGGCCAGAAAGTCCGCGAAGGGCTGCCATTCATACACTTCGATCACGGGGTTACCCTCTAGCTGATCGGCGCAGAGCGTGTGATTGACCGTCTGCGATTTGATCATCGCGGGGTGATTGTCATCGATACCGGGCATTTCGTCTTTGAAATAGACATTGTGTTTGCGCGCATGCCGGAATGAGGCCGTTTCCATAGCAGGTTTCGCCTTGTCTGCCGCCTGCTGCGCAACCCCGGCTCTGAAAAACCCCGGCAGATTAAACATGCCATCAGAAGCCAGATCTGCCCGGCACTTATCTACCAACTTCGCGTATTCTGGACCGTCAGGTCGATCCAACGGGTAAGTTTCAAGATCAAGCAGATGATTCATGGCGTCCTCCTTTACGGCATTGAAATTCAATCTATGACAAAGACAACCAGAAAAATTATTGGGTATCATAAGATTTACTATGGGCTACAGTGACTCCCTTCCGCCTCTGACAGCATTGCGGGCCTTCGAAGCCGCCGCACGATGCGGCAGCTTCGTGTTGGCCGGGAAAGAACTGGGCGTCAGTTCGGCCGCCGTCAGCCTGCAGATCAAAACGCTCGAGGATCACCTGGGCAAAAGACTGTTTGTCAGAAAGGGCAATCGGATTTCACTGACGGATGCAGGTGAAATGATGTATCCCAAACTCGCCCGCGCTTTTGAGGAAATGTCTGACGCAGCCCGTATTGTGCAAAACGCGACACGTCCCAGACAATTAGTGATCAGCGTGCTACCGGCATTGGCAGAGCTTTGGTTTCTACCCAAGGCAGTCACATTTTCCGAAGAAACCGGAATACCGCTGGATATCCGCGTGCAGGAAGACCCAATCGATTTTGAACGTGAAGCCATCGACATTCGCCTGACCTATGGCTCGACGCTCTATCCAGGCTACCGGGAAGCAAGCCTGTTTTGGGATGTTGCGATACCGGTCTGCGCCCCTTCGTTCCAAGAGGCATATCCGAACATGGATGAATCCTTGTCACATATCCCCGACAGCAAGCTCATTCACAACAAATGGGGCCCCAGTTATGCCAGCGAACCACTCTGGTCGGATTGGAGACAGCAGGCCAGATCTGATGCGACACAGTTTTCCCATGCAGGTTTAACGATCAACGATCTGACGCTTGCCATCTCTGCCGCAAAAAGAGGAGCTGGCATCGCCCTGGTTCCATCCGTTTTGGCAAAAACCGATCTCGCATCCGGATTGCTCGTGACGCCTTCGCAGCATGCCCTGAAAATGAAAAAGGACTACGTTTGCGTGATGCCGCATGCTCGATCCGAAACCTCTGCCATCCGCCAATTCAGTGCGCACCTCGCACTTGATTGGGATTGAGAGAACAACCGACCGCAACGAAACACCCGAAAACACAGCGCCGCAGCGTTCTTGCGACTGGATGGACGGCGAGACGCTTTGCAGGGTGCCGTACTCGTAATTTCTTTTGATGCGAGACAACAGGACCCTGCTAATCTGTCCAAAATCGCCCTGTCGCAGATCTCTGTCTATTTTGGGGAAATGGCGAATGAAGTACTGACACTTTCAGATTAGAGGCGAACTTTATTGATTTATCTGGACGGTTTGCGGAAAGTGGTCGAGGAGTAAGTTGATGCGTGTAGGTCATCCCAATAGCCACAGTCAAACTTTGGGACGGAAACCCGCGCCCTTTTTGCGGGCCATCATCATTCTTTCACTCTTTTGTTTTGGTTTTTTCGGGTCTCGTTCAGCGTTGGCCTGCCAAGTTTGCGTCACCTTGCCTGAGGCTTCTCTGGCGGATCATTTGATTACCGCCGACGTCGTCGTTCTGGCCGCACCCGCGCCGGGTAATCCGTTCAAATTCGTGCCAAAGCGACAGATAAAAGGGGCACAGACCGTCCTTGAAAGAACTCCTGACATCCCTTTCCTTGTAGATAGCAGGACACGCGCCGCCTTCCGCGCAAATCCCTCGATGACGGTCCTGATGACGTTCGGAACCGTTACCAAGGATGGCGCAGGGCGCGGCGTTTCACGCAAATGGACGCGGATTTTCAATCTGACCCCAGAGCGTGAAGAATTTTTGAATGCCCTTTGGGCGGAGAAAAATCTTTGGCCGGGTGGAAAGTCCGCATCCGGCGCGCGCGTTGCGTTTTTTGCACGATACCTTTCACACAAGGATCAGGTGTTAAGAAACACCGCCCTGATAGAAATCGACCGGGTGCCGTACAGCAGCATCCAGATATTGCGAAATACGGTCGCCGCAGACAATCTGTTGCGTGAGTTTGACAGCCTCGGTCGGTTGAGCTTCGTTCCGGTTGCGATCCGACTATTGGGTTTGCAGCCCAACGATGAAAAGGCCAAACGCATTGTTCGGTCTCGATACCCCGGGTCTATTCTTCGAAGCTCTGGCTATGCGTATGATTGGGCGCTGGCTGGCATAGCCATAGATGGGCCAACAGCAGTAGACGCCATTGGCTCGGCTTTGCAGGCCGCAAACGTCAAACAAGACCACAAAGAATCCCTCATTCGCGCTTTGACAGATTCTGGTACTGTGTCGCCTGGCCTAAGGGATCAGATCATTCCAATCTTCTCTCGCGAACTTGCCCGGGACAACCTAACGGCCATGGAGATTGCAATTGCCATGCGCAATTGGGATGAGACACGCTTGGACGCCCAGCTCGGCAAATTGCTTCACATGGAAGACATTGATCCGGTCACGCAGTTCGTCATCCAAACTAAACTTTCTTCAAAGAACTGAAGTTCATCACAGCTGACGGATTGGGTCCTCTGATCGGTTCTGCGTTTTGTGCTTAGGCGGTGCACGCCGCTTGATTTTACCGGAAGCCAACACATCTACGCGCCAATTTCAATGCAGTTGGTCGAAGACGTTTTTCCACCTCTCACGTCTCCCTTCGCGACGCCTTCTACACCAATACAGATATGGTTTAATCGAGCAACTCTTCCTCGAAAGGATAACTGGAAAGCAGCTCAAAACCATTGTCGGTTATGAGTACCTGTTCTTCCAGCTTGACCCCATCACGCTCGCCCACGGCCCCTACGTAGCTTTCAACAGTCAGCACCATGCCAGCCTCGACCACGCCGTCATACGGGTTCAGTCCCGAGTGATAGGGAATGATCTTCGGGTATTCGTCACACATACCCACCCCGTGGTAGATACAGGGGTAGGCTTGTTTCTGAAAGGGTTCCGGGATTTCAAACGACTGCTTTTGCAATTCGTGAAAGGTTATCCCGGGACGCAAGAGCGCCATATTGTGCTGCACCTCGTCATAGGCAATCTGATAGATTTCCTTCTGCCGGGCGGTGGGCTTGGCGGGTCCGCAATGGAACGTGCGCGAGACGTCACAGAAGTAGCCCATCGGACCAACCATATCGGTGTCAAATCCAACCAGATCCCCGGATTCAATCACCCGCTGGGTCGCCTCTTGCAGCCAAGGGTTGGTGCGCGGGCCAGAACACAGCATCCGCCCGTCATGCCATCCGCCCTGGTTTGCCAGATTTGTGTAATTCAAAATGCCCCAAAGCTGGGTTTCGGTCACGCCAGGACGCAAAGCCTCCTTCATCTTCGCCATTCCCAGCTCTGCCACCGCCACTGACCACTTGATACATTCAATCTCGTCAGGAGATTTTATCAATCGGGCGCTTTCAGTCAGAGACACACCGTCAACCACCTCGAGACCGCGTTGCAAGCAGGCTTGAGTAACAGACGGGTTCAAATATTCAATCGCAACGCGCCGACTGTCAGAGCCGATTTCTTCGAGGTAACCGTGCAGACGATCAGCCAACCTGCGTGCATTATCCGCCAGGTTGGGGCCCGCATCAAAAAACGCGATAAAGTCCGCCGGTTCCTCTCGGTCTATCAGACGACTGTTACCATAACCTCCGAACACAATGGTCGGCCCGTCCTGCGCCATGAAGAGATAGGTTGTGGGGACTCGTGACTGATACAGCTGATAGGAATCGTAATTCGCGGCGTATTGCATACTAAGCGGGTTCACGATGACCAGCGCTGCCACGTCCTGCAGCTTCATCTGTTCCCGAATCCGACCTGTTCGGTACTCAAGAAGCCGCTCCAAATCGATGTCTGGCAGCTCGCGGACCTGACGCAGATCGCTCCAGCTGTCATCCAGAACCATCGTGTCCGGGCATTGTGGCACAATATTTTGCATTGGTGAGGGTCTCATCACTAAAAGCACGTCGCGCAGGCAGAATTGAGCTAGGTTTTTCAAAAAACTATCAATTCTGCGCCAAAATTTATGTCGCGTTCGCCTTCAACCAACGCTCGATTTTCTAAAGAGGTTTGTCCTTCTCGGTCATTCCACTTGAGGACAAAACCCAGCACTTCTTGTTCGAGGAGACAGCCGTTCCTTAGTTGTAGCAAATAAATCCCGCGGCCGCCCTGCTTGTGACTGATGTAAACAAGCAGAAATTCGGCCAACGCGTTCGACAGGTTTTGTTGTCTTTCAACCAACAACGATTGGGCCGCCGCGCAGACAAACCCGCATATGCGTGAAGTTGAGGACGGCGTCGAATGCTTGGAAGATTCCGTCCAAGCATCAAGCTAGCCGGCACTATGGCATCGGACACCGAAGCGTGGAAAGAACTCACGAGACATTCCACAGACGCGGTTTGGGACCGCAAGCTTCGCCCATTGCGTGAAATGCAACTTATAAAGGTTTGGTTAAACAGTTGACCTTCACTTTCCCGCCGCGCTCATATCGGTGCGACAGGAATCCGAAATAAAGTTATGTCTTGAACCATGAAGATAAAATCGTTGCGTGCCACACCGATTCTGGTGCCGCTTGAGGCGCCATACATCTGGTCTTATGGAACTCTTGATGCCTTCACCAAGTGTGTAGTCGAAGTTGAAACGACCGATGGTGTGATCGGCATTGGCGAAGCACCATCATATATCGCGGCCCCTATCATCAAGGACTGGGCCGAGCTTTTGGTGGGGCGTGATCCACTGGATATTGTTGCGCTGGAACGTCTGGTCCTGCCATCCCAACCCTTCAATCATTCGGTAACCGACTTTGCCAAACGCGGCGCTTGGGGCGGTGTGGAAATCGCCCTATGGGACCTGCGGGGCAAGCTGTGGGGCCAACCCGTTGCCAACCTTTTGGGCGGCATTCAACGCCGGGAGATTCCTTTTACTGACTACTTTTCCTATCGCCTGCCGAATGGCGACGTTAAAGGAGAGACGAACATCGCAGAAGTTGTGGACTATTGTCTTTCTTTGCGCGAGCAATTCGGCACAACATGGTTCGAAGGCAAAGTGTCGAACCCTGACCTGCGGGCCAACATTGATCTGATGCAAGCACTGAGGGATGCCCTTGGTCCCGACACTATGCTACGGATCGATAGCAACCAGGCCTTTAGCCTGCCGTCGGCACTTTACCTTGCGCCTGCGTTCTCCGAGATCGGGTTGCGGAACTGGTAGGACCCGACACCCGAATGGCGTCAAATGCGCAAATTGCGGCAGCATTGCTCGATCCCGTTTTCCGGTCACAATCTGGACCTAGGAAAAGCTGTCGCATACGGCGTTCCCGATGCTTTGGTCTCGGACGTTGCCGGTATGGGCGGCTTTTCCGCAATGATGCGTTTCGTTTCTGCCTGTGAAGGCGCAGGGATAGACTTTTGGTGCTACTCAGGTGACAGCGGGTTGGGCACTGCGGCCTACTTGCACGCATGCGCTGCCCACCCGCATATCCGCGAGCCCAACCAATCCCTCCTGCGCCAGCAGCCCAATGACGTGATCGTCGAGGGGCCATTCAGCCCTCGGGGCAACCACCTGATGCTTCCTAATGGACCAGGTCTGGGTGTCACATTGGATCGGGACCGATTGGCTTATTGCGCAAACTTGCTGTGCGAAAATGGATTGCCAAACAAATTTTTCGACCCGGATTTCCCAGGCACGATGCGGCGGCTGCCGCTGATCTGAATGAACAAACGCAGAGACCAAAGATGACAAAGACGATTTCTCTGGAACAGGTTGAAAACATTGCTTTCGCCGCCTTGTGCAACTCTGGCGCCAGTGCAGAACAGTCGGCCCCCGTTGCCTGGTCGATCCGCGCGGCCGAAGCGGAAGGGACACGCGGCATTGGGCTGGGCTTTTTGCCCTACTACTGCAACCATTTGCGTGTCGGAAAGATCAGGGGCGAGGCCGTCCCCGTCGTCACACAATTGCTGCCCGGCACCGTCGCGGTAGACGCTGCGGATGGCTTCGCGCATCCTGCCTTTGAGGCTGCCGAAAACCTTCTGGTGGAGACGACCCAGACTCAAGGTATAGCGGTGCTTGGAATATCCAACGCTTACGCGTGCGGCGTCCTTGGGTACTTCACAGATAGGCTGGCGCGGCGAGGGCTGATCAGCCTGATGGCAGCAAATGCGTCTTCGACCATGGCGCCGTGGGGTGGCAAGACGCCATTCTTTGGCACCAATCCCTGGGCCTTCGGAGCCCCACGAGAAGGCGACCCTTTGGTTATCGACAGCTCATCTTCGGCGACAGCCTTTGTCAATCTGGCCAATGCGGCGGCCACTGGGGAACCTATTCCTGCGCACTGGGCATTGGACACGGAAGGCCAACCGACAACCGACCCGACTGCGGCTATGGCTGGTTCCATTGCGCCGGCGGGCGGGCACAAAGGTGGAGCTTTGGCGCTTATGGTCGAAGTCCTGTCTGCTGGTCTGAGTGGTGCGCATTGGTCGTTCGAGGCTTCTTCTCTGGGCGACGATATTGGCGGGCCGCCTCGTCTGGGCCAAACCATTATTGCGATCCGGCCTGACGGGCTTGGCGCAGTGGGTTTTACAAGATCGTTGGAGGGGATGCTTGCCGCCATGGTTCAGGATGAAGGCGTCCGGATCCCAGGGGATCGGCGACACAAGAACCGCCAACACGCTGTGACCGAAGGTGTTAAGTTGTCTGAAACCGAGGTAACTGCATTGATGGAATTGTCAAAGTTGGAACTGTGAGGCGCTAAGCTTAGAACTTACGCGTTTGAACACGGCCCTAGTTTCAACAGGGCAATCGGCACAGACGCATCAGGACCGCAACGCGTGGTCCGTAGAAAGAAAAATACCTTTCTTCTACAGGTTCTAATCATTGGCAATTCGTCGTTCTGCACATGCGATTCAGAAAAAAGGACGCTTCCGAGTTCTAACGCAACGCGTGCGAGAGCACCTAGTTTCAATGCTTGGTGCAATTGCACAATTCCGCACGTTTAAAGACGTCATGCTCGACGGCTTAAAGGTAGAAGTTTTCCTCCCGTCTGATGAACACAGTGCTGCATTTTTCGAAGCCTTTTCCGGTCAGTGACACAGTTGTAACCAGCGCGTCTGGATACCAGACTTCAACCCTCTGGACGCGGTTCAACTTATCCCATAGAACCACTTGCAACGCATCGTCCAGAAAAGGACCAAATTCATGATTCATCCGTCGCTGGGCTGAACGCCCCAAATCATCCAGAGCAAAAACGCTCAATCTTGCGACTTTGAGGCCGGACCGAGTCCGGTGTTTGAATCATGACAGACCATATCCTTGTGTCCCAGGCGCAAACGCGCGCTGAATTGTTGCCGCTGATCAAGTTAGCCGTTCCTTTGATGGTGGGACTTGCCGCAGCGCTTTTGATCGGTGTGGTCGATACTGCGATGATCTCACCCCTCGGAACTGTGCCTTTGGCGGCAGCTGGAGTGACCACTGCGGTTTTGATCATTCTGATCTCTGCCCTTTGGGGCGTCGTAACAGCGCTTTCAGTTCAGATCAGTCAGGCAGAGGGTGCCCGGGACCCTAAAAAGGTCGCCCTCGCATTACGTGGCGGGCTTTTGCTTTGTTTGCTGGGCGGTGGGCTTGCGGCCCTTCTCATGATGGCTCTTTACCCTCTTTTAGGTCTTTTGGGTCAACCAACGGAAGTTCTTGAGATCCTTTTGCCCTATTGGATGTCAATGGCGGTCTGGATCATCCCATTCACCTTGTTCTTTGGCCTCAAGGCCCTTTTCGATGCGGTGGGACGGCCCTGGACCGCAGTGGGCCTGTCCTATCTCGGCGTGCTCATCAACGTACCCGCCAACTACACCCTGATCCATATTCTGAACCTCGGGATTCTGGGCGCAGGTCTGGCCAGTATTCTTTCACAATGCGTGTCTCTGATTGCTGCTCTTGTTGTTCTTAAACGGGCCCCGGGATTGGCTGCGTTTCGTCAACGGGTTCAGGTTGTCTGGGCCGATGCTTGGGCGCAGGCCAAAGACGCCCTTCCGCTTTGTCTTGGTTATGCAGGCGAAGGAGGCGCATACGCCGTGGTTGGTCTGATGATGGGGTGGCTTGGTGCCGAAGCCCTTGCGGCACATCAGATTGTCAACGCACTGGCAGGACTGGCTTACATGATTCCGCTTGGAATGGCTGGCGCGGCCTCCATCCGTGTGGGCCTTGCAGTGGGGGCTTGCGATACCTCACGGCTGCGACCAATCCTGAAAGCTTCGTTTGTCATGGTGACCCTCTGGCAGGCGATTGCAGCAATCGTGTTCATAACCGCTGGTCGAATGATGGCAGAATCCATGTCCGACGATCCTGCGGTGGTCGATCTTGCCGTCACTCTGTTCTTTATCGTCGCGCTATTGCAGGTCGCCGATGGTGTTCAGGGTACTGCGCTTGGTGCGTTAAGGGGCATGTCTGACATGAACTTGCCTACTGTCATCACACTGACCGCGTATTGGCCACTTGCCCTGCCAGCAAGCTATGCCCTCGGCTTCGTTTTTGACTATGGCGCCATGGGTGTTTGGATAGGGTATACGATCGGTTTGGTCGTCGCGGCGGTTGCGTTGCCCATTCGATTTTGGTCGCTGACCAAAGCGTGACAATCGGATACCCAACGTTGTGTAGCCTTCAGTGTGGTGACCCTCCGATTGCGATAGTTATTTCCCGTGCTGCATCCAGGACCATTTCGCCGAAATAGGCGACGTTGGCTTTGTTGATCCTTGCTGTTGGGCCCGAGACGGAAATACCTGCACAAGGAATGCCGAACTGGTTCAGGATAGCCGCACCTGTGCATGACATGCCTGCATAGCGCTCTTCATCATCAAAGGACCAGCCGCGTTGCCGGACCAGCGTCAGATCCTCTAACAACGATATGGTTGATCGATGAGTGCGGTCAGTAAAGGCTTCGTAAGCGACATCTGACAGCAGAGCTTGAACCGTATTCGTGCTCATTTCGGCCAGCAATGCCTTTCCGGTCCCGGACGCGTACATGGGCGTCCGCGCGCCCGGAGGAAAGAAAGCGCGAATTGGATTTCCGGTTTCGACCTGACTGACGAATACGACGTGGCTGCCGTCAGGCATAGCCATGTTCGCGGTCTCACCAGTATCGCGCATGAGACGGCGCAGGATGGGTCGGCCGATTTCAACCACACTGTTGCGATTGAGGTAGGAGACCCCTGTTCGATAGGCCTCGATACCGACCATCCATTCCTGGCGTTGCTCGTCGAAACTGACATAGCCGCGGTTGGACAGCGTCGTCAGTATGCGATGCGTCGTCGCCGTTGGAACGCCGGTTTCCCGACTGAGGTCGCTGAGCGTAGAGCGTTCCAGGGCAGCGAGCGTTGTCAGTGTTTCCAACGCGCGGTCGAGGGATTGCAATGTCCCGGCCGAGCTTTCCTTGAAGATTGATTTGGGCCGTCCACGCGGTTTTTTGTGATTCTGCACCGGTTTTTTCCTGTGTGGTTAGGACCTTGATTTTAAGCGTCGCAGCGTATTTTTCAAAACCGGCATTTTCTTTCGCTAATATTGAAAAACTGTCTCTTTCATTTCTTTCAGTACGTTATGATATTTTTCCGTATAGTGAAAAACTTTTTCGAGAAAATTGCAAAACGCGCGTCTTGGTAAGATAATTTTACCAAACCGGAGGATTTTCATATGTCCACACAGAACCCAGTTTTCATTCCCGGCCCGACCAACATCCCGGATCGCTTGCGTTTGGCAATGCAGGTTCAGACCCAGGACCACCGCGCGCCGGATTTTGTAGAGACATTTGCGCCCGTGCTTGAAGACACCAAGCGGGTGTTTGGCTCCAGCGCGGGTCAGATCATCACCTTCCCGGCCAGCGGGACGGGCGGATGGGAAGCGTCGATCACCAACACACTCAGCCCCGGTGATACGGTTCTGGTGGCGCGCTATGGCATGTTCAGCCATCGCTGGATCGACCTGTGTCAGCGTCACGGGCTGGATGTTCGGATCATCGAATGCGCGTGGGGCAGCGGTGCGCCGGCAGACAAGTTTGCCGAGGCTCTGGCAGCCGACAAGGCCCATGAGATCAAGGCGGTTCTGGTCACCCATAATGAGACGGCCACCGGCGTACGTTCGGATATTGCGGCGGTGCGTAAGGCGATGGATGCCAGTGCTCACCCGGCGATGCTGTTTGTGGATTGCGTCAGCTCGCTGGCCTCGATGCCGTTCGAGTTCGATGACTGGGGCGTTGATATCGCGGTCTCGGGCTCGCAGAAGGGCTTCATGCTGGCGACCGGCATGGCGATCCTGTGCGTCAGCCCCAAGGCGCTGGCGGCAATGGAGACGGCACAACTGCCGCGCACCTTCTTTGACTTCCGCGACATGATGAACGCCAACGCATCGGGCGGCTTTCCCTATACCCCGCCGCTGCAGCTGATCTATGGCATGGGTGAGAGCCTGAAGATGCTGTTCGAGGAAGGCTTGGACAATGTCTATGCCCGCCACTTCCGTCTAGCCGAAGGCGTGCGCAAGGCCACCTCGGCCTGGGGGTTGGAGCTGGTGGCGCAGTCGCCGGATCTCTACTCGGACACCGTCAGCGCGATCTATGTACCCGACGGCTTCGACAGCAATGCCCTGACGGATCACGCCTTCAACGCCTATGGCGTCAGCTTTGGCATCGGGTTGGGCGAAATGAACGGCAAGGCCTTCCGCATCGGCCATCTGGGCAGCCTGACGGACGTGATGGTTCTGTCCGGTCTGGCCACGATCGAAATGGCCATGGCCGATCTGGACTATCCGATCGAGTTGGGCAGCGGTGTGTCCGCAGCGCAGGAATACTTCCGCGCGGGCCGTGCCACACCCATGCAATCTGCAGCGTAAGGAGGCCCTGATGTTGGATGCAATGACCACAGCCGATTGCCTGACCATCGCCGATATGCGCGAGGCGCATGAGCGGATCAAACCCCATATCAACCGCACCCCCGTGTTGCGGTCGGAGTATCTGGACGATCTGACCGGCGCGCAGCTGTTCTTCAAATGCGAGAACTTCCAGGAGGCGGGCGCTTTCAAAGTGCGCGGGGCCTGCAATGCGGTCTTTGGCCTGAATGACGAGGCCGCCGAGCGCGGCGTCTGCACGCATTCTTCCGGCAACCATGCGCTCAGCCTGTCTTATGCGGCGGGCCGCCGGGGCATTCCCTGCAACGTGGTGATGCCGCGCACGGCACCGCAGGCCAAGAAGGACGCGGTGCGCCGCTATGGCGGGATCATCACCGAATGCGAGCCCTCGACCACTTCGCGCGAGGCGGAATTTGCCGAGGTGCAGGCGCGCACCGGCGGTGAGTTCGTGCACCCCTATAACGACCCGCGCGTGATTGCGGGGCAGGCGACCTGTTCGGCGGAGCTGCTGGAACAGACCGACGGGCTGGACGCGGTGGTTGCGCCCATCGGCGGCGGTGGCATGATCTCGGGCACCTGCCTGACCCTGTCGAACCTGGCGCCTGAGGTGCAGATCTATGCCTCGGAACCGGAACAGGCCGACGATGCCTATCGCAGCTTCAAGGCCGGTCACATCATCGCTGATGACGCCCCGGTCACCATTGCCGATGGGCTGAAAGTGCCGCTGAAGGAAAACACCTGGCACTTTGTGTCGAACTTCGTGCGCGACATTCACACCGCCAGCGAAGACGAGATCATCGCCGCGATGAAGACCACCTGGAAATACCTGCGCATCGTGATGGAGCCCAGCTGCGCCGTGCCGCTGGCCACCATTCTGAAGCACCCCGAAGCCTTCAAAGGCAAACGCGTCGGCGTGATCATCACCGGCGGCAATGTGGATCTGGACAAACTGCCCTGGACCCGGGGCTGAGGAGGACATCATGAACAAGCCCGTAAACATCGAGCAACTCGAAGTCGGCTACGACATTCCCGCCGCCATCGGCATGGACGCATCCGAGATTCAGACCCCGGCGCTGGTGCTGGATCTGGACGCGCTGGAACGCAACATCCAGAAGATGGGCGATTACGCCAAGGCCCACGGCATGCGCCACCGGGTGCATGGCAAGATGCACAAATCCGTCGACGTGGCGCAGCTGCAGGTCGAGCTGGGCGGCGCCTGTGGCATCTGCTGCCAAAAGGTCTCGGAGGCCGAGGTGTTTGCCCGTGGCGGTATCAAGGATGTTCTGGTCTCCAACCAGGTGCGTGACCCGGCCAAGATTGATCGGCTGGCGCGGATGCCCATGCTGGGTGCGCGCACGATCTGCTGTGTGGATGACATCGACAATGTCAGCGATCTGTCCGAAGCGGCTGAGCGCCACGGCACCCAGATCGAATGTCTGGTCGAGATCGACTGCGGCGCGGGTCGCTGCGGCGTGACCACCACGCCCGAGGTCATCGCCATCGCCAAGGCCATCGACGCGGCCCCGGGGCTGAAGTTTGCCGGTATCCAGGCCTATCAGGGCGCGATGCAGCACATGGATCTGTATGAGGATCGCAAAGCCAAGATCGACATCGCCGTGGCGCAGGTCAAAGACGCCGTGGACGGGCTGGCCGCCGAAGGGCTGGACTGTGACATCGTCGGCGGTGGCGGCACCGGGTCGTATTACTTCGAGAGTACCTCGGGCGTGTACAATGAACTGCAATGCGGCTCTTACGCCTTCATGGACGCCGATTATGGCCGCATCCTTGATGAAAACGGCAACCGCATCGACCGGGGAGAGTGGGAGAACGCCTTCTTCATCCTCACCAGCGTCATGAGCCATGCCAAGGCCGACAAGGCCATCGTGGATGCCGGTCTCAAGGCCCAATCCGTGGACAGTGGCCTGCCGGTGATCTTCGGGCGCACGGATGTGGAATACGTCAAATGCTCGGACGAGCACGGCGTGGTCGCCGACCCCGACGGTGTTCTCAAGGTCAATGACAAGCTGCATCTGGTGCCCGGTCACTGTGACCCGACCGCCAATGTGCATGATTGGTATGTGGGTGTTCGGAACGGCAAAGTTGAAGCGCTTTGGCCGGTCTCCGCGCGCGGCAAGGCTTACTAGCCGCCGCACATGCGTCCCGGGCGGCAGTTATCCCTTCCCCTGCCGCCCGGACCTGCACCCCAAAGCTCAAGGAAAAGGTCATGAAAGATATGACAGACAAACCCCTGCTGATCGTTGGAGAAGACCTCTGCCAGCAACTGGTCGGACGCCGCGAGGCCTTCGATGCGGTTCAGGACGTCTTCGCTGCCATGGCGCGTGGCGACGCCTATAACTTCCCGGTCATTCGTGAGGCCATCGGCTATGCCGATGCGCTTTATGGCTTCAAATCCGGCTTTGACCGCGCCGGTCAGGTGCTGGGTGTCAAATCCGGCGGCTACTGGCCCGGCAACATGGACAAGGGCCTGACCAATCACCAGTCCACCGTCTTTCTGTTCGACCCCGATACCGGGCGGCTCTCGGCATTGGTGGGCGGCAATAACCTGACCGCCGTGCGCACCGCTGCATCCTCGGCCGTGTCGATTGCCCATCTGGCGCGCAAGGATGCCAAGGTGCTGGGCATGGTCGGTGCAGGCCACCAATCCGCCTTCCAGCTACGCGCCGCTGCCGAGCAGCGCGATTTTGAAAAAGTCGTCGCCTGGAACCCACACCCCGAGATGCTGCCTCGCCTTGGTGCGGTCGCAACCGAGCTGGGTCTGGAGTTCGAGGCCGTCAGCCAAGAAGATCTGGGTGCACAGGCGGATGTCATCATCACCATCACCTCGGCCTTCGAGCCGCTGCTGATGAAAGACTGGATCAAACCCGGCACCCACCTGGCCTGCATGGGCACCGACACCAAAGGCAAGCAAGAGGTCGACGCCGCGCTGGTCGCAGCCGCCACCGTCTTTACCGACGAGGTCGCACAATCCACCACCATCGGCGAGGCCCAGCACGCCATCGCGGGCGGCACCCTGACCGAGAACCAAATCACCCCCATCGGCGCCGTCATCAACAGCGACCACAAGGGCCGCACCAGCGCCGAAGAAATCACCCTCTTCGACGGAACAGGCGTCGGACTACAAGACCTCGCCGTCGCATCAGTCGCCGCAAAACTCGCCCAAGACAGCGGGCTGGCCGAACACGTCACGCTGTGATCATCTACGCGAAAGAGTGAACGGATGCTCGCCCAGAGCGGTTCGTTCCGGGCCGTTCCAAGACTAAGGCGACAGCGTCCATCCCGGACGCTTTCGCACACAAATCAACGTTATGCACTGAAAGAAAAGGGCTCGCCCAAGGTATCAGGGTCGACCTCAACCCCCAGACCTGCTCCTTTCGGCACGTGCAGCAATCCGTCAGTGCAGGGCGGCATACCGGTCGCATTCTGTACCGTCACCCAATTCATGAAATCCACCGTGTGAGCTGCAAGCCGCACTGGGATTCTTGCCATCATCTGAGCTGTGGCGGCCGTGTTGATGGTGCTTCCGCCAGTATCTTCAATGGTCACCTTCAACCCCAGCTGCACGGCCACATCACTGAGCAGCCGGGTTGGGCCAACCCCACCGATCCGGGCTATTTTAAGCGTTACCCCCGAAACCATCCCATCGGCATGAGCGACTAGCATAGGCTCGAGACCCGTGATGCTTTCATCCAAAATGAACGGATGAGGACAAGATCGCGCAACACGCCGGTTTTCGGCCATCGACATACAAGGCTGTTCAAGCCAATAGTCCAGATCGCCCACCCCCCGCAAAAAGCGAAGCGCATCTTCGACCAGCCACCCGCCATTGGCATCCGCATAGAGCGCAACATCAGAAGGAACAGCACTTCGGACCGCGCGCAAACGTTCAATATCTTCCAACGGGTCCTGTCCAACTTTGACCTGTAGACGCCGGTAGCCTTGCTTTAGATAGGACAGCGCGCTCTGCGCCATCTCATCTGGGGCAGCCTGACTGATCGAGCGATAGAGCGTAACGGATCGAGTGGCACCCCCGCCTAGAAAGGAACAAAGCGGCATCCCTGCCCGGCGCGCCGTCAAATCCCACGCGGCCATGTCAATTGCGGATTTCACGCTGGGCTGGCCCAGCATGGCCGCGTTCAGCGCCTCGGCCAATTGAGCTGGCGCGTCAGAAGGTCGACCAATCACCTCTGGTAACAACCGCGCTGTGCCTTCCGCCATCTCTTCGGGAAATGCCTCGGCATAAAACGCCCCAAGGGGCGCCGCCTCTCCCCAGCCGATGGTGCCGTCAGCCGCTTCAAGCGCGACGATCACTGCGTGAAAGCCATGTTCGGTCTGCCCGCGGCACACATACTTTCCTGCGGCAAAGGGTTGGTATTGCCGCCAGGCTCGGGCCGAAACGATGGGAGCAGGTTGGATCATGTGACCCCCTTCGACCGCCGAAGCACATCAGTCGGAACATCATCCAGATTCAGCGTTGCACCCTCATTTGCCTCTGTCAAACCTTCAACTCTCTTATTCAATTCTTCGGGCGGTTCGTGCCGCAGTAAATGGTCGTCATGCCAATCCGAGGCGTTCTGAACATGTGCTACCGCCTTAATACGAAAAGAGGATCCCGACCCGACAATTTGTCAAGTCGCCTCTTCAGCCGCGCGTTTCGCGGCGATCATGCCCAGCAGCTGTTCTTTGGTGCGCCGGATATGGTTGGCCAAGACGTTGCAAGCCTCTTCAACTTTACGCTCTTGCGCCAGCCGCAACAGGTCGCGATGGTCTTTCTTTGCCGGTTCACGCTGCTTCATCACACTCAGATGCATACGCACGTACCGATCCGATTGCAGACTGATGCGATCCAGCAATTCGTTGGTGAGTTTCCGCTGCGAGGCGGCGTAAAGCGCTGAATGATATTCGTAGTTCAGGACGCCCCACTTCCCCACATCGTTTTCGTCATAGGATCTCTCCATCTGGGTTAGAATCTCTTCGCACCGTGCAAAGTCAGCGAATGTCATATTTGGGATAGAGTGGTGGAACAGATCCACTTCGATCAGGATGCGCAAATCGAAAATTTCACCAATTTCTCTGAGGGAATGTTTGGTGACAGAGCCGCCTCGATTGTTGGCCCATTGCACAAGACCCTCGGCGTTCAAGCGTTTGAGCGCTTCACGGACCGGCATTCGAGAAACATCATATTCTGCAGCCAGAGCCTCTTGCCGAATGGTTTCGCCCTCGGCCAGTTCACCGCTCAGAATACGTTCCCGCAGATCATTTGCGATGACCTCCGGCAAGCTCTGCTTGGTGATCGCTCGTTTTCCTGCCATTTCAAGTCTAGCCCTGCAGCATTTTAGTTAGGGGTACCGAGTTTTCGCAATTTCTCAATGCCGAACCAATGATTTCGCGCCGGCAGAATGCTTCCACCAACCCGAGCGTGGGGTATGGGTATACGCGGTCAAACACCCCAGGTATCCGACAGACGATAGCCGCCGGGCCAAGGATCGTCAGGGTCAAGCATATGCTGGTGAATACCAGTGATCCATCCTCGGCCACTGATCTCGGGTATGATCGCCGCGCGACCGCCCACCTGCGCCACGTCAACGATCCGGCCCGTAAAGCTCGACCCGATGATTGAGGTGGCTTCAAACGTCTGACCAGTCGTCATCAATCCTTTTGCGATCATCAACGCCATGCGTGCGGATACTGCTGTTCCGGTGGGCGAGCGGTCGACCTTACCCGGTTGGATTGCGACAGCGGACTTACCGGTCAGCCCTGTTTCGGTCTCAGTCAACGGACCACAGAAGGCACAGAACGAGATATGATCCCACTCGGGATTTTCAGGATGCGAGAACCCAAGCTGCTCATTGGCTGCGTTTGTGATCTTTACGCCCAAACCGGCGATGTCGCGGGCTTCATGTTCGGCAATTTCGAAGCCCAGTGCCTTGGCATCGACCACAACAAAACTGTCGCCGCCATAGGCCGTATCCACGTTGATCGTGCCCAACCCCAGCACCTCAAGCGGGACCGACAGCTTATCGGCGAAACTGGGCAGGTTCTGTACAAAAATACGCCGCGCCTTGCCATTGCTGCACTCAGCCCTGACCCGAACCAGCCCGCCCGGGGCCTCTAGCACCATATGGGTTTCGGGTTCCTGCATCGGAATGATCCCGCCATCCAGCAGCACGGTCGAGACACAGATCGAATTTGACCCTGACATTGGTGGTGTGTCTTCCGGCTCCATTATAATCCAGGCTGCGTCGGCCTCGGGGTGTTTCGGGGGCACCAGCAGATTGACATGGCGGAACACACCGCCGCGGGGTTCGTTCAGGACAAAGTTTCGCAAGGTCTGGTCTTGCGCGATGAAATTGCGCTGCGCCCAAACCGTTTCGCCGGGTGGTGGGCTAACACCTCCAACTATAACATCGCCCACCTCGCCTTCAGCATGCGCCGAAATCACGTGTATCGTCTTGCTGCTACGCATTTGGCTCCTCAATCATGTTGCGCGAAAGGCGCTGGTTACCGCGAATGCCGAAGTGATTTTCATCGCGCATCCTCGGGCTCAAAACCGTGTGGATGCGTAAGGCGTCAAGTCAAGCACGGGTTTGGCGCCCGTGGCCAGATCAGCGATAAGCTCAGCGGTACCTGCGGATTGGGTAAGGCCCAGATGGCCGTGGCCAAAGGCATATAGAACCTGAGGCGCTCGGGCAGAGCGGTCAATGACCGGCAGGCTGTCTGGCAGCGATGGGCGGAAACCCATCCATTGCGTCCCACCTTCAAGGTTCAAGGCAGGCAGGAACTGCCCAGCCTTGGCCAACAGCGTATCGGCACGCTTGTAATTTGGGGCCAGCTTCAACCCACCCAGTTCAACCGCGCCTCCAACGCGGACACCATCGTTGATCCGCGTCATCACGAACCCGTGCCCGCCAAAGGTCAGGTGCGTGCGCAGATCAAAAGCGCCTGCTGGCAGGGTGGTGTTGTACCCGCGCTCGGTCTCAAGCGGAATGTGGTCATCCAAGGTTGCAGCCAATTGGTGCGACCATGCCCCGGCAGCCACAATCACCTGACCGGCCGGAACGTCACCATCTGTCGTTGAAAGAGTCACGCCCGCATCGGACCGGGTCAACGCCTCAACACCCGCGCGTTCAACACGACCTCCGCGCGCCGTGAATTGCGCGGCCAGATGGCTGGTCCAGAGGGCCGGATCAACCGTGTTCATCCAAGTTGGTGTAAAGCCCGCATGGGTAAATCGGCGGTTCAAACCGGGCTGAACCTCGGCAATCTGTTCTGGGCTATCCAACAGATCAAATGGAATGCCATGCTCCCTGCGCAAGTCCCAAGTGGGCAGGCTGGCACGAAACTCAGCTTCGCTTTCGAACAGCTGTAACTGGCCCTCGCGCCGTATCAGCGTCTCGCCATCCACCTCTTTGATTTGACGTTCCAGCGCCGCGCGGCAGTGGTTCATCAGAACGGCTTGCGCTGACAGCGATGCTGCATAGCGATCACGCCAACTGGCCCGCCAGAACCGCAGCATCCAAGGCGCGATGTTCAACGCATATGCGGGAGGAATCGACAACGGGCCCAACGGATCAAGCAGCCAACCCGGCGCTTTGCGCATGATCCCGGGCGTGGCAAGCGGCACAATGTCGGTAAAGGCAAACGCACCGGCATTGCCTTTCGAAGCCCCTGACCCGATACCTTCACGGTCCAGAACCAGAACCTGCTTGCCGCGCTTTTGCAACTCTAACGCCGCGCTGATACCAACGACACCAGCGCCGATCACAACGATTTCTGTTGGGTTGCTTTGCTGCATCGCTGGAAAATCTCAATCTGTAGTTCAAGCTCAGAGGCCGATCACGCCGCACCCTGAAATCTAAGTCAAAGGAAGATCCCGTCGCGAAAAGGATCGTTTTGCGCGAAAACCAATTTGCCTTCCCCCATGATATACGCCCGGCCGGTCAGCGTTGGGATCACGCCCCCGTTCGGCCCGGCTTGAAAACTCAGGCGATACGAGCTGCCGATCACACTTTCCTGAGTGATTTCTTCACCGGGGGCCAGCACTCCATCCGCAGCCAAACACGCCAGTCGCGCCGAACTGCCCGTGCCGCAAGGGGACCTGTCATATTGATCATCTGGGCACAGCACGAAATTGCGGCTGTGAATGCCCTTTGTGGGCGACGAGCCCTGCAGGATCACATGGTCGACCGGTTGTCCGTTTTCACCACATACCTTCTGAGAGATACAAGCTTCGCGGATGGCAATGGATAAGTCAGTCAAAGCGCGAATGTTCACTGGTTCCACAGCAATTGGGCTGGGGTCGACAATAAAGAACCAGTTACCGCCATACGCCAAGTCACCTTTCACCTGACCATGGCCTGCAACCTCAATCACAACCGACGTCTTTACCCGGCGGCTTTCGATATTGGTGACACGCACGGTATTTGCGTCCAGCAGATCGACCGCGATCTGACCGGCTGGCGTTTCAATCTTGTGCGTACCCGGCGCGATCCGGCCCAGATGCGCCAACGTCACCGCCAGACCAATCGTGCCATGCCCGCACATTCCCAGAACCGCGTCGGCATCGAAATAGATCACACCTGTTTCACAACTCGGGTCTTCTGGCGGTACAAGAAGCGCGGCCACCATGCCGGGCTGCCCGCGCGGTTCCAGCAAAACAGACTTGTAAAATGCCTCATGCTCTGTGGCCAGAAGGCGGGCCCTTTCAGCCAATGAGCCTGATCCCAAATCGGGTGCCCCATCCAGAATCACCCGCGTGGGCATCCCGCCCGTATGGCTGTCGATCACATGCATTCAGCTATCACTCCGCCCTGCTTCGACCAGTCGGCAAACCACGCGCAGAACAGGGTGTATTGCTGTTCGCAATACTTGCGTTGCGCATCCGTCAATTCGTCGGTCTCAACAAAATGCAGTCGGTATTCCGTTTCACCGTTCAGAACCAACAGATGCTTGTAATACAGCACCAGATCGGTGCCTTCGTCAAAGCTTGCCAACACACCAAAGGCTTCCTCCAGCTCACGCGCGCGCAAGCGCGCTTCAGCATGACCAGCCGCCGCCTTTTGGCACAAGGCCGCAAGCAGCAACGCCTCTTTCGGCAGTGCCGTTCCAATCCCGGTGATCGCGCCGGTTGCTCCGCAATTGACAAAACCATGATAAACTTCGGTGTCTACGCCCACCATCAGCGTAACCTGATCGTCTTGTGAGGTGATATGCTCTGCCGCATAGCGCAGATCGTCCTTGCCGCCGAATTCCTTGAACCCCACAAGATTTGGGTGCTCGGCCCGCAAGGCAAAGAACAACTCGGCCCGGGTCGCAAAGCCATAGACCGGGCTGTTGTAAATAATGGCCGGAACGTCGGGTGCGGCGGACAGGATTGCTTTGAAATGGTTGCGCTGTGCTGCGACCGAGGACCCGCGAGACAAAACGCGCGGGATAACCATAAGCCCTGCTGCGCCCACCTTTTGCGCATGCGCCGCCAGCGCGACCGCTGATTTCGAGTTGATTGCACCCGTACCGACGACAACAGGCAAACCTGCTGAAACCAAACGCTCGACACCTTCCATCCGTTCGGCATCCGACAACAGCGGCCAGTCACCCATCGAACCACAATACACAACCGCAGACATACCGGCCGCGATCATTTCCTTGCCCTTTTTGACCAGGGCATCGAAATCGGGTGTCCGATCGTCTTTGCAGGGGGTCATTAGGGCGGGCATGATGCCGGTAAAGACATTCTTGAACATGAAGGTATCCTTCCTCAATGCGTCAGGGGCCAAAGTGCTTTGGGCGCGTTGGCCGAAACTTTACAGGTCGCCCAGTCGTTCTCCGGACGCTTCAGTGGCTCAAACGAACCGCGATACGTGACACTGGCCTCTGTGATTCACCTACTATCGCCTCAATATGGGATTTTGGATCCAAAATCCATAATTGATTGATACGTCCTCATAGACCTAGTTGGCAATGACCAGTGAGCCATGCGCAGCAATGTGTTTTCTCGGTAACGAATGTAACCTAAGAGACCAGATCCGAGAGCCCTAGATAGATGCAAGATCAAAAGACTGCAGAATGTTCCAGTCTTCGACAGGCACGTTCTGACTCGACCTTACCAAATGTAAGCGCCGGAAACTGATCTGCGTTCCAATCATGTCTTCATAAACATGGGCTTCCGCAGATTTGATTTCCGGGGCAATCGGACCGTAAGCCACACTTACATGAGGTAGAAAGTCCCTGGGACGCTGGGATGCCGGCAAGGCACTGGCCAACTTTTCCTGCTCGCGCACCAAATCCGCCGTAGGTGCAAGATCCAGATAAAGCGATTTAAAAAACACGTTTTCAGCACCAATCCCGGTCACGGTCAGGTTGCAGCTGGAAAGACCCGCTGAGAATTTGCCCAGAGTCGCCTTCAGTTCTGCCTCTTCCCCCGCGATGTCACCCACCAGAGTTACATGTGGGATAAACGAGGGCGTGCCGTTTGCATCAGCAAATCGCTTGATCCTTTTACTCAAGTCAGTCAGCAGAGGTTCTTCTGGCAGCATCCAGATTGAAAAACTTGCAACATTAGCCTTCATATTCAATGCGTTCCTCGAGAAATAAATTCCGGTTCGATGAGAATGGTTTCGCTGGGCTTTTCAGGTTGATCCAAGCGTTCAGTGAGCAGCCGCAATATCTGTGAAACAGTCTGATCCATATCGTTTCTGATGGTCGACAACTGAAAATTGGGCCATTGGGCAATCGCGATGTCATCAAATCCGACAACGGATAGGTCAGAAGGGATAGACATGCCAAACTGTTGCCGGGCCGCAGCAATCGCACCCAACGCCATAGCGTCATTTGCACAGAACAGCCCGTCCAACTCGACCTCACTGCTCATAATTTCAGTCAGGGACTCGTATCCGCCCTCGTAGCTGAAGTCAGAGTGTTTCACGGCCGCTGGTTTCAGACCTGCCTTGGCAAGAGCTTTCTCAAAGCCTGCCTTCCGTTCCTGATCGGACGACAAATGCGCCAATCCGCCTAGATAGCCCAACCGGGTTTTACCCTGGGCGATCAGCCGCGCCACCGCCAGTTCCGCCCCGCGCGCGTTGTCGCAACAGACACAATCCACTCTGTCGGCGTCCATAACACGGCCAGACACGATCAGGGGAATGTTCAACTTGGCGCAATGGATCGCTACTGATTCGTCCACACTGCCCCCTCGCAGAATCAGGGCATCCAGCGGATACGCCAGCACTTCGAGAACTTCGGCTTCGGATGTTTCGGCAGAGCCTCCCAGTACAACGGGCCACTTGCCCATTGCATGTAATCCCCGCATCAGTTTTGCCAGAATTTCGCTGTCGTAGTGATTGACAAGATCACCTGTAACAATGGCGACAAGGTTAGATCGACCCCTGCTTTGCAACCCAGCCGCAAGCGCGTTGGGACGGTAGCCAAGCTGTTCAGAAACCTGAAGAATTTTCTTCTTTTTGTCCTCATCCAAAGGCGATCCCGGCGTGAATGCACGCGATACTGCTGACCGCGAAACGCCTGCGGCCTCGGCGACCTGTTTTGCCGTTACACGGCGAGGCTTGATTTCTTTACCAGTATTCATGTGTCAGTCGGGGCTCATCTCGAAGGACCGGAACTTCTTTTCCGAATATCTGAAATTTAGGGTTGCGTCATAAAGGTGTCATTTCTTACCGTTACATGAACACGTGTTCACTACGTTTGTAGCAGAATTATGAAAGATGCAAAATGAACCTTGCTCCGGTCGACTACGAATCTTCTTCTTCCACGCTTGGGGCCGAGATCAAGCTGCGCAACCTTCGGGTGGGATACGCCGAGCAGGATGTGCTTTCCAATATCGACCTTGACGTAAAGGCCGGTGAGTTCATTGCCCTGCTCGGGGCGTCGGGCTGTGGCAAGACAACGTTGCTGCGGGCCCTTGCTGGTTTTGTTCCAGTGCGCGGTGGGTCGATTTCTGTCGATGGGCAGGATATGAGCCACACCACCCCCGAGAACCGCGGCATGGCGATGATGTTCCAATCCTATGCACTGTGGCCGCACATGAATGTGGCGCAAAACATCGGATACGGGCTGAGGCTTCGCAAGAAAAGCAAAGCTCAGGTTGCATCCCGCGTACAGGAAATGGCCGCGCTAGTCGGGTTGGGTGATCTGATCCATCGCAAGATCGGCGCGTTGTCGGGTGGTCAGCGGCAACGTGTGGCGCTTGCCCGTGCTTTGGCCATAGACCCACCGGTTTTGCTGCTGGATGAACCGTTGTCCAACCTTGATGCAGGCATCCGCGCGAATATGCGGCACGAAATCCGGAGCCTGCAACAGCGACTTGGTCTTACAACAGTTCTGGTCACCCACGACCGCGAAGAAGCTATGTCGATGGCAGACCGCGTTGTGATCCTGAACCAAGGACGGATCGCGCAGGTCGGCACCCCGGAAGACGTCTTTCACACGCCCGCCAATCCATATGTCGCCCGGTTCATGGGTGCGGGAAATACATTGCATGGTGTCGCCGAGGTTGGCCCTTCATCCATTGATCTGAAATTGGATGGCGAAACCCATCGCCTTCCGGTGCCCGGTCAGGATCGTTCTGGCGTCCATTTCCCCGAAAGCCAAAGCGGCCCAGTAGAAATTCTGTTTCACAGCGATGCTGCCCGATTGGGTGGCGCGTCTGATGATTGTTTGTCACTGCCCGGAACGGTCCTTCAGCATTCCTATCTGGGATCGGTTTATCGCCACGAAATCCAGGTCGGCGAAGCCCGGATCATGGCGGACAATCCCCACAAAATGCCCATCGGCGCAGTTGTCGATGTAAGCGTACCGGCCACGGCCTTAAGTCTGTTTCCTGCAAAGTCCCAGACAGCCGTGACCGGACATGAGGCGGCGACCCCGGCCGCACAACACCTCTGAGACCCTGGAGAAACACCATGACTTCCAAAATTGCAAACCTTTTTGCCTCAGCGGCCATAGTCGTCGCTGTCGCAGGCACAGCGCAGGCCGAAAACGTGCTCAACGTGGCCTCTGGCGGCAGTCAGAACATGGTTGATTACGTAACCGATTATCTCGGCCCGCTGTTCGAGGAACAGAACCCGGGCTGGGAAGTGAACGTTGTCGGCACAGGCCCAGGCAACGCAGGCAGCCAGGCAATTCTTGAAAAAATCAAGGCACAGGCCGGAAACGAAGCTTGGGATACAGATGTCGTTGTCATGACCCAGCTGAAATCTGGTGAGATGGTGACAGAAGGTCTCTTGCAGAAATACGTAGGTGACATCGATACCGGTCAGCTTGCCACGCGCGACACGTCCAAGACCGCTCTGGGCACCGATGTCGAGGGCTATGTCATGCCCATGTTCCACAGCCAGACCGCGATTGCCTACAACCCCGATCTGGTCCAAAACCCACCTGCAAGCTTTGACGAGCTGAAAACCTGGACAGCAGAAAACAAAGGCGCGTTCGGCTATAACGGCATCAAAAACGGAATGTCGGGCGTCGCATTCACCGCAGCGTGGATGTATGCTTATGCTGGCAACACCGATCAGTTGATGAACGGCCCCTACGATCCGGAGTTGAAAAACAGCTGGGACCAGGCCCTGAACGACCTGAAAGCTTTCAACGAAAACGTCACCTTTACCCCCGGCAACGCGGGCACTCTGGATATGATGAACCGGGGTGAGATCGTGATGGGACCGGTTTGGGTTGACATGTTCTACACATGGCAAGCCGACGGCCGCCTGAATCCGAACCTCAAACTGTTGCTGCCCGAGCCCGGCATGCCGGGTCAGCCCTATTACTACGCGATCCCGGCCAAAGCAGAGAACGCTGAAGCGGCGCGCAAGTTCATCGCCCTGGCCACCAGCCCCGAAGTTCAGGCCGAAGGCATCGTCAAGCGCTTCAACTGGTATCCTGGCATCGACGCTCAGCATGTCGAAAGCGCGTTGGATCAGGAAACCTGGAACAAGCTGTTCACCGATGTCACGCCGGAAGATCTGGCTGCCAAAGGCAAACCCTTCCCGCTGGGTCCGTTCTTTGACGATATCCGCGAAGCCTACGAGCAAAAGGTTTCCAACTAAATCCCCCTCATGGAAACCAATGTGCGGGCCTTCCCCCATGGGGCCCGCACTCAAAATTCTTGGACTGACCCCCGATGATCACCCGAAAAGCCTCATTAATCCTGATTGCTCCGGCAATCGTATTGCTTGCCTGCCTGTTTCTATACCCTCTGGGCTACTCCCTGTTGTGGGCGTTCCGTGATGAGGAGCTTGGCGGTTGGGGTCTGCAGAACTTCACAAAGGCCTTTGCTTTGTATTCCAACGATGTCCTGTTCACCCTGATCATCGTCAGTATCTCAACCGTGATTATCGGCCTGCTTTCTGTTGCCATCGGTGGCTATCTGACCTTGGGCGAAAACCGCGTGGCCCTTGCCGTGCTGCGCTGGCTCTATCGCTGGCCATTGTTCATTCCGTTTGTTGTTGCCGCACAGCTGATGCGAACCTTCCTAGCCAAGAACGGCATGATGAATAATATCATTGTCTCAACCGGTTTGATGGAACCCTTGCAAGCCGTCAGCTACCTGGACTGGCGCGGCATCGTGATTACCTTTGTGTGGAAACAAACACCCTTCGTGGCCTTGCTGGTTGCAGGCGCGATGGCGTCTTTGGATCGTTCGACGATCGAAGCCGCGCGCAATCTGGGCGCATCCCGACTTAGAATTCTGTTTGAAATTGTGGTGCCGCAAGTGGGCACAACACTCATGGTCGGGCTGATCCTGTCGTACGTCGTGATGATGTCCGTTTTGTCCGTGCCGCTAATGATCAACGCACAGACGCCCACGATGATCACGGTGGACATGGCATGGCGCATCAACGCCTATTCCGACTATGGCGTGGCAAACGCGTTGGGCTTTATTTCATACGCAATGACGGCCGTGATTGCCTGGGTCTACCTGCGTCAAGGCGTCCGTGAAGGAGGGAAGCCCGCATGACCATTCTTCGCACAACCCTCACAGCCGTGCTGTTGGCCCTGCTGGCCTTTGCCATCTTTGGACCGATCACCAACATGCTGATCTGGTCCGTCGCCGAGACGTGGTATTTTCCGGCGAAACTCCCGCAAAGCTACGGCTTTTCCTTCTGGGAACGTGTGTTCCGTCCTCAGGGCAACGCAATGGAATCGCTCTATAGCTCGGTTCTGATCGCTCTGTTTACTGTGCTGGCGTCTCTGGTGGTTGCTATCCCGGCGGGGCTGGCGTTGGGGCGCGGCAGCCTGCCATGGCGGACATTCTTCCTGTTGTTGTTCCTGTTGCCACAAGCCTTTCCATCCATCGCCGTACACATGAACATCGCGCGCATATTCTATGGGCTGGGCCTGAATGGCACTTATGTCGGCGTGGTTCTGGTTCATACGATCCAAGGGCTGGTGTTTTCGGTTTGGATCGCCACCGCTGCGTTTGCCGCCGTGGATCGAGAGCTTGAGGAAGCCGCTGCAAATATGGGGGCGTCACCCTTCACGGTGTTCCGCACTGTCACCTTACCGCTTGCCCTTCCCGGACTGATGGCCAGTGCAATCTTCGTATTCCTGATCTCGCTGGACGAGTTCACCGGAACGTACTTTGTTGGCGTGCCGGACATTACGACGATGCCCTTGCTGTTGTTCACAGCATCAATGGAGGGGAACTATCAAATCGCCTCAATCACTGCGCTCATTCTGTTGGTCCCATCGGTTGGATTCATGTTGTTCATCGAACGGTTTCTGAAATCGGACGTTTTGGCCAAGGTGGGAAGCTGACATGACCGATGTCGAGAACCGGCTGGCCTTCGCCAAGTCTTTGGCCCAAGACGCCGCTGCGCTGGCTGTGCGTCTTCGCGACGAGCGCGGTGCTGAATTCATCGCCGAGAAAGGCCCACAGGATTTTGTCACCTTCGCGGATCGCGCGGTCGAAGACCTGATACGTCAACGCATCGCGGAAAGCTGGCCAGACGACGCCATGTTGGGTGAAGAGGACGGCGTATCCGGGTCGGGCAATGCGTTTTGGGTTGTGGACCCGATTGACGGGACCGCCAATTTCATGCGCGGGCATCGTGACTGGGGCGTTTGCATAGCGTTTTATGACGGCCAAAACATACCGCTTGGTGTCATCTGCGCGCCAGACCTGAACATGTTGGCCTGGGCGTCTGTCGGGGGTGGTGCGTGGCTGAACGAAAAACGCCTGAGTGTTTCCACTTGCGCTGAACCAACCCGTTCTCAATTGATGTTGGGCTGGTCGACCCGCCGACCATTTACAGAACATACTCAGTTGATCGAGGCTTTGCTGGGTGCAGGTATAGAATACCGCCGCAACGGCTCTGCTGCGATCAGCTTGCTGGCCGTGGCCACCGGTCAGGCTGAAGGTTACTATGAGGCCCATTTGAACCCCTGGGATGCTTTTGCCGCCATTCCGATGATCCAGGAGGCCGGAGGGCAGATCGACTGCGAACCCCTGGACGAGTTTTTAACGCAAGGCAGCCAAATTTTGGCGAGCGGTAAGGGCATGCACCTTTTGTTTCGCGAAAAAGTCAGCGGGCATTGTCAAACTTAATCCCGACAGCTCTGTTTTGAATTCTTGAGCCGACGGCTTGTTCATCTGAAAGGTCAATTCTGTCGGCTTGGTGTCTCAGAGACGAAGCCGAGCAAAAATCTTGTGTTCCTACTTTCCATTGACCCGAGTCTGGAAGATACCATGGTGGCACGCGCCATCAATGTCGCGGCTTCGGCTTTACTGAGACGATAGGAGAGACCCATGGATATCAGGCCTTTCGGTGTCGAAATGTGGATGAACGAGTTCGAAACCAAGTGCGAACTAAATCTGGCTGAAACCTGCGTCGAGTCTATTACACTGGGTGAGCTCTTTGAGATGGCGGGCCAACACAACAGCATTCTGAACGATCTGTCCGCCATGAAGATGACCTATGGCGCAATCGAAGGTTCGGACCGTTTGCGCGATGCCATCAGTGGGCTGTACGAAAACCAGACTCGTGAAAATATCCTGACGACCCATGGAACCATCGGTGCCAACTCTTTGGTGCATCAAACGCTGGTTGCGGGCGGGGATCACGTGATTTCGGTGATCCCGACCTATCAGCAGCATTACTCGATCCCCGAAAGCATCGGAGCGGAAGTAGAGCTGTTGCATCTGAACCCAGAAAACGCGTTTCTGCCCGATCTCGACAAGTTGCGCGCGATGGTTCGACCCAACACGCGGTTGATTGCGATCAACAATCCGAACAACCCGACCGGCGCTTTGATGGACCGTGCCTTGCTGGAACAAATCGTCGAAATCGCGCGCAGCGTTGATGCATGGCTTTTGTGCGATGAAGTCTATCGCGGCACCGACCAGACCGGTGATGGCTTTACGGCGGCCGTGGCCGATCTTTACGAAAAAGGGATCAGCACGGCGGGTATGTCCAAAGCATATTCGTTGGCCGGGTTGCGAGTCGGCTGGATCGCGGGGCCCAAAGACATGCTTCATGATGTGATGATCCACCGTGACTACAACACCATTTCGGTCGGTCAGGTTGACGAAATGCTCGCGGCCATTGCGCTTGAAAACCGCGATAAAATTTTGGCGCGCGCACAACGGATCACGCGAGAGAACCTGAAGATCGTCGAAGACTGGATGGCAAATGAACCACTGCTGAGCTGGGTGCCGCCAAAATCAGGCACCACGGCATTGCTAAAGTATGATTTGCCTATATCGTCACGTGATCTTTGCGTGATGCTTTTGAAAGAAGAAGGCGTGATGCTGACACCAGGCAGCGCGATGGACATGGAGGGCTGGCTTCGCCTTGGCTATACCAATCCGACATCGGATCTTAAAGCCGGGCTGAAAAAGCTGTCGGGCTTTTTGGCGCGCCACAGTGTAGCGTAAAATACGGGTTAGAAATCGCTCGATACCCTGCGCACTCAGACATGTTGTCCCTCTGGCGATAAGAGACGAACCGCATTGCGGTTTTGGACTGTTCAACGAAGTTGTGACGGCCGGATTGTAATCTATCGACCGGCAACCACAATTTTATGCTGGAACCAGAATCCGCAGGCTCGATCCAGTTGAGTCACACGTCTTCAGGTGCGAGCTTTCTCGAACTCAGACCAAGCGACCGAGAAGGCATCAAAATCAAATCCCGGCTGCGCGGCAGCGTCCAGGACGATACGTTCCGTGGTCAGCAGTTTCTGGATTGCGACCTCAAGTTGGTCAACGACGTCTTCGGGAACCACCAACGCACCGTGCCGATCCGCATGGATCAAGTCACCGGGATTGACCGTTAGGCTAAAAGTCGTGACAGGCGTGTCAATCTCGCGGACATGGACAAAGCCGTGGCTTGGGCCAACAGACCCAGCAACAACGGGGAATCCTTCGGGCACGTCCCCCAGATCCCGCATCACGCCGTTGGTCAATGCCCCCGACATGCCAAATCCCTTGTGGACCGTAGTGTTGATCTCTCCCCAATAGGCACCGATGCAGTCGGGGAAATCCAAATCCTCAACCACTGCGACCGAAGGCGCGGGCCCTTCGGCCATGTACTTGTAATAGGCCATTCGGCGCGCCTTGATGACATCGGCGGGTTCGGTTGGCGGATTGACCGCTGCAATCTTGGCTGTGCGGGCATAGCCGACAATGGCTGGTTCGTCCGGAGCCGAGCACAGCATGGTGCCGCGGGTAAAGCCGTTGAACCCGCGCTTGCCTTGCGCCACCTCAATGGCGTTGCAGACAGTGGGCGTATCCACTTTGCGGAGCAGTGACAAAAGTGACGGTGTCATGTGTCCTCCAACCAGCGGATCAACGCCGCCGTGGTTTTGTTTGGTTGTTCCAATGTGGGCAAATGCCCGGCTTCTTCGATGATCTCAAACACGCTGTTTGGCAGCAGATCATGCATCAACTGATGCCGCTCGACCGGGCAAAGACCATCTTCCCTGCCGCAGAGAACCAGAGTTTTTCCGGAATAGGCAGATAGGGTCTGGCGTTGGTCCGGGCGGTTCATCAAAGCGTGGGACTGGCGCAGAAATGCCTCGGGCCCCTGATCAGTGGCCATTGCCATGCACAGGTCAAGTATCGCCCCCTGATGAGGGCCATCTGCCAAATAATTCGGCTTCATCTCGTCCCGCATCACGTTTCGCAGCTTACCATTCTTTACGGCCTCGATCTGAGGGGCACGGCGGGCTTTGACCTCGGGCGTTTCCGCCAAGGGGTTGGTGTCCATAAGCGCCAGCTTTTGGGTGCGCGCAGGCGCTTGTCGCAACACTTCCATCGCCACGATCCCGCCCATCGACAGCCCGGCAAGCGCAAAGGCGGGCGGTGCGTGGGCCAGAATTTCAGCAGCCAGGGCCTCGACGCTGTCATGCTGATGCAGCGGAAAGGTCATGACCGGCATCTTACCCGACAACGCCTCGATTTGGGGACCAAAGAGCCGGGCATCGCACATCATGCCCGGTAAAAGGATCAATGGTGTCATGCCGAAGCCAGCTTAGCCCCTTCGGACAGCGAAGCCAGTTTGGCGTAGGCGATCTGAGGGTCCACGGCCCCAAAACCGGCAAAGGTGCCAAAGCCGCAGTCACTGCCGGCAATCACACGATCTGCCCCCACGATGTCCGTGAAACGCTCAATCCGCTGGGCCACCAATTCGGGATGCTCGACGAAATTGGTGGTGGTGTCGACGACACCGGGCACCAGAACCTTGTCGTCCGGGATCTCAGCCTTGCGGTCGCGGAACACGGTCCATTCGTGGGCGTGACGCGGGTTTGAGGTCTCGAACAAAATATAGCGGGCTTTGGTTGCCATTAGTGTGGTGAACACCTTGTCCATTCCGATATCGCAACAATGCGGCCCTTCGTAGTTGCCCCAGCAAATATGCACGCGCACGCGATCCTGCGGTACGTTTTGCAAGGCATGGTTCAGAGCCTCTACATGCATATCGGCGATCTTGAGGAACTCGTCATCGGACAGATCGGTGAACAGCATGTGGCGCGACAAGGCCAGATCGGGGCAGTCCAATTGCAGGTCCAGACCAGAGGCCACGATGGTTTCGTATTCTTCTTTCATCGCATCCGCCAGCGCCGCAAGATAAGCTTCACGCTTGGGATAGAAGTCGTTTTGAAGGAACAAGGAAATCACACCGGGTGAGGCTGCGTTCATGAACCCGCGCTCAGCACCATGTTGAGCCATGGCAGCTTTGAGGTTGGCAATATCTTTCTCAAGCTCGCCCTGACCTTTCGAGCGGACCTCGCCCGTACACATGGGTCTTGCATATTGCGGCGTACCACCGTCATTAGCGAGGCGTTCCAAAAAACTGGGAAACATTTTCAGATCAGCTGGCGCGTTACGCGGGCTGTCACCGGAAAACCCCGTGTAGCGGTCCTTGACGTAGGTGGCATAGGAAATCTTTGAGGTTTCGCCATCACTGACAATATCGACGCCAGCCTCAACCTGCTTACGCACGGTTTCGGAAACCGCTTCTGTCATGCAAGCGTCAAAAGCAGCGGCGTCGTAAGCCTCGTTGTTCTCGCGCGCGAAGATAAAGTCCACAACGTCCTGAGTTCGGGGCAGAGACCCCACATGTGAAGTAAGAATTTTGGTCATGCGGGGTCTCCGTCTGTGTTAGTTACCAGTCCAGGTTGCACCCGCCGGATCATCGGTTGCGGTGATACGGTAGAGCCCGGCCTGACCGGTCATCGAGGGTTGAGCGCTGTAGCTTTCGCCCGGCATTACCACTGCGGTATCGCCGTTGGACAATGTGGTCACAACATCGTTGATCTCGATCCGCCAATGGCCACTTGCGGGCATCAGAACCACCGGTTTTTCTGCTTTGACACGATCGTTCACAGCTGAGCCACGGGTCAGGAAATCAACCTCGAAGCCCGGCTTGTCCTTGATCAGGCCGTTTTCACCGATCACAACAGCAGGCTTGTTTGCCGACAGCGCCATCAGGTCCCAATAGCGGGCAACGTATTTACCGACCACATCCTGAACCGGAACCTCGGGATAGGCTTTCAGTTCCACTTCGGTCAGCAAGGGCATGGGCTGCACATTGTGCGGCAGCTCTTCACCCTTCTTGCTGTCATAAAGCACGCCATTGTTGCCCAGCATCAGGCCATGGGCTTGAGCGTCTTCAATAACCTGAGGTGCCCATGTCACGCCACCACCCGCGTCGTCACCACCAAGGATCGACATGATCATGCCGTAGTCCTGACCAACGTTTTCGAAGCCGCGGAAGATGCCGGTGGGGATGTTGAAGATGTCACCCTCTTCAGCGATGAACTCACCAGCAGTACCATACCGGCCCCAGAAGAAACGCCAGCGACCTTTGGCAACAAAGAACACCTCGGCCGTGGTGTGGCTGTGCAAAGAGTTGCGGCATTTCGGCGGTTGCCCCGCCGCGCCAATGTTGAACCCGATCTTGTCGGTGATGTGGACGTGCTGGTCCGGGCTTTCCGAGACACCACCGCCGACGATGGTAAAGTTCTCTTTCTGGTCCGACCCGGGTGTGTGGGCATCGATGAAAGCGGTTTTGCAGGGTTGCAGCTCTCCGTAACGGACGATGCGGCTTTGAATGGTACTCATATCTGTATTCCTTTGCTTGGGTTGAGGTTTGAACGGATCAAACCCCAAACCCCGGCGGGCGGTTGTTCAGCCGCCGGGCGCGCAGGCTGGCACGATGGGCGTGGTACCGCCGCATCGCCTGCCCCGCATCCAGATTTGAGATACGGCGACACATGTTACTTGCCGCCGGTCTGCAACAGGATCTGTTTCCAGACCGATGTTTCGTCAAACAGGGTGTATTCGCGGCGCAACTGCAGCTGGCCGCTGATCAACTGGCCAAACTCACCGTGGCTGATGCCCAGCACATACACCTCAGCCCCGGTCGGAACGCCGAACACGCCCCAGCCGTCATGCTTGCCATGCAGGCTCCACCGCACAGCCGCGCGCGGGGCCATGTTGGGATCGTCTCGCCCGATCTGGTGTTCGATCTTGAACTCGGCATTGGGGAAGCTGGCGCGCAGGCCCATCCAGAACCGATCCACCGAGTCCCAGCCGTGGCCGGTGACGCCGCCCACATATTCGGATTGTACAGCGCGGTCATATTCGGCCTCGATCACGCCCATATCGGCGCTCATGATCCGGGTCAGGATGTCAGCATAGCGCTGACCCCATTCATTGTCGTTGCCTTTGCCCTTGTAGGGGCCGGGCTGGTCCGTCGCAGGCGTCAGCGGTTTGACGCAATTTTCCGGCCCGCCCTCACGCGCGATCAGATCAGCAGCATATTCCTTGGGATCCCAGCCCATTTGGCGCACGATGGCACCTTGGTCGCGGATCAGCCATTCATCGTTGATCTGATTGTCGATGGCATGGCAGTCGGCCAGAATCCGATAGCGCAGTTGCTTGCCTGTCGCCTTGCCATAGACACCATCGGCCAGATGCGTCGCGGTCGAGATGATGCGGTGCGAGCTCAGCATCCCCTCTTCCGAAGTACCGGACCAGATCACATCCTCGCCCAGCAACTGCCGGTCGGGGAATTCGGCCAGAGTTGCCATCGTTGCCCCTATGACGTTCTGGTTACCCAGCACCACCGAAGCGGGCGAGCGTACAACGATGTCCGGCGAGTAGTAGTGATGCAGCGTTGCAATGCCGCGATCTTCCCAGATTTCCTTTGTGATCCCGATGATATAGTCGGGGAAATCTTTGAATTTGGGATCAAATCCCTTCATGTCTTCCATCCTTCAGGTATGCGGGCCGAGCCGCGAACAATCAAAGGCCCATCAATCTCTAACCGGCGCGGACCAACATCCGGGTCATCGATTTTGCTGAGCAGAATTTCCACCGTTTCGCTCACCATACGATTGGCTGGCTGGCGTACGGTTGTCAGGTCGTAAGTTGGCCAAGCGGCCACCGAGACATCGTCATATCCAACGACAGATACGTCGTCTGGCACCTTGACGCCCAATTCAAAGCGCAGCGTATCCATCACCGCAATCGCCATGTGATCATTGGCCACAAACAGCGCATCGGGCGGATCCGAGGCGAACATGCGCCGCGTCGCTGCCTGCGCCTGTTCGGTTACAAAGTTACCAATCTCGCGCGCATGCAGTTCGACACCTGCGTCACGCAACGCCCGGACAAAACCTGCCTCGCGGTCACGTTGGGTCGAAGTACCTTCCCAACCTGCGATGTAGCCGATTTTCTTATGGCCCGCAGCCAGCAGGAACTCAGCCACCTTGCGCCCACCTGCAATGTTATCTGACGTGACTGCAGACATGGCCGGGTCGTCCTGCGCCCGGTTGAACAGCACCATTGGCACCCCCGCCGCGCGGCACCGATCTGATAATTCAGAGGACAGAGTGACCGAGGCCGCAATGATACCATCAACCTGAAAGTCCAGTATTTCAGACACCACCTTGTCGACGTTGACTGTCGCTTGCGGTGCCATGAAGATCATCACGTGATAGCCACGTTCCTGTAGTAGATTGGTCAGCTTTTCCAAAGCTTCGGGATAAAACTGGTTGTCCAGATACGAGACCACAAGGCCGATGATCCGGCTTTTGCCAGAGACCACCGCACGCGCCAGAACATTCGGACGATACCCAAGCTCATCCGCGGCCTTGCGCACCTTGGCGATGGTCTTTTCCGAGGCCGACGCACCGGGCGTAAACACACGGCTGACAGCGGATTGGCTTACCCCTGCCCGCCGTGCCACGTCCAATGATGTGACCTTCTGAGTTCCCATCAGTCCGCTGTCCAGCCTCCATCCACCAACATCGAAGTGCCTGTTACCAGTGCTGAAGCATCCGAGGCCAGATAGACCACCGCGCCCATGATATCTTCAATCTCACCAGGGCGGCCTAACTTGATCTTGTCCAGAATCCAAGCGCGCTTATCCGGGTCGTCGAAGGTCGAACGTGTCAGATCGGTCAGAATAAATGTCGGGCATATAGTGTTGACCCGGATTTTTGCGGAACCGAATTCAAGCGCCATGGCCTTGGTGAAGCCTTCAACTGCAAATTTTGAGGCACAATAGACAGCACGTTCGCGCCCGCCCACATGCCCCATCTGACTTGAGATATTGATCAACGAGCCAGGGCGCCCTGCGTCGAGCAACCCCTTTGCCACGGCCTGAGTCAGGAAATAGGCACCGCGTACATTGACATTCATCACCGCATCGAAATCCGGTGCCGACGTGTCAATCGCCTTGCCATGACGGGCCAGCCCGGCCGAGTTCAAAAGGATCTCGAACGGACCGTTTTCCGCCACGGCTGCAGCGGTGGCATCAACATCGGATACATCCAGTTCCAGCACCTTGGCCGACCAGCCGCGCGCAGACATCTCGGACGCGATCTCTTGCAGCGCGCCCGTCCGACGCGCTGCAAGAGTAACCTCAGCCCCATGTTCCGCCAGCGCCACGGCACAAGCCATGCCGATGCCGGACGATGCCCCCGCAACCAAAGCGCGCTTGCCGCCGAGGTTGAAGCTGGGCGTACTGGGGAGTTGCGCCATATCAGACATCCCCGACCGGGAACGAGATCGACCCAGGAACCCGCGCTTTGTTGAACTCGCGCAGACGGGCAAACACGTCGACACCCAGTTGCCTGTAGGCATCCAGAATATCGACGGTGACCCAGTTTTCGCGGATCTTGCCGTTCTCAAGACGCCAGAAGTCCAAGCTGCGCATGGAGATCCGTTTGCCTGACGGCGCAATGCCCATCCAACCATCATGAGTTACAGTCTGGATCATATCGGGCCAACCGGTCACAGCTGCATATTCACCGTCACCGAAGAAGTGATACTGAATCTCGTCGAGATACTGACCACGATCCGGCATTCCGTTCAGAAACGGAATTTGGTGCCAGTTGCGGAACCCGGAAATTCCCCGCCCCGTACCGATTGCGGCTGGCCCGTACCAATTCATGCGCTCGTGCCAGAACTTTGGCATCTCCATCACTTCCGGACCACCCTGAGTGGGGTGCTTCTTGAGATGTGCCAGCATTGTCACGATGTGCTCACAGGACGCCTGCGACTTCGCCTCGTCCCAGGGCCCCGGCACAAGGCCGTCATGTGTCGCAGGGCCCGGAATACAGAATTCAAGCCCAAGCGACGGTGCCATCGGCCAGGCATTGGCCTGAATCATGACTTCTGGAATATCCCAGATCGTCTGGATCTCGACCACCTTGCCATCTTCAAATCGGTAGAATTCGTGGTACCGCATATGAGTCAGATGGCCTGTTGGCGGAATATCCAGCCAAGGTGCTACGAAGGTGCCATAGTAATGGCCGCCGCAACCGATCCAGTCACCGCCATGCTCGGTACGCCCTCCCATGACGATCCAGTCACGCCGCTCCAAATCCGGCATCGAGGCCAGCAGCGGTGCGTAGCATTGATCATACAACTCGACCGGGCCAGTCAGGTCACCAAAGGGGTGGCACATATGCACCACCGCATCCGGGGAAATCAGCGCTTCCAGCGCTGCGCGTACCCCGGTTTCTTCAAAGTCATACATCGCCGCCCGAAGCGGCTCGATCAGCGCTTTGTTTGCTGAATGTACGTCGCTCATTCCGCGGCCTCCCGGTACGGCGCACCCTCACCGTAAGGAACATTGATGCCGCCATAGCGACGCACACGGATATTGCATTGCTCGGCATGGCCGACAAAGCCTTCAAGCATGCACAGACGCGAGCCATATTCGCCGATCATCGTTGCGGCCTCATCCGTCAGAACTTTCTGATAGCTGTGTGTTTTCAGGAACTTGCCAACCCACAGACCGCCGGTATAGCGACCGGCCTTTTTGGTGGGCAACGTGTGGTTGGTCCCGATCACCTTGTCGCCATTGGCCACATTTGTACGCGGACCCAGGAACAGCGCGCCATAACAAGTCATATTCTCAAGGAACCAGTCGTCGCGGTCGGTCATGACCTGAACGTGTTCCGAGGCGATATCGTCAGCAACCTGCAGCATCTCGTCATAGGTGTCGCAGACTATCACTTCGCCGTATTCATCCCAGCTGACCCGCGCGGTGCCCGAAGTCGGCAGAATGCCCAGAATGCGCTCGATCTCGGTCAAGGTATCCTCGGCCAGTTTACGCGAGTTGGTCAGCAAAACGCAGGGGCTGTTATAACCGTGCTCGGCCTGACCCAGCAGGTCAGTGGCGCACAGTTCGGCGTCAGCCGCGGATTCATCTGCAATGACCATGGTCTCGGTCGGACCAGCGAACAGATCGATACCAACACGGCCAAACAACTGGCGTTTGGCTTCGGCGACAAAAGCATTGCCGGGACCGACAAGCATATGAACCGGGTCGATGGTTTCGGTGCCGATGGCCATAGCGCCCACGGCCTGAATACCGCCCATCACATAAATCTCATGCGCGCCACCCAGATGCATCGCCGCGATCACAGCAGCGTTGGGCGCGCCATTGAACGGAGGTGTGCAGGCGATGATGCGCGGTACACCCGCCACTTTCGCTGTTGCCACCGACATATGCGCCGAGGCCACCATCGGGAACTTGCCGCCGGGCACATAACAACCCACCGACTGAACCGGTATGTTCTTGTGGCCCAGGATCACGCCGGGCATCGTCTCGACCTCGATGTCCAGCATGGAGTCGCGCTGCGCTTGGGCGAAATTTGTCACTTGTTCCTGTGCGAACTTGATATCGGCCAGCTCGCGATCCGACAGCGAAGCAATCAGATCATCGATCTGCTGCTGGCTCAGCCGATAGCTTTCGGGTGAGT
The DNA here is from genome assembly GCF_013034525.1 of Ruegeria sp. HKCCA5929. Classification (NCBI taxonomy): domain Bacteria; kingdom Pseudomonadati; phylum Pseudomonadota; class Alphaproteobacteria; order Rhodobacterales; family Roseobacteraceae; genus Ruegeria; species Ruegeria sp. HKCCA5929. The sequence goes on from NZ_WQGE01000007.1 coordinate 205,939, forward strand.
AATTGTCGAACTTCTCAGAAAGTTCACGCACGGCCGCATCGCCGCGCGCTTCGATGTCCTTCAAGGTCGCCTCAACGACAGCGCGGGTCTTGGCGTCATCCTCGGCCCTGTCAGCCTCGGGCTTGCCACGTTTCAGGTATTCGATAGCCATTTTGTCCTAATCCTCAGTTTGCGGGCCGAGGCGGAGTTTTCTCGCCCCGGTCAAATGCTTCCCATCCGTTCCCCTGGAACAGATCGACGCCGAGCTGCGCTGCAACATGGGCGAAGTCGACATTTACCCAGTTGTCGACGATTTTGCCGTCAACCACTTTCCAGAAATCCATGTACCGAATCTCGACCCGCTTGCCGGTGGCGGGAATGCCCAGAAACTCACCCGAATGGGTGGCTTCCTGACGACCAAAGGCCGCAGCCCATTCACCCATGTAAAGGCGCGCCTCATCAATGCAGGTCTTGTCGGAAAACGCCGCCTGAAACGGGCGTTGCCAATTGTCCTGGAATTCATTCAGTCCGGTCTTGGTGCCGCAGCCCTGGTTGCCCATCCAGCGGAAACCCTGCGCGAAAAACTCACCGATGTCATCGATGCGGTGGTCATTCAGCCCGTCAACCATCCCTTCGATGACGGCGCGCGTTTCTTCGGTTTTGCTCATATCCGTGTCTTTGGTCAGCACGGCTTGTTCGGGGCGTGAACCCTTCATGTTTTCAGTCCTTTAATCGTATTCAAATGAGATGATCTGTTTGGCAGAGGGACGTCAGCCGCGCGTCAGAAAATCTCTTGGCATCCGGTTGAGCGCCGGGTGGCGCGCAACCGCGTTATGTCTTGCAGATGCACTCATCAGCCTTTGACCGCACCGGCTGTCAGACCACTGACAATCTGGCGCTGGAAGAACAGGATCAGGACGAACAGCGGCCCAGTGGTCGAAACCACGGCAGCAACCGCGTACATGATCTTACCTTCGACCTGTGTGGTGCCCATGAAGCTGTTGATGGCGGGAATGATGGTCTCATTGTCTTCGCTCAGCAACATCGCAGCCACAGTAAAGTCGTTATACGCCAGCAGGAAGCTGAACAGTCCGGTGGTGATCACGCCGGGCCACATGACCGGTACGATCACATGCCAGAAAGCCTGGAAACGTGTGCAGCCATCGACCATGGCGCTTTCGTCCATGTCCTTGGGGATGTTCTTGAAGAAAGAATGCAGCATCCACAGCGTGAACGGCTGGTTGATCGCCACAAGCACGATGATCGTTGTGGGCAGAATACCCCAGACATTCCACTCGAAAAACGGCAGCAGATAGCCCGAGACCAGCGTGATATGCGGCATCGCGCGGAACACCAGCGCCGCCATAAGGATCCAGAAAGCATAACGGAAACCAGATCGGGCCAAAGCGTAACCGCCCAACGTACCGAAGGTCAGCGAGATGACCACGGTAAAGAACACAACGATGCCGGTGTTCCTGAAGTTGAACCAGAAATCTTCCAGTACCCAGGCACCGTAATAGCCCGCACCGGTAAAGGCGCTGCCGGTTTGTTCGATTGTATTGGTCCCGGTCAGGGCGTTCATCCAGTCGGCCTTTGACAAGAAGTCGGCCTGCACCTTGAAACTGCCCCAAAAGGTCCAGAAGAACGGGAACGCCGCAATGATCAGCCACAATGCCACGAAAGCATATGAGAACAGCTTGAGCGGGGTCATGCGAGATTGTGCTTTGGTCGCCATGTCGTGTCCTCTAGTGAGATTTACGGGTGAAGTCGCGCCAGGTACGGATCAGCACCGGCGTCATGAGGATGACCACCAGAATAATGGTAATCAGCGAGGTCGCACCGGCAGAACCATAAAGCGGATTGCCGCTTTCGCGCAGGTCGTTGAAGATAATCCAGCTAAGCGACTGGGCATGCGCCTCGGCCTTGAAGCTGACGATCGGTTCGAAGACGCGGAAGTTGTCCATGATCATCATCAGGGTCACAAAGGACACCAGCGGGGCCAGATGGGGAACGATAACGTGGATCATCCGTTGCCATTTCGTGGCGCCATCGATCTGCGCAGCCTCCATCGTATCCTCGGGCACGGTCTGTAATCCGGCATAAAAGGTGATGAAGCTAAACGGCAGTGTGTGCCAAACCCCGTAGAACATAAGCATGATCCAGGTCAGACCAGTTGATGCTTTCAGACTGAGGGATGGATCGTTGAATATTCGTTGAATCGTGGCCCCAATCACACCATCACTGTCGACCATCCAGAACAGGATCAACGAGCCGACAAGCGGTGTAACGAGGAAGGGCAACAGCGAGATGAAGATCGCCAACCCCTTCAGCATATTGGGCAGGTTGTTCACCCCAACAGCAATCGCCATCCCCAGAATCAGAACCAGTGGGGTCACAATCGCCGTGTAGACCAGCGTAAAGGTCAGCGCGCTATAGAACGGAAGGTTGTAGACCTTCGAAAAAAACTCACCCATCGAAGCCGAGCTTGCCCAAGCCTCGCCTACTTCTGCAAAAGCCAGATGCGAGCGGTTGGTGTAAGTTCCTAAACCATTGAACTGACCCAGCGGCCGTTCCTCTTGCAGCTTGGCCGTTGCTTCAAGGTCTACCGACGTTGTCGGCGTACAACCGAACGGGCCGCAGCTTTCAGACACGACCAGAACTTGTTCGTGCGCAACAAACAGCGACTGAATAAAGACCGAGACGATAGGCAGGGCGATGAACAAAATCATCGCGGAAAGCGTCGGCAGAATGAACCAGAAAAAGGTGCGGTGCTTCATGGCGTTCGTCCCGATCTGAAGTCCGAGTTGTGTGAGGGGGCCTGAACAGCCCCCTCGGTTCCGGCAGAATTACTGGAGGAAACCAGCTTCTTTTGCGGATGTTCTGTAGGCGGCCTCTACATCGGCCAGCGCTTGTTCTGCGCTTTCGTCACCCTTCAGGAAGTCCGCCAGTTCCGCGCCCAGCGCTGCGTGCAGCAGGCCCATCTGCGGGATCATCGGATAGGGCTTGGCACCACCCTGAGCGGTTTGCGCAACACCTGCCGCAGCCGGTCCGGGCTGGAAGCCATCCAGCAGCCAAACGGCGTCGTCATTGTTGGCTGCAACCATGTCCGGTGTCAGGGCACTGACCAGAGCCGCAAAGGTGGCTTCGGCTTCTTCATCCGATACGTTGGACGAGATCGCGATGCCATCCCACCACAGCGTGGCCGAAGGGATCGAGCCACCACCAACGGTCGGCGCCGCAGACAGAACCGTGTTCGATGTCACTTCTTCGGTCGAACCTTCATCGTCCAGGATTGGCGAACCGCGCGAACCCCACATGACACCCAGTGCCGCCTGACCGGATTCCCACAGGCCCTGCGTCTCGTTCGAGGCGTGGGTCAGGTGGTCAGGATGGGCATACTCGGCCAGCGATTTCATGACTTCCAGAGCAGCAAGGCCCTTTTCGTTGTTGACCGCCGGTTCCGCCGAACCGGGCTCGAAGAACTCACCGCCATGACCCAGATAGATCATGTTGAACACCTCACCGACGTTCCAGCCGGTTTGCAGGTTCATCACAATCGGGTGCTCCATGATACCCGCTTCGCGGATCATGGCTGCGGCTTCCAGAACCTCTTCGTACGTGGCAGGGATGCCTTCGAAACCTGCCTGCTCAAGAATGTCCTTGCGCGAGAACAGGTGTTGCGAGTTGGCCATGAACGCTACGGCCATGACGTTGCCGTCGATGGTGATCAGCAGGTTGGGCGAGATGTTTTCGCCGTATTTCTCAACCAGATCGTTCAGCGGGCGGACCAGACCGTCATTCATCAGCTGAGTCAGCGTCGCGTTTGCCAAAATCACCGAGGAATACTCAGCCGGGTTCGGCGTCAGGGCCGCGTTCATGATCTGACGGGCTTCGGTCGTGTGGTTGGTGGAAAACTCAGACGCACCGGCGGCACAGTTGCTCTCGGCAGTACCTGCGACAGCGTGGATGGCCGGGAAGTCACTGGCCAGAATGCGAATGGATTGACCTTCGGGACCACAGTTGGCCGCATAGGCAGCCGTACCCATCAGACCCACAAAGGCGGTTGCGGTAGCTAGATTTTTCAGAAACATCTCATCTCCCTGTTTCTTTGAAAAGTGATGCGCGCCCCTTACGCGCATGGGTTAGATTCCCGGGGTTGCTCCCGGTGGTTTGGCGGGGCTTTCTTCAGATCCGTTGTCCAGACGTGCCATCAAACAGGTGGCAAATTTCGGTGGGAACCGAAATGGAAACCATATCGTCGATCTCTGCCCGGAAGTTCTTGTCTGCCTTCACGGATACCAATGCGCCTCCGACACGAACCGAAATCATCGTCGCATCGCCCAGCAGTTCCTGCGTGTAGATCGGAGCGTTGATCTGCCCCTGCCCTTCCGCCGCCAGCGTCGCATCTTCAGCGCGGAACCCAAGTGTCAGGGGACCATCAGGCGCAGTGATATTCGGAATCTCCACGTGGTCGGCGACAAACGTGCCGTTGCGGACTTGGCCTTCCATCAGGTTCATGGCCGGGTTGCCGATAAAGCTGGCCACAAATGTATTGGCCGGGGTGTCGTAGATTTCGGTCGGGCTGCCGACCTGCTGAACGACACCGCTTTTCATCACCACAACGCGATCTGCCAGCGTCATTGCCTCGATCTGGTCGTGTGTCACGTAGATGGTTGTCACTGCCAGTTCATGGCTGAGGTTCTTGATCTGCGCCCGAGTTGAAACCCGCAGTTTCGCGTCAAGGTTGGACAGTGGTTCGTCCATCAAAAAGACGTTCGGCTCACGCACAATGGCGCGCGCCAAAGCAACGCGCTGGCGCTGCCCGCCCGACAGTTCCGCTGGTTTGCGATGCAGGAAGTCGTCCAGTTCGACCATTGCCGAGGCACGGCGCACCTTATCATCATGCGTTGCAGGATCGATACCGCGTACCCGTAGCGGGAAGCGGATGTTCTCGTACACGTTCATGTTCGGATAGAGCGCGTAAGACTGGAACACCATCGCCACATCGCGGTCTTTCGGCTCCATTTCGTTGACGCGCACGCCGTCGATCATGATGTCGCCTTCACTGGCATCTTCCAGGCCCGCGATCATCCGCATCGTTGTGGTTTTGCCGCAGCCTGAGGGACCCAGCAGAACCAGGAACTCCTTGTCAGCTATGGTCAGATCGAAATTGTCGACGCCGACAAACGAACCCCATCGCTTGCCAACATTGCGCAATTGAATCTCGGCCATCCGCTTCTCCCGTTGGATTGGAAATTTTTTGCATACGCTTGCAAATACGGTAGACTTAACTGCGTCATTTTGGCAAGGTTTTTTTGCAATCGTATGCAGAAAGGCGTTACTCGATGTCCGGGTTCTCGGCAGAAAAGCAAGTAATCAAAGAGTTTTATGAGCAACTGGACCGCTCCGAAACAGGAGCGGAACACAAGGTTCTGTCAGAGTACTACAGCTCGAATCACATCTGGCGCGGGTTTCATCCGTTTGACGAGATACGCGGGCCTCAGGCCGTTGCAGATACCTTCTGGACGCCCCTGCGCGCATCGCTGACGCAATTACAAAGGCGGCAGGATGTCTTCATGGCAGGCGCCAACGAAATGGACGATTTCTCGTCTGTTTGGGTGGTGTCGATGGGACATCTGATGGGCTTGTTCGATACACCTTGGTTGGGTATCGCGCCAACCGGCAAGTTGTCTTTCTTTCGCTATTGCGAATTCAACCGTGTGGAAGACGGCAAGATCACCGAAACAGCGATGTATTTCGATATTCCACATCTGATGCTGCAAGCCGGGCTGCAACCCTTCCCGCCGCAAACCGCTGCGCAACTGGTACAGCCCGGACCGATGACTCATGACGGGCTGATGTTTGATCCCCAACCCCCAGAGGAAGGCGAACAGACTCTGGCGGCGATCAACGCGATGATCTCGGATCTGGGTCAGTGGAACAGCGGGCTGAGCCTTGAGGATGAACTGCGTCGCACATGGTGCGAAGATATGTTGTGGTGGGGACCCACAGGGATCGGCGCGACCTACACGATTGAGCGCTACGCCAAGCAACATGCAGGGCCGTTCCGCGCCGGTTTCACCGACCGGTCAAAGACCAAACATCTCTGCCGCATGGCCGAGGGGCATTATGGTGGCTTCTTCGGCTGGCCCAATTTCACCGCCCGCCCTACCGGAGGCTTCATGGGGATGCCCGCCGCAGACAAGGCCGGAGAATTCAGGGTGATAGACATTTACCGCCGCGCGGGTGACAAGCTGGCTGAAAACTGGATTTTCATTGACTTGCTGCATTTCTGGAAACAGCAAGGCGTAGACATTCTGGGACGTATGCAACAGGTACCGCGCACATGACTGGCTGGATAGACGCGCATCATCACCTTTGGGATCTAAACGCCGTTCACTACCCGTGGCTGATGGCCAAAGGCGTTGAGCGGTTTTTTGGAGACCCGTCTCCCATTCAGCGGAACTACCTTTTGAGCGAGTTCAGCGCAGATGCCCAAGCTCAGGGCATTCGCGCATCGGTCCATATTCAGGTGGGGGCCGAAGACGGGATGGCCGAAGCTAGGTGGGTTCAATCGGTGGCGGACGCCAACCCCAACTGGCCCATGGCACAAGTGGTCTTTTGCGACCTGACCGCGCCGGATCTGATGGACCAATTGGATACGTTCCAGCACCTCAGCACAGTACGTGGCGTGCGCCAGATCGTTGGCCGCGCGCCTGGAGAGGATGCGCAAACCGGCACCAACGCCCTGTTGGACGACCCCCGCTTTCTGACCGGTTTGCAAGAGGCCGGGCGACGAGGGTTAAGCTTTGACTTGCAACTGATCCCCGAACTCTACGAGAAAACCGCTCGTGTGTTGGCCAAAGCGCCGGACACGCAAGTTGCGCTTTGCCACGCTGGATCACCCCATGACCGCAGCTCTGAGGGGTTAAGTGAGTGGGCCAAAAATCTGCGAACACTGTCAGATTTGCCGCACGTGGCCTGTAAACTCTCGGGTCTGGGCATGTTTGACCATCATTGGTCAACCCAAAGCATCCGCCCGATTGTCGAGACATGCCTTGACCAATTCGGCGCGCACCGAACCATGTATGGTTCGAATTTTCCGGTCGACAGTCTGTACAGCGACTACGCAACCCTCATGAAGGCATATGCAGAATTAATCCCGCAAGAGGCCAAGTCGGCAGTGTTTCGTGAAACAGCAAAGCGGTTTTATCAGCTCTGACACCGAAGAACTGCATAAGTTCATGCGAAACGGTCAGAAAACCGAGATCCCGCCTCAAGGACGCGCCAAGCTTTTTCAACGATCGGCAAATCGATCATCTTGTTGTCGAGCGAAACGGCACCACGACCTTCAGCCAGGGATTTTTCGTATGCGGCGACAATCTTCCGCGCCTGAGCAACAGCGTTTTCCGACGGGGTAAACGCAGCATTCAAAGGTGACACTTGCGAAGGGTGGATTGCAAAACCGCCCTCAAACCCCAATTTGGCAGATCTTTCCACTGTCGTGCTGAAGGCGGGAATGTCGTGATACTGCGCGATGCTGCCAGCATAGCCCAAAGGGATTTTGCCGGTCGCCCGTGCTGCTGTCACGATCTGTTGGCTCGGATAAAGCAGACCGTCCCATTCGGGCTCCATGCCCATCTCCAGGCAAAAGTCTTCCGTCCCGAGACTCAACGCGATCAATCGCTCATGTGCTGCAGCAATCATCGACGCATTGAGTAACCCCACCGGGCTTTCGATCAACCCTATCAGGGACACATCATCACACCCCTCGGAACGAACGAAATCGGCAACTTTTTGAACAAATTCAGGATTTTCGACTTTTGGCAGTATCAAGTAATCGATCCCCGCCGCAATCGCTGCGGACAGGTCATCCTCGAGCAGCGCGTCGTCGTTGTTTATCCTGACCGCTACCGATTTGCCTTTATTCCGCAATACGGTCGTCGCACCGCGAAGCCTTTGTCGCCCATTCTCCTTTTCGGACTGCGGCACTGCATCTTCAAGATCAAGGATTATAACATCAGCTTCCGTCCTTGCAGCTTTGGGGACGAGGGCTTCAACATGCCCGGGGATATAGAGAAGCGACCTGAGAGAGCTGTTTTTCATCCCGCGCGCGCCATCATTGGGGGCGCCACCTGACCAAGCAATCCGGTGTCCAACAAAGGCGTATCGCCATGTGCCGCCAGATATGCCTGTGCCAATTCGACCGAGCAGCCGCAGGCACGCACCTTTTGCATTAAGTCGGCTTTGGTCATGGGCATGGACGCACCGCCAGGAACAAAAGTCATTTCATGGCTGATCACTTGACCGTCTTTGAGTTCGACTGTGATCGTTTCCGGGGTTGTCGGACCGATGTCACCAGTGTCACCTTTCGGCAGATCGTACAGATCCAGCTTGATCGAAGCTGTCAGTTCCCGGCGCTGAGGATCGTTGAATCCGTCTGGCTCAAAGTCGCCGGGGACAACACGGCCTTCCAGCAAACCAACGGCGATGCAGTACCGCACCGAAAAGCGGGCCTCGGCGTCGTTGTCCGGCACACCAAAGCCTGCAACGCGATGGAACGGCGCGGGCATGCGGATTTTGACAGAAGCGATTTCGCTTGGGTGTTTGACCTGCCGGCTCAGCTCAATCGCACCGTAAATTGGGCGCTGTGTATAGGCGCAGCTCGGCCACAGCTTTCGGATAACCGGGTACTGTTGAACAGCCTGGCCCAGTTCCATCGTCTTCATCATTTCACGAAAACCAATGGATTCCGGCGTACCGTAAACCTTTGTAAACCCAAACTCGGAATCCCACAGATTACAGTTTCCAGTTGCGTCTGCGCGACCCAAAAGCGCCGCCCGCAGCCCAGCTTCCGCCGCCAATCCGGTATGAAGCGCTTTGGCGTCATAGCCGATCTGTGTCAGCAACCCGGAAGAAGACGACACCGCAAGCGCCATTGCATTAGACATTTGCCGCGCCGACAGCCCAAGTGCCTTGGACACTGCGGCAGCTGTCCCGATCGGGCCCAATGTGGATGTCGAGTGCCACCCGATGTCGTAGTGACCATATCCCAGCGCTTTGCCCATCCAGATGATGGTCTCATACCCCACGATCCAGGCGTCATTCATTTCGTCAATTGTCATCGGCACCTTGTGCGCAAGGCTCAGCAAAGCACTCAGAACCGGCGCGCTTGCGTGACTGGACCCGGATAGTTCGTAGTCATCGAAGTCCAGCGCCGCTGCACGTGCGCCATTGGCCAGCGCCGCACCGGTTATCGACAGCATCTCACCGCCACCAACCGGCGGAACTGACCCCTGTCTCAGGCCAAAAAGCATTGCATCCGATGCCGCAATGGCCTGACGCTCTGTCGCGCCCAAAACCATACAGGACAATGTGTCGATCAGCGTGAAACGCGCCTGTTCTCTCACCTCGGCGTCAACGCAAAGGTCGGACTGCGTTGCCCAGTCCGCAAGGCGCTCCGAGAAGTTCAGCACATTTGGTTTTGCCATGGATTGATCTGCGTCGAGTTTCAATTGCATTGGCCTGAACCTTAGATAGTGGCTGTTGCTTGCATGGCTTTGGCCCCGTCATGGCGGCGCGCCCACAGCTGCATCGTGTTGTTTTCGCGAACACCTTCGATATGGAAGGGATTCATCCCTGCCAGAGGTGCAGTCCCGCGAAACTCAAAGGTCTTCGGGGCTTTTCCCATGGTGCGCTGGGCAAGGTCGACCAACAAGGTTGCCGTGAGCGGCCCATGAAAGACCAGACCGTCATACCCTTCAGCCGAACGGGCATAATCCACGTCATAGTGAACCCGGTGCCCGTTAAAGGTCAGGGCCGAATAGCGGAACAGCATAACCTGTGTGGGCGAGATCACCTCGGACACTTCGGCGTTGTCAGGCGCTTGGGCTGGCACAGGTTTTGGGGCGTCAGGGTGCGGATCTTCGCGGTACACGATGTCATGCTCTTCGGTCAGAGCAAGCGTACCGTCGCCCAGGAAAACCTCATGCAGAACGGTCACGAAACATAATGAGCCGCTGCGCCCGTTCTTTTCCGCAATATGCTTGATCGTAGACCGCTTTTTGACCTGATCGCCGATCGGAACGGGTGCCAGAAATTCAAACCTGCCACCGGCCCACATCCGACGGGGCAGCGCGACAGGAGGGAGAAACCCCCCTTTTTTTGGATGGCCGTCCCTGCCCAACTCATCAGCTGGTTTCGCTTCAAGAAAGTACAGCCAATGCCACAGGGGCGGCAAAACATCGCCGTTTTGCAATGTTGGTTCGCGACCAATCGTGGCCTGCATGAAACGGGCGGGCTCGGCGCGCAAACTGTCCTCGTGCGTCTGCGAACGTCCGATCCAGGAGTCTACGGCTTGCGACATCATGTTGACCTTTCTGCTTTGGTCAGGCGAATTCAGCGCGCAGCGCCGGGCCATGCTGATTGATTGCAGGAGAAGACGACAACGGGCTGACCTCTTCAACATCCACCCAACGAATGGGCGCTGCGGGTATCGCGATCGTTTTATTTCCTTCAGTTGTCACTTCGCGACGGCGCAGGGCTGGGTGGTTGCCCAGCGCTTCAACACTGTTGACCGCGCCGTACGCGATGTTCGCTGCAGCCAACCGAGCCCGGAACTCTTGCAAGGTCAGCTCTCGCGACACCTTGGAAATCAGGTCCTCCAGCGCGTCACGATTGGCAACCCGGTCATTGTTGGACGCAAATCTGGAGTCTGAGCCTGCGGTGTTCGAGCGCAAGACCTCTTGGCAAAACTGCTGCCACTCACGTTCATTTTGAATTGCGATCAACGTCAATGCGCCTTCGCTCGTTTCGAACGCACCATAGGGGGCCATACTTGGATGGCGCAAACCCACGCGTTGCGGTGCACCTTTCCCGTATTCGCTGTGCATTAGCGGGACACTCATCCAGTCTGCTGCAACGTCGAACAACGAAACGGCCAAAGCTGCGCCTTCGCCCGTCATTTCACGGCGCATCAGGGCTTCTAAAACGGCCGCGTGGCAGGTCATGCCTGCACCAATATCACAAATCGATACGCCGATGCGTCCCATTTCGTTAATACCACCGCTGATACCAGTGAGACCGGATTCAGCCTGTATCAGAAAGTCATAGGCCTTCAGATGCTTGACCGCGTCGCTTGCTCCATAGCCGGTAATGTCAACGGTAATGAGATGCGGGTGCATTTCGCGCAACTGTGCTGACCCAAACCCGGCGCGTGCCATGGCACCCGGAGCAAGATTTTGAACAAAAACATCAGCCTGAGCGATAATCCGATGCAGCAAGGCCGCGTCTTCTTCAGTGCGGAAGTCAAGCGCCAGCGACTCCTTGCCTTGGTTGGTCCAGGCAAAATACGAACTTGTGCCTTTAGCCGCACGATCATAGCCACGCGCAAAATCCCCTTCCGCGCGTTCGACCTTGATGACACGTGCCCCGGCTTCGGCCAGTCGCGCAGTGCACAGCGGTGCCGCCAGTGCCTGTTCGACCGAGACCACGAGAATGTCTTTCAACGGCTTCATTTCGGCATCCTTGCTGCGATCAATTTTAAGCAGGATAAATGCGGCTCACTTGAAAGAAAATTCATTGCTTTTGTATTTTCTGTTTAGTTATTTTTAACAAAATGACGACTCACAAACTCCCTCCCCTTCACGCGTTGCATGTGTTTGAAACCGTCGCCCGTCTGGGCGGTGTCCGGGCAGCCGCAGCCGAGTTGAACGTAACCCCCCCAGCCGTCAGCCATCAGCTGGACAAATTGGAAGGGTTTCTTGGCGCGCCCTTGTTCATTCGCCGAGGGCGCAATCTGGTTCTCACCGAAGGCGCGCATGATTACCTAACAGAAGTCCGCCCCGGCCTAGAAGCGATAGGGCGTGCGACATCGGTTGCAACCCAGCAATCTCAACGTGAAGTTCTGACAATTGCAGCCCCGCCTACGCTGACAGCAATGTGGCTGATGCCCAAGCTGCACGGGTTCTCGGAACTGTATCCCGACTATGACATTCGTCTTCTCGATCGGATGACATTCAACCCCGAAGAACGAGGCATTGATATTGCCATTGAATACAGGTTCGAGGCCGACCCGGATTTGGTGTCACTACAGTTTTTACCGGACGAACTCGTTGCGTTGACCAGTACAGACTATGCTAAGGCGAACGCATTGCGGGCTTTGGATGACCTGAAAGGCGCGACACTGATAGAAACTGAAAGGCGACTGACATCGTGGAAAAAAGTACTGGCAGGGCGATCCTGGCTGCGTCGTCAACGTTTCTTTTCGGTCAGCTACTCTTTGCACGCATTCGAGGCAGCAGCCCGAGGGATCGGCGTGGCTTTGGGCAATCGGGCCAATGCCGAAAGGATGCTGGCCGAAGGGCGACTGTGCATTCCCTTTGAACTGCCTTCCGAAACCGTGCCTCCTGCCCCGCGCTATTTCCTGAGCGCGGTTTCCCACCGCCAACGTCAGCCAAGGGTTCGCGCCTTCTGGGACTGGCTGGTCGCAGAGGCCGCGATGTAGTCTGCCTGTACAATTGACGCTTGCGACCGCCTTCAGATAGCCGCGTGATTACGCGGCTGATCGGTCGGCTGTTGGGCGCTCGCCAAATCTCGTTTTGTAGGCTTTCGAGAAATTAACGATACTGGCGAACCCTGTTGCGACGGCAACATCAATGATGGACAGGTCGGTACCGCGCAGCAACACCCGCGCCCGATCAAGACGCAAATTGCGATAGTAACGGGACGGGCTTGTCTTGAGGTGTTTGTTGAACAAACGTTCGATCTGCCGCCTCGAGATTTTTTCGTCTTCGATGAGTTCATCAACCGGGATCGGGTCCTGCAGTGAGTCCTCCATTTTCTTGAGGATACTCAGAAATGCAGGGTTCCGGGACCCGGCCATCTTCGACATGGCCTGGCGTTGCGACCGGTTGCTGTGGCAGTCGAAGTCGTGGACACAATAATCCGCCACTCTTTGTGCAGTGCCGTTGTCGAAATCCGACTCGATGATGGACAGGGTCAAATCCAGACCCGCAGTGCCACCGGCGCTTGAGGCCACACCGTCATCCGCCACAACCCGCGACGGCAAACAGTCCAGTTTCGGGAACATTTCTTCAAAGACCGGGGCCAGTGACCAGTGTAACGTCAATTGCGCTTCGTTTGCCAGGCCGGCCCGCGCCAATGTAAACGCGCCGGTTCCAATCGCGGCAACCCGACCGCCGAACCTGGCATGTCTACGCAACCATTGCAGGGTTTCGGGACGGGCTTCCAAGTACCCGGCATTCCCAGAGCATACAATCACGTAATCCGAATGCCGCGTTGTACACAGGCCTGTCTGCGCAGGGATTTCGATTCCGTTCGAACACGTTACATGCGCGCCGGTCTCGGTCATGATCGACCAGGTGTAATCTGTTTCCCCCGTAACGGAATTGGCGGCCCGCAGCGGTTCGATCCCAGCCGCAAAATCCAGCATGTTGGAACCGGGAAGCAGCAGAAAATAAAAATGGCGCTTCTGCGCAACGCCCGCAGAATGCCCGGCAGCGCTTGGGTGCTCGCCCTCCCGGCACCGGGTGATGGGTTTTGACTCAAGATACATGCGCTGCCCTGCCTTTCCTCAGACTTTAAGAAGTGATTTGAGATCAGTAGCTGTATCCGCAACCATCTGGGGATGCGGGGATTTTCCGGATTCGATCAGCCGTTTCGCAACCATGTAGGCGCGCGGGTCGTTCATCGCGTCCGCGGCGATAAGCTGGGCATCGCGGTAGTACCAAACTGAAGTCGACCCATCCTCATCTTCACGAGAAACGACCTGATCGTAGCCGGTATTCAGACCAGCAATCTGAAGCTTGACATGGTACTGATCAGACCAAAACCAGGGTTTTGCTTCGTAAGGCTTGGTTGCACCCATGATGTTCTCAGCAACCGCTTCGGCCTGATCAATGGCGTTGCCGACGCTTTCCAGGCGGATCTGTGCGTCACCATGCGGAAAAGTCGCACAGTCTCCTGCCGCCCAGATACAAGGATGCGAGGTGCGGCCCCATGTGTCTGTCTTGATGCCGTTTTCAACGTCTACACCGGCGGCTTCGGCAAGGGCCGTGTTTGGCGTGATGCCGATACCGAAAACAACAAAATCGGCCGGGATCACCACACCATTGGCAAGCTCCACCCCGTCTGCGCGCTCTACTCCGGTAACGCGTGCAATCTTGGTATCTTCAAGAATGCATACGTTGTTGGCATCGTGCAGTTCGCGGAAGTACTGAGCGGTTTCCGGGGCCGCAACCCGCTGCAAAATGCGCGGAGCAGCTTCAATCAGTGTAACTTCAAGATCAAGCTTTGCAGCAACGGCAGCAACTTCCAGGCCAATATAGCCCCCGCCAATGATGACGATCTTTCGCCCTTGCTTGAACTCGGGCGCAATTGCATCGATGTCGGCGATGCCACGGATTGTATAGGTCCCGGGCAGAGTGCCACCGATGCTCTCGGGCAGGCGGTTGGGGGTCGAGCCGGTTGCCAGGACCAGATGCTCAAACGCCAGCGTTTGGTCGCCACAAACAAGTGTCTGGTTGTCTGAGGATATCTCGGTGACTTGCTGGTTCAGGTGCAGGTCGATCTGATGCTCGTCAAAGAAGCTTTCGGGCCTCAGGAAAAGACGGTCACGCGGCAGCTCGCCCAGAAGATAAGCTTTGGAAAGAGGCGGCCGCTGATAGGGCGGGTGCGCCTCTTCACCGATCAGGGCAATTGGCTTGTCATAACCAAGATTGCGCAGTTTGACTGCGGCGGAGCAACCAGCTTGCCCCGCCCCCACAATGATGACACCGTAATTGGTCATTTCATCGGCCTCTCAAAGTCACGCTCAAACACACTCGCGATCAGCGATGTCGAGGGTACGATCCAGAATCTCCAGACCGGTCATCAGATCCTCTTCGCTGATGTTCAGCGGCGGGGTGAGGCGAACGACGTTCGAGTAGAACGACAGGTACAGCCCTTCGTTCATCGCAAAGCTCATCATGTCGGACATCGGCTTGGCATCCGCGCCCTTGGCGGCAAACGGAACCAGTGGCTCACGCGTGTCGCGGTTCTTGACCAGTTCGATACCGTTGAACATGCCCTTTCCGCGAATGTCGCCGATGCTGGGATGCTTTTCGGCCATCTTGCCCAGTTCGGCGCGCATCTTCTCGCCCATCGCTGTGGCGTTTTCCAGCGAACCTTCGTCCTGCATGGCGCGAATTGCGGCAATGCCCGACGCACAGGCCAGCGGGTGACCGGCATAGGTCAGACCGCCCGGCATCGGAGTGTCGCGCAGCCAGTTGTGCAACTCGGTCGAGACCGACATGGTGCCCAGCGGCACATAGCCCGAGTTGATGCCCTTGGCGCTGGTGATGATGTCGGGCTGCACGCCCCAGTGATCGACGGCGAACCATTTACCGGTACGACCAAACCCGGCCATGACCTCATCCGCGATCAGCAGGATGCCGTGTTTTTCGCAGGTTTCTTTGATCGATTGCAGGTAGCCATCGGGGGGCACGATGATGCCGTTGGTGCCCACGATCGGCTCCAAAATGACAGCCGCCACCGTGTTGGGGTTTTCGTACATCAGGATCTCTTCCAGATGCGGACCACCCTGCGCCACCGGGCATTTCGCCGGGTCGGTGTGACCAGTCGGCAGGCGATAGACATACGGGTCCAGCATCCGCACCACGCCCGGCATATCGGCCCGGGTCAGGTGATGGCGCGGGTCGCCTGTCAGGGACAGCGTGCCGCCGGTGGCCCCGTGATACGAGCGATAGCGCGCAATGATCTTTGTGCGCCCGGTATAGTGCCGTGCCAGACGGATCGCGGTTTCGTTCGCTGCCGAGCCGCCGGTTGTGAAGAAGGTCGAAGTGATGTTCGCGGGCGTGATCTCATTCATGATCGCCGCCATTTCCGAACGTACATCCGAACCCATGGCGGGGCCGATATAGCACAACTTATCGGCCTGATCCTTGATCGCCTGAACGATCTTAGGGTGCTGGTGGCCCATATTGGCGTTCACCAACTGGCTTTGGAAATCGAGATAGCGTTTGCCATCGCTGTCCCAGAACCAGCTGCCCTGCGCGCCGGTAATAACGCGCGGGCGGCTGCCTTGTTTCGACCAGCTTTGCAGATAGTGATCTGCGTGCATGTCTTTGACCCATTCAGGATCATGTGAGGGGTAGGCGTTGCTGAAATCTTCCATAACAGGTCTCTCGGCAGGCTGGGATTGGGATCAATCGATAATGGTGACAGGCTGGCCCAAAGCGTCGGCGTCGGGCGTGACGCCCAGACCGGGCCCTTCGGGCGGGGTAATTCGGCCGCTTTCACGCACCGGACCATCGGGGGCCAGACGTGGGCCGACATAGTGGCTCAGGTCGCAGGTGTTCATGATTCCGCGCGCAGGGGTCGAAGCGGCCAGATGCAGCAGCGCGGCGGTGGTGATGTCGCTGCCCCAGGTATCCTCGATACACATCTGAGTACCCAGCGTCAGACAGACATCGCGAACCTGCCGCATGGCGGACAAGCCGCTCATCTTGGACAGCTTCAATGCAACAGCCTGCATACAACCGGCCTGATGCGCTGCGATGACCGAGGCGACGTCATAAGCGTTTTCGTCGATTTTCATCGGCAGGCCAGTGACCCGCTGCACATGGGCGCATTCCTCGAGCGTCGCGCAAGGTTGCTCGAGCATGACATCCAGATGAGCGACGGCGCGACCGACACGGATCGCGTTCAGCGCATCGCTGCCACAGTTCCAGTCGCCATAGACCAATGGGCCCGGACCAACGGTCTCGCGCACTTTCGCCAGTCGCTCAACATCCGTCTGCCAGTCGCCATCAGCCCCCAGCTTGACCTGAAACTGGCGCATGCCCTTGTCAAACGCATCTTGCGCCATGCGGGCCATTTCGTCCGGGGCCACGCAGGTGATTGAGTGATAGAGCGGCATGTCCTTGACCTGCCGACCCCCCAGAAGGCGGTGAACAGGTAGACCCGCGGCTTGCCCTGTCAGATCCCAGAGCGCAGTATCCAGCGCGGACTTCGCGTATACATGACCCTGTAGAAACCGGTTCACCTGCTCCATTACGGTTTCCGGCCCCACCGGGTCGGTGCCGATCAGAACCGGGGCCAGCTCTGTGATGGCGGGGATCACGCCCTTGGCATAGGCAGGCAGGTAATGCGGGATCGGGCAGACCTCACCCCAGCCAGACAAGCCCGTATCGGTGTCGAGACGCAGCACAACCGAGGTTGTGGTGTCGCAGGTTTTCCCATCTGCCATGTAGTAGGTGTCATGGCTGGTCAGCGGAACTTCCCAAGCTGCAATGCGGATGATCTTCACGTCAGTTTTCCTTAGATTGGCCCGCCAAACCAAAGACTGGTTTTGCCGTTTTTCTTAAAAAGGGGCGTGGCGCGCGTTAGGGTGTCACCACGATATTTCCAACATGCGTTTTCTGAACGAACGCCTCTTGCGCCTTCGCGAGATCTTCCAGCGGATAGATCGCCGCCAACAGAGGCTTCAAAGCGCCGGTTTCGATCATGCCAACCACACGCTGCATTGTGCCCGCCGGGCAGATGGTTGCACCGGTCAGCTGCAGGTCCTTGTAGACCAGCTGACGCAGGTCGAATTCGGCCATTTGACCAGCGATGCACCCTGATGTGGAGTAACGCCCACCCTGACGTAAAGCGTTGATCAGCGCCATGAACATCGGTGATCCGACCACATCCAACGCGATGTCCACCGGCCCGCCTGCGGCGTCGCGAATAGCGGCTTCTAGATCAACGGTGTTACGGTCGATGACATGGGCTGCGCCCAGTTCATGCAGCATTTCGGCCTTCGAGAGGCTAGCAATCGCGATCACCTTACAACCGCGCAGGCGGCATAGCTGAATAGCGGCCGAGCCCACGCCACCTGACGCGCCTGTGATCACCACGACCTCACCCGGACGCGGAGCAGTGCGCTGAACCAGATTTTCCGCAGTCGTATAGGCGCAAGGGAAAGTGGCCAGTTCCGCATCGCTCAGGCTGCTGTTAACGGGCACTGCATTGGCCGCGCGCACCTTGGTGTATTCGGCATAGCCCCCATCCGCCTCGGACCCGAAATAGCCCGAGTTTTCAGGGTTCAGCCAATCCCCATGGCTCAGCAACCAGGGGTCGATCATCACTCGTTCGCCGACGCGTGCGGGATCAACGCCTTCGCCAACGGCAACGATTTCACCAGACACGTCGGCACCCTGAATGACGGGGAAGTTCAACGACCCGCTGCCCCAGGTGCCGTCATCGCCGCTGGCTTCGTCAAAACCATCCGCCGCGCCGCTGCCCAGAACGGCATCCACTTTCTTGGAATACCAGGCTGTGCGCGTGTTGATATCAGTATTGTTCAGACCACAGGCCCCGACCTTGATCAGCACCTCACCCTTTTCGGGCGTCGGCGTGGGTATGTCGCGGTATTCCAGCATATCCAATCCGCCGTGACCATTCAGCACAACGGCTTTCATCGTTTCCGGGATCATCTGGTCCATGTCCTGAATTAAGTTCTTTGGCCTAACGCGGCGGGCACCTGTGTTGGTGCCCGCCGGTCTTGTCTTATGCGGGAACCGCAGCCGGTGCGTCGGTGCGCGGCAGCTTGCTTTGCGGATCATAAGCAGCTTCGCCCAGAATGCGGCCCTTGCGCGGCTCACCTGCAACGATCACCTCGATCTCCTGACCCGGTACGTTGGCGTGCGGCTTGATATAGGCAAAGGCCAAGATCTTGCCGACCGTGTGGCCGTAAGCAACAGATGCTGTCGCACCAACAATCTCGCCGTTTACCTTGATCGCCTCGCCACCGTGTCCGTCCTCGATCCCGTCGGGCTCGATTTCCAGATAGGCGCAGACCCAGGGCATTTCGCCTTTCTCGGCCTGCTCGGCGCTGACGCGTGTGGCTTCGACACCCAGATACTCTTTGTCCAGCTTGAAGAAGCGACTCACATTGGCCTCGGGCAGCGTGACCTCATTGGTCAACTCGCCCGCACCTGGGAACGCTTTTTCCATCCGCATCGCGTTCATCGCGAAAGAACCGTAGTTGACGATGCCATGCGGCTCGCCTGCAGCCCACAGGGCCGTGTAGACATCCACACAGGCCGCGTCCGGCATGTGGAATTCCCAACCCAGCTCGCCGGCATAGGACATGCGGAACGCCCAGACCTTGTGACCGGCTACGGTGATTTCCTGAGCCGACAGCCAGCGGAAACCGGCATTTGACAGGTCCGCATCGGTGCACTGTGCCAGAACATCGCGCGATTTCGGACCGTTCAGCGACAGGGCCGACCAGCCAGCGGACAGAGGCGTGATGGTCACGTTCTCATCCGCACGGTTGTGGTTCAGGTGATCCAGCAGCCGCTGTTCAAAGAAGGCCGCGCAAACCAGATAGAAGCGGTCATCCGCCATCCGGACCAGCGTGGTCTCCAGTTCGATCCGACCGCGACGGTTCAGCATATGGGTCAGTGTGATCGAGCCGGTCTTCTGCGGCATCTTGTTTGCGGTTAGACGGTCCAGCAGCGTATAGGCGTCCGGGCCCGAGACCTCGACCTTGGTGAACGCGGTCACATCCATGATGCCGACGCTTTCGCGGACAGCTTTGACCTCGGCCCCGACCACATCATGCACCACGTTGCGGCGGAAGCTGTAGTGATCGCGCTGCTCGACACCTTCGGTTGCAAACCAACGGGGACGTTCAAAACCATAGACTTCTTCGTAAACCGCGCCTTTGTCCTTGAGGATTTCATACAGCGGCGACGGCTTGATCGGGCGGCCTTCCAGACGGTTAAAGTGCGGGAAGGGGATTTCGTGGCGCAATTTGTAGTCTTCGTGCGCTTTGATGACCTGCCAGTCTTTCTTGGCATAGGCGCCAAAGCGGCGCGGGTCGTAGTCGCGCATCGAGATGTCAGCGGCCCCGTGAACCATCCACTTGGCCAGTTCGCGGGTCAGGCCAGGGCCCCAACCGATACCGATCTGTGTACCACAGCAGCACCAGTAGTTCTTGACGCCCGGAGCCGGGCCAACCATCGGGTTGCCATCCGGCGGATGGCTGATCGCGCCATGCACTTCGCGGGTGATGCCCAATTCGGCGAATATCGGCATCCGCTCCAGCGAGTTTTCCAGCCAGGGCATCACGCGGTCATAATCGGCCTCGAACAGCCAGTTCTCGTATTCCCATGGGCATTCGTCATGCCAGACCGAGTTCGAGTTTTCTTTTTCGTAAATCCCGATCAGGCCCTTTTTCTGCTCCATCCGGATGTAGCCCGAGACCATTTTGTCGTCGCGGATCACAGGCAGCTCAACGTCCAGATCCTGAAACTCAGGTACGTTCTCGGTCACGAAATAGTGGTGCGTCATCGAGGTCATGGGCAGTTGTAGACCCGACCATTCACCCATCTGGCGGGCATAAGTGCCGCCCGCGTTGACTACGTGTTCGCAGACAATCGTGCCTTTTTCGGTCTCGACCACCCATTCGCCCGCATCGTTCTGCGTGATGTTGGTGGCTCGGCAGTGGCGGAAGATTTTCACGCCTTTTTGGCGGGCACCAGTGGCCATCGCCATAGTCACGTTCGACGGATCCACGTGGCCGTCATCCGGGGTGTAAAGCGCGCCCAGAACGCCATCCAGATTGTAGAACGGGTGCTTCTCGGCGATGAAATCAGGGCCTACCAGTTCGATATTAAAGCCCAGCGAACGACCCACAGACAGGGTGTGGCGCAGCCAGTCCATTTCGTCTTCGGTATACGCCAGACGGAACGAGCCACAACCATGCCAGGTGACGGCCTGCCCGGTCTCTTCTTCCAGAGTCTTCGAATACAGGCCAATGTTGTAGTCCACCATGCGACCCAACCCGTATGAGCTGGTTGAATGGGTGATCTGACCCGCCGCGTGCCAGGTCGATCCGCTGGTCAATTCGGCCTTTTCCAGCAAGACGGTTTCTTCGCCCCAGCCTTCATGGCCAAGGTGGTAAGCAAGGCCGCACCCCATGACACCGCCACCGACGATGACAACCTTGGCGCGTTCGGGCAGTTCTTTTTTGGACATCGCAAAAATTCCTGTTCGAGAGTCGCATATTTCTGTGGACTTCCTATTGCCACATATGTACCAGTGTCAACGTAAAACGGCACAAATGTACATACCGAGATACGCAATGAATGGTACAGATGTTTCAAGCGAGGTTCTGGGACGCCTGTCACAAGAATTGTCGCTCTTGACCCCCGAAGCACAGAAAGCCGCGCGGTATGTTCTGGAAAACCCCAGAGAAGTTGGCGTCTCCACCGTCCGCGAGATTGCCGAAGCCGCCAGTGTCAAACCAAACACCGTGGTGCGAATGGCCAGACAAATCGGCTTTGAGGGCTATGGAGATTTTCGGGAACCATTTCGTGATGAGATTCGCCGAAGCGACGTCTCATTCCCCGACCGCGCACGTTGGTTGCAGGGAATCAGCCGTTCTGGCGACCTGGGTGAGCTTTATGCAGACTTGCTGGGCTCAGCCATTCGAAACATCGAAGAAACTTTCGCCGAGATTGATGCCCGTCGCCTTCAGTCAGCTGCAGAGGCTATTTGGTCGGCTCGATCCATCTACACTCTCGGTGTTGGAATAAACAATTCGAACGCGTCCAACTTCACGTATCTCGCCCGCACCGGTATGACAGATTTCCATGCGATCCCCCGGCCCGGATCAACAGCGATTGATGATCTGGCATGGGCGGACGAGCAGGATGTCCTGATCGCCATCACGTGCCACCCATATCGCACAGAAGTCGTCGAGGCGGTACAGACCGCGCGAAAGCAAGGTGTAACCGTAATCGGAATATCCGACTCGCCAGCCAGCCCCGTAATCTTGTCTGCTGAACACGGTTTTGTTGTGTCAGTAGATACCCCTCAATTCTTCCCTTCCTCCGTGTCTACAATTGCTCTGTTAGAAACACTGCTCAGTTTTGTGATAGCAGTGTCCAGCGATGAGATCGTCGAGCGGGTCGAAAAGTTTCATATACGCCGTCATCAGCTTGGCCTTTACCAGGAGGAACACACATGAATGCCCCGCTGACCCATTCGCTGGACGCCAGCTATTACACCGACCCGGCAGTCTTTGAAAAAGAGATGAATGGTCTTCTGATGCGCACCTGGCAGTATGCTGGCCACGCCAACGACATCCCTAATGTCGGCGACTATTTCGCGTTTGAAATTGCCGGTCAGAACCTGTTTGCCATCCGCGGGCGCGACAACGTCATCCGCACATTCTATAACGTGTGCCAGCACCGTGCGCATGAGATGGTCACTGGAACCGGCAACACGCGGGTTGTGGTTTGCCCCTACCATCAGTGGTCCTACGAGCTGACCGGCGGATTGCGCGCGGGGCCCAACGTCAAGAACGTTCCCGGATTCCAGCGCGAAAAGATTTGCCTGACAGAGGTTCGGACCGAGGACTTCCTGGGCTTCATCTTCGTCAACCTCGACAAAGATGCCGCGCCTATGGACGAATGGTATCCGGGTGTGCGCGAAGAGATTGCGGAATACGTGCCTGGCATAAACGACCTGGCACCGCTGGAATGGGTCGAGATTCCGGAAAACTGCAATTGGAAAGTTTCTATCGAAAACTACTCCGAATGCTATCACTGCCCCTCGAACCACCCCACTTTTGCGGAAGGTGTTGTAAAGCCTGAAACTTACGACATTCAACCCGATGCGGGCGGCGGTTACGTGTTGCGTCACACCACGGAATGTCAGGCGTTGGATAAGATGACCTATCCAATCGATATGTCAGTTCCGCATGCAGGCGACTATCAGTCGTGGTTCCTGTGGCCCATGTTCTCGTTCCAGTGCTATCCGGGCAACGTGCTGAACACCTATCACTGGCGTGCCAACACTGTGGACACCTGTACGGTATGGCGCGGCTGGTATACCGAAGGCGGTCATGAAAGCGACGTAATCCGGGGGCTTGCCGTACAAGACCGCCAGACCACAGTCGAAGAAGACATCCGCCTCGTCGAATCCGTTCACCGCGGGCTGAAATCAAAAGGGTACGTCCCAGGCCCGCTGGTTCTGGACCCCGCCTGCGGTGTCATGAGTGAACATTCCATCGCCAAGCTCCAGCAATGGATGCGTGAGGCGGTGGAATAAAACCAAACAAAGTCAAAGAAACTTGCGCTTCGGAGGGTAATTCATTGCCCTCCGAAGTTTTGGAGATGCGCGACATGCAAGATGTTAAGCCGTATTGGCAAAATTATGTGGACGGCACCTGGATCGACGGTGGTGCAGGTCGGATCGATGTTTTCAACCCGGGAACTGGCGAAAAACTAACTGAACAGGCGCTGGCCGATGCCGGTGACGTGGATCGTGCGGTCATGGCGGCCCGCCGCGTGCATCTTTCAGGTGCGCTCAGCGATCTGCGACCTGTGGAACGTGGCCGCATGGTACAGGCTATGGGCCGCTACCTGCTGGACAACACTGACGAGATTGCTCGGGTTCTGACCCTTGAGCAGGGCAAACCGCTTTGGGAAGCACGCGTCGAAATCAAAGGAGCGGCACGCTATTTCGAATACTATGGCAATCAGGCTGAAACCGTCGAAGGCCGGTCCATTCCACTAGGAGCGAGCTACTTCGATTTCACCACGTACGAGCCGTTTGGTGTTTCCGCACAAATCATCCCATGGAACTATCCTGTCGAGATGACCGCGCGGTCGCTGTCGGCGGCTTTGGCCACAGGCAATACTGTTGTCATCAAAACCCCGGAATTGACACCTTTGACCAATGCCTGGTTTGCGCATGCTGCCGAGGCGGTTGGCCTACCGAAAGGCGCTGTAAACATCCTTTGCGGCTTGGGTCACGAGGCAGGAGCCGCGCTTTCGGCGCATCCACATGTCAATCAGATCGTCTTTACCGGCTCGGTGCCAACCGGCATCGCAATTGCCAGTGCAGCCGCACGCAACGTTGTGCCCTGCGTCCTGGAGCTTGGCGGAAAATCTGCAGCCATCGTGCATGATGACGCGGACCTGGAAGCCTTCGAAAACGACGTACGCTGGGGGATCTTTTTCAACGCCGGTCAGGTGTGTTCAGCGATGAGCCGCGTGATCGTGCATGAAAGCCGCCACGACGAACTGATCGAACGCATCTCGAACGTGGCAAGCAACCTGTCCGTCGGTCCGGGTATCGAACGGGGAGAGTTTGGCCCGAATATGGGGCCGATGGTCAGTGAAGCGCAGCGTGACCGCGCGGCTGGCATGGTGTCTGGCGCAATCGCAGCTGGCGCGACTGCAGCCACCGGCGGACGTAAGATGAACATTCCCGGTGCATTTCTGGAACCAACCATTCTGACCAACGTCACCCCTGACATGAACATCGCGAATGAAGAAGCTTTTGCACCGGTTCTTTCGGTTTTGAAGTTCCGTGACGACGCTCAAGCAATCAAGATTGCAAACGGAACACCCTACGGGCTGGTCGGCGGAGTCTTCACGCGCGACATCGATCGCGCGACACAGGCGGCCCGGCAGATCCGCGCCGGTCAGGTCTTTGTCAACGAATGGTACGCCGGCGGCGTAGAGACGCCATTCGGTGGATATGGGAAATCCGGTTACGGGCGGGAAAAGGGACGCGAAGCACTGTGGAATTACGTCCAGACCAAAAACGTGGCTATTCGGCTGCGCAGCTAATCCACCAACTCAAGAACAATAGGGAGGACACCCAATGCCAATAAAACCACCCGTTACCGACCTACCCATCAAAACCGCCGACAGCGGGTTCTACCGTGGTTTCACAAAAGACGTGACCATCACTGCCAAGCTGCTGATTGGTGCGCTCGTCATTTGGGCCGTGGCCTTTCCTGACAATGCCGCTTCGGTGCTGTCCGGGTTGAACTCGTTAATCCTGGCGTCGTTTAACTTCTGGTACGTCTATGTGATGGCCTTCTTCTTCCTGACCTGCATCGTTCTTGCGATCCTGCCGGTGTCGGGGCGCATGAAACTTGGCCGCCCGGAAGACCAACCTGAATTCTCGCGCTTTTCTTGGTTTTCGATGATGTTCGGGGCGGGGATCGGTATCGGGATGCTGACCTATGCAACCGGTGAGCCGATCTATCACTTCCAAACCAATCCTGACATCATCCAAGGCTTGGCAGAAGGATCCACCGAAGAGGCCGTGCGTTCGGCCTATAAATGGTCTTTCTCACATTGGGGCCTGCACGCGTGGGCCAGCTATGCCATCGTTGGCCTTGCGCTGGCCTATTTTTCGTTCCGGCGTGGCCTGCCGCTGACCATCCGGTCGGCGCTGACACCGATTTTCGGAAAATCCCTGTCTGGCCCATTGGGTCACGTGATCGACGTGGTTGCCGTTGTCGCGACCGTGCTGGGTGTTGCGCAGACGCTTGGCTTTGGCGTCAACCAGTTCATTGCAGGGCTACATCGGATCGGTTTCGGGGACTGGCTTCTGACCGACGCGGGTGATCCGACCAAAGTGGCGATCGCCGTCGCGCTGTTGATCATTGTCGGTGCGTCCACACTGTCGGCACTGTCCGGTGTCGGTAAGGGCATCAAATGGCTCTCGAACATCAATATGGCGCTCAGCTTTGCATTGCTTGCCTTCTTCTTGTTCTTCGGCTCGACCCTTTTTGGCCTGCAGGCGCTGTTTGTCGGCATCTACGACTACCTGATCGCAACACCAGCCCTCTTGTTTACCGTCTGGAACAGCGACGGGGTGGATGGATCGGTCGCAAGTCAACTGGCCGGATGGCAGGGCGGCTGGACCGTGTTCTATTGGGCTTGGTGGATTGCATTTGCACCCTTTGTCGGCGTCTTCCTGGCGCGCATTTCCAAGGGCCGAACCATTCGCGAATATGTGCTTGGCGCGGCAATCGTACCGTCCGTCATGTGCTTTGTCTGGTTTGCCCTGGTTGGCGGTACAGCGATCGAGCTTGAGCTTTCGGGCGTCGCGGACAATGCAATCATTGGCACCGGGCTTTCGGATCAGCTTTTCGCGACCCTTTCGGTCATGCTGAGCGAAACCATGGCCTGGGTGTTTGCGATCGTGGTCGTCGTGCTGTTGCTCACCTACCTGGTGACCTCGGCAGACTCGGCGGTGCTGATCATCAACACCATCAATGCCGCTGGCGACGAAGGCCCCAAGGCGCGGCCGCACATTCTGTTCTGGGGTGCTGCCCTGGCGCTGGTCGTGGGCGCATTGCTGATGATTGGTGGCCTCGGGGCGATCCAGACAGCCATGATCATCGGCGCATTGCCATTCAGCGTGGTCATGGTTCTGATGGGAATTTCGGTCCTCAAAGCAATCTGGCGGGACAGCCAGCGCGAAAAGCTGGGCCTGTCGGTCTTTGACGAAGAAGAGGCCGAAGCGACCCCGGCAGAATAATCAAACCCATCCGGGCCGGTCATAGTATAGGCCGGCCCGTTCACCAAAGGAGAACGAAATGGACGACAACCTGTTCGAACACGGCCTGAAACAGCGCAAATCCACGCTGGGTGCCGAATATGTTGAAAAGAACCTTGCAGCCGCGGATGACTTCACCCGCCCCTTCCAAGAGGCCATGACCGCGTGGTGCTGGGGTTTTGGCTGGGGCGACGACACGATTGACCACAAGACACGGTCGATGCTGAACCTCACCATGATCGGCGCGCTGGGCAAGATGCATGAATGGGAAATTCACTGCAACGGCGCTCTGAACAACGGCGTGACCAAAGAAGAAATCCGCTCGATCATTCACGTGATCGGCATCTATTGCGGTGTCCCGCAATCGCTGGAGTGTTTCCGTGTCGCACGCAAGGTGCTGACCGAACGCGGGTTGCTGGACTAAGCTCGCGTCACAATTTCCTTCGCTTCAGTTAAGGGGTCCTCGCAATCAGACGGGACCCTTTTCCTTTTTGAAAAAGGATCACCAGAGCGGCAACCGCGCCAGACTCAAAAACCGCGCTGCGCAAGGCTGGTCCAGAACGCAATTCCGTATCTGATCGCTTCATCGTTGAAATCATAGGACGGGTTGTGAAGCGGCATAGCATTGTTCCCATCCAACCCGTTTCCCATGAGGATAAACGCGCCAGGGCGATGCATGAGAAACTCGGCAAAATCCTCCGAGAAACCAACCCGGCCAAATTCAGCATCAAGCGTCCCAACTTTGCCAGCTGCGTCCGAGATCGCATCAGTGGCTCTGGCATCGTTTACCAAAGGACGAAACGATGTGGAGTAATCGACCTCGGCCTCCGCCCCTTGTGCCGCACTAACGCCGTCAACAATGGCGCGCATTCTGCGCTCGATGCAATCCGACACATTTTTGGAAAACCCCCTGCAATCCCCGCGTATGGTGACATTGCTCGGCAGGATGTTGCGTGCACCGTCTGTCAGGAATTCTGTAATTGAAACCACGCCATGTTCCCGGGGCGGTAGGGAACGCGAAACGATAGATTGCAATTGCATGACAATCGCCGCCCCGGTCACGATCGGATCAATGCCCTTCTCTGGCATCGAAGCATGACCCCCCTGCCCCTGAATGCGGATTTCAAAATTGTCCTCGAACGCGCAGAAAGGCCCCGCCTGGGTCGCGTAATGCCCAAGCTCCATCCCCGGCATGTTGTGAAGCCCATAAATGGCAGACATTGGAAATCGTTCGAACAGACCGTCAGCGATCATCGCGGCGGCCCCATTTCCGTTCTCTTCATCCGGCTGGAAAATGAAGTGAACGGTCCGGTCCAACGATGTGTCCGCAGCAAGCGACAAAGCAGCACCAAGCAGCATTGTGCTATGCCCGTCATGACCGCAGCCGTGGAACTTGCCCTCTGTTTGCGACCGGTAGGGCAAATTGGTCATTTCGTGAATTGGCAGCGCGTCCATGTCGGCACGAAACCCGATTGCGGTCTCATCAGGCCCACGGCGCAAGGTGGCCACAATCCCGGTTCGACCCACGCCTCGGGTGACTTCGAGCCCGGCGCGCTCCAACTCGGCCGCGATCAAATCGGGGGTCCGGTCAAGGTCGAACCCGGTTTCCGGATGGGCATGAAGATCGCGACGAAACGCAACAAGATCAAGCATCAGAAACGCCCCCTTCGGACAAGATGACCAATGGCAAATCATCGTCGCCCTCAAGGCAGGCGGCAAGCCCGGCTGCTCCGGATGGCGTGGTCGAGAAACCCAAATCGAAGGCGCTGTTTACTGCGTCTTGCGCCTGTTGGTCACTGATTGTAACCCAGTCGTCTGCACAGCGTTTCAAGATATCCAAAGCCAGCATGGATGGCGTTTTGCAATCCAAACGCCCCATATTTGAAACGGGCCCTTCAACCGTAAGGATTTCTCCGGCTCGGGCGCTTTCCTTCAGACAGGGTGCAGCATCTGGTTCAACAACTGTGATCTTTGGCTGCACTGGCCAGTTGGACCGGATCATATAGGCAATGCCCGCGGCCAGCCCGCCAACACCCGCCTGCAGGTACACGTGGCTCGGCCAATTTGCGGACATTTCTAAATCGTTGCGCATTTCTTCAGCAATGACAGTATAACCCTCCATCACCAATCGCGGAGGCTCGGTATATCCCGGCCACGACCCATCGGCGAGGTGAATGGCACCGGTTGCTTCGGCGTCGGCGATGGCGGCGGCGACGCTTGCTTCATAGTCACTGCCGGATCGAACAACATCTGCGCCTTTCGCCCGAAGACGAACGGCAAACTCTTCGGGGACTGTTTCGGCAAGATGAATGCGCGCCGTTGCACCAAAGAGCTGCGCCCCAGCGGCCACGGCCATGCCGTGATTTCCTGCGCTGGCGCACACAAAAGTCATTGATCGCGCCGCGTCCTTTACGGGATCACTCAGAAAGGCGCTGGGGGTCAAAGAACGACCAACACGCGCTTCGATAAGCTTGGCAACAGCGTAAACACCGCCCAAAGCTTTGAACGCGCCCAGGCCCATCCTGTTGGTTTCATCCTTGATCAGGATTGTTCGCCCTTTGAAACTGCGGGTTTCCAATGGGCTCGGTTTATATGCAGGACATTCCGCCAGCAGCGCCAGCGGCTTTGCCACATCGAGTTTGTTACTGTTTTCCATGATCAGAGTTTTACGCACAAGCTGTGATCTATTATGGTCACATTTACCGATTTTTCGGGAAACTTTTTCACATCAAGGAAATCTTTGTGAAACTCGACCAATTTGACCGCAGCCTGCTGCACCTGATGCAACGTGATGCCAAAATGGGGTTGGAAGCGCTTGCATCCGAAACAGGCTTATCGGTCGCATCCGTTCAAAGGCGCCTGAAGGCGCTCAGAGCTTCTGGTGCCATTCACTCGGAAGTGGCAATCGTCGACCCGAAAAAGTTGGGCGTTGCAATGAGCTTCGTTGTCATGGTCGAGTTGGAACGCGAACGCCAGGATCAGATCGACGCTTTTTCGCGACAGGCACAGGCCGAGCCAAGGGTGCAGCAGTGCTATTACATCACAGGTGACGCGGACTTCTGCCTGATCTGTACGGCGCGTGATATGGATGATTTTGAAGAGCTTACCAAAAAGCTGTTCTTCGACAATTCAAACGTCCGCCGGTTTCGCACCTCTGTTGTGATGGGGCGAAAGAAAGTCGGTTTGGGCATTCCTGTAAGAGATCAGGACACAGGTTAGGGCCACATGCGTTTCCGGTATCGGTGGGAGGCAAAGACCAAGATCGCGCGTGCGCATTTGATTTGGCCTTTGCCCTGTCACTTCATTTACGCCGCCGCAATCTGACTTGCTTTCTCAACCAGCACTTCCGCTTGGCGGATCGAGGCATAGTCGATCAACCGGCCGTCCAAAGATACGGCTCCTTTCCCATCCGCTTCGGCCTCGGCCATGGCGACAAGAATGCGCTGAGCCTTGGTCACTTCGGCGTCGGACGGCGACATAACTTCGTTTGCCAAGGCAATCTGGCTGGGGTGGATTGCCCATTTCCCTTCGCACCCCAAAACAGCGGCGCGCTTGGCGGCAGCTTTATAGCCGTCAGGGTCCTGGAAATCTCCGAATGGCCCGTCGATTGGGCGCAGGCCGTTGGCGCGGGCAGCGACCACCATACGCGCCAGCGCATAGTGCCACATGTCGCCCCAATGTGTCAGGCGGCCCCCATCGGCATCCGCATCGGTCAGCACTGAATAATCGGGGTTCACACCGCCGATAATGGTCGTCCTGGCCCGAGTCGACGCTGCATAATCGGCAACACCAAAATGAAGGCTTTCGTTGCGCTTCGAAGCGGCAGCAATCTCGCTTACGTTTTGCATACCCAGCGCAGTTTCGATGATGTGTTCGAACCCGATCCGCTTGTTGTAACCCTTGGCATCCTCGATTTGCGTGACCAGCATATCAACAGCATAGACGTCAGCAGCTGTGCCGACCTTGGGGATCATGATCAGATCCAGCCGAGCGCCAGCCTGTTCAACAACGTCCACCACATCGCGGTACATGTAGTGGGTGTCCAGCCCGTTGATGCGTACCGACATGGTCTTGTTGCCCCAGTCGATGTCATTCAACGCCTGAATGATGTTTTTGCGGGACTGTTCCTTTTCGTCCGGTGCGACGGCATCTTCCAGATCCAGGAAGATAACGTCCACATCCGATTTTGCCGCTTTTTCAAACATTCCGGGCTGGCTGCCGGGAACGGCAAGCTCGCTACGGTTCAGACGGGCTGGGGCTTGTTCAATAGAATGAAAACTCATGTGTTGGGTCCTTGGCCTTACAAGTTCGGATAGATTGGGAAGCGGGCGCAGAGGTCTGCGACCTCGGCCTTGACCTTGGCTTCGACGGCGCCGTTGCCGTCTTCGCCATTGGCAGCCAGGCCGTCGACCACTTCGATGATCCAATCGGCGATCTGGCGGAACT
>NZ_WQGE01000008.1:0-164707 GCF_013034525.1 Ruegeria sp. HKCCA5929
GCAAAAGCTACGCAACCGTCCTGCCTGCCTCAAGACAAGTTCTTCTGACAAGACCAGCGCTAAGACGAGTTTTCCTGGCAAGTCGCTACCAATTATTCATCTTTTTCATAAACTATAAATGGCGTTCTCTTAGCGACTTTGTCGTACAGAACTCGACCGGGATAATTAAATTCTTGAGTTGTCCAGTAGGTGGTCGGAACACCGTCCTGCTTGGCGATCTGGAAGACAGTTTCGATTAGAGCTCGACCAACACCTTTTCCTCTAACCTGCTGATCAGCGAAGAGATCCATCAAATAACAGGTATCCTCCACCGACCACATGAACCTATGGTAAAGGTAGTGCGCTAGTCCAACCGGTTTCCCTTCTAACTCAGCGATGAGGCAATTGTATTCACCTGCATCTGTTGACAACAATCTGTTGAACGAAACCTCGTAGACTTCTTCTGAGACAGAGGTCTCGTAGAAATCCAAGTATGCCGTCCATAAGCGCCGCCACTCTTCGTTGTCTTTCAATTCAAGCGGACGGATGATTAAGCCTTCCGGCATGGGTGATTTCTCCTGCGTTCCCTTGAGTGCGTACAACCGAGTTCGTCCAGCGCAGTCAAATCGGCTGCTGCCGGACATCCAGACGATCATGTCTAAGTGGAATGTCCTCATCCACTGCTTCGTCCAATTCCTGCGCGTATCGATGGCCTGAATAAACCGCTGCCGCAATTATCGCCGGAGCGTCGCAATCTCCTATGCGACGAAGGCTGAACGGCAAATCCTCGGAACTCGCCCGCCCCAGTAATCCCCTGTAGAGACCATCATTTGGCTTCCGAGCAGTAACCATCACTATGTTGGCAACCGGAACATTCACATTTGGACCGCCATAGGCGCACTCCAACTCTGCGATTTCGCCATCAAATTGCTTAAGCGACTTTGACGGCAGGACCTCGACCCCTAAGCGAAGCAAATGCGTTCTGATGCGCCAACGTTCGGACGTATTTCTTGCCCAGTCAGAAACACTGTCAAACGGTGTGACCAGCGTGACGGCATGTCCCTGCGTTCTGATTTTTTCAGCAACAACACTGGCCATGTAGTAGCCATCACCATCAAAAACGAGCGTTGGTCCAATGGGAAGATTCCCATCCATGATGTCATCGGGAGTAAAGACCCGACCTAAGGCTGACCCTTTTGCGACCGGGGCGAAACGTTCTTCGTCAAAATACTCTTTTCGCCAAGTCGCGCCGGTTGCGATCGCAACGTGGTCAGCATCGACGGCCAAGATATCGTCAACTGTCAGCGGGCTTTCACGGTAGATTTCAACGTTGGGCATCTCCATCAATTGCTGCTCGCGATAATCTTTGACGCGAATGTACTCGCTCATTCCAGGCAGAGCCGCTTCGCGCGAGACCCTGCCACCCAACTCACGAGTAGCTTCCGCCAATTGGACATCATACCCACGCACGCCAAGTGCCCGTGCCGCTTCCAGTCCGGCAGCGCCTGCCCCGACAATCAAGACGCGCGCATCTGAGGATTTCTTACGAATGATTTCAGGGTGCCAGCCTTTGCGCCACTCCTCTCCCATTGTTGGGTTCTGAGTGCATCGAATAGGTACCCCTATCGAGTCACTGGCGTAACAAACATTGCATCCGATACACTCGCGGATCGCGGACAAGCGTCCTTCTTCGATCTTCTTTGGAAGGTAAGGATCAGCGATTGAGGGGCGTGCAGCCCCAATGAAATCCGTAATCCCCCGCCTGACTTGCGAGACCATGGTATCAGGTGACGTGAAGCGACCAACGGTCACGACGGGCTTATCCGTC
Organism: Ruegeria sp. HKCCA5929; assembly: GCF_013034525.1. Lineage (NCBI taxonomy): Bacteria > Pseudomonadati > Pseudomonadota > Alphaproteobacteria > Rhodobacterales > Roseobacteraceae > Ruegeria > Ruegeria sp. HKCCA5929. The sequence continues at coordinate 1,808 of NZ_WQGE01000008.1, forward strand.
ACGGACTTGACCCAATGCATATAGGGTTCAAGAGCAGCTTCTTTAGTAAAACGGGAGACACCCATCTCAACCGAGTAATCTGCGATGTTGATATCCCACAAATCCGGAAGATCGGAGAGCATCTCAAACATCTCTCGTCGCTCACCATAGATTGGCTGGCCATCCTCGCCGATCTCTTCGTCAGCCGAGAACCGAACGGCCACGGCGCACCGGTCGCCAACGGCGTCCTTGGTTTCCTGAATCAATTCTCGGGTGAGACGCACCCTATTTTCTAAGTTGCCACCATATTCGTCACCGCGCGTATTCACGCGCGGATGCAAAAAATTCGAGATCAGGTATCCGTGCGTTGCATAGACATAGACAACGTCAAATCCAGCGTCCCGTGCCCTCAATGCGGCCTTTCGATGCCAGCGGCGTAGATCCCGGATGTCCTGCTTGTCCATTGCACGGGTCTGAAAAGGGTGCCCTTTCGTATTGGGACGGCTGTCGACGTCCATGCTCGGCAACCGGGAAAACAAGTTGTTCGAGTTGGCGCCTCCGTACCAAAGCTCAGCACCTGCCAGGCTACCGTATTCGTGTACGGCATCGGTCATAAGTGTGTGCGCCCGAACATCACTTTCATCCCAAAGCGAAGCATAAGGATGCGGTAGGTCATCAGACGACGGGTGGATCGAGTTATACTCTGTGCATATGACGCCCCACCCCCCTTGCGCCTTCACTTTTCGCATTGCAGCAAGAGTACGCGGATATTGCCAACCCATACCTGTACAGTGCGGCACCTGATAGAACCGATTTGGCGCAGTAACTGGCCCGATTTGAACCGGTTCGAAAAGGATATCGTAGCGAGGGTCCCTATCCATTTTTTGATCCCTGGTTGGCTGCGCCATGCGCTGGCTGATCTTGTCTGGAGTGTCCGGTTTGAAAGCCGCTCTGTTTCAACCACCGTTTTTGAACGCGGGCATTCGAAAGTGATCTGGGTAGACCTTGGCAAGAAAGGCGGCAATGTGATCCCGGGCAACCGAACGTTGAAAGTTCTCGGGATAGGTCAAAAGCTCCAACCAGATTCCGTCGTACAGAGATTCCAGAATATTGACGACTTGCCTTGGCGGCATGTCCTTGTATCCACCGTCTTCAGCAATCTCTGAACACAGTCTCAGTGCTACGTCGTACCGCTCCTGATCGATGTCATTGATCAGACTGCGATAGACTTCGCGCCGTCCTGCCTCTCCAAAAAACGCAAACCAAACAGCTAGCTTTTTTGGCGTGCAAATCTGAGGGTAAAAGTGCGCATCGACGATCGCCAACAATTTTTCAGGCGCTGACAATCCTGCATTGTCAAAGGCTTCCAACCACTGTTTGTGGTGCTCCTTTGCTAGAAACAGCAACGTTTCTTCCAGCAAGTTCTGCTTACTTTTGAAGTGGAAGTTGACGATGCCCAATGACAAACCTGCAATCTCGGTCACTGTGGACATGGTCGTTCCACCAATCCCGTTTTCGGCAATCGAGTCGATTGTCGCATCGATGAGTTGTTGTCTCCTCACCTCCTTGGACTCGGTACGACGCCGTCCCTCAGGGTTTGTTTTTTCGATTGGCGATTGTCTCACCAAAATGCATCCCATCTACTAAGCACTTCTTTTGTCTTGCCTGCCCCCAACAGCCGTTCTCACTCAGCGTGTGGACGATTGACATCTAAGCGATAGATGCCATTGATTGAACGATCATTCAATGGAAAAGAGAAAATGATGTGAAAACATCCGGACGTACGCAATCGCAGATCTAGAGTTCCGACCAAAAAGTGAAAACCGGATCGTGCACCAAAGAAATAACTCTACGATGCAAAGCCCCCAAAGGCTCAACGCGGCCTTTAATGGCGGCCCAAGCCGCGTCTGCCTGCGATTGATCCCTGAACTCTACAACAGCCATAAGCGTATGGTTGCGCAGCTCGTCGGTATCGTAACCACTTGCGGGGATGCGCCTGCACAAAGGCGTACCCTCGGCGGCAAGGTCCGTCTTGATCAAGTGTTCGACAAACGCGTTCCACGCCTGCTCGAATGCATCGAGCTCGACGGTTGGTTTCAATTCGAATTGGTTCAAAAGTCTGGGCATTCGTCACATAATATCCGGCAAGTATCACGAGCCAAACCTACGTAGTTCCCCCCACAAGGCAAGCGCGAGGCCACTAGATGATCCGAAACGAAAACCCAGTCATTGCAAATAGCCTGTGGTCAGCAACAGCAGGCTATTCGTCAGAATGTCCACAATTGGTTGGCGAACAGCACTCTGACGTGACCGTGATTGGCGCCGGGTTTACCGGGCTTTCGGCAGCACTTCACCTGGCCGAGAAAGGCGTCAAAGCTGTTGTCATCGATGCGCATCATCCGGGCTGGGGAGCTTCTGGACGTAATGGCGGTCAAATCAATGTAGGCCTAAAGGACGGGCCGACGGGCATCAAAACCAAATTTGGTGACATCTGGGGAACCAGAATGATCCGAATGGCCGGTGACGCCGCCGATCTTGTGTTTGACTTAATAACTCGGCACGGGATTGAGTGCGACGCAAATCGTCCTGGCTGGCTGCGCGCGGCGCATAGTAAAAAAACACTCAGTGAACTACACAAACTAGCCGAGGATTGGGACAACCACGGCGGGGGTATGGTATCGCTTGATCAAAGCGAAATGCAGCGACTGACCGGGACCGAAGCTTACCTTGGCGGCGTTCTGGATCGCCGCGGCGGTGTTTTGCACCCGTTAAACTATGCACTTGGGCTGGCCGAATCAGGTCGCCGCAATGGCGTGCAAATTTTCGGTGGAACGCCTGCCAAGCAGATTTTGTCAGAGGCCGGTCGCTTTCGGATTGAAACCCCCAAAGGAGCGGTTATCTCAGAAAAAGTGCTGATCTGTACGAACGCCTATTCTGGAGATCTGCATCCGCGCTTGGCTAAATCCGTTTTGCCCGTTCGCTCGGTCCAAGTCGCTACGGCGCCCCTGTCCGACAATGTCCGCCAGTCAATTCTGCCAGAAGGCAACGCTTTGTCAGACGCACGACGCCTGCTTCTGTACTTCAGGCAAGACGCGGAAGGTCGCTTTCTTATGGGAGGACGCGGTACCTACAACGACAAGTCCACTCTCAAACAAATTGAGCGGTTGAAACGCATTTCTGTTGAACTTTTCCCCCAATTATCTGGAGTTCAGTGGGAATACGAGTGGGGCGGCTTTGTTGCTTTGACTAAAGATCACTATCCGCATCTGCATGAGCTCGCACCAGGGATTGTGACAGGTTTGGGATACAATGGGCGCGGCGTTGCCATCGCCACGGCAATGGGGCGCGTCCTCGCCAAATGGGCGACTGGAACCAAATCAGACGAGCTGGAATTTCCTGTCACCCCTCTCAGACCACTGCCTTTTTCCTTCGCGAAAGAGACTCTGGTCGAAGCAGAAATCCTGCGCCTGAAACTCTTAGACAAGTTGGGCCTTTAGAAGGCCCGCAAACAGCGCCGCCTAGCGGTTTTGGGAAAAGAAGCGATAGGTCAACGCGATAGCGGCCGTAGAGCGCTGAATAGAAAATGATCAGCACCGAGGCCGTAATTGAGACCGCCGCCAGAGGAAGTGTGCCCAACGGGGCCACCATCACTGTGTCAACGACACCAATCAAAGCAGCAGCAGCAAGAGAAATGACTATCGGAAGAGCAAGCCGCGCAAGGTAACGCGCCTCTTTTAAGATCGCACCCCAGGATGGCCGAGGCTGCTGCGATATCCGCACTCGCGTCATATTGCTGGGCCTTTCAGTCGAAATTGACTAAGCCGTATCTCCAAGTAATTCTGGAACCAAACGAACAAGGCATCCCCAGGCAGCTTGCTCCGCCTGCTTTCGGCTCAGGCCTTCCGGAGCGAGATGCAATCGTTGCCAATAGCCATCCGTTAATGTCTCCATCCATTCAGCCATTTGATCTGCTGAAGTAACGTCGTCTGCTGAGAGCAATTCTTTCCAGATCAACCTCAAGGTCTCTCTTCGACGTGTCTCAAAATGCTCGGCAACTTCATCATACTGCAGTTGAAATCGAAGCTCGCCCCAGAATGCATACCAAAGGGGTAAGACATCCGGACCACACGCATCAGGGTGGAAGTCAGCTTTTATCAAAGCCCTTATCTTTTCGGCGGGCTTGTCCCCTGCTCGCTCTAAAGAAGCTGTCCAGTGCTCCTCGTAACGCTGGTACAGGTCACGCAAAGTTTCGGTCAGAAGACCTAGCTTTGATTTGAAATAAAATGCCGCAACACCCTGAGAAAGCTCTGCCTCAGACGCGACTGTTGCAAGCGTCGTTTTTGCCAATCCATGGGTCAATATTGAGCGGCAAGCTGCGTCCAGCAGCTGCCGGCGACGACGATCTGCGTTCTCCTTCCTCTCTTTGCGAGGACGTTTCCGCTCAGCTTCGACCAATTGTCGCTCCTCCTACGAATGCAGCCATCTACAGCGCGCAAAAAAGATGCGTCAATAGCTTGAAATTTATTTGAGCGCTCAAATAAACTTTACGAACGCGCACCCGATCTGTAAACGGGAGAGAAGGGGATGGAGAAATTTGACGGTTGAGAACAGATACGATGTGATTGTGGCCGGCGCTGGTCACAACGGATTAACCGCTGCAGCCTATTTGGCGCGCGCTGGCATGCGTGTTTTGGTGGTCGAAAAGAACGACTGGATCGGTGGCGCCGCAGTCAGCCGGTCGCTACACGAGGGCTGGACATACTCGAATTGCTCATACGTTTGCTCTCTTTTGCGGCGCGAGATTGCCAGGGACCTTGAGCTACCAAAATACGGACTTCAGGTAATTCCGTATGAAGGCGGCGCGAGCTTTACGCGCGATGTGGATTACTTCGCCTACTATTCCGATCACAACGCACTGAAGCGTGAGATGGCACGTCATTCCGCAAAAGATGCCGACGCCTATCGCCGCTATTCGCGAGCCATCATGCGGCAATGCCGTTTTATCCGTCCGTTTTTACTTCGGGACGCACCGGACCCCGCTTCTCTCCATCCGCGCGATCTCGGCGAACTGGCGTACCTCGTAAAAAAAGCACATGGTTTGGGCAGTCGGGAGCTTGGTGAAACGCTGAAATTCTGGACAATGTCCATTGGTGACTTTCTGGATGAGCATTTCGAAAACGACTTGATTAAGGCCCATTTGGCAGGCTCAGGCATTATCGGCACCGGCCTCGGAGTGTACTCACCCGGAACGGCATATGTGCTGCTGCACCACTACATGGGTGACATTGACGGCGGCATCGGAGCATGGGGCTTCGCGCGTGGAGGGATGGGTGCAATTTCGAATGCCATTGCTGCCTCTTTCAAGGATCACGGCGGCACTATCCACACAGGTTCGGGGATTGAGAAAATCCTCAGCAAAGACGGACGCGTTGAAGGCGTAGCTTTGGAGGACGGCAAGGTTTTTCATGCCCCTGTCGTTGCCTCCAATATGGATATCAAACGCACAATTCTGCACCATTTAGATATGGCCGAGTTGCCGGATGATTTCACCAAGGCGGTGCGAAACTTCAAAATTCGGGGGTCCTCGGCAAAGCTCAATATTGCGCTTGACCGCTTTCCAAATTTCCCTGCAGCACCCGAGCACACCAGCTTCCTCAGGGGTGATTTACATGTGTCGCAGAGCCTCTTTGAACTTGAAAAGGCCTATGATGATTGGAAAGTCGGACGCTGGTCGGAAAAGCCTTATATCGACATGCTCATCCCAAGCCAGATTGATCCGACTATGGCGCCGACAGGTGCCCACATGATGACGGTTTTCGTCCAATATGCGCCTTATGACTTAGTAGTCGACGGCGTTAGATCTGCCGAGAATTGGGACGACAAACAGCGCAACGCGATGGCAGAAACTGTACTCGACCAGATGTCTGTGGCGTGTCCCGACATTCGCGAGCGCGTTGTTCATATGGAAGTTCGTTCACCATTGGAAATTGAGCGCGAGGTCGGTCTGACAGAGGGCAACATTTTCCAAGGCGAACTAACTTTTGATCAGCTTTTCTTCAATCGGCCCGTCCCGGGTTGGTCGCAGTACAATTTACCCATCAAGGGGCTTTATCTGTGCGGGTCGTCCGCCCATCCCGGCGGTGGGGTTATGGGGGCCCCAGGTGCAAACGCTGCCCGCGCTATTCTCAGGAAAGAAACACGGCATGGCCGAATGAAGGGGTATGCCGCATGAGCCAATTTGATGCGATTGTCATTGGCGGCGGTGTAAACGGCCTGATTGCCGGAACACTCCTTGGTCGACGCGGCAAGAATGTCTGTATCATTGAGAAATCCGACAGGTTCGGCGGCATGGCGTCTTATTCTGTGGACGGCGGTCCGACCCTTGCACATTCGCTATACAACCTGAGCCCGCGGGCATTGGGTGACATCGGCATAGATATTCAACACCCTGTCCTGTCCAGCAAACCCGTCTCCACGGTCTCTCTGTCTGAGGATGGGCGGCACATCGTCTTCAAGAACGACGGCGTGTATTGGAGCGACGGGACAAAACACCGGGAATCAGATGCCTGGTCTGATCTGACACGCCAGCTGATTACATATGGAGACCTTTTGCGCCAACTCGCCGAGGCTCCACCTCCCGGGGGGCAAAAGGCCATCCTTTCCCGGGGTGCGCTCAACGAGTTCTTGCGCCTGGCGAAACTGGGCATAGGCCTGAAAAAGCTGGGCAAATCTGAAATGCGGCGTTTCCTGCAGGTCGTCTTATCTAATGTCCACGACATTATCCTAGATGACCTGTCGGAAGGACCGGTGGCTGGAATGCTTGCTGCTGATGCAATCTGGGGGACAGCCACTGGTCCAAGATCTCCGGGCACTGTGTTCAATCTGATCTATCGTTTGGGTCACGGAGGGACCATCACTCAACCAGCAGGCGGGATGTGCGCGTTAACCTATTTGATGGTGGAAGCTGCGCAAAAGGCAGGTTGCCTGCTGATGCCGGACACTGAAGTATCCCGCATTCTGTTGGACAACGATGCAGTCTCCGGAGTGGAAACCACCGATGGACGAACCATTGCCGCGCCTAATGTGCTCAGCAGCCTTGCCCCGAAACTAACAAACCGAATGACCGGTCCCTCTGCCTTTGACATCGAAACGATGCGGCGAGTGCGAAATATACGGGCGCGTGGAACAACGGCTAAGGTCAATCTACGGCTCAAGGATAGCTCCGCCCTGCCCAGCCTGAGTGACGAATTGGCACACGAACGTCTGATCTATGCTCCTTCTGTGGAATACGTCGAAGCTGCGTTCAATCCGGCTAAGTATGGTCAAATGTCCAAAGCACCTGTGATTGAAGCTTTCAAAATGCAGACAGCCGACGGGGCAAGCTGGCTGTCAACCATAGTGCAATATGCGCCATCTGACCTTGAAGGCGGCTGGACTGAGACTGCAAAGGAACAGCTTGCGGAAATTGCAGTCGAAACTCTTAGCCGCGCCCTGCCCGGCTTGGGTGATCAAATTGCAGGTAAGCAGGTCATAACACCGGATAAAATCGAAAGCGCAACCGGAGCGCCCGGCGGGCACTGGCACCATGCAGAAATGTCTTTGGACCAGCTCCTGACACTTCGGCCCACGAACGGGATGTCCAGATACTCCATGGGGCCGAAAGGGCTGTTCCAATGCGGTGCAGCAACGCATCCCGGTGGCGACGTCATGGGCCTCGCTGGTCGCAATGCGGCCCTGGCGGCGCTGGAGGCTCAGCCATGAGCATCTTTACCGATCCAAAACTCGGTTTGATACCCGGGCCATTTCACAAAAAACTCGAAGAGCAAAATCGCGCACAAAATTGGTACGATTGGGCCGGTTATGCTGCCCCGGGTGTGCTGGACAGTGTCGAGTTCGAGTACTTCGCGCTGCGAAATCAGGCCTCTTTGTTTGATATCTCACCAATGCACAAGTACCGATTGACCGGGCCGGACACGACCGCGATGCTCAATCGCCTCGTGACACGGGACGTCCGAAAAATCAGCGTTGGTCGCGTGGGGTACGCGGTCTGGTGTGATGAAGAGGGTATGGTCATCGATGACGGGACTCTTTTCCATCTTGGCGACAACGATTGGCGCCTTTGTTGTCAGGAACAAATGCTGACATGGCTACTCGACGCTGCATGGGGTTTTGACGTTTCAGTCGTCGACGAAACTCACAGTGTTGCTGGACTTTCGCTGCAAGGGCCGACCTCTTATGCAGTTTTGGAAGCCGCTGGTTTAGATGTCAGCAAGCTGAAGCCATTCGATCTCGCTCAAATTGAACACAGTCTCATGATCTCGCGGACGGGTTTTACTGGTGACTTAGGTTACGAGCTCTGGTGCGACTGGGACAAGGCAGAAGCGCTTTGGGACAGAATTTGGAAAGGTGGCACACATCAGGGACTCCGCGCCATTGGATACGAAGCTGTAAACTTGGCCCGCATCGAAGCCGGTTTTCTGACCGCAGGTGTGGATTTTCAACCGGTTCATGCGACCGAACGGTTGCACCGAGGCCAAACACCCTTCGAACTTGGTCTGGGTCGGCTAGTCGATTTCAACAAAGGACATTTCAATGGCCGGCGAGAGCTGCTGTCCAAGCGAGAGAATCCAAGAAGCCTCCTCCTACGTTTCGATGTCGAAGGATTCAAACCCTCGGAAGGGTCGTTGATCTACAATCGACGCAAAAAAGAAGTTGGGCACATAACATCCGGGATATGGTCACCGACCGCCAAGCGCAGCATTGCGTTGGCCCATGTCCGTATGCCGGATGCTGGCCGGTCATCTGGCTTAAAGGCCGAGATTTACACTCTGCAAGAAGGCAAATGGCGCACCAGGATGGCGCGCCTCACTCCTGTCACCAAAGCCTTTTTCGCACCGCCCCGCGCACGAGCTACGCCACCGGCCCGCACCTAAAGGAGAAGCAGACGTGAACACCCTGGATAATACACCAACCGACGGCGACCTTGTCGCTTGGGATCGCGACCATCACCTACATCCTTGGGCCGGAACCGACGGCTTTGGGTCCGACGAGTACATGCGGGTAAATACAGCGGATGGTATCTATCTCTGGGATGCTGCCGGGAAGCGATATATTGATGGCCCTGGCGGAATGTGGTGCACACAGATCGGATACGGGCGTCAAGAGATGGCCGATACCATTTCCCAACAGGTTATGAAGATGCCCTATGCGTCGCCGTGGTCGTTTACGACCGAACCCGCGGCCGTTCTGGCGCGAATGATCGCGGAACGTACACCAGGCGATCTGAACACGGTGCACTTCACGACCGGTGGGTCTACCGCCGTTGACACCGCACTGCGGACCGCACTTTTCATGAACAATCGGCTTGGCCGACCGGAGAAGAGGATCGTGATCGGCCGGGAAAAAGGCTACCACGGATCAACCTTTCTCGCCGCGACTGTCACTGGAAAAGAACGTTTCGAAACAAGCTTTGAAAAAGCTCAGGATCTGGTGCGTTTTCTGCCCGACGTGAATCCCTACCACCGGCCAGAAGGCATAACAGTTGATGTATGGTGCGACGCCAAAGTTGCTGACCTTGAGAGCCTGATTGCTGACGTAGGCGCCGACCGTGTTGCCGCCTTTATCGCGGAACCGATCCTGTGTTCCGGTGGCGTGATCGTTCCACCTCCGGGTTATCACAAGCGCACGCTCGAAATTTGCCGGGCAAACGACATTCTGTACATTTCGGATGAAGTCGTAACCGGCTTTGGTAGGTTGGGACACTGGTTCGCCTCAGAAGACGTCTTTGGCATCGTCCCTGACATTATTACCTGCGCAAAAGGTTTAACCTCGGGCTATCTGCCGTTAGGTGCCTGCATAATCTCGGACGCAGTAATGAAACGCATTTCAGACGCACCGGGCGACGATGTTTTCTACAACGGCTACACATACTCCGGGCACCCTGTGAGCTGCGCGGCTGCCATTAAGAATATTGAAATCATGGAGCGCGAGGACATTCTAGGACACGTTCAACGCGTCACACCGCATTTCCAGGACCGCCTAAATCAAATAAAGGAGAAGTTTCCGATAGTTGGGGATGTGCGCGGTGACGGGCTCCTCGGGTGCATAGAATGTCGCCCTGGACTGAACGTCGAGAGTTACGAAGCGCATGTGAAGTTTGGACAGAAACTGGACGATGCGTGCGAGGAGATGGGACTCCTCTTGCGACCATTTGGAAACATGGCCGTGTTCTCGCCCCCTCTGATCATAACTCCGTCGCAGATAGACGAAATGTTCGACATCATGGAAGCTGGTATGGCGCAGGTCAGCAAGGACTACGACGCATAACGGTCATCGCGTCCATTCAAAGTTCCAGTCAGATCAGGCAGGTTTCCGACCACGGATGTGATGCGGGCAATGCTCTCCGGTTTTCAACACTGGCTGCATAGCGTCCCAGATCTCGATCTGATGTTCAATAAACTCCTCACCATGACGAGCTTCCCAGTCGGCTCGGTTTGGCCCGGTCAATTCCTCCAGCTCATCAGCTGATACCTGAGCATACCAAGCGTTGCGGTTGACTAACTCTACGTCTTCAAAGCCAGCCAGCTCCATAGCAGCTCGGTACTTAGAGGGCGACGCCATCTGAAACTCCAAGGCTTCCATCTTTACGTAGTGCGCCATTTCCGGTGACATCTCACCATCATGATTGGTCAGCCAGTCAGAAGCAGCGAAATAACCGCCTGGTTTAAGCACACGATAAGCTTCCGCAGCCATCGCTACTTTGTCGGTGATATGGATGATCGAGTCCTTCGAAAACACTACGTCAAAAGTACCATCTTCGAATGGCATTGGACCTGGAGTGACCTGTTTGATATCGACCTTTCTCTCCAGATCCGCCTGCCCAACTCGCTCTTTCGCAGCCGCGCAAACCGGGGCCTCTACATCAATCCCCGTAACTCTAGCGGCGCCGAACTCCCGTGCCATCAACACTGCAATGGCCCCAGATCCGCATCCGATATCAAGGATATGCTTATCTTTCAGATCAATCCCTTTAACAACACGCGCAACTTCTTCAGGGCCTCCCGGTGAAAGAAACCCCTCTCCCCAGAGCTCCTCCAGAAAGCTGATTGCCTGTTGGTCATATAGGATCTCGTCTGACATAGGATTCCCCCGCATCTGATTGTCAGTCAGTCACTGCAGTGAAACCTTTTCTCTCATCTCAGACAAGCTTTATCGCGAAATCGCAGGTCATAGATTCAGCTATAATTGAATGATCATTCAGTCAGTAGACGGCAAGTGATTTGGCTGGTATTCGGAGAAAAGAACGCCTAAAAGGATTTTCTCGCAATGGCTGACACCCTACCGACGCATGCCCAAACCGTGATTATTGGTGGGGGGTCGATCGGCGCGAACACGGCCTATCACTTGACTAAGCTTGGCCATACCGATGTTGTCGTTCTGGAACAGGGACAACTGACATCAGGGACCACTTGGCATGCCGCCGGCCTGATAGTAGCCGGCCTTCTCAAATCCGAAGCTGAGTGCGCTATCTACACGCACGGTCGAGACCTTTATGCGAAACTAGAGAAGGAAACCGGTATATCCACAGGTTTCCGCGACGTTGGATATCTGCAGATTGCAACCAATGAAGAACGCCTGCATGAGATGCGTCGCGTCGCAGCCTTCATGCGGCGTTTTGGGATAAACAACCACGAAGTCTCAGTAAAAGAAGCGCAGGATATGTTCCCTATAGGGGACCTCTCAGACGTCGTTGGAGCGTTCCTCATTCCGGAGGACGGTCGGGCCAACCCGGTGGACGTGACAATGTCTCTGACCAAGGGAGCCAAAAACAGAGGCGCACGTTTCTTTGAAGGTGTGCGGGTTGAAGAGATTTTAGCCAGGAACGGCACTGCGACCGGGGTCCGCACTGCGAACGGTCATACTATAACAGCCGAAAACGTTGTGATCTGCGGAGGCATGTGGTCTCGCCAACTTGGTGCAAAACACGGTGTAAATCTACCGCTCCAGGCGGCTGAACACTACTACCTGATAACGGAAAGTATCCCGGGCCTACCTCGCGATCTACCCGTTCTCGAAGACCCTTCCACCTACACTTATTACCGTGAAGAAGTCGGCGGGATGATGTTAGGGCTTTTTGAGCCCGGCGCTGCGGCTTGGAAGCTCGATGGTATCCCGGATGAATGGCAATTCGGAGAGATTGAACCAGATTGGGAACGTGTTGGGCCCGACCTGGAGAAAGCCTATTCGCGCGTGCCTGACACCATGAACTACGGTGTCAAAAAACTATTCTGCGGCCCTGAGAGCTTTACGCCTGATCTTGCGCCGCTTGTTGGCCCGACGCCTGAACTGCGCAATCTCTGGGTTGCATGTGGGATGAACTCACTTGGCATCCTGAATGGCGCGGGTACGGGAATGGTTTTGGCCCATTGGATGGTGGACGGCTTGCCGCCCATCGATGTTACCGGCATCAACGTCAATCGCTTTTCCCGTGAAATGGCGACACCGGCCTTTCGACGCGACAGAACACCTGAGTTGCTGGGAAAGCTCTTTGGTCAGCACTACCACAATGAGAACTACAAAACGGCCAGGAACGTTAAGCGTTCAATGCTCTATGACCGTCTCAAAGCGGCCGGAGCCTTTTTCGGCGAAGGAAATGGTTGGGAACAACCTGATTGGTTTGCTCCGACGCCCGAAGAGGCCAAAGTCGAGAAATACAGTTGGCATCGCCAAAATTGGTTTGAATGGCACGCTGAAGAACACCGGGCAGCACGCGAGGATGTCATCGTAATGGACATGACATCAATGGCGTGTTTCAGCGTCGAAGGACCGGATGCCTGCGCCCTCCTCTCTCGCCTTTCCTGCAATGACGTTGATGTTGAACCCGGTCGCGTCGTCTACACGGCCTGGGTAAATGAACGGGGTGGGTTTGAGGCAGACCTTACGGTTACCCGGCTATCCGATCGGAAATACTGGGTCATCGTGGGAGAAAACTCGACGGGTCATACCGAGATGCGCATGCGACGGCACGTCCTGGACAACGAGAACGTTGTTATAACAGACATCACCGCAGGGCGCTGCCAAATCAACGTTCACGGCCCAAAGTCGCGTGAACTATTGAGCAGAATATCCGGAGCTGATTTGTCGGACGAAGGTTTTCCCTTCATGACGGCGCGTGAAATCGACATCGGGTACGCCGTAGTTATGGCCTATCGCGTGACGTTTATTGGCGAACTCGGCTGGGAACTTCACGTACCGGCCACTCAGGCCATTCAGACCTACGATCTGATTATGGAAGCAGGTCGAGATCTGGGTGTTCGCAATGCTGGAATGCAAACTCTCAACTCCCTACGGCTAGAGAAGGCTTATCGTGATTTCGGAATTGACGTGGACAACACGGACAACCCAATTGAGGCCGGGCTTGGTTTTGCCGTCAAATTGGACAAACCCGGTGGCTTCATCGGCAGGGAAGCACTCGCCACGATCAAGGCGAAAGGCACGCCCAACAACCGGATGTTGCAGTTCCTGCTAAAAGACCCAGAGCCTCTCATGTACGGCAATGAGATGATTTATCTAAACGGCAATGAAGTCGGATATATTCAAGTTGGCGGATATGGGCACACGCTCGGCGCTGCCGTCGGCATTGGTTTCGCCGAGATTGACGAACCGTTGACCGCGGACATAGTCGCAACTGGGCATTGGCAGATCGAAATCGCAGACGAGAAATACGACGCGGCAGCCTCGTTAAAGCCGCTCTATGACCCCGGCATGCACAAAATAAAGCGCTGAAGCCATATTGTTCGATGCTTTCGCTCAGACTGGAAAGTGTTTTGGGAAGAACCGCGACAGCGAAAGCATGCAAACATCCCTGAATTCCCGACGATCAGCCACTTTTGGATACAACATCAAACTTAGCCAGGCCCCGTCTGACATCGCCTCTACGGCCCGAGCTGTTTTTTCTGGATCAAGATCGTCGTAGCCGCCGTCGGCAATCAATTCACCACATAGGTGCAAAATTCTATCATATCTTTCGTTGTCATATTTATTATGAATCTTCAAGTAATTAGGCCGATACTTCGCTTGCCCCCAGAAGGCAAACCAGACGGCCAACCGCTTGTGGGTACAAATGCTCTTGTCAAAGTCCGCTCGAACAATCGCAGCCAGCCGATGTGCGGCTTTAGGTTCCGCAGCCTCATAGTATTTGAGCCAATTTTCATAGTGTTCTTGTGCAAGGAAACCCAGCGCGGCGTCATACAAAGCTTCCTTACTGTCGAAGTGATAATTCACCACGCCATGGGACAGATTGGCTGTTTCTGTCACGTGTTTAAGCGTCGTGTCAGAAAACCCGCGTTTCGAGATCGAGTCTATGGCGGCCATGATCAACTGTAAGCGACGAACTTCGGGAGGTTCGGTGCGTCGTTTTTTCTGAAGCTCATGCGTCTCCAATTTAACTCTCCTCTCGTTCAGCCATTTGCCTGTCCAACAAATCCGCTCTCTGTTGCCGGAACATAATTATTGCTGCGATAGCGACACAGATAGCGATCACAAGAATCATGATGGTTGCTAGCGCGTTGATGTCCGGCCTGAGGCCCAGTCGAATGCGCGAAAAGATCAAAATTGGCAAGGTATTTGCGCCTGGGCCGGTAACAAAACTTGCTATGACCAAGTCATCGAGAGACAGCGTGAAGGCCAGCAACCATCCCGAAATTAGTGCCGGCGTCAGCTGTGGGATCGTTATGGCCGTCAGAACTTTGAACGGTTTTGCGCCAAGATCGGCGGCGGCTTCTTCCAGTGTTTGCCCCACACCGGTTAAGCGTGCCTGAATTGTTACCGCCACATAGGCCATGGAAAAGGTAATATGCGCGATCGTAATCGTCGCAAAGCCGCGCTCAGCAGGCCATCCGATCAGCTGGTTCAGCGAGATGAAGAAAACCAGCAAGGACAATCCGGTTATCACCTCGGGCATCACCAAGGGCGCGACCAACATGCCACCGAACAAGGTCCGCCCCTTGAACCGTCCAAAGCGCACCATAGCCAGACCTGCCAAGGTGCCAAGCGCCGTGGCAAAAGTAGCGTTGACAACGGCAATCTGAAGACTGAGTGAAACAGCGCTCCAGACTTCCGCAGATTGAAAAAGCTCTTTGTACCAGCGCAACGACCATCCACCCCAAACCGGTACCAGCTTGGAGTAGTTGAATGAGTAAATAACCAACAGGATCATTGGGATGTAAAAGAATGCCAGTCCCAAGGTCAGCATGATGGTTAAGAAACGGGAGCGTTTGGCGTACATCTATTGCTCCTCCGCTGCTTTGCCTTGGTAGTGCTGGAAAACCATGATTGGCAGCACCAGTATGAACAGCAGAACAATCGCAACTGCGGCGGCCACTGGCCAATCGCTGTTTCTAGAGAACTCATTGTAGAGAACCCGCCCAATCATCTGCACGTTGCCGCCACCTAACAGATCGGGGATAACGTACTCGCCGGTCGCAGGGATAAAGACCAGCAGTGAACCAGCGACAATTCCAGGCATCGTCAGAGGCAATGTGATTTTGAAGAAAGTGTTCGTTGGTTTGGAACCAAGGTCGGCGGCCGCCTCGTTCAGGCTGTTGTCCAGCTTCTCCATATTCGCGTACAGCGGCAGGATCATGAACGGCATATAGGTGTAGACGATCCCGATATAGACGGCGAATTCCGTGTAAAGCATGCGGATCGGCTCATCGATCACCCCCAGCGCTATCAGAAGGTTGTTGATCGTGCCTTGATCCGCAAGCAGGCCCATCCACGAATAGACCCGCAACAAGAAAGACGTCCAAAACGGAAGAATGATTGCAAACAACAAGAGCGGCTTCGCAACCGGCCCCGATCGTACAATTGCATAGGCAATAGGGTAGCCAAACAAGAGGCACAAGAACGTACACGTTACTGAAATCTTGAGTGAATTTACGTAAGTGTCAAAGTACAGGCTGTCTTCCCAGATGTAGACAAAATTGTCGAAGACCAGGCGGATTGTTATGATCCCGTCACCTGTCCACTCAATTAAACTTGTGAATGGCGGGCTCGCAATCGCCAGTTCAGCTAAGCTTATCTTGGCGACAATGAAGAACGGTGCCAGAAAGAATACAAGCAACCAGAAGAACGGTATGACGGTGACGATCTGACGCCATCTGCTATGGATACGCCGCATCACTAAACGGATCATGGGTTGTCGTTCAACCTGCGGCGGTTCGAACATATCCTCGGTGAAATCCGTCATGAGTGGAGCAACATGGCGCTAGACGGATCCCAGCTGATATTTACCTTGTCTTCCCAGGTTAATCGCTGCGCAGCATGCGTCGGACGTGACTGGTTGGGCTGAGTGACGTCGAAGATTTCGCCATTGGGAAGCCTTACCTTGTAGATCGATGTCTCTCCCAAATACCCAACATCGTCGATAACGGCCGCTGTCTGGTTCGCGCCCTCAGCAATTGTATCAGATTTCTCAAGTCGAATTTTCTCGGGCCTCAGCGCAACCCAAATCTTGCTGCCAGCCTTAACAGAATGACCGTGATCAATATAAACTTCGCAGAACTCGGTTTCGACCCGAACATGGTCGACCCCATCCTCGGTCACCCTGCCCTCAAAAATATTTGCTGATCCGATAAAGTCAGCCACAAAGCGGGATTCTGGAAACTCGTAGATCTCTGTCGGAGTTCCAATCTGTTTGAAGCGACCCGCGTCCATAACGGCCATTCGCGAAGACAGGGTCATTGCTTCTTCCTGATCGTGAGTCACGACGATGAACGTGACGCCGACCTTGTCCTGAATGTTGGCAAGCTCAAACTGCGTTTGCTTACGCAGTTTTTTGTCCAGAGCAGCCAAAGGTTCATCCAGGAGCAGCAACTTGGGACGTTTGACCAAGGCCCGCGCCAATGCAACACGCTGGCGTTGCCCACCGGACAATTGTTTAGGTTTTCTCTTTTTGAAATCTTCCAACTCAACAAGCTTGAGGATGTCGTGAACTCTGTCCGCAATGTCTAGCTTGGGGACATGGTCTTGCTCCAACCCGAAAGCCACGTTTTTTTCGACGGTCATATGCGGAAACAGCGCATAGCTTTGGAACATCATATTTGTCGGACGTTCGTAAGCTGGCACATCGGCCATATCGACTCCGTCGATAGTGATTGTACCACTGTTCAAATCCTCAAACCCAGCAAGCATTCGAAGTAGTGTCGACTTTCCACATCCAGATCCGCCTAAAAGGCAGAATAACTCTCCTTTGTAGATATCCAGATCAACGTTATCGACAGCAGTCACTGCACCGTATTTTTTGGTTACGCCTCTGATTTTGACCAGAGGTTCCTGTTCTTTTTGATCGAGCCATGGTTCTGGGCTGACAGCCGTGGAAACAGTCAATTTGGGCCTCTTAGTCTGCCAGTCGGGATCTGGGGATGCAGTAGCGAACCGGTCTGGTCCGCTACTTCATTTGCCAGTGTGAGTGGATTTAGTTTCCGGCCTTAAAGTCAGTCCAGGTACGTGTCTGCAAGCGCTCGACCTTGGGAGGAAGAACGGCAGTCGTGTACATCTTGGCAACCTGATCCGATGTTGGGAACGCGGCTGGGCTGGAGGTTACAGCCTCATCAACCATGGGCTTGGCCGTCAGGTTGGCGGTCGCATACCAGGTGAAGTTACTATCATTGGCCGCAACCTCGGGGCGCATCATATAGTTCAGGAAAAGATGAGCGTCTTCTTTGTTCGCGGCGTCTTCCGGGATCAGCCAACCATCAATCCACAGCTGCGCTGTACGATCACCTTCGGGCAGGAAGAAGTCTAGCACTACACCAGTGTCGGCTTCCGCTGCGCCAGACATGGCAAGGAGACCGTCAGGGCCCCATGTGGTTGAGACACAGAACTCTTTCTGAGGCATCCGTTGATAAGCATAGTTATCGAAGGTTTTGATGTATGGCCTGATTTCCGCCAACATCTCCCCAACCTTCTCATAGTCTTCCTTGTTTGTGGAGTTCGCATCCAGGCCCATATGCGCTAAAGCCATCGGAATGATGTCGCCCGGGGAATCCAGGAATGAAACTCCACACTTGGACAGCTCTTTCATGTGAACAGGATCGAAAACCATATCCATCGAGCCTATGGGGGCATCTGGATACGTCTCTTTCACCAATTCTTCGTTGTATGTGACGCCGTGCGTTCCCCACATATAAGGAATGAAGTGTTGGTTGCCTGGATCCCATTCACTTGACAACTGCTCCATGATTGCCGGGTCGATGTGCTTGATATTGTCCAGCTTCGACATATCCAACGGTGCAACAATTCCCGCCTTAATCAGACGAGCCGTATCACTGCCGGCATGACTAACCACATCATATCCGCTGTTTCCCGCGAGTAGCTTGGCATCAATTGCTTCGGCAGAGTCATACGGATCATAGATCACCTTGATACCGTATTCTTTTTCGAAGTTCTCGATTGTGTCTTCAGCGATGTATTCTCCCCAATTCGTAACCTTCAACACACGCTCTTGCGCGTAAGCCGATCCCGAAACTGCAGTAGTAGTTGCTGCTATAACTGTAATTCCGGCGATTTTCCTGATTGAGTTCATAACTTCGCTTCCTCTCCCTGAGTGGTGGCTGAATTTGTCTTGCCTTGTTTGCTAGTCTGTCTTCTCGAATGATCGCGCCTGCGTTGCGGGCGCGATCACCAAGCACCCCATTCCCCCAAGTCGCTATGTTTTTATCTGACTGGTCATTCAGAACGGTAGTCCGCTGAAATCTGCACTGTCAAGCTTGGCTGAATGAATTTTGATCATATCTCTACGTATCACTGGTTTTGCACCTGATTTGAGCAGGTAAATCGAAACCCATCGACCAAGGAAACCTCACAGGCGTGACTAGCAGCACATTTCTGAATGATCATTCAGTCAGAAAAAGTTGACGAGCAAGTCAATTTAAGCGACACCTACACTCAGTCGAAGAGTGGCGGATCCAGCAAGGCCAAATTTTCACTCCTGGATACTGTCCCCATCTGAGACCCAAACTGACCAAACCAAAACTATGCGGGTTGTTCCGATGCGCGACGAAGTAAGAAACACAGAAATTCCTACCAATTGGGACCGTCGCGGGTTGCCCGGTTGGTGCTATCACAGCAATGCCCTTCTTGAACTTGAGAAGAGCGAACTTTTCAAAACGCATTGGCAAATCGCGTGCCATGTTTCGGATGTTCCGGAACCCGGTAATTTTCTATGTTTTGACATGTGCGGTGAGCGCGCCCTGATCTTGAAGGACAGCAACTCGGACATCCGCGCGTTTCTAAACGTTTGTCGTCACCGCGGTTCTCGGCTGGTCTCGAAAGAGCAAGGAAAATGTGCAAACGCTCTAGTCTGCCCATTTCACGGCTGGGTTTACAATCTTGATGGAACGCTACGCGGCGCCGCCCGTCCGGAGTCGTTCCCCGATCTAGACAAGCACGAGTTTGGCCTGAAAGAGATTGAAATGGAAATCTGGCAGGGTTTTGTCTTCGTCCGATTCAAACCTGGACCCCAGCCATCAGTAGCCGAACTGCTAGCCCCGATTGAACAGGAAGTCTCTGCCTACAAAATGGCCGAACATGTCCCGACGGACGGAATCTGGACCGAGGAGACTCCTGTAAACTGGAAATCGATCAGAGATGTCGACAACGAAGGGTATCATGTCCCGCTCGCGCACCCTGCCCTTCAGGATCTGTATGGCTCGACCTATTCAGACGAACCATATGTCGATGGTATCTCACGTTCTGACGGAAAATTCACTCCGACAAAGGGCCGGAGGTGGGCCGTTCGCAACTACAAGAAATTCACTAAACCACAGCCTCACCTGCCAGAACACTTGCACAAAACTTGGCTTTACTACGGCATTTTTCCAAATGCGGTCATAGCCGTCACACCTGAGACGACCCTCTTTTATCAAGAGTTTCCGATCACGACGGATAAATCCATTCTACGGAGCGCGACATACCGAAACCCGAACGAAGACCGCCAACAAAGAGCGGCACGCTACCTTGCCGCCCGGATTGATCGAGAGACAGTGGAAGAAGATATTCAGCTCACGATATGGTCCAATGAAGCCATGGCTTCGGAGGCGTTTGAAGGCTTCTATCTTTCTGATCTCGAGTACGGCGTGCGCTCTCATCATGACCATCTCAGGAACATTCTGCCAATCTACAACTCTGAATCAGCGCCTGGAGAAGATGAAGTTGCCGCGTTGAATGATGCGATGTCCGCTGAGCCGAAATCGTGACTAAAGGTATATTCAAAGTGGAGGAAGCAGAAGCTCAAACGCAGTTCCTGGTAACAGCCATCGGAAAACCTGGCTCTGGCGCCACAAGATATGCTGCCGCGATGTATTTTTTTAAGAGCGGCGAGCTTTCTGCCGAGATGCTGGAAATCTACCGAAGATGCAGCAAGCTTGACACGGAAGATCCGCTCGATCTGGCTGGATACGAGGGCGTTTCAATTCCAGAATTCGTTTGCAATCTAAACTCAAGAACCAATCAATGACTGCTTCCGCGCAAACGACAAAATCCTTGGATAACTCAAATCCTTGTAAATTCTCAAAATGTAAGGAAAGCGCAAACCCACTCCGAAAACCATCTCTCATGCCAATCTCATTTCTGGAGCGAAAGCATTGAAAGTTCACGACTTTGACGTCGTTGTCGTTGGCGCCGGAGCAGCAGGAATTGCAGCTACTCACGCTCTCAAATCCGCGGGACTCTCAGTAGTCTGCATCGAGGCATCCAACCGCGTCGGGGGGCGCACACACACGGACACGGAAATCTTTGGCGTCCCGTTCGACATGGGTGCGCACTGGATGCACACCGAACATGCAAACGCTCTGAAAGCTCCAGGTCTCGCACTCGGCCTTGATCTCTATGCAGCCCCAGACAACGCGGTGACATATGGCTTGGAGGATGACGCTGTTCTGTGGGACGAAGTCGACGAGCTTCATAGCGCGATCACTGAAGCGGCGCGCATCGATGCAGAAATTGAAGCAAGTACCGGAATTCCAACAGACCGGTCCTTGGCAGACATTTGGCAGAACAAAGGGCATTGGTCGTTCACGGCAGCGATGACATTTGCCTTGTCGATTGCCAGAGATTTGCCGGATACATCTCTGCGAGACATCAGTGCCTGGGAGGGCGGAGACGATTGGTTTTGTCGCGAAGGCTTCGGACACCTAATTGCATGCACTGCAAAGGGGCTGCCAATTAAATTGGCCACTCCGGTCACAGAAATAAAATCTCTCACTGAAGGGGTGCAGATAACTACGGCCACTGGCAAGATCAAAGCTCGAACCGTAATTGTTACAGTTTCCGTCGGCGTCCTAGCCGAAGACATCATCCACTTTGATCCCCCGCTAGAATCCGACCGACGCTCAGCGCTCGAGCTCATCACTATGGGAGACTACAATCACGCTGGCCTCCTTTTCCGCTCCGGAGCTTTGCCAGTGCAACCCGATACTTGGTTGACGTACCACTTAGAACCCGACGCCAACGGGGTAGCCCGCGGAGGCGGTTTTCTTTGCAACATCTCAAACACCGGCCTTACCAGCTTTGAAAGTTCTGGAAGCTTTTCCAGACTTTTGCAGGACGCGGGGCCTGAAAGCGCCATAGAGCACGCGCTCGAAACATTGGTTGGCTTTTTCGGCACAACAGTCAGAAAAGCCTTCATCAAAGGCCACGCTACCGCTTGGCGAAATGAACCCTATGTGCGTGGTTCTTACGCTGGAGCCAAGCCGGGAGGCCACAACAAACGCGCTGTCTTACGCCAGTCTCATGCTGAGCGGGTGCACTTCGCCGGTGAAGCTACACATCCTAACCAACAATGCTCGGTCAGCGGAGCCCACCTAGAAGGATTAAGGGCCGCGGAAGATGTGTTGGCGCAGCTACGCTGAACACCTGGCGATCAACTTGCTCCAGCAAGTGGAACAGTCTTAGAATTTCGAATGAACCTTTGACTATAAGTCACAAGGCCAAGTTCATCTTTCGCATGCTCCGCGACCAGTTCAGGGTAAGCTAGCTGCCCTTTGGCCGGGCCACCTGATGCGGCTGTGCGGCCCTTCAGAGGAGACATTCGCCACGAGCGCTATATCTAATTCAACTCGAACTCTTGGATTGCCGGACTTTTGCCTGTCGTCGTATTGAGAACAGACACGCATTTGGCGACATCTCTAAATGAAACGATGACTTCTGCTGAACCCATACCTCAATCTCCGGATCGCACCCTTGTCGGCGTTGCGCTGATGCTGGGGTTTTGCCTAACCGCTCCTTTGCTGGACGTGTCTGCGAAACTCGCGTCGACCAGTGTGCCGGTTGGGCAGATTACGGCTGCGCGGTTTGTGGTGCAATGCGCGCTAATGGCGCCCTTCATCTGGATAATGGGACTGTCGTTGCACGTGGCGAAAGGTCAGGTGATGGTGCTGATTTTCCGCTCATTGCTGCTGGTGTTCGCAACATTTTGCTTCATTGCCGCAATCCGAGTGATGCCCCTTGCCGATGCGCTGGCAATCGTGTTCGTGGCCCCGTTCATCGTCTTGTTGGTTGGTAAGTTCTATTTTGGTGAAGATGTCGGCCCGCGTCGCGTCGGCGCGGCGCTTGTGGGGTTTGTCGGGGTGTTGTTCGTCATCCAGCCCAGTTTCGCAGCTTTCGGCGCGGTTGCCATTATTCCGCTTGGCACAGCAGTTGCCTTCGCTTTCTACATTCTTTTGACCCGGGGGTTGTCGCGTCGGGTGCACCCTGTGACCCTGCAATTTCACACCGGCCTGATCGCCAGCCTGTTTTGCATTCCAGCACTATTTGTTGCGCAAGGTTCCGGCTCTGATTTGTTTGATCCCGTTTGGCCGACAGACATCGCGTTATTGTGGCTTTTAGGCGCTGGCTTTTTCGCGACGGTGAGCCACATGATGATGACCTATGCGCTGTCTTTTGCGCCTTCCGTCACGCTGGCACCGCTGCAGTATTTTGAGCTGCCGGTCGCGACCTTGTTCGGCTATCTTGTCTTCAATGACTTCCCGAACACGCTTAGTCTGCTTGGCATTGCCATCATCATCGGTGCGGGGCTGTATATGATACATCGTGAAAGGGTGGCGGCCAGACAGTTGGTCGCCGTGCGTGCCGTGCCTCCAATCTAAGGCTACACGCCCGGCCCTAAGCTGCTGTTGGCTGCCTGTTGGTGATGCTGCGACGCATCCCTTCGAAGCTGCCATTCGCTAAGGGAGCGAAAACTTTAACGCTAAGCACCCACATACTTCAGTGTTATAGCAAATTGACATTATCTCACGTGCTTCGATGAAAGTAGCTAACCAACAAAAAGTTGCTGTCAGACGAATTCGAACCAGTCTCATTTTGCCGCGGAAACCGCGAACCTATCCGGAACAAAGTTGACGCCACTCGGCGAGAGCGTCGGCGCGTGTCAGCTTGAAGGAGTCTCTGCTGGTGAGCGATCTTTCCTGGTTGAAGTGGTTGTAGACAGATGAGTGGACGGCGGCGAATTTCTGTAGACTTCGCATGCGCCTGAAACGCTGCATCGCGCGTTCGCGTCGTCGGAAAGGAAGGTGTGAATTCTCGACGCGGTTGTTGAGCCACCTGCCCGTTTGTTGTTTTTCGAGAGCACCCAAATCTCTGAGCGCCGCCTTGTACGATGCGAAACGGTCTGTGACGATCTCTTCGGCGCAACCGTGCCGCTTCACCAATTTCCTGAGGAATTTAAGTGCTGCAGCCTTGTTTCGGCGTTTGGTGACAACAGCTTCCAGCACCTCGCCTTCGTGATCAACAGCCCGCCAAAGATAATGCCGCTTGCCATTCACGTTCACGAAAACCTCATCCACGTGCCACTTAAATTTTGAGAATGCGCGCAGCTGCTGAACACGCTTCTGTCTGATCTCAGCAGCAAACATCGGGCCAAACCTGTTCCACCAATATCGGACGGTTTCGTGGCTCACGTCGATGCCGCGTTCGTGCAGCAGATCTTCGACATTCCGAAGCGAGAGCGGGAAACGGATGTATAACATCACTGCAAGGCGGATGATCTCGGGGCTGGTTTTGAAGTACTTGAAGGAGGCAGGTTTGGTCATGGGCAAAAGCTACGCAACACCCCTGCCCGCCTCAAGCAAAGTTCTTCTGACAAGACCCTTTGCCCAACAGTCAGTCGTTCCTGTTCCCGGAAACAGGGCACGGGGCCCTTGTGTTCAGTCAATGCGCCCGCGATATTGGCGAAGCGTTTCTGGAAAACCCCGGGGCAGGCATCGATGGCACATGCGTCTCGAATCTAAGGCTACCGTATTTGATGCCGGACGGCAGCATGCATAGTGTCGAGAATTGAAGACTGCGTAAGCAAATGGAGACTCCAATGAAGGCCCTGATCACAGCAACGATTTTGGCGGTTGGCTTTGCATCGTCTGCCCATGCATTTGATCGTCAAACGACTGACGCGCTTCAACTGTGCCACGACTATTTGTGGGATGTACCCAAATATGCTGACCTGCCAAACGCCGCGATTTCCGTATTTCCGGGCATTTTGAACGATCAAAGTATCGTCGTTTTCTGGAATGTGTATTGGGACGACCCAACAATACGCGCGGCAGGTAACTGTACGATCATTGACGGCGCGGTGAAGGGTTTTGAAGATTATCTGGCGCAGGAATAGGACAAGACCCGTGCCGTCTTTTGCAAAAACGTGGCGCGGGTCGGGGACTTCATGAAGCGGTCAGCGTTTCTCTGGCTAGCGGCTGCGCTTCTTATAGCGGCGGGCACGATTTGGCTTGTATCTCGCCCTCTTTTACGGATTGAAACACTCAGAGACTTGGCGGAGGCAGTACCTCCTGAACCGGCGCTCCTGAACGCATCAGAGTTGGAGCAACGCCTTCTGGCAGTCGGCCTTCACCCGACCGGTCAGCTAAGCGATCTCGGCGTCGATGACCACCTTGCTCGGCTGGAAGCCGACAAGGTCGACGCAGCTACACTGAGCGCGTATGCCGATGCCATAGGGGAATTGTCGGCAGTCAGCGCGGATCGCGGTCAAGCCTTGCCACCGACGCTTTGGGATGTGAGCACGCCAGCGCTTCGTGAGGCGGGCTGGACTGTATACACACTCACCGAAGCAATGGCATCAGATGCCGGAGCAATTCACGTCGCACTTCTATCTGATGCTTACGCGGCTTTTCTCGAGCGCAAGCCCAATGCATTGGAAGGCGCATTGGCGCTGCTGCCGCTTTCCCGTAACTATGTCGAAACGCTGCCAGAGAGTGCGCGAGCAGAGCGCGAACGCCATGCCAAGACAGAGGGACAGGCCACTCTGTTGATCTGGCAAGCTCTGTTATCAGGCACAAGCAGGTACAATCCCTTAACGCACCGCCCCCTGTGGAGCCACGGCTATATCGGCCACTTTAGTGTGCCTCACATCCATCAATATGCAACGGGCGAAGGCCTTACCGCGAGCCAGGTTTGGGGAGTTGACGGGTTCAATCCCGCGTTCGTCGGCCCCCCTACTAATAGCAATCAAGTGGAACATTTAGGCATTAGCGCATTGCTACAGGGCGTGGCGCATGTGCCGGGCGCAGTCTTAACCGCCACTGAAGCATTCGAAGTCTTCGTCGATCACGATGAGCCAGCCGCTGCCCAAGCGGATAGGGCATTGAACGACGTCGTGAGAACAGTACTTCTCCCCCGCATGGAGGAAGATCCGAACGCGCTGGTCTCTGCATTGACTAAAGCACTCCAATAGCGTTGCCACTTTGTCAGGCCGACTTTGATGCCGTTAGCCGCATTATCGAGATAGTCTGTTTCTTTACCCTGGGCGGCAGTCCGGAAGCGGACATTCGAAATAGGTGCAGCAATCTGCCGCTTTGGGCTCGATACGATCGTTCAGTGACTTGCACCCGATGCCTGTCTTGCGTACCGATCCGTTCTTCAACCGCCGACCAGTGCCAGCGGTTGAAGTCTTTCGGGCAGTGCCTAAGCGGGTAGCTGTGCCTCGGCCAGCTTTCGTGGGTAAGGATCTCCTTGTTTGTACGATCCCGCCGCGGTGAACAGAACGTCGGTCGATGAGTTCAGGCCGGTCTCCGCAGAGTCTTGCAACACGCCGATAATGAAGCCGATGCTCACCACTTGCATGGCCGTTGCGTTGTCGATGCCGAACAAGCTGGCGGCCATAGGGATCAGCAACAGTGATCCTCCAGCCACCCCCGAAGCCCCGGTGGCGGCAATCGAGGCAATGATGCTCAGGAACACGGCTGAGATGAAATCAACCTGAATACCCATTGTATGAACGGTGGCCAGCGTCATGACAGTAATGGTGATCGCAGCGCCAGCCATGTTGATGGTAGCACCGATTGGAATCGTGACCGAGTAAGTCTCTTCATCCAAGTCCATTCGGCGGCAAAGATCCATGTTCACAGGAATATTTGCGGCCGAGCTGCGCATGAAGAATGCGGTAACACCGGACTCTTTCAGGCATGTGAAAACCAGCGGATATGGGTTTTTACGGATGCGCAGGAACACGATCAGCGGGTTAACAACCAGCGCCATGAAAACCATGCAGCCAAGCAACAACGCCAGAAGTTGGCCATAGCTGGCAAGTGTGTCAAAGCCGGTCTCAGCAATAGTCGAAGCCACGATGCCGAATATACCGATTGGAGCCAGCCGAATGATTGCTGCGACGATCTTGGTAATCGCGCCGTCCAGATCCGACATCAGGGTCTTGGTCGAGTCACTGGCGTGACGAAAAACAAGCCCGAGACCAACGGCCCAGGCTAGAATGCCGATGTAATTAGCAGTCGCCAGAGCATTCACTGGATTGTCCACGATTTTAAGCAAGATATTCTTAACTACCTCGGCAAGACCGCCCGGTGCTTCCAAAAGCTC
Source organism: Ruegeria sp. HKCCA5929 (assembly GCF_013034525.1). Classification (NCBI taxonomy): domain Bacteria; kingdom Pseudomonadati; phylum Pseudomonadota; class Alphaproteobacteria; order Rhodobacterales; family Roseobacteraceae; genus Ruegeria; species Ruegeria sp. HKCCA5929. The sequence continues at coordinate 28,664 of NZ_WQGE01000008.1, forward strand.
GGGCGCGCCGGTCAGATGCAAAGTAACCGGAAACATGTAGCTCGCCGCAACCGCAACCAGAGCAGCTGCGAAGGTTCCGATTAGGTATAACAGCACCACGGGGCCCATACGGGCATCGCTGCCCTTTTTGTGGTTGGTGATCGCAGCGCAAACCAGGATCAGCACCAGAACGGGTGCAATTGCTTTTAATGCGTCGACGAAGAAATCGCCAAGCAAGCCGACGGCTGACCCGGCTGAGGGCCAAACGGTGGAAAGCAGAACACCCGCGACTAGGCCGATGGTGATTTGGGTAACCAGGCTACCACGCAGAATAAAATTCATGGGGACCATCCTGTTTGAGTAGGGGCCATACGGACGAAGCTCACGCCCGCGCAGGCACAGTTGAAGTTCAAAGGCTGATGGCTATTTGGAGGTCTCGGCTAAAAATAAAACATCTCTAGATGGCTTAGGACTTTGCCGCACATTTCTGAAGTGGTTGTTTTTGCGATCAAAAAGAGTCTGATTTGTTGATGCATTACAAAGGCTTACCTTGCGTCAATTTGATCTCAAAATCCACCTAAATATAAATGTTTATTAATGAATTCCCCGAAGTTCTTTTTCTCCAAAACGGGCTCTAACTTGCCCTTCTGGCCAAATGATGAGCCCGTGACTGGATTGGCAAAGACGGTGTGCTGAAGTCTATTTTGGAACTGCGCCAACCCTTCTTTGACTGCCATAAGCCTTAGCAAGGAAAGCATGCCAAAAACGTCCGCTTTGGGCTCGGAGCAACCGTTCGCTGCGCCGTTCATCAATGTCTGCTCTGCGGACATAGCTGCCGTTTGCATTCTTGCTCTTAAGGGCTGCAGTCAGCCCGAAGCGGACATTCAAAACAAGACCCTGCGAATGTGGCTTCGCGGGACGAAGCGGACTTACGAGGTTCGCAAGATTCTGAGATCGCCCTCAGTCCAGTTGGGATCGACAACGCCAAGGTGAACTGGGCTTCAACTTGAGAATCTATGAGGGCGTGACGTCGCCCCCAATACCGAGATATGCAGCTTCCATTAGTTCGTTTTCACGCTGCACGTTTTGATCCCTAGAGCGGAGTAGATCGGGCAAACGCCAAATAGACCTGTGATGAGTGGGATGATGCCAATAAGCCCCCACATCGTCTGAGGACCGACAAAGATCAAAGACAGCAGCACAAGGCCGAGAATGATACGCAGTGAGCGATCAAGTGTTCCTTCATTTCTGGACATCATTAAATCCTCCTTGGTTGATTGATGCCCAATTCTAACCTTTTGCGTCGTCGACAGACGGTGACAGAGTCACCGTTAACCTGCGGCAACATGTTCCAGTTCCTTGCGATCAAGTATGGCGATGCCGTCCTCATGCTGCTTTACCCAGCCTTTCTTCGCGAACGCCGCCAATCTGCGAGTAACGTAGGCGCGACCTGAGGCTGTTTCGCTTGCGAGTTCGGAGTGGGTTGCTTTCACCCTGCCTTTTGAAGAGGCAAGCCTTATCAACGCCTTGGCGAGCCGCGCATCGAAGTTCGTAAGCGCCACATCTTCAATCAACTGCTGGTACTCCGAAAACCGCGAGGAAACGGACAACATAATCATATCTCGGAACTCAGCGTCCTCGGCGAGCTTTTTTCGAAACTCGTGCGCTAGCACGAGTTGCCCGGTCAGGTCGGTCTCTGCAACACCTTCGGCGCCGTAGGCCTCGTCCTTTATCAGGCATGACAAAGTCTGGAGGCATACATCGCCCGGCGTGACACGATAAAGGACCGCTTCGCGTCCGCTCGGGCCTGTAAGCGTTACACGAATTGATCCCTCTGACAGAATGATGAAGCCTGGACATGCTTGACCTGGTTGAAAGACTGTTGCGCCCCGTGACGCGGCAAAACTGCGGAGGATACTCATTCTCGCAAATCTCCCAAATTCCCGAAGATTAGAAACTTGTGAATCGATCAATTCAAGCCGGATCGCCTTAGATTCTTCTCGTGTGCAGTTTGGGCTCAGTTTTGCCGTTCTCCGTAGCAATCATAGTTGATTGGAGTAGCCCAATGCGAACGTTTCCGACTGGGCTTTGCAAACTTGGAAAGTCAAAAATTTAAGAACTCGAAAGTCTCAGTTGCCCAAAATCACTTAGCTAGCGCTTCCGATATGCGTTCGACTAGTGCCTTCTGAACTACAGCAAACCTTGGAGTTTTCGAGATTTCTTCTAACGTTGCGACCCACAGCGGAACCTCGATCTTAGGATTCACGTCCTGTGACCGTTTAAGGCGGGTATCCACGTTGCCAAAAAATGACGGCAGAAAGGTTTTACCAGCTCCCGAGGCCGCCATCTGCTGTAGCACCAGAAAACTGTCTGCTCCATTGGTCATTTCGTCGGCGCTTACATTCTGCGCCAGCCATTTGGCAGGAAGTGAACGACTCAACGCCCCGTCTAGCCTCATCCACCTGCGATTGGGGCTACCATCGTCAAAGACACCGAAGGACAGCGTTCCTGCACGCTCCCCAATCAGCCCTTCCCCGAGCTTTATCGAAGGGCGCACAGCAATGTCTGCTGTCAGTCGGGAAAGATCATGGTGGCTGTTCTGGCTTAGCAGAGTCAGGTTCAAACCTGGGTAAAGGCGTGAGATTTCGTTGAGTATTCTAGGGAGAACAATCTGACAAAGACTATCGGTAGACGTAATTCGCACGTGACCCATAGGAGACCGGTTTGCCCCGACAACCGCTCGCTCCACCGACAGCACTGCGTCTTCGACGCTTCCCATTGCAGAAAAGATCGCACTAGCTTCGGGCAGAACGGAATATCCTGACGGGTTTTTTTGAAAAATCCGGCAGCCATTGCGCTCTTCGAAAGCGGCCACTCTGCGCAAGACTGTGGCGTGCGTGACGCCCATGGCTGTTGCGGCTGCATTAAGTGAGCCGTATTTGCTTACCGCCAGCGCGTATCGAATGTCGTCCCAGTTTTCGTTGTTCATAAATTAACAAGAGACGACCAATAACAAACAATTACAAGAAAATTCGTTCAAGCTAACATTCGGAGCATTGAACAGGGAGACACATCATGATGAAGCAGTTCTCAATCTTCGCGGCGGGTCTTTTGTCATTGACCGCAATTGGCACAGCCATCGCCCACGAAAGTGAAAACCCGGCTGTGAAAGCTCGAACCTCAATCATGCAGCTCTATGCCTTCAATCTTGGTACGCTTGGCGGCATGGCCAAAGGCGAGGTGGATTATGACGCCGAGGCCGCAACACGGGCTGCAAACAACCTTGTTGTACTAACGCAGATCGACCAATCCGCAATGTGGCCACAGGGATCTGACAATGTTTCTGATCCGTCCTCCCGAGCGCTTCCTGCGATCTGGGAAAACTTCCCTGACGTTGGTGCGAAAGGGCAGGCCATGGCAGACGCCGCTGTTGCGATGCAGGCTGCGGCTGGCCAAGATGTTGATGCCCTGAAAGCGGCTATGGGCGATCTGGGTGGAAGCTGTTCGGCATGTCACAAAGCGTACAGAGCACCGAAAGACTAAATGGTAGAAAGCTGTGAAGCGGTTTTTCCTTTTCACTGCTTTCGTTGCACTTTTGGTTGGGTTGGCCGGTCTGGTGCTGACCCGACCACAAAGAATGGATCGATCTCAACTTGACGGTTTGAACCCAGATCTCGCCAGAGGTGAAATCGTTTTCCACGCCGCAGGATGCGCATCCTGTCATTCAGCGCCGGACGCGGTTGGTGAAGAAAAGCTCATGCTCTCCGGTGGTCGCCAGTTTGAGACGGAGTTTGGCACTTTCATCGCCCCCAACATTTCCAGTCACCCACAAGTCGGTATTGGGTCCTGGTCAGCCATGGATCTGGCCAACGCCTTGATCCATGGGACCGGAGCCGAAGGGCAGCACTATTTTCCAGCGTTTCCCTACACATCTTACGCCAACATGTCAGCGGATGACATCGTTTCGCTTCACGCATTCCTCAGCACTCTGCCACCAGCCACAACTGCAAGCGTTCCGCATGAGGTTCACTTTCCCTTCAACATTCGACGCGGACTGGGGGGATGGAAGCTTTTGTTCATGTCGCCAGGCTGGGTAGTCGAAGGTGATCTGACCAACCAACAAAGGCAAGGCCGGTATCTGGTGGAGGCGTTGGGTCACTGCGCCGAATGCCACACGCCGCGAAATGGCTTAGGTGGTCTGAAACGAGACCTTTGGCTGACAGGTGCACCAAATCCAAACGGGAAAGGTCGAATCCCAGGCCTCACCTCAGACCAGCTTGATTGGTCCGAGGCTGACATCGCCGAGTACCTGAAATCCGGTTTCACGCCGGATTATGACAGCGCAGGTGGTGAGATGGTGGACGTCATCGAAAACACATCGCGTCTCACGGATGAGGATCGTCTGGCGATTGCTGCCTATCTCAAAGCTGTTCCTGTTTCGTCAACGGGGTTTCCATCCGAGTAACAGTCGTTTGGTGCCATGCTGCGGGGACCAGATGCCGTTGCCGATCGCCAGTTGGAAGCTGTGAGGCCTATTCCCTTTTCACCAAACACCTGTTTTACGTTTTTAACATCGGAGCTCACCAATCCCCCGAGTTTCTGTTCATGATTGACTGAGGGTCGCGGCCAAATGACACAAAAAATCGCTCTTTGGTCCATTCCGATATCCATTGCGGTACTGGCCCTAAAACTGTTGGCTTGGTGGCTGACAGGCTCGGTGGCACTATTGTCGGACGCGATGGAATCTACCGTAAATGTTGTTGCGGCACTGCTGGCGTATTTTGCGGTTCGGATTGCCAACATACCCCCTGACGAAAACCACCCCTTTGGTCACAAAAAAGCGGAGTATCTTTCCGCCGTCGCCGAGGGCGTACTGATTGTGCTGGCGGCGTTTTTGATCATCAGAGAAGCCGTACTGGCGCTCCCAAACCCACATCTTGAGGATGCGCCGCTTCTTGGAATCGTCGTCAATGTCATTGCAACGGGCGTCAATGGCGCATGGGCCTACCTTTTGCTCAAAACCGGCAGGCGCGAGGGTTCGCCTGCATTGGAGGCAAGCGCCCGGCACATTTTCACAGATGTCATGACCTCAGTTGGTGTCATCGCAGGTCTGATACTGGCGCTTGCCACCGGCTGGTTGATCCTCGACCCGATCCTGGCAATTCTTGTTGCGCTGAACATCTTGTGGGAGGGCTGGAAAGTTATTCGGTCGTCCGTCGATGGCCTGATGGATGTGACACTTTCGGACCATGACTTGCAGACTGTTTCCAACGCAATCGAAGCAAATCTTGGCGCCGCCTTAGAGTACCACGACCTCAAAGGGCGCAGATCCGCAAATGTCATCTTCGTAGAGTTTCACCTTGTTGTGGACGGCACCATGCCAGTCAGTGCAGCGCACGATATATGCAATGACATTGAGGAAGAATTGGATCGTTTGTATCCGGGTTCGGTCTTTGTCATTCACCTCGAACCTGATGACGAGTTGAAGGGTGACGGGGTTAGTTCCCACTGAACTGGTCAAATGGCTCAGCGAAACTCTCTAGGATTGACTGATCAGACTAAGACGTTCGGCTTGAAATTCGTCAGACCTAAGCCCGATGTGGGAAAGCCGAACCAGAAGTAACCTGTCTTCAATGTCACGAAGCGTGATGATCAGAATTGGAGGCGAAAATGAAAATTCAAAGAAAGCTGGGTCAACTTCTTAGTACAGCGGCGTTGGCTTCGTTGATTGCGGCGACACCTTATGTGCCAGCGTTTGATGCCGATGGTCGCCTACACTTTGAACCGTCATATGCCTTTGCCAAAAGCGGCAGGGGAAGCGACGGGGATGGTCGCGACGACAGAGATGATGACCGAGACGACAACTCAGGGTCCGGTAGCAGCGGCCGAGACGATGACCGGGATGATGATCGTGATGACGATAGAGATGATGATCGCGACGACGACAGAGATGATGACCGTGATGACAATTCGGGGTCAGGAAAAAGTGGTCGCGACGACGACGATGATGATGACGATGATGACTCCAAACGTTCCAATGAAGGTAGCGGAAAGAAGGATCGGTCTCAAGCAGGGGGCAAACCGTCGGGTTCGGCGGGGATAACGAAGGTCGAAACAAGCGCTAACGGCATTGAAGTGCGTTACGCCGACGGAACCAAGGAAGAGATCGAAAACGGTCGGTATGAGAGAAAGAATGCTCAGAACCGAACTGTTGAGGAGCGCCCCGCGACTGGCGCTGACGTCTCTAGGCTTCGGTCTTTGGCGAATGGTATCTCAATCGACAGCGTGCGTTCCTCTGGGCAAGGCGGCACTGCCGGAAGTCGGCCCACGAAAGTGGAAATCCAAGGCAACAACATCGAAGTTAACTATGCCAATGGTTGGAAGGAAGAGATCGAGTTCGGGCGCTACGAGTTGAAAGACCCGTACAACCGGACTGTTGTTGAGAGAAACGCAACGGCATCTGATCGCCGGAGGCTACAGGCGGTTGCTAACTGAACAGCAACTCCAGTCGAAGATTCGTTGGCGGCTTCTCTTGGTGAGGGCCGTCATCGTCTTGAAAGAAAAAGAAGTTATTCTGCTTTGTTCCATACATCATGGGCGATGATTGCAGCCTCTACCCGATTTCGCGCATGAAGCTTGGACAGTATTGCCGTCATGTAGTGCTTCACGGTCTTTTCCTGAAGGTCTAACTCGTCAGCGATTTCACGATTGCTCAGTCCTTTGGCCACGCGTCGAAGTATTTCTTCCTCACGATGCGTAAGGTCATCGAGAATGCTGCTGTTAATAGACATGCCGGTGTCAGCATTGATTTGCAGCAATACCCGCGAGGCCAAGCCCGGAGAAACGAACCCTTCACCTGCGGCGATGCTGCGTAAGGAAGCGGTTAGTTCGCTCGCGGTTACTCCCTTCACAATGTACCCAATAGCGCCCGCCTCCAAGGCGTCCGCGACATCGCTGCTGTTCTCTGAGACCGTCAAGATTGCAATGACGGGTGGATTTTCCATTGCCGCAATTTTACGTGTCGCGCTTATCCCGCCTCCGGGCATCGAGAGGTCGAGAATAGCTATGTCCGGCTGATGCGTGCCGACCAGCGACACTGCCTCTTCAGCATTGGAACCGGCAGCCAAAACTTTGAAACCATCAGCTTCATCTAGTGTGCGTCGCAAACCATCCCTGAATATCGGGTGATCATCAGCTATTACGACGGATGTAGTCATGATGTGCCTAACTTTCTGGGAAAGAGTGTCATAGCAATGGTGGTGCCTTCGCCCGGTCTCGATACGACTTCAAACTTGCCGCCAATGCTCTCGACTCGATCTCGCAAGCCCATAAGCCCCTGGCCTCCATCGTCACGCAATGCGGATTCTTCTGACTTTCTAAATCCAGGCCCGTCGTCCTTGACCTTTATAATTATGCGGTCGGTTTGCACCTCAGAAGTAACAGTGCAGTTGGAATCTGGGGCATACCTCGCGGCATTGGAAAGCGTTTCCTGAAGGAACCGAAAAATGCACAGCTTGTCGGACAATGACAACTCTGGGGCGTGGCTACCCAAGAACGAAATCTCCGGTCGCAACGGGCTGTGTTCGGCGTGATCCTCCACTGCTCTCTTCACAACATCGGCGAATGACAGGCTGTCGATATCTGGCGCGGACAGCCCTCGCGATATTGCACGAATTTCAGCAAGAGATTTTTGCAGGGATTGCTGAATTTCCTCTGCCTCTTTAGGTCTTTCGGACCCTTTGGAAAACGCCGCCTCCAGTCTAAGGGCGGCGAGCGACAGGTATTGCGCAGGGCCATCATGTAGCTCAGCTCCAAGATTCTTGAGGAACCGATCTGTTTGCGTGGCATATCTTTCTGACGCCTCGACCACACGCGACCGCAGCAGCGCATTCTGCTCAGCCATCCTCTCACTTTCTGTCAGGCGCTGTTTAAGAAGAGCCCCCTGTCGTCGAATTGTTTTGTCGCCAATTGCAACGATGGAATACAGAACAATCGTACATGCCAGAAATGCGGAACCGACGACCAACCAACTTGTTCGCCTGGCCTGGGCTAAGTCTAACTCAAGCTGATCAGCTCTTTCGTAGAACTCAGCAACAGCGATGATTTCGCCGGACCAGAGTTCGCGGATGGGGCTGTAAACTTCAAGTAATGGTATTCCCAATGCCGCCTCTGCGGCGCTTTCGGCATGATCAAGCTCTTCGAAAGAGCCGGAGATATCACCGCTCCACGCCCGCCTTAAGTCATCTGTTGGATTGAAACTGTTTCCAATGATGTCTGTATCCGAGGCATGCGCAATCACACCGCCTTGCTTCCAGAATTTGTAGGAAACGATGCGGTCACGCATTGGTTGGGTCATAAAAATCTCGTCCAGCGCCAGGCTCGCCTGTTCTGAAAGGCGGTCGCCATGTGCCAATTCCTGGCTGAGCGGGGATACTACGCTTTCCATATATAGAGCCGCAGAGTTAGCGGAGTTTTGCACGACTGCGTTCTGGATTCGATTTGACACCCACACCCCGACGATTGCAGTAGCAGTGCCCATCACAACGATGCTGGCCGCAAGAAACACTCGCGACAACGACCAATTGCCAATCGTCAGGTCAGCTACTTTCACTCTCATCGTGAAATCGACTATGAACTACAATCTGTTACCGCACCACAGACCTTGGTCTGACGCGATCTGGCTAAATCTCAGACTCTTTGCTTCCGCCCAGCGGCAAGAGTCAGATTTCATCCATCGTTCTAAGTCTTTGCAGCATCGGGCATTGAACGTTTCCGCTATCACAATTGGCCGTGAGCTCACTCAAGGCGCGCTCCAGACGTCTGAGCTCATCAATCTTGCTTCGAACGCTGGCAATGTGTGCCTCGGCCAGTTCTTTCACTGATCGGCAGTCTTCGGTACTTCCTTCTGACAGCTCCAAAAGCGCCTTTGCGTCAGATAGAGGAAACCCCAGGTCGCGGCATTTCTTCAAAAACCGAAGTCTACCCACATCGTTTGCTGAATAGAGGCGACGATTGTTCAGAGCTCGTGCGGGTCTTGGTACGATACCTTCGCGTTCGTAGTAGCGGATAGTTTCTATGCCGACCCCGCTTTGCCGAGAAGCCTCACCTATCGCAATCATGTGAAGTGCCTCCACTTGATCCTGTAGTTACTACAGGAGTTATACGCTCTGAATGCCGGTGCCTCAACACAATCAAATCGAGTACCTCGGGAGCAGAAGATGAAGAAATATGTGAGCCTCAGCTACTTGGGATCGGTTTCCGCTCTGGGGGTCGCGACATGCTGTGTTCTTCCAATGGCCATGATGTTGCTCGGCTTGGGTGGCAGTTGGTTGGCGATATTCGGAAAAATTGCGGCAGCAAGCTACTATGTTCTCGCCATCTCAACAGTGCTGGTCGCGGTTTCGTGGTTCGTAGCGCATCGAAACGGGACGTTGGCAAATCTGAAATGGTGGCTTGTCGGAAGCACGGCGATCACCGCGCTGGCATGGGTCCTCGTGTTCAATGAGGCGCAAATCAACAATTATCTAATCATGCAGATGTGAGACAATGACAAAACAAACTGTGGTGCTAGATAGCATTTTTACCTGCCCTCGGTGTGGGCACGTTGAAACCGAGACAATGCCAACTGAGTCGTGCCAGTGGTTTTATGAATGCAAATCATGCAAGGCAGTCTTGAAACCATTGGAAGGCGATTGCTGTGTCTTTTGTTCCTACGCAACTGTCCCGTGTCCGCCAATTCAGTTAGGTGACTCCTGTTGCGGATAAGCAGGCCGCAACCGCAACATCCGAGAAAGGTGTTGATTGTCCGTATTGGCTCGTCCGCCAAAGTTTGCAAAGTCAGCTTTCTGCGCATTGCTGTCATTGGGGCTTCGCGCAGCATCGGTCAATGTGGGCTCGTAGCAGCCGTTCGCTGCACCTTGCTTGAACGTCCACCTTGCGGACAAAGCTGACATAGTCTTTTTCCTGTTGAATGGCCGCTACGGTAACTGAAGAAGAGTTCCAAATCAGCCGTCAACTGTTGTGTTGTGCACGCGTTCATCCTATGTGCACATAATCTGAAATGGAGATTTCATGTCCCGGTAAGGAAGGGAGGCAGCACGCCTCCCGGAGCACATTCAACATCTGAAGAAACACCGTCACATCATGGCCGACGGTGAGTGTTGATGTGCAAACTTTTTTCTCACCAACGGCGCCCAGATCAAACTCGGGCCAGAGACATGAAAGTGACACCCTATGATAAGGGATTACTCAGACTTCCTTCCGCTTCGCGCACGCAACGCCGGAAGACACTCCGACTTCAACCCTCTTCAGGCATTGGGATGGCAACAGTTTTTCGCCCAGCAGATCAGCGTAGAAGATTTGTCGGTGACACCGCCCGTTCGAATTGTCGAAGTGCAACGCAATGGACTGCACGCCCTCGGTGACGGCATCAATACGATACTTCCTCCCAGAGTCGATGTAACTGTCGGGGACTGGCTGATGCTGGATCCTTCGCGCCCGCGATCCAGTCGGGTTCTAGAGCGCACGAGCCTCATCAAACGGCGTGCGCCAGGAACCGACCGGCAGGAACAACTGATCGCTGCGAACATTGATACCGCCTTTATCGTCACGTCCTGCAATCAGGACTTCAAAGTGGCCCGGCTGGAACGCTATGCAGCTCTGACTTTTGAGGCAGGGATCACGCCTGTCATCGTCGTCACAAAGACCGACCTCCTGACGGACTCGCAAAGCTACATCGACACGGCCCGCACGGTGTCGGACATGATCGATGTAGTCGCACTTGACGCCCGCGGAGACGCGCCCCGGACAAAACTGACATCTTGGTGCAGGCCCGGCAAGACTGTGGCGTTTCTCGGCTCATCTGGCGTTGGGAAATCGACGTTAGCCAATGCATTGCTACAAAGCCAATCCCTCGAGACCCAATCTATTCGCGAGGACGACGCCAAGGGGCGGCATACCACAACGCGGCGCGAGCTTCATGCGATGCCCAATGGATGTCTGATACTGGACACCCCGGGTATGCGGGAATTGCAGCTCACCGATGCAGCGGACGGCATTAATGATCTCTTTGCCGACATTCAGGAGTTGGCCGTGCGGTGTCGATTCAGGGACTGCCAGCACGAATCCGAGCCGGGATGCGCTGTTCTGAAGGCTATCGATGAGGGTGCTCTTGATGGCGGTCGTCTTAGCAGATGGCGCAAGCTCATGGCCGAAGACGCCTTCAATTCCGCGAGTCTTGCGGAACGCAGATCGCGCGACAAGGCGTTCGGGAAGATGGTCCGCGGTGTCAAAAAGCTCAAATATGTCAGGAAGTAAGACGATGACACAGTCGAAAGCAGGTCAATTCGTATGGCATGATCTTTTCACATCGGAGAGCGCGTGTTCGATGGCATTCTACCAGCACGTTGCCGATTGGACGTATGAAGTCGAGCGGGCATCGGATTTTGCATGGGGTGGCGGCGAGCAGGATTTCGTCCTTGCCCTCTCCGGTGACGAAGCGGGTCCGGGATTGATTGAGACGCCCCCGGAGCAGGAAAATGGCTGGATCGCTTACATCGAAGTCCCCGATGTGGACATAGCGATCAACCGCGTCGGTACACTCGGAGGTCAGATCGTTCGGGAGCCATTCGAGGTGCCGGGTGTCGGTCGCAATGCACTCGTCCGCGATCCGTTCGGTGCTCTAGTGGGGATTTCGCTGTCTCGGCACGGTTTCCCCGTGCCGAAACGGCAGTTCGGCCCTGAAGTGTATGTCAGCAACCGGAATGACTTTCCGCAAGCGTTCTACATCGAACTCTTCGGATGGCAGGCTTCTTCCGAGCGGGACAAGGATTGCGTCACGCTCCTCGGGCCTCAGGGCCATCTTGTTGCAATCCAGCATGCCGCGACTTGGTCACCTGCCTCAAATGCATCTTGGGTTCCGTGCATCAAGGTTGCTTCAGTCTCTGATGCCTCCCGTGCTGCTGAAACCAAAGGGGCGCGTCTGGCTCCTGTGGATTATAATGAATCCGTTCAAGCCGATAGTCCCATCCTGTGTGATCCAGTCGGTGCGCCGTTTGCTCTCGGCGTCAAGCAGAAAACAAATTTCTATTAGCTCGCCAAATTCTTCACAGGAATTGCAGAGCGGACATTTGCCCGCTCTGCAGCATCCGTGACTCAGGGCTCGAAGTAGACATTCGCTGCACTCGGCCTGAACGACTGCTATGCGGACGAAGCAGACGTTTAGCACCCTAAGTCAAAGGGCAGTTCTACGTGAAAAGATCTGTAGAAAGGTACTTCAGCCCGGAGTCGCAAATGATCACGGAAACGGTCTGGCCTTTGTGAGGGCCTTTTAGTAGCTCGACAGCACCCGCCACGTTAGCGCCGGCAGAAAACCCAGCGAAAATGCCTTCGAAGCGCGCCAGATCGCGACAGGTCTTACGCGCGGTGTGGCCATCAATTTGAAGAAACCCATCCCACACGAAACCTCGAAGGAAATCGAGATCACCCATAACATACCCTCCTCCCTGAATGGGATGTTCGGGGCTTGTCACTTCCTGACCCGCGATCACGGCAGCGCCTTCAGGCTCAATTGGATAGCATTTGATCTCTGAATTTCGCGATCGCAGGTACTTGGACGTCCCAGCCAAAGTGCCACCCGATCCGACAAAATCACAGAATGCATCGATGTTGCCGCCGGACTGTTCCCAGAGTTCTGGGCCAGTCGTATGTTCATGAGCACTCGGATTACCTGCTCGTTGGAATTGGTCAGCTCGAAATGCGTTGCGTTCAATCGTCAGTTTTGTAGCCACGCGATCAACCTCTGCGAGGTCAGCGCCTGATACTTCCCCAGGGCGACTTCCCGGCATTTGATCTACCAACACGACTTCAGCACCAAGAGCCTGCATCATTTGTGCGCGCTCAGGCGAGTTGCCCTTGGACATGACAGCAACGAATGGGTAGCCCTTGATACTGCAGATGATGGCAAGGCCGGTGCCCATATTGCCACTTGTCAGCTCAACGATTGTCTGCCCTTGCTCCAACGTGCCATTGGCCTCAGCTGCTTCAATGACACCGAGCGCCGCGCGGTCTTTTTTGGAGAATCCGGGGTTCAAGTAATCGAGCTTGGCTAAAATTTTTCCCTCGCAACCATAATGCTTTACCAGCCGATCAAGACATACCAAAGGTGTGTTTCCAATTGCTCCGAGAATGGAACAAACTGTACCAGTCATTTTAAGAGCCCCAACTCTGTTTCGAAGCGAACTTTGGTAGACAATGCAGAGTTTTGCAACATGGGCGCTTGGCGCTCTTCCAGCAAAAAGTAACGGGAGGCTGCTCTGTAGACGACACAGCCTATCGCGGCAATCAGGTATGGCGTTAGAGACCGGTTCAAAACTGATTTCCAGTCTCGGTTGTTTGAGTGGAAAATAATTTCTTGTGGATATCTATTGGAGTGCCAACTCACAGATAAACCCGCTGGCTATCCGCTGCTTCCAATAGCGCCGCCGTAACTGCCTCGATCATTTTGGTGTGAGGCGACGCCGTCATACTTGCCAGGCCAACAATGCGCTTAGGTCCGTTCTGTTCAAGGGAAATCCTTTTGAGCCGCAAGTGGTCATATGCAGTTAAGCGGCTGTCTGGTATGATTGATACGCCAAGTTCAGCGGCCACCATACTTGAGATTGCTTCAAGGCTCTCTAGTTCCATGGCGTCTTTGACTTCAATGCCCTTTCTTTGCAGCCAAGTCTCGATTTGCCTTCCTACAACCGCATCACGCGTAAAACGAATAAACGGTGACGCACCAAGCAGTTCTCTCGAAGGTAAATCTGGGGTGTTTTCCGAGACAAGCAGGACTAATTTTTCGGATACGATTTCAGAGAATTCCAACGTGTTTGGCAGAACGTCTGGTCGGGAAATGATAGCCGCTTGAACCTGCCCGCGGTCTAACTGGAGCAAAAGCTGATTGGTCAAACCTGGAACAATTCTCACACGGATATCTGGATGCTCGGATTTTAGCCTCGCTAACGCAATCGGCACTAGTCCAGTCAGGGTCGTTGGAACGGCGCCCAAAGTTATCTCACCAGAGAGTTCATTGTTCGACTTCACCCTTTCCGCCAAACCGTCATATGCAGCCACCACCGCAGCAGCCTCTCCGACGAACGTTAGCCCGGTATGAGTAAGTTTGGGCGACTTGGCTGATCGGTCAAATAAATCGAGCCCCAACGCGACCTCCAGATTCCGCATCTGGTGACTGACCGCCGACGGAGTTAGATGCTCCGCCTCTGACGCGGCACGAAAGCTACCATGTCGATGAACTGCGATTAGAGTTCGCAGTGACCGAATACTCATTCCGATAACCTCGCTACCGCTTAAACCGTGATCCACATGTGAAAGAATTTCACTAATTAGTCAAAGATTTTTCGTTTTTGTTCATTTTTGTTGATGTGTACCATGCGCACAGCACGCCTTATGAAACCAAACCCAGAGGTGCTTATGGTTGCTCCCAAATCCAACGCCTATACTTCCATAGTCGCCAAACCCTTCGCTCCAAACCTCGGGGCTGAGATCTACGGAGTCGACCTAAGCCGGCCTGTGCCTGACAACCAGTTTGCGGAGATCTGCGACGCTTTTCACACCTACCAAGTGCTATTTTTCAAAGAGCAAAAGGAAATACCACCTGCGCAGCACATTGAATTTGGGAAACGCTTTGGGCCGCTTCACGCACACCCCGCAGCTCCAACGATGGACGGGTATCCGGAGATTTTCGAAATCCATGCAACAAAGAATTCCAAGGTGGCAAACGGTGAGTTCTGGCACTCTGACGTCTCTTGCGATGAGATACCGCCCCTTGGAACCATGCTACAAATCCATATCGCTCCAACCTGCGGCGGGGACACCATGTTCAGTGATATGTATGCGGCCTACGATGATCTTTCCGAACCGATAAAAGATATGATCAGCGGGTTATCTGCACTTCATAGTTCCGAGCACATCTACAAAGGCCGCTATAGCGACCGCGGGCAAAAAGACAACGAAATTGACTGTCCCGAAGCAGTTCATCCGATCGTTAGGACTCATCCGGAAACGGGCCGGAAATCGCTGTTTGTGAATCGAACATTTACAACAAAGATTTTGGGCTTGTCGGAAAAGGAAAGCGACGCGATCCTCAACTTGCTTTTTGAGCATGCGGAACAGATCAACTATCAAATTCGGTTCAGGTGGTCGCTTAACGACATGGCCTTTTGGGACAACCGGTGCTGTATGCATCGTGCGATCTGGGACTATTGGCCCGCAGAGCGAAAAGGGCGACGTGTGACCGTGAAAGGCGATAGACCTGTTTAAACTCGACCGAACCGAATTGCTCGATCAAAGAAACCAGATCTTTAGGAGCGCTAAGTGCGAGCTGCAGTCGTAAGAGAGTTTTGTGAAGACCTTTCGATTGAGACGGTCCCAGATCCAACCTGCCCAGACAATGGAGTGGTCCTGGAGGTTGCTGCCTGTGGCGTATGCCGCTCAGATTATCATGGATGGTCTGGCGCACACCCCAAAGTTCAAAATGGCTCCATCTTAGGGCACGAATATTGTGGAATTGTAGTAGAGGCAGGGCCTCAAGCGAAGCACAGTGTTGGTGACCGCCTTATAGCGCCATTCATCTTGGGGTGCGGCAGCTGCAACGCTTGCCAAACAGGCGTATCAAACACTTGTGCTAACCAAATCGTTCCTGGATTTGGAACGCCAGGTGCTTACGCAGAATACGTTGCCGTGCCTTTTGACCACAACTTGGTTCACTTGCCAGAGACGCTGTCTTCTGCCTTAGCAGCAGGGCTCGGGTGTCGTGTAACCACGGCTTGGCATGCTTTGACTGACCGTGCAGATGTCGCAGCTGGTGAATGGGTGGCTGTCCACGGAACAGGAGGGATTGGCTTGTCCGTTCTTCTATTGGCAAAAATGCTTGGATGCCGAGTTGTCGTAGTGGATGTGGTTGAAGAGAAACTTGAGCATGCAAAGCTCATTGGCGCAGACGCCACAGTAAATGCAAGCAAACAAGACGCCGCGGCAGCGATCCGAGATATAACGGATGGGGGAGCACAGGTTTCCGTAGAAGCACTGGGCATCGAAACAACGACGAACGCATCCTTAGAGTGTCTCGCCACCCTTGGTCGACACGTGCAAATTGGTATGCCGTCGAGAGACGGCCAGATGCAGGTGAACATGCGGGCAATCTATTCCAAACAACTCTCGTTTTTCGGCACTCGTGGTATGCCTTCATGGAAATACCCGCGCCTTCTGGGAATGATTGAACGTGGTAACGTCGACATCCAACCAATGGTGGCTAGGGAGGTCCGCTTGGAGGAGGCAAGTAGTGAACTTCGGGCAATGAGCGGACCGACTTCCCCAGGAACCGCTGTAATCACAAGGTTTCAGCCTTGATCAGCCCAAACTCCTGACAGTTTTTTAACAGTCATTCTGTTTATCATTTTGCGCCCCTATGCAAATTCAGTTGCTCGCGCAAACTGGCTGTTCAGGGTAACGCAATAAACGGCCGCTTTGGGCTCACAGCGGTCGTTCGCTGCGTTCTATCAGAATTACCGCTTTGCGGACATAGCTGCCGTCCACTTGGCACAAGGCAATAACCGCTCGCAGTCCACAGAGGGCACCAAGATTTACTGCGCTAAGTAGGCTCGCGCACAAAACGCAAAGCTGGCCTCAGGCAATTTCTTTGAAATCACAATTGATTTTGCAGCGAATGGCTCGGCTAAAACACAAAAGATCCAGTGTCAAATTTTGATTCAGCTGCTTTTCTCAATAGTGTTGGAAAGCAGAAAATTATTGATCGCAAGTCGCCAATCATAAGGGTCAAGGTTGCAGAATGAAACTCTCGTATCTCCTTCACGGTCACGTAACCCATCAACTTTACTGGCGATCACATTGCGCTTCGCGGCAAGCGCTTCGTCCAGCACAAGTCCGTAGGCCTCCCAACGCGACGGAATCGCAACGATATCGACGGCTTGATAGGCCTCTGCAGGGTCCTCGGCGTGGCCCCGAAATTCTATGCGCGGGTCACCCTCTGCCAGTGTCTCAAGGTATAAACGCTGACTGCCTTCGCCAAAGATCAACAAACGCGCGCCCGGCGTTCGGGTTAACCGAAAGCCTTGGATCAGGATGTCGAAGCCTTTCTGCTGCTCGAGCCGCCCGATGGCACCAATTGTGGTCTTTGACTTGGGAGGCATCGTGTTGCGCGACAACTGCTCAAAATCAACGGTCGGAGGAATGACGGTCAGCTTTTCCGAGGCGGCCAGGCGTCTTTCCTTCATCCAGCCCGACTGCGAATGGCTGACCGCGACCACCTGATCGAAGAAGGAATAGATCACCCTCAGCATTGCAAAGAACCGACGTTTGTGTGGGACATTCAGAGTGGTGAATGCCCGGGTGTAACTGTGCTCGACATGGACCAGTCGAGTGTCCAGATGCATTGCGCGAAGCGCCGAGAACGCGGGTAAGCTTCTCCAGCTTGGTACGACGTGGGACACGATGACATCCGCATTCAGTTTGCCCCAAGAAAATGCAGTCCGTTTGACCTTCAACACCTTTTGATCGACCGTTTCGGACAGATCTGATTGCGCCAAAAGATGGTCGAGCATCCGCATCACGCCGCCCGCTGTCGTGTCGTCCACCAGGTGGAGTATCTTTTTCTGTTCCATGATGACGCCTCTCTCAGATCGATTGCAGTTTGGATTTCATTTGTCCCAGCCGGGTGATCGGGCCGGGTCCAAACGTTTTCAACACAAGGGCTGCGGCGAAAGTGCTGAACGTTTTCATAGGTTCCTCAAACACCGGGCGGAGGCTTTCCTGGACGCTGCGTGCAAACAACTCCCAAGCTTTGTCCCGATCGAGGTTGGTGATAGCCCGCCGCGCCAGATAGCGCAGCTGATAAGCACGGGACGAGGGTTCGTGCTGGGCAAAGAATTCAGGGTTCAGCGGGCGCAGCTTCGCGACCATCCTCTCCCACGCCTCTAACTGGCGATCTAAAGCCGCCGAAAGCCCGCCTGCATTGATCCGGTAGTGGGTCAGCAGCCCCGGAACACCTTCGATCTGCCAATCGGTCTTCAACATCAGCCGCATCCAGCATTCGATATCTTCGGACTGCCGGAAGGTCTCATCGAAGACCCAATCCCGCTCGGTTTCAAAGCTCGGGCGGTAGGCCAAAGCCTCCAGCACTGTCTTTCGAATAACGGCCGCCGATCCGTTGCCGATCGGGTTGCGGTTCAGAACATGTGCTGCGGTCACATTCTTCAGGCGGGGTGCTTGTTTGATCCCCATCATGCACCCCGCTTCGTCGATCAAGGCACTGCCGGAGTAACTAACCCCCACGTCCGGTTCGGCCTTGAGATGGTGAACATGAGCCGCCAGCTTCTCGGGCATCCACAGATCGTCGGCGTCGCAAAAGCCGATTAATGTACCCCGCGCGGCAGCGATGCCAGTATTTCTTGCCCCCGCCAGCCCACGATTGGCTTGCCCGACAAGTCGTACGCGTGTGTCGCCTTGGTGCGCGCGAGCAATCTCGGAGGTCGCGTCCTGCGATCCATCGTCGACGATGATGATTTCGAAATCGTCATAGGTCTGCGCCTGCAGTGAGGCGAGCGTTTCGGCCAAGGTTGCTTCGGCATTGTAGGCGGGTACGACGATGGATGCCGTGGGCATGGTGATCTCCTTCGGAATTCTCATGAAAACAACGCGCGTTTGATTGCTTGCGGCAGGATTGGGGCCAGCGTGGCCCCTGCGGCGGTGGGCAGACCTCGGCGTAGGGGCAGCAGGAAACTGCGCGTATGCAGGCTCAAGCCTTTGCGTGTGTAAGACAGCGCCTGACCCTGATGCCCTAACCGCAGCGCCCGGCGTGCGAGATAGCGCAGGTAGACGGCCTCGGACGATCGGGACGGGAACACGCCATATGATGCGGCTGTTTTGACCGCGTAGGCCCGCCCAGCGCGCATTGCGTGCAAGTCCGACGACAAGCCCCTGACGCTGGTGCGATACCAGACCTGAAACTGATCGACCCCTTTGATGGTGAACCCTTCACCTGCGAGGCGGATCAGCAGTTCCAAGTCTTCGTTATGCACGGTTCTCGTGTCCAACCCGCCGACGGCGTTGAAGACCTCACGGCGGATCGAAAGATTGGACATGGTGCAGACCGGGTTCTCAGCCAACAGCTCCGAAATGGCCAGGGGTGCGTTAGGAACGGTCGAGCATGTCTGAGAATCTCCGGGTTGATGGGCGAAGAACCGGATCTGCCCAAAGACCGCATCCGTCGAGGCGGGTTGGAAGGCTTCGTCTAGCTGCGCCAGCTTATCCTTGTGCCACAGATCGTCCGCATCACAAAACGCCAGTATGTCCCCTTTGGCCAGCTCGGCCCCATAGTTGCGGGCGGCACTTGGGCCATCCAAGGGGCTGCTCGCGACCCGGATACGTTGGTCTTGCGCGATGTGATCCAGCACGACGGACAGGCACGCGTTTGAGGGACGGTCGCCGACGCAGATCGCCTCCCATTCTGTGAAGCTTTGTGCGCGAATGCTGCTCAGCGTGTCGGCAATTGTATCCACATCGGCGTGAAACGGCACAATGATGGTAAAGCGGGTCATTGGAAGCCGAACCTTTCTGTTGTTTTGTGATCCCGAGGCAGCAGCACCCAAGATGCCGTTAGCATCAGGACAGCACTGGTCAGCAGGTATCCGATCGCCACTGGCATAAGCCCGAATGGGGCCATGATCGCGGTGTTGAGGATCAGTGCGAAAGCCAAGACCGCGCTGACCCGCAACTCGGTAATCGCGCGGTTTTCGGACCGCAGCCAACCGGCCATGGCCGACCAGATGACGCTTGGCAATGCGGCAAGGCACAAGATCGAGACCACCGGCGAAATCTGCTGCCACTCGGCCCCCAGCAGCAGCGGCACATAGACCGGCGCAAGCGCAGCTTGCAGTAAAACCAGCGGGCTCAGCACCAGGAGGGACGTGCCGAGCCCTTGATGCAGCGCCTTGGTTTTGTTTGGGGCTGCGCAAAGATGTGGGAAAAGAACAACTGAAAAGGCCTGCGTGAACGATGTCGCCAAGCCGAGCCCAGCGTTGAACGCCATGAAGTAGATGCCAAGGCTCTCAGCCCCCAGCATCGCGCCGACGACAAGCTTGTCGGCCTGCAGGCGCAGAACTTTGACGATCTCGACCCCCAGAACGGCCCAACCGAAGCCAACAAAGGGGCGAAGGGCGGCAAACCCTTGTTTGGTGTCAGATGTCCAGGGACGCAGGCGGCGCATCAGGACCAACCAGATCGGAGCAGCCAGCAATCGGGGCAGCACCAAGGCCAGCGGAGAGGCCCAGAGCAGCGCCAGTAGCGCCGCCATAACATTCGCTCCAACCACCTGCCCTCCGGCAATGGCGGCGGTCTGTTGCAGCTTGCCCTCACGCATCGCAAGCGCGGCCTGTACCAGACCGGCAGGCATGAACAGGTACTCTCCGGCCAGAATGGCAAGAAGCAGCGCCAACGTCTCGTGCCCCATCGCGTAGAGAAACGCAGCGATAGCCAGTTGCAGCACAAACAGCGCCCCGCACCAGACCCAGAAAATACGATGCGCGGTGTTGCAGCGCTGTTGCAGCTCGGCCTGCGGGGCTAGGATAATCCTCTGCCCCACGCCGTTCTCGGTCAGCGCCTTTAAGATATCCCCGGCCGCTAGTGCAGCAGCAGCCAGACCGATCGCCTCGGGGCTGAGGTTGCGGGCCACGACGACAACGACCACAAGACGCGACGCCTTTGCAACCACTTCGGACGCAGCATAGGCCAGCAGATGCCGCAAGAAACTGGTATGTGCCAATCGCTGAGTCATGTCGCCAAATGTCCAAAACAGTGTCGGGATCAGTTCTAATTGGTGGCGGCATCCCTGTCCCAGACGCGGGAGGACAGCTGGGCGGACCATCGGGCGAGCGACCTATCCGAATGGGATAAACGGCAATCCCGATGCCGGTCTGACGCACATCAAGACACTGCTGTAGCTGTGGACGCAGTTCAGGAGAGTTCAAAATGACACGACATTTCAAAGTTTTGGTTTTAGGGGCCGTCAGCGCGATTGCTCTATCGGGTTGCAGCAGCATGAAGACCCCGCGCAACATCGAACCCGTCGCAAAAGGCGAAAGCTATCAGGCCCAGTACCGTGCCCCATCACGGCGCCGGGCAATTGCGCCCTTGCTGCAAGCGGAACACTTGAACGGGCGCGCCTGTATGCCTCCGACCGGGGATCAGGGCACAGACGCCTTTGCCAAATGGTCTAAACCCGCGCTTAGCCCTTTGCTGGGCGAGAAACTTTCGCGCAATGATATGGTGCAGATCACCATCGACGGGGATGAGCTTCTCAGCGACACCTATGTTGTGTCCCGCGATGGCGACCTGAAGCTGCCGTACCTGCCGCCGGTGCGCGCGCAGGGCAGAACGACCGAGCAGGTCGAGCGGGACGTGGCCCGGGTTCTGGTAGCCGCACAGTTCTACGACAGTACCCCGCGCGTCACGGCGCGCATCAGCGATTTCGCCTCGGTCACTGTCGGCGTGAAAGGCGCGGTGTTTGAACCCCATTCGGTCGAGATCGGAGGCATCCCCGGCGACGCACTGGATCGAGGGCGTCAGGGCGTGCTGGGTGCCTCGACCGAGGCGCGCAACCTCTCGGTCGCCATTCGCGCTTCCGGAGGTGTGCGCCCGGATGCGGATCTGTCAGCAGTTGAGCTGCACCGGCAGGGCACGATCTACCGGATGGACCTGCGCGGGGTGTTCGAAGGCTCGGATCCGACCGACATCATGCTGCTGACCGGGGATCAGATCGTGATCAACAGCCGAGGGTGTTTCCAGGATGATTTGATGCGTCCCAGCCCGATCAGCCCGCCCGGCGTAACGCTTTATATGTCCAACCTCACGCAACCTGCCACCGGCAACGCAGAGTCGGCCATTGGAAGAGACGTGCGTGAGGTACCCTATGGCACGCGCTACCTGCAGGCCGTAGTCGATACCAATTGCGTCGGTGGGGCCAAGACCACCAATGCCAATCGCAGCGCGGTCCTGTTCACCCGCAACCCGATGACCGGGAACTCGATCGTTATTGAACGCAATATCGAAAAGCTGCTGCGACGTGGGGATCGCGATGACTATGACCCCTATGTTCTGCCAGGAGATGCGATTGCGTGCTACGACAGTAAGGTTACCGGCCTGACCGAGGTCGCCCGCGCGGTTGGCATCGTCGGCGCAGCGGCGCTGCTGGCGCCCTAAGTCAATCCCAAGCGGGCGATGATTTCGCCCGCTTCCAAGCAGTGGAGACTGCAGCGAGTTTGTTCGTGATGTCTTTGTGTTCTTTGGCTGCAGTCTCTACCGCAACCAACGCCTCTCGAAACTCTTCCACGCCGAAGGTTGCTGCACTCCCAGCCAGTTTGTGACAGGCCTGAGCTATTTGATTTAAATCTGTCTGGTCAAATGCCCCGGTTTCTAGCTGTTCAACCAATTCATCCCCTTCGGCAATGAACTTGGCATGCAGGCGGGCAAAGACTTCAGGGCCGAGGCTGCCTTTCAACTCCGCTAACGGATCTGGCTGCGCATGCTCCGAAATCTGCCCGTCGGTGCGCGTGACCACCGAAAGCGCCCTGCGCAGGGCATTCAGCGAAATCGGTTTTCCAATGAAAGCCGTCATACCGGCGGCGCGAAAGGTCTCAACCGCATCTGGCAGGACATTGGCCGACACAGCGATAATCGGCACATCGGTCGACTGCCCCTGACCGCCACGAATATGGCGTGCAGCGGTTGGTCCATCCATCACCGGCATGCTGATATCCATCAGGATCGCGTCGAACCGCTGACTGCTGGCCTTGTCGACGCCGACCTGCCCATTTTCCGCTGTCGTTACACAATGACCGTCCAGCGCCAGCATGTTGCAGATGACCTCGAGGTTGATCTCGTTGTCTTCGACCACCAACAAGTTCAGAGGGCGAACGGTCTCGGTATTGATCTGAGCAGCTTCTAGCAGT
This sequence comes from Ruegeria sp. HKCCA5929, assembly GCF_013034525.1. NCBI lineage: Bacteria > Pseudomonadati > Pseudomonadota > Alphaproteobacteria > Rhodobacterales > Roseobacteraceae > Ruegeria > Ruegeria sp. HKCCA5929. The sequence continues at coordinate 51,664 of NZ_WQGE01000008.1, forward strand.
TGGTCGCGCGCCGACGGCTGCAACGGTATCCGCAGCCAGAAAACACTGCCTTCGCCCAATGTGCTTTCCGCCCCGACCTCACCGCCCATGGTCAGCGCGAACCTACGGGCAATTCCCAAGCCAAGCCCGGTTCCTCCGACCGTGCGACCGATAGAGGGATCGCTGGTGTAGAAGTCATCAAAAATGGCGTCGATCTCATCATCGGCGATGCCAGCCCCGGTATCGATCACACGCACTTCGTATACATGTGCCTTACCCTGATCTTCAGGTTCACATCTTTCGACCTCAATAGAAACACGGCCATTTTCGGTAAACTTGATCGCATTACCCACGAGGTTCAGCAGAATTTGCCGCAACCTTTGCGCATCAGTCGCGACATGCGGATAGGCTCCACCCACCCATTGCCAAGAGATTGAGTTGCCGCGCGAGGCCGCATTGCCGCTTTGACCATCCACTAGGTCCTGCAGCATCGCGTTCAGGTCGGTTGGCTCGTGCGCGACTGACAGCTTGCCGGCCTCGAACCGAGCAATATCCAGCACCGCATCCACATGGCTTTGCAGAACCTGGCCCGAGATCTCCATGTTGCGGACAAACTGAGACTGCTGTTTGGTCGTGCGCGTATTCTTGAGAAGGGTGAGGTTGCCCAGCAGCCCGTTCAACGGGGTTCTGATCTCATGGCTCATAACAGTCAGAAAATCCGACTTGGCCTTTTCCCCGGCAAGGGCACGGTCGCGGGCCGAGACAAGCTCTTTTTGATCCGCAACGCTTTGTGAGATATCGCGGACGAAACCGATGACGATTTCCTCATCCCCGGCCTGGGCGGATTGCAACGCGAGTTCAACGGGAAAGACATCCCCATTCTTGCGCATAGCCTCAAGTTGGACGCGACCCTTGCCAACGACGTGACGGTCGCCTCCGCTCTGCATCCGCTCCATGCCTTGGTTGTGGGCCTCGCGTAGATGCGAAGGCACAATCAATTCACCGATCGAATGCCCTTTGGCCTCTGCCTCGGAATACCCGAAAATCGATTGTGCAGCCGCGTTGAACTCCAGCACTGTGCCGGCGGCGTTCACCACGATCACGGCATCCAATGAGGTCGACAGGATTGTATTCATGCGTTGGTTTGCCTGCTGAATCGCCTGCCCCCGCCGATCAGCTTTGCGGTTGACCACCAAGAGGTAGGCGCTGACCGCAGTCAGCGTCAAAAACAACCCACCGGACAAAACGGCCAGTTGAAACAGGCTGAGCGCGGTTTCCTCACGGCGATGATCCGACTGGCTTGCAAAGTACGAGATCGCCGAGACCGAAAGCTCTCGCACCTTTGGAGCGATCCCCTGCGCGCCGTCATAGAGATCCGGCAGCCCCGCAATGAGCCCAGGATCCCTAGCGTCGATTGTAGGCACCGAGGCCTCCAGATAGGCGGAGACGTCACTCAGAGGTTCAGTGAATTTCGGGTCACTTCGCAGCGTTTCAAACAGACGCGAGGTGTCCAGAATATCGATACGGCTGTAAAAAAGATCGAAACGGCGGCGGATAAGGTCCAGGTTTTCGGTGCTTGCCTCTGCATCCGATACACCAGCCTCTAGCGCGTTGAGGTAGAACAGGAACTCGACCTCGACCTGCGTCAGCGTCCATTGCACGTTGTCTGTCCGGGCTGACTGCCGGTCGCGCAGATCGGATATCACCTTGACGGACAGCAACACGACCAAAGCTAGGGCACCCAGAACGGCGATGCCGATGAGCCCGAAAGCCCACCGGCGACGCGAGTGGTTTTGGAAATTTCTTGTCAATGTTTGGCCCGCATCGCCCACTTCATACTGTATAGTAACCCCACGCTATTTAACGATTTCCAACCTGTCGAGTTGCCAAATGCTGCGAGAGTAAATCACCTCGGTCTGGTACTTGGTGTCACTGTCGTATGGATATACGATCCATAGCGGACCTTTCTGCCGCCGTGACATCGCCGCACCGTCCATCTCATAGGCGACAATTGGGTCCTGTTCCGAGATCGAATCCACAGGGATCTCAACCGCGTAGTCGTTGATCGCCGTTGCCCGGATCGTCTCACCTTCTGCTCCGATCCGTTCCAGCAATACAGACAGGGGAACGCCGACAAAGCTGATCTCGCCTTCAGTCCAGATCGTCGAGGTTTCAAAGCTGCGTTGCGGCAGCGCCTGCAACATTTCCATATCGAACTGCGCCGCCCCGTCGGGCCTGGTCTGCGCGATGTTGCCTGAAATGGTCAGAATTACCTCTCCTGACGGAGCCGCCAAGTCTTCGGCGTGCGCAGACGTCAGGCAAAAGGTGAACGCCGCTGTGAGGATCGCAAAAAACAGACGCATCTTAGTCTCCATTTCTTTGACCGTAAGAAACCAGAAAGAGGTCCACAGCGACAGATGGGCATGGGGATACGCACCTATCCGAACGGATAGGTGCCTCGGTCTCATGCAGCAGCAGACAGGAGGTTCATGCGCTGACGCAACATGGATTTGAACCCGTCCCGCAGCTCGGCACGTTCCAACGCAAAAACGGTGGTTGCCTCAAGGTATCCGGCGACCGATCCACAATCGAAACGCTCTCCCTGAAAGGCGAAGCCGTGGCATCCGGTCCTTTTGATATCGGCCGCGATCGCATCGGTCAGTTGGATTTCGTTGCCTGCGCCAGGTGCCAAACCTTCCAGCTGATCGAAGATCGACGGGTGAAGAAGATACCGCCCGACAATGCCAAACTCGGACGGTGCCTCATCGGCGGATGGCTTTTCAACCAACCCTTTGAGATGTTGCACCTGCCCTTTGCTATGCTCGATATCGACCACGCCGTAGGCACTGATCTGGTCGAATGGAACCTCTTCGGTCGCGATCATGTGGCTGCCTTCAAAGTTCTGGACCATTTGTACCAGGACCAGGCGCTGCGCGTGGATCACATCATCCGGCAGGATCACCGCGAAGGGTTCATCACCGACATAGTCTCGCGCCAGAGAGACTGCGTGGCCCAGACCACGCGGGCTCTCTTGTTGGATAAAGCTGTATGTCTCATCCTCAAGGTTCGTGCTGCGCAGACGGTTCAGCAGGGTGGTTTTGCCGCCATCCTTCAGTTTGCGCTCAAGCCCCGAGTTCCGCCCGAAATACGTCTCCAGCGCGGATTGGCCGGTTGAGGTGATGAAGATGAATTCATCAATCCCAGCGGCACGGGCCTCGTCCACTGCATATTGGATCAAAGGGCGGTCGATCAGCGGCAACATCTCCTTGGTCACCGATTTGGTGGCGGGCAGAAACCTTGTGCCCAGACCTGCGACCGGGAAAACAGCTTTGCGAATACGTGTCATATTAATGCTCCTAGGGTTGATTAGTAAGCGCCGCGCCCCGACACGACGGCACGTGCGGTCAATGCGATGAGGAAGAGGTTCAGAAGGGGCGAGCGGGAGCGAACATAGGCTGTATCCAGTTCGATCATGCGGTCGAAGCCGATGCCCGCGCGGCCCGAAACCTGCCACAGGCCAGTGATACCGGGACGAACCTGCAGGCGCTCCAGCGCTTGGTCAGGATATGCGGCAACCTCTTCGGGCAAAGCCGGGCGCGGTCCGACCAGCGACATATCCCCTTTCAGCACGTTGAAGATTTGCGGCAGTTCATCCAGAGAGAACCGACGCAGAACCTTCCCAACGCGAGTGATGCGTGGATCATTTTTGACTTTGAAGCACACGCCCTCACGATCCGAATGGTTGAGCAGATCCGCACGCCGCGCTTCTGCGTCTTGCGTCATCGAGCGGAACTTGTACATCGCGAAGGGCACCCCGTTTCGGCCGATACGTGTCTGCCGAAAAAAGGCGGGGCCGCGACTGTCCAATCGCACCAATGCGGCGATTGCGGCCATGGGCAGGGCCAGAAGAGACAGCGCGACCACCGCCAAAGTGAGGTCCAGCAGGCGACATGCTGAGACCTTAGGGACAGAATTCTGCGCGGCGCGCCCGAGGAATTCGAAATTGCCCATTAGATATCTGCGGGCCATGCGGCGGGGCTCCATCGCCAACCGCCATGCCCACTCCATTCGGGCGTGCCGAACGATGCGCGGTGCCCGACGTACATTGCCGGCCAGGAAGTCGAACAAAGCCCCCACGCCCAGCACGATGCGAGGGTCAAGCCGGTGGCGGTTCCGCGTTATCCACAGCTCCTGCAGTGGGACGCCCATTGCGACCATCAGAATGTCTGCGCCAGATTGGTTGATATCGTCGATCGCCTCATCAACCCGCGCGGCCTCTTCAAATCCATCGCGCGTGCCAGCCACGGCCAAATCGGGGATCATGTGCTGCAACCGCGCCGCCGCTGCCTGAGCTGTTCCGGGACGTCCCCCCAACAGGTAGACCGACTGCCCAAGACGCGCGGCCCGTTTCAGCAGCTTGGGCACAAAATCAGTGCCGTTCAGATTCTCAGCCAGCTGGACACCTTGCAACTTTGCCGCGACCTCCACCCCAATTCCGTCAGGTAGGACCATATCTGCCCGGGCCAAAGCTGCTCGATATGTATGGTTGCGGGCCCTTATATTTGTGCAATGTGCATTCAGGAAAAACACAGTCCGGCGGGTCCCATCCAGCAGTTTTGAGATCACCTGTCCGGATCGGGCGTTCACAACTGGCAGACCCAAAATCTCAGGCTTTTCCAAAGTTGGTATGGGTGTTGGCTGCGCGCCTTTATGCATATCTTGGACTGACAGGAACTGCATGGAACTCTCCGATCAACGATGACAATCTGTGGCTTCAGACTGCCAATGAGACCCTGCAACCGATAGGCGAGCATCCGGAGAGGGATCGGAGAATAGGTCTATTCAAACGACCCCGCAGCACATAGCGTGGTGAAAACGGCCCGCTGACCTATCCGATTGGATATTCACCTGTCCGTCAGGAAGGCTTCATGCCATGGGTTCAATGTTTTACTAACGCATTTGGGTGTGTTTGGGGGCAGACGGAGATTTGAGATGAAAGTTCTTATTGCTGACGACCACGACCTTATTTTGGATACGCTCGTTGCCTTCATAGATGCAGCAGGCGGGATCGAGGTGGAGACCGCGCCGGATTTCCCAGCCGCGAAAGCTTTGATTGAGAACGACGGAGCCTTTGATCTGGTTCTTCTGGACCTGAACATGCCCGGCATGAACGGGTTGGCCGGACTTGAAACCTGCATCGCTTTGGACGGTGCCCAGCATGTGGCCCTGTTTACCGGCGACACCTCGCGTGATCTGGCGCAACGCGCGCTAGAGCTTGGTGCAGCCGGTTTCGTCCCAAAAACTTTACCGGCTAAATCTCTGGTCAACGCGATCCGCTTTATGGCGATGGGGGAACAATACCTTCCTGCGGGTTTCATGAACGCAGAGCAGCCGGAAGACTCCCACCCCATGGCTCAAAAACTGACAGAGCGTGAGCGGCAAGTTCTGAAAGGGCTGACTGAGGGCAAATCCAACAAGGAAATCGCTCGTGATCTGGATCTGTCAGAGCCGACGATCAAACTGCATATGAAGACTTTGTACCGAAAAGTTGGTGTCAGCAATCGAACGCAGGCCGCACTGGCCGCGCGCGAGGCTGGGTTGTTCTAGGCCTAACTATCCGAAGGGATAGGGGACGCTCCCAATCCCCTCGGCCCCTAGCCTGCTGAGCGAATGATCAGCAATCAGATGCGGTGTATCACCCTTGTAAGAAAGGGTTTTTCCATGCCGCAACAGATTTCGAACTCCTCTGAGTCCACGCGCGACATGCAATTTCTGCATTGGGTGCGCATTTCCCGATCCAATTTCAGAACGCTCGGGTGGCGCCGCATCTTAAAGGGCGGGCACCTTAGCGACGTAGGCCGCCTGCCTCGTTACGTGGCATTATACCTTCTTGGGGCGAGTTGCATCTGGGCCCCGATCAGCGGCTATTTGGCGACCGCGCCTGTAAAATACACCTCTCACGCATCATTAATCCTGCCAGGATCTGGCGCTTCGGCATCGGTCAATCTGGCCAATATCGGTCAGGCATCATCATACGCGAATTCCGCCTTTGCCAACGGGTCAATCAGCCCGACCGAGACGTATAAACGTTTGTTGTCGGCCGACCGTATACTCGACGCGGCAGCCAAGACGGCAGAGGCTGACCGGGACGCGTTTGGAAAGCCGCGGGTGCAACTGGTCGATCAAACCAGCCTGATCCATATCGAGCTTCAAGCGGCCTCTCCGGCAGACGCTCAACAATATGGAGACGCCTTGGTGGCCGCCTTTTTCGCTGAGATTGACGCCCTGCGCGCCGATGAAATTGCCACCCGTGAGGCCAGCAATACCGGCGCGATCGAAGACTACACGAGCGCAATTCAGGCCACGCGGGCCGAGATCAAACAGCTGCAATCGCAAAGCGGTCTGATATCAGTCGCGCAATACCAAGAGCAGGTCGCCGCTAATGACCGTGCAAAGCAGGAGCTGCGAACGCAGGAGAGCGAGCTGGCACGCCAATCGGAACGTGTCGCCGCGCTTCAAGTCGCGTTGAATCTGCCCTCTGACGCAGCGGCGGCAACGCTGAAACTCTATGCTGATGCGCAGTACCTATCGTTGCTTGCGGATGTGTCGGTGGGGGCTGCAAAGCTGGCGCAAGCCGACGCGACCTACGGATCGCGCCACCCAATCTATGTGAATGCCCAAAACGAATATGAAGGGGCGCGTTCGGTTGCTTTAAAACGCGCGGCGCAGGTGACTGGTCTTGAGGTCGAGCAGCTCGGTGGACTGGATCGCGCGCCGGAAGGGCAACGGGCGCAGTTGCTCAGCGAGTTGGTGCGCGAAGATGCCTTGCGCGCCGGATTGGAAGAGCATGTCGCGACACAGCGCGCGCAAGTTCGTTTGGAAACCCTGCGCCTGTCAGACCTCGCCCCCATCGCCGCTGAATTGGAGGACCGGCAGAGAGATTTCGCCGTGGCAGAAGCCGTGTTCGCCTCTGCCATCGCGCGGTCCGAGTCGAAAAAGACCGATGTCTATGCCTCCTATCCCTTGATCCAAGTTCTGGAGAACCCGTCTCTGCCGACTCGCCCGTCTTCGCCGAACAAGAAGATCTCGATTGCCGCCGGGATCGTTGCAAGCCTTATGCTGCTGATGGGTTTGGTTCTGGCATGGATCCGAAACCCGCTGATCTCAAAGCTGCTGAAAGACCAGAAAGAGGCCGCAGTTTGACGCGTGTTGCCCCTCAAACGCCAGCCGAAAAGATCGTCTGGTGTACGCTGATCTGGACATGGCCGTTCTACGGGCTTGGCGCGCTGTATGTTGTCGGTCCAGTGCTAGGTTGGATGTTGGCTACGATAGCCGGGGTGTCACTTTATCTCGGCCCGGTGATCCGTTTGGATATGCGTGCAACGGGCCCTGTACCTGCTCTGGTCTGGATCTGGAGCGTTGGCATGCTGGTGATGCTGGCCTCACTTTGGGCAGGCCACGCGGACTGGAACCTTGGCACCACCAAAACGATCAAATCGAGTATCGGATGGGCAAAGGGTTGGGCGCTGATCCCGTTGTTTATCCTAGCAGGGGCGGTTTTGCCAATACGGCGCGAGGTTTTGGTTAGAGGGCAATGTGTAGTGGGCCTTTGGACCTTGTGCCTTCTGCCGTTGCTCATTGCCGCCCCCTATGCCGGTCTGCCGCATCTGCTGTTTACATCTCCCCTTAAAGCAGTGGGCGGCCCGGGACCTGAATATTTCTCGGTCTACCTGTATACAATCGACCCCGCCAGCGGCACGCCGCGGTGGCAGTTCTTTGCGCCCTGGTCGCCATTCGCAGCCTTGTTGGGTGTCTGCATGGTCCTATTTGCCCTGGAAGAAAAGCACGGCAGCTGGAAGGTCATCGGCTTGGCTGCCGGAGTTCTGATGATCCTTATGTCCAAGTCCCGAATGGGTATGGTCGGATTGGTGATCTGCTCGCTGTCACCCCGCCTCTTGCCAATTGTCGCCCGCAGCTTGGGGTGGATTCTATTGTCTGCAGTCACCACCACCGTAGCCGTTTGGGGCGCAATCTTTGTCGAATTCGGCAACCGAGCCCTTTACAGGTTCAAATCCGCGCGCGCCGATAGTACCCGCGTACGCGAAACTCTGCAGCGTATAGCGTATGAGCGCTGGCAATCGGATGCGATGGTTTTCGGGCACGGCACAGTCAGACCCGGTGCGCATCTTGTTGAGTACATGCCGATCGGCAGCCATCACACCTGGTACGGATTGCTATTCGTGAAAGGGCTGACCGGATTTGCCGCGTTTCTCGTTCCCTTCCTCGGTCATTTAGCAATCGTCACCCTGGACGCCATAAAGTCGGAACGCGGGAGGCTGCCGCTCGGGCTGTTGCTCACAGTTCTCCTGCTGACCTTTGGAGAGAACGTTGAAATCCAAACCTATCTACTCTGGCCGACCTTACTGATGCTCGGATTGCATTTGCGAGAGGTCAAATCAGTGTGTCTGGGAAGCTGATACGCCGCTAGGATTGTTGCGACACCAGCGTAGTGTCAGACGTCGCTCTTTTGGGTTGGTTCTTCACTGCTGATAGGGACATTTTGACCTTGTAAAGTGAGTACTTTCACATCGGGCAACCAACGAATTGACCGTGAAATGCTCTTCAGCCCGGCATTTAGTGGCACTAGTCGCCGACTAGAGCCGGCTGAAAGGAGCCGCCCGTTGTCTCTCTACTCAAAACTCTTCGGCGGCGTTGAGAAGTCCAAGCCGGACCCGCTCTCTTACAAAGGGTTCGAGATCTTCCCCGACCTGATGGCGGAAGGCAGCAAATACCGTCTGTTGGTCCGTTTGGAGAAGACCATCGACGGAGATCGAAAGACCCATACTTTGATCAGGGCGGATGTTTTTGAGACCCGGGATCAGGGCGAAAGCTTCAGCATCGCAAAGGCGAAACAGGTGATCGACGAGCAGGGCGAACGCATTTTCGATTAAGCAAACAGACAGCCTAATGTATGCGATGCAATCGACGGATGGTTCCGCAAAGTAGACATCCGCCCCGATCTGGCGAAAGAACGCTAAGCAGTCATTGGATGTCTTAGATACCCGATACATGCAGCTGCAATCTGGGTCCCAATTTCGTCTATTTTACAGCCTGTGCTACCCTGTTGCATTTATCGTATGCAATTGGGGGCTGAAGATATGTGGAACATGGAACAGTTTGTAGCGGACTGCCGGACCGCAGTAGATCAGGACGATTCTCACAAATCGGTGGCTGAGGTGGTGGACCGGGCGATGCGCGATCCCGCGGGCGTGACGCAAGCCTTGGGAGAGCCGACCGAAAGCGGTATTTTTCCCATTTACAAGTCAGGTGATCTGACAATCGTCAACGTCGTATGGAAGCCAGAAATGACCATAATGCCCCACAATCACGAAATGTGGGCCGTGATCGGTATTTATGGTGGTAGAGAAGATAACATTTTTTGGCGGCGCGTAGCAGATGACCCTAACGGGCGCATTGAAGCGGCGGGGGCTCGGGCATTGTCGACGGGTCAATATGCTCCGCTTGGTAAGGACCTCATTCACTCGGTTACAAACCCTATCCCTAAGTTGACCGGAGCAATCCATGTATACGGCGGGGATTTTTTTGAAGCTGAGCGAAGCGAATGGGATCCTGAAAACCTGACGGAACATGCCTATGACATATCGAAGGTTCGCGCGTTATTCGAGGACTAGTTTGCAGTTTGACAATCTACGCTGGCAATGCCTGAGGCATGTTCCGTCTATACGGCAGGCTTCGCCGATTGCCGATTTCTATCTCGTTGAATTGACACGGGGTGATGATCTCGGATTATGGACAGATGAGCAAATTACAACGCCCCCCGAAGCCTCGGCCACGCCCATTTCTTCCCAATCCGGACCGCTACGAGCAAATGGTCTATCGCCGTTGTGGGCAGTCTGGCATAAAGCTACCCGCGATAAGCCTTGGGCTATGGCACAACTTTGGTGGAGATACGCCACACCAGACAAAGCGCGATCTCTGCCGCACTGCTTTTGACTTGGGCATAACGCACTTTGATTTAGCAAATAACTATGGCCCACCGCCGGGATCGGCGGAAGAAGCATTCGGTGAAATTTTAAAAACTGATTTCGCAGGCTATCGGGACGAACTCATCATATCTACCAAGGCAGGGTACGATATGTGGCCGGGCCCCTATGGGGAGTGGGGATCACGAAAGTATCTTGTGGCCTCTTGTGATCAGTCGCTCAAGCGGATGGGGTTAGAATACGCAGATATCTTTTATTCCCACCGCTATGATCCAGATACCCCTCTGGAAGAAACTATGGGAGCTTTAGACTATATAGTGCGCTCTGGGCGCGCACTTTACGTCGGAATTTCAAGCTACAACTCGCAACGAACGCGCGAAGCGCTGGCCATCTTGAAAGACCTTGGCACGCCGTGCCTGATTCATCAGCCGTCGTATAACCTACTCAACCGTTGGGTTGAGCGGGACGGGCTGTTGGATACGCTTGACGAATTGAACGTGGGATCGATTGCGTTCACGCCACTTGCCCAGGGTATTTTGACATCGAAGTATCTGAACGGCATTCCCGAAGACAGTCGTGCGACCCAAGGCAAGTCTCTATTGGACGGCATGATCAATGAACGTTCATTGACGAGTGTCAGGGCTCTAAACGACATAGCGGCGTCACGCGGTCAATCATTAGCTCAGATGGCGCTTGCTTGGGTGCTGAGAGGGGACCGGATTACGACAGCCCTTATTGGCGCTTCGCGACCTGAGCAGATCGTGGATTGCGTAGGTGCGGTCCAGAATTTGGAATTTTCCGAAGCGGAACTCGCTAAGATTGATGAGGTCAGTTCGGAAGAGGAAATCAATCTCTGGGCGCGATCCTCGGAAATTGAGTAAGATTGTTGACCACTGATTTCTGGTGCTAGCAGGTCTTTCTGCTTAATCGCATGGCGTTTCTGCTTTGGGCTCACTGCCGTCATCTGAGGCTTTTCGTCGGATGACCGGTTCGCCGCTCTGAGCGGCCATCCGCGCTGATGTGGTTTAGGTGATGTCTTCGCATTGGCTTGTCTCTCACTTTTGCGCTTGGTCATCAGATCAACCCGTACTGTTTGGGCGTTGCGGGCCATTCATCCGGGTCCGTCTTGATCAGTTTGATGATGCCTTCCAGACCGGTCGGCCAGGTGTGGTATCGGTGATAGCCGTTGATCTTGGCCAGCGTGCGCAGTGCAGTGTGAACCTTATGGGCGGAATCGGGGTTGCCGTGACTGCCGATCATGAACGCTTGGTTCAGCCGGTCCTGATCAACGAAAGCTTTCAGGTTGTTCCTTAGCCAAAGTGTGTACGCGATCCGGTGAAGCGGGTCGTTCGGCCATTCGAGCGGCTTGCCCCCATTAGCGCGAACCATTTCTGTTTCGGTAATGTCCGATGGTAAATGAACCACATTACCCCCTGTTGATTGCGTCGTTCAGGAACGCTTCAAAGCTGGTGACGTTTTCACCCCCTGGCTCTGGTTCTGCGGTCGATGGTGCTTTGGTCGCAGATGCCGCCAAGGCGATGCCATCCTTGGTGCGCAATCCCAGATCGCGGGCCAGTGCTTGCATCTGTCGGCTTAGTTCCTGCTGATGTGCATGGATCGGGCTTCGACCTGACGATCCGTTCACGTGCGTGACGATGGCGGGTGTCATCATGCACAAGATGCGGTTGTCGGCCATCTGCTGCGTCACGAACGCCAGTTCCATGATCATATTCAGATCGGCTGTCGTCCATTTGTCCGGTGCGGATCGGTACAGGTCGGCAAAGGTCTGTTTGCCCAGATCGTTCAACACTTCCAATCCGGCCACATCCGGCACGGCCACGCTGGCGGGTTCATCGGCCTGTGCGGCCTGTCGTAAGCCGGTCAGGCTGTCATTGCGTGTTTTGTGCTGTTTACGGGGCATTCGTGCAAATCCTGTCTGATTGCGCGTAAATCATCCTGAATCGTTGTATTCAGACGGTAGTATTGTGGCGTCAAATTGCCATTTGTTGCAAGATTTTTGCGTGAACCCCGGTCAAATCTGAAATTAGCATGGAAAGTTTTGGACCCACGCCGGTGACGCACTCCCTAACTTTGTTTCCGACTACCCCGCCCCAGCTTGATCACGCGACCGACCATCAGCGATCCGTCATTGATCCGTTGACGATCAGTGATCAGTCATCATCGTTGCGTTGTGTGAAGATGGTGATGGGGATGGATGTTGGTGGTGGGGTGAGCACGGATGTGCTCAAGATCACAATCAATCAAAGAACGATCTTCACGTGTCGTTGTCTTCATCATCGTTGCCGTTGCAGACCGTTGACCATTCACTACCAACAGGAAATCCATCAGGTCCGATCTGTGGCGTATCCCGACGCCTACCCTTTTCCCGGTGCCGTGCGTTGTCACATGACCGGCACAGTGTCCGAAGGTTAGGTAGCCACAGGGCAAGGTCAGGGAACTGGTCGCGTGGTTTGACGTGATCCACTATTGCAGCACCAGAACGCCGAACGTCGGCACCGCAGTTCGTGCATCTGTAATTGTCACGACGTTTCGCCAACGTCCGTAGCTTCTTCCACTTTGGTGATGAATAGAACGGGTGCGTCTTCTTCTGTGCCATTGCTTATAGATTTCCAGCTAGATGATTTGGTGATTGATCGGCAGGACACCTAGGACACGTTTCGGAAACTTATTGGTCACCGGGGTATATAAGGGACTCTTTTTTCCTTACGCGTAGTAATTTCAGAAAGGTGTCCTAGGTGTCCTATTCAGGACGGTATCGGCAGTATTTTTAATTTTACGCCGCGAAAACCGCGCTGTGTTTGGGTTTTATTTTTACCAGAGGTAATTTTCAGCGGTTTGGTTTTCAGTGTTTTTAAAAAACCGTCCTGTGTCCAATCACCAACATCCCGCCCATCGATGTACGCTTTGAACACACCGAACAACATTTCACTGCTCATGAAGTCTTCCTGATCACCGGTCACGACCAATCGTTCTTCAACGAATTGACCAACTGGGTTCATCCTCATTTCCGCGTCGGCCTGCATCTGAGCGTTGATTTCTGTCACGGTGAAACGCTTCTGGCTACGAACACGCTGCCAGCCTTCTACAGCCCAACGCAGGATCGCGGACCGTTCGGCCAGTAACGCGTCGAATAGTTCCGGGTCTTCCCGCCCATAGAACGAATTGGGGAAGGTCAGATAGATGAACCGGCTGGCCAGCACACCGTCAGGATCGCGCAGCAACGGAATGCTGTTGGACATAAGGATCAGGCGCACGGTCGTCTTGCCGGTCCACACGGGCTTGTTCTTGCGCTGCACGTCCACATCGTCTTCACCGGTCACGGTCAGGATCAATTCACCAATGGCACTGAAGTCCGAGTCCTTGCTCAAGCGCACGTCGGGTACCACCATCAGGCTTTTGCCCACCGCGCCTTCCATGACGAACTGATTGGCCAACAAGCTGGACCGGATCGAATAGACCAGATTGCCTTCCAGTGCCTTCAGCAACTTGATGTTGGTACCTTTGCCGGTTCGTTTCTCGCCAACGAACATGAACCCCTTCTGAAGCCACGTCGCACCGGACAGCAAGTATCCGTAAATCTCCTGCATCGACCCGATCTGATCGGGCGTGTCCAACGCTTCGTTAAAGAACGCTTCGGCCCGTGTCCCGGTCCAGACCGCATCGGCCTGCCAGTCAGCGTCGATCCATGTGTGATTGAAGAAGTCAGGCGTGTGCGCCACCAGCTTGCCGGTGTCCAGATCAAGGATGCCATTCTGAACGGATCGCCATGTTCCTGGCTCCGGTTTGTTCCATCCCGGTTCAATGGCTGCGGATCGCTTCGTGACCGCCCGCAGTGCCGCGACATAGTTCGACACCAGCACTTTGGTCGGGCTGACTTTGTGGCGTGTGATCCCGTCCTGCGTCTCTTTCTCGTAACAAACGATCTTGCTGAAGAAGTGGAACAGCACGTCTTTAATATCATCTTCGGCCATCACTTCCCAATGCGTGCCGATCCACCGATAGAAGTCGCCCCGCCAGTGGGTCAATGCGCGCCGGTCATTGTCCGTGAAGTACCCGGCAACGATCAGACGCGCTGTGTGTTCCAGATCATGGGGGTTGATGACAGTGCGGCAAGCCATGTCCACCTGACCGCCCGAAATCAGTTCGGCCACCTTGTCCACGACCGGGTCGATTTCGACCGGGACGACGCCCGGTGGCATCTGTCCAAATTCCGGCCCGCCTGCGGCCTGCATCATGGAACCGATCACGTCAGGCGGTGGTGTCATTTTGTAGACAGCACCACCATGGGCGTAAGAGTTGATCAAACCGGAATTGAAAACCATCGCCTTACCGCGACCGTCATCCGGGTCCATCGGATCGGCCAGTGACTTTTCGTGATAAAAAATCAGATCACGCATCACTTCACCGACCGTCTTTAGCCCAATCTCAGGATCATCGAACTTCAGAACGTGATCGACAGCCAAGACACCCTTGTCAGCCATGGCCAATTCGTTGCGGATCGTCTCAATCGACTTGCCGGTACGTTGCGCTTCATCTTGTGCAAAGGTGTTGCGAACGGCTTGCGCTTCATCGCTCACTTCCGCCTTCGATTGTCGGACCAGATTGTCGAATTGCGCTTGTTCTTCCGGTGTCAGGTCGGGCAACGCGATCCGTGTATCCAGCACCCCCACCCCCGGTGAAACGACAGCAGCACGGCTGGCTGCGTCCTGCACCAAGGGTTCAGCCACAAATGGCGCACCTTCAAAGATCGGGCGTTCCGGTGTTCCGACGGAACGGTCCACCAAAGACCGTTCCATCAACGCACCCCGACTGGCGACCCAATGCCAACCGAACCCAGCCAGGAACATGTGCTGGTGAAGGACTTTCAACGCTCTGTCTATGTCTGCGCTGTCCGCAACGGGCAGATACAAATGAAAGCCCCCATTGTGCGGGTAGGTTTCGCCGGTCTGGATGTTGCGCAATCCTGACGACGTGCTGTTGCGGAACACGTGACCGACTTGGGACGCGCCCGGAATATGGCCTAAAATTGCATCAACCGCCCGCACTGATTGCAGCTTTTGGCGCACTCGGTCCGGCATTCCTTTCTGGTCGAAGTCGATCAGCATCAAACCCGGCAAACCTTCGCGGTATCCTATGTGATCTTGTGACCGGGTGATGTGCGTGCCGGGTGGCATGGTCCGTGCAACCGCTTTGGTCACAAGTGGCCATAGCGTGTCGCCTGACGGGTCATTCGAGATAATCCCCAAGGTGATGCACTGGTTGGATGGCATCGTGTTTAATAGGTCTGCCAGATGGGTCAGTGTCGGCAATTGAATGGTCTGTGCTGTGCCGGTTTCCAAGGCGCATTGTTTGCTGTCGTTGTGCGGCTTCCCGCTGCCGTTCAAATAGATCGACTTCGACATGATGCCTTCGTCTTTGGTGACTAGGGTCAGGGCGAATCCTGTGGTATCGTTGGGCATCTTTAGTTGTCCTTCATCGAAGGGTTTCAGTTGGCCCGGTCCTGCCCCATGCGGTGACCGGGTCGTTTTATTTGAACGTTTGCCGCAGAACTTCAGCCGCCAGTTTACCGCCACCGAAATGGTCGCGGATCGTTGCGGCCAGCATCAGTAGCTTGGGGTCCATCGGGATTGATTGGGTCGATGGTGGCCGTGGCGGCACGGGCTCTGGTTCCGGCATCGGCTTGGCGTACTCATAGAAGCCGCCATAAGCCGGTCGATCCGTCTTGCGCACCACCGTGAAGCCAAGGTCTTTCAAAATGCGGGTCAGGCTCTGACTGACCGACATGTTCCATTCATCAGCCGGGCAGCCCATCTGGTCATACAGTTCCCGTGCGCAAACGACCGTCTTGCCGAGTGTGCGTTCGCGGACTTGGTACCGGTCAAACTCAATCATCAGCACATCCCCCGGTTCGTCATGGCCTGCGCGACCACATAGGGACACATCAACCAGCCCTGATGCACGGCAAATCCGCAGTGGAAATCATCCCACATGTGGCAGAACACAGACGCCTTCTTCATCATCTGGAACGACTGATAAGTGCGCATACCGGGCGCGACATTCTGGACAACGACCACCCAGACATTCCCCTCGGCCGGTTTCGGGGCGTCATCGTCCAACACGACGGCCATTTCGTCCTGGCTCATACGACGCAGGCGGAATTGTCGATCCGGGTGGCGTTGGAAGAACTTGCGATCCCCGGCTTGGAAATCTTGCTGGCGGCGGCGGGTTTGTGTATTACTCATTTCATACTCATGATGATGGTGGGTTGCCCGTCGGCAAAAACTGACAACCCGGTTTCAATCAGCACCCGGCCCATGTGGTCGGGTGTTCGCTTTAGTGGGTTTCGCCTTCGACCAGATCGGTAAGTGCGCTTTGGATCGGTCCAATGATTTCATCGATCATTTCCAGATGCAGGATCAATCGCGGGTAGCCGGTTTCGTCGGCAACCTTCTTCGCGCCTTCAATCGCGTCGTGAAGTTGTTGGCCGATGGCATCGATCTGTTCAGGGCTCATGCTGCCACCCGGTCAGCAAAGGTCCGAACCCACGGCCAATCACCCCATCCCATTCGGTAAGCCGTCGGCTCGTTCTCGGAACAGAAAGACCAGCGATACGGTCCGGCTTCCCAGATGACGCCCCATGCGGTCGGATCGTCCAACATGTCGTGCGTACCCGGCACGCAAAATGACAATTCAGTCGCCGGGTCTTGGCCGAACCAAGAGTCTTCCGGCTTGGCGTCATTGATGAATTTGAGCAAAGCGGCGTAAAAACCGATAGCGGCCTGCATAGCATCTGTGTACGCGTTCGGGTCAAAGTCGAACGGGCGTTCGATCAGAACGTCTTGCGGGCATCCGCCCTTCATAACGCAGTCGTAGTAACGAATTTTCATGTGTCAGTTTCCTTCTGCTTCACGCGGCCAGTTCGCCGTTGGCCATCGCCGTAATGTCCCGGCCTTTCAGGCGGTACGTGCGCTGACCGGGCTGGCGAAAAGCGGGCAGGTATCCGTCACGGATCAGACGCCGGATCGAATGCGTAGCTTCGCCGGTCACTTCAGCCGCCACGCCGATGCTGTACGTCTTGTCAGGGTGAATATCGCTCAACTGCATTGCTTCAGTTCCTTTCCATCAGTGTCGATGGATCAACCGTCATTCAGCTATACTGTAACTGTCAATTATTTTCTGTACGGTAACAGGTTACGAACTACGGTCTTGCGACTCGCGTATCGTTACTGTACGTACTGTACGTAGAATTAACTGATGGAACTGACATGACACACCCAGAAACATGGGCGGATCAGGCAATACCGGGGCTGTTTGCGCGAATCGCAACCGGTCAGATGGACCCTGATTCCGCGTTCGGCCCGCCCGGTCGGAACTTGGATGAACCGCTGAAAGACGCGCCGTTCATTCCCCAATTCAACGATTGGCCCGAAGTGACGAAGACCTGTCAGATGGTCGCCGCTTCGTTTCCAGAACTGGCCGCTGACGGTGGCGTGACCGATGCCGACCAGATTGTCCGGTACCGGGAATATGCAGACCGGATCACGCCAACCCTGATGAATGCCGTTATCCAAAGCCAGGAATTGCACCTGTCGGTCGATCCCAAAGACATGCTGTTTATCGCCACGCCTCTGACCGTGCGGGCGCATCTGGCCAATGAAATGCTGTCAGCCGTGCGTGACGGGTGGAATTTCATGCAATGCGACCACTGTGGCGCGTGGCACCGCATCCGTCGCACCCGCCCCGTCAGCATGTGCAGCAACCGCTGCAAGACCGCTGCGCACCGCGCACGGCAAGCTGAGGAGGCAAACTGATGGCACTATTCAAAAAGAAGCCGACCCGACCTGATTACGTTTTTGTAGTAACGGGCCGCGAGTATGGTGAAGACGGGACGGTACATCATTGGGTTGCACAGGTCACAGATAATGAGAAGGCAGCAATTGAGTCCGGGAGACAGGTCGCGTGCATAATTGCCGACACAAAAGTGGTTGATATGCGACAGAACCCAGAATGGCCTGAAACTGTCGCCGTGTTTCTGCACAACGGTAAACACTATTCGTTTGTTGACAAAAAGCCTTTGCAGGACTGGCCCATAAACGGTTGGGACTGGGTGTGGGAAAGGACCGACTAATGGCATCGATTAAGCAGAAGTCACCGGGCGTCTGGAAAGCCCGCTACCGTGCGCCCGACCCGGCCAAGGGTGGCGCAATGGTCGAACGGTCCTTCACCGTCAAGGCGGACAGCAAGCGCGAAGCGCAGGCCATCGCGGACGAAAGGGAACTGGACGAACGCCGGGTGCAAATCTCGGCAGATGCCACCAGCAGCGTGGCCGACTTTCTGGTGCATTGGGCAAACAACCGGCCCGACACCTACAAAGGCAAGCGGCCAGCACCCAAAACCATCGCGCGGGACAAACAGCATGTGGAAGTGATCAACCGCCATGTCGGGTCTGTGCGGATGCGTGACGTATCGGCCAAGACCTTCGACAAGCTGGTGCAGGGTCTTCGGGCGGATGGTCTGGCACCGCGCACGATCAAAAACACATGGGCTGTTCTGAAGAAGGCACTGCGGCAGGCATGGCGCGATGATGTGATCCGCGACGATCCATCTGCCAAGGCCATCGCGCCCCATGTGCCGCGCACTGAAGCGGCCTTCGCCACCTTCGAAGATGTGGATGCCATCACCGACCATCTGGAAGGCTGCATGGATCGTTTTGATCTGGCGGTCTATGTGCGCCTGCTGTTCTTCACCGGGTGCCGACCGGGTGAAGTGATCGCGATCACTTGGGATGACATTGACCTGAACGCCGGGACACTGAACATCAACAAAGTCGCGTCTGAAGCGGGTGACGATTACCTTGTCCGTCACGAAACCAAAACCGAAGGATCGACTGCGGTCCTGGCTCTGCCCGACCCGGCCATTGCCGATCTGGAAAGGCTGCGCAAAGCGTATCTGGCCGCGAAGGGTGACAAGGGTCTGGGGTGGAACCCGGAAGGCTATGTGTGGCCGGGTGCCGATGGTCTGTTGCCCATCAGGCCAACCAGCCTAGCCCGCAAGGTTCGAGTCGCAATTCGGGCCGTTGGCCTGTCTCTGACGCTCTATTCGTTCCGTCACGGTTCTGGCACTTACATGCTGGAACAGGGTGCTTCGATCAAAGAAGTTCAGGACCATCTTCGGCACTCAACTGCCCAGCTGACGACCGATACTTACCTGCATGTCACCGACCGACTCAAAGAACGTAAGGTGTCCATGTTCAACAAATTACGTTGATTTAATACTGTCGCTGTGGACCGATCTGCGGACTCGGCACCCACAGACAACGGCCCGAAAGTCGCTTAAACGTCTGTAATGTATGGAAGTTTAATGGCAGGGGCAGCAGGGTTCGAACCCGCGACCTACGGTTTTGGAGACCGTCGCTCTACCAACTGAGCTATACCCCTGTGGTGAGCACTCAGATATGCCAGCCGCGCGGCGGACTCAAGAGGCTTTTTCAGATTCCACACCACTATCTGATCCGACAAACAAGTTGCGCAAAATGTGCAGTGCGCTAAGACAAGGTCCGGCCAGCAAAAGGAAGCCCGTGTGAACCTCCGCAAGAAGATCGCAGACAGCGAAGTTGTGCTGAACTGGGTGGCACGACGGATCGCCAGCTATATTAGATGGGTCAACCGCAACACGCGCTGGCAACGCATCGGGTACGAAGAACTGGACCAATTGGCCGAACAGGGAGAGCCGGTAATCGTTGTACTGTGGCACCAGCGGTTGGCGCAGTCCCCGTATTTCTTTCCACTGGACAAAGGCAGGATCTGTTCGATCACGTCCGCAGCCCGCGCCGGCAGCATGGTGGGCCGGGTGCAGGAACAGTTCGGTATGGACACAATCGCCATGTCCAGCCACAAGCGGCACGTGGCACTGTCGCGTGAAGTGCTTGGTAAGATGAAGCAGGGCATTTCCATCGGCATTGCTGCGGATGGGCCACGCGGACCAGAACGGGTGCTGTCGACTGTACCTCTGGTCTGGGCGCGTACATCGGGCAAACGGGTATTTGGCATCACCTTTTCTGCGAAACACGGGCGCGAGGCCGGTACATGGGACCGCCTGCTGATGCCACGCCCCTGGCGCAATGAAGGTGTGTTTTTGTGCCGCGAATGGACGGAAACGGTGCCACGCAAAGCCAGTGAAGAAGAGTTCGAGACCCTGCGCCTGAGCCTTGAACAGCACATGAACGATATCACAGCCGAAGCCGACCGAATGGTGGGGCGTGAGCCTTGGTCGCCTGATGCCTAACCGCCCCTGAGGCGTTGCATCAAATAGACTTCGCTGCCCTCGGGGATTGATTCCGTAAGCCCGGTGGCAATGACGCGCCCGTCAATCGCGATAGAGACCCCCGCATCGATGGGGGCCTGCAATTGCGGGTGGGCCTGAACCAACGCCCGCAAAAGTTCGCCAGTGGTTTTGGCCTCAACCTCCACCACTTGTTGGCCCCCGGTCAATGACCGGAGGCCGGACCAAAGGTGGACTTCAACCATTGTCCTTGAGCGCAGCCAGAATGCGCGGTGGCGACATGGGCAGTTGCTTCAACCGCACGCCCGCCGCGTTGGACACAGCGTTCGCGATAGCAGCCAATGGCGGCACGATGCCTGTCTCACCCACGCCGCGCACACCAAATGGGTGGCCGGGGTTGGGTACTTCGACAATCACCGTGTCAATCATCGGCAGGTCGCTGGCAACGGGAATGCGATAGTCGAGGAAGATCGAGTTCTGCAAGCGCCCGTCCTCGCCATAGATGTATTCCTCGTTCAGAGCCCAACCGATGCCTTGGGCGGCTCCACCCTGGAATTGACCCTCAACATAGGTCGGGTGGATCGCTTTACCGGCGTCCTGAATGACCGTGTAACGGGTGATCGAGGTCTTGCCGGTTGCAGGATCGACTTCGGCATCGACAATATGAGTGCCAAAAGACACGCCCGCACCTTCCGGGGTGGCTTCAAAGTGGCCCGAGATCGGGCCGCCGGTTGACCCCATATCCGCAGTGATGTCGGCCAGCGGCATCGGATCGAAATCGCCTGCATTGGGGCCCGAAGGCACCGCGCATCCGTCTTCCCATTTCACCGCATCAACCGGGATGCCCCACTTGGACGCCGCGCGTTCGCATAGTTTCTCGACCGCATGTTTTGCGGCTTTGATCGTGGCCAGACCCGAGGCATAGGTCACGCGCGAGCCGTGGCTCACGTCGTTGTAACCCAGTGTCGCGGTGTCGGCGACGGTGACACGGATGTTCTCATAGGCAATGCCCAGAACCTCGGCCGCCATCAGCGCCATCGACGCGCGCGACCCGCCAATGTCAGGCGTTCCGACCATCAGCTGGGCCGAGCCATCCTCAGACAAGGCCAAAGATACGCTGGTCTCACCACCATGGTTGAACCAGAACCCGCAGGAAATCCCCCGCCCCTGCCCCGGTTTCAGCGGTGCTGCGTAATGCGGATGCGCCTTGGCAGCCTCAAGCGTTTCGACCAGACCGATGCGTTCATAGGTCGGGCCATAGCTGGCCTTGGTACCCTCATGGGCGGCGTTTTTCAGGCGCACGTCGACGGGGTCGAGACCAAGCTTGTTGCACAGCTCATCGATGACCGATTCAACCGCAAACGCCCCCATCGGCGCACCAGGTGCCCGGTAGGCCGCCTGCTTGGGCCGGTTCGACATCACGTCATAGCCAATTTGCTTGACGTTGGTCAGGTTATAAGGCGCGAAGGCGCACATAGCGGTCATGTCGCCCGGTGCGCCGGGGAACGCCCCACCTTGCAGGCGGAACACGCCTTGAGCCGCCGAAATCGTGCCGTCCTTCTTCATCCCGATCTTTACGTCCATCGATGCGGAAGACGTCGGACCGGTTGCTCGGAATACCTCGGATCGCGTCATGACGATCTTAACCGGACGATTGACCTTGCGGCTCAGCGCCAGTGCAACAGGTTCAATGAAAACTGTGGTTTTGCCACCAAACCCCCCGCCAATTTCAGACGCGGTTACACGCAGTTGCGAGGTTTCGATGCCCAGCAACGCGGCACAGGTTTTCTGCGCAATCCAGTGGCCTTGCGTTGTGCACCACAGTTCGCCCTTGCCGTCATTACCCAACATGCCCAGACAAGCGTGCGGTTCGATATAACCCTGGTGGGTCGCCTCGGTCACAAAGCTGTCTTCGATAACCAGATCGGCCTCGGCAAATCCGGCCTCGACATCGCCGTGACCGCTTTCATGGTAGCGGACCACGTTGGGGTGCATCCCTTCGGGTACGGAATAGTCTGCCGCGCCTTCGCGGATGATAGGTGCGTCCGAAGCCATTGCCTTGTCCACGTCGGTGACATGGGGCAGTACTTCGTATTCGACCTCGATCAGCTTGAGCGCATCACGGGCCGCCAGCGCAGATGTCGCCGCCACGGCAGCTACCGCGTGACCGTCATAAAGCGCCTTCTCACCAGCCATGACGTTTTCCAGAACATTCCAGAACTCGCCTTCCAGCCCCGGCTTGAAGGGCACGTCCGCAAAATCCGCACGGGTCACAACGGCTTTGACATCCTTATGAGCCTCGGCCTTTGACGTATCGATCTTCACAATCCGTGCATGGGCGTGAGGAGAGCGCAGAACAGCGCCGTGCAACATTCCAGGTGCCGAAATATCCGCGCCGAACTTGGCACGGCCTGTAACCTTGTCCAGACCGTCAGGGCGGTTTGGGCGAGTGCCCACAAATGTGAAACCTGATTTACGATCGTCCAGAGCCATTACGACGCCTCCCGCATCTCAGCCGCCGTATCCATCACGGCGCGAATGATCTTGTCATACCCGGTGCAGCGGCACAGGTTGCCTGCCAGCCAATACCGGGTTTCCTCTTCGGTCGGGTTCGGGTTTTTCTCCAGCAGCGACTTGGCCGCCACCAGAATACCCGGAGTACAGATACCACACTGCAAAGCAGCGTATTCGATCATCTTCTTTTGCAGCGGATGCAGAACGTCGCCGTCTGCAATGCCTTCGACGGTTTCGATTTGCCTACCCTCGGCCTCGACGCCCAGCATCAGGCAAGAACAGACCAGACGGCCATCAACGGTGACGGAACACGCACCGCAATCCCCGGTGCCGCAGCCCTCTTTCGCGCCGGTCAGGTTCAGCTTGTCGCGCAGACAATCCAGCAAAGTTTCGCGCGGGTCACAAAGGTATTCAACCGTGTCCCCGTTCACGGTAGTGGATACGTGGAGCTTGCTCATTCGTTTTCTCCCTTTGCGCGGGTATAGGCGATTTTTGCGGCGCGCTTTGCCAGAACGCCAGCAACCTCTGTTCGGAATGCGATCGTGCCGCGTTTGTCGTCGATCGGATTGCAAGCGGCAGAGGCGGCGGCCGCCAGCGCATCCTGCGCGGCATCGTCCAGCGTGCTGCCGATCAGGGCTTTCGCGCAATCTTCCACCAGCAGAACCGTGGGGGCAACCGCCCCCAAAGACACCCGAGCTTCGGTGATGGTGTCTCCGTCCAGTCGCAAGCTGACGCCGACGCCAACCACGGCGATGTCCATTTCCGTACGCGGGATGAATCGAAGATAGGCATCACCCGCGTTGTTACCCCGAGCAGGAATATGGACGGCCGAGATGACCTCGCCCTTCGTCAGTGAGGTCTTGCCGGGGCCGGTTGGGATGTCCTCGACCGCAACCTCACGGGTGCCGTCAGAGCCAGTGACTGTAACGGTCACACCCGCTGCGACCATCGCGGGCACGGAATCAGCGGCCGGAGATCCGTTGCACAGGTTCCCGGTTAAAGTCGCGCGCCCCTGCACCTGAGTTGACCCGATCAGGTCCATCGCCTCAACCACGCCGGGCCAGTCCTTGCCCAGATCAGGATGCTCGCTCATCTCGGCGCCTGTTGCGGCCACGCCCAGCGTCCAGCTGCCATCGGCATTGCGGGTGATGTCGTGTACACCGTTGATTTTCTTGATGTCGATCAGCGTATCGGGTGTCACCAGTTCCGAGCGCAACTGCACCAAAACATCGGTGCCACCCGCCAGAAATCGTGTAATACCCGTCGCATTTGCGGCCAGAGCCGAAGCTTCGGCAAAGCTGGCGGGGCTGTGATAATCCATGAAGCTACCTCGTACCTGTTGATCAGGGATATCTGGGTTCGGGGCGACGTTAATTCACCCCTCGTCCGGCGTCCATGGGCCGAGCGACCAAAATTCAAATTCCAGATGTCGCTTTTAGGAAGGGTTCAGAGATCGATTTCAATCACGCCGTCAGGTTCCGCCGCTCGGCTTTGGCACAGGATCATCGCGCCTTCGCGCTGTTTCCTGGACAAAACGAAATCCCGATGCTCGACCTCACCTGAAACGACACCGCATTTGCAGACGCCGCAGATGCCGTCAGCACATTTCACATCCACGTGAAACCCGGCTTCATTCAAGACCTGAGCGGCGTCCTTTTCTGCCGGCACGGACAGCGTTTTCCTCGAACTGGTAAGCTTGATTGTAAATGGATGGTTTTCGTATTCGGGCGTTTCGGGAACCGAGAAATACTCTAAATGTCGCGTCTCTTCAGGGAAACCTTGGCGCTCAGCGGCTTGCATCACCCCGTTCATGTAGCGATCCGGCCCACAGGTGTAGACATGCCATCCGTCCTGATAGCCAGACAGGATCGCATCCAAATCGGCGCGGGTATCTTCATCTGAGAAATGATAATGCACGCGACCTGCCCAGGGCATCGCGGCCAGATCATCCAGATACCCAGCCCCGCCCCGCGTGCCAGCCGAGTAATGCAACTCGAACTCTCGACCCAAGGCGTGCAGGCGATGGGCAAAGGCGATCATCGGAGTAATGCCGATACCACCGCCCATCAGGAAGGTCTTAGTTGCCGTTTCATCCAGTTCGAAATGGTTGATCGGCTTCGAGATGAAGACTTTGCGCCCCTCGTTGAAGATGCGATGCAAAAGCGCCGAACCACCGCGCCCTTTGTCTTCGCGCAATACACCGATCTGATAGGTCGACCTGTCTGACGGGTTGCCGGACATGGAGTATTGCCGCAAGAATTCCGGCGCGACCAATACGTCCAGATGTGCGCCCGCCGCCCATCCCGGCAGGGGCGCACCGTCCAGCGATGAGAATTCATACTTCGTTACGTCGGCGGTCATCTTATCGACCTTGGTCACGGCAACCCGCGTCACCGGTGCGTCACCGGCGATCTGATAGCGGTGGATGACCGACATATCCCCGCTGGCCTTGCGGGACTTGTATTCATCGGCTGTCACCATGGCCTCGTAGGCCGCAATCCCGGCCTCGCGATCCATGGCAAAGGGATAGGGCCACGGGTGTGGGGCCAGATAGGCGGGATAGACGGCCAGCGTCTGATCTTCGTATTTCAGGTTCAGATCCGTTTGCAGATCACGCCGGTTCAAAGGGTGCGTTGTGGGGCGATAGGACCCGTCCGGCTGCAGCTCAATATCCCACCACCATTTCTTGATGTCATTCAGACCGCCATTGCCGACCGCATCGTCCAGCTTGGCCAGTGCGGGCGCGGCAGAGGGGATGTTCATCGCGGCCCAGCGGAACGGGCGTTCCTTGAAGATGCCTTCAAGGTTCCAAGGGCAGGTCTTCATGCACCGCCCGCACATCGCCCCTCCTGGTGTTGTCACACGATAGGTGGCGCATTTCTGACTGTCGGATTTCCAGATTTCATAGCCGTTGAACATCAGCTTCGGCCCGGCCGTGATCGCGCCCGACGGACATTCCCGCGCGCACTTGTTGCAAGACTCGCAAAAGCTCTGCAGGCCGAAATCAATCGGTTTGTCGTGTTCCATCGGCATATCGGTGGTCACAGCCCCGGACTTCAGTCGCGGGCCGAGATAAGGGTTCAGGATCACTTCTCCGATCCGACTGACCTCACCCAGACCGGACAGCAACAGCAACGGAGGTTGCAGCACCTCACCATCCATCACCGTATGCGCTTTGGCCTTGTAGCCAAGGTTGCGGATTTGCTGTGCAATCACGCCCCCAAGCAGGGAAAAGCGCAGATAGGCACGCATAGACTGGGCAACGCTGATCCAGTCGTCACCGCTGGCCCCTTCCATCGTTTCATAGCCCTGATCGATGATCATGCTGATCGCCTGATCATGGGGTGGTACGATTTCTTCGCCCGTTGCGTCGTGGGAATACCACGCCCATTCTGGGCAGCGGCTAAGGCCCACCGCATCGACCCCGAGGAAATAGGTCGCCGCTTTTATATTCGCCGCATTCCGAGCGGCATCCGTTGGCTTTGCAGCCTCAGCGCTTTCACCATCCTGTAACAACACAAAGGCCCCCAACGCGCGGCGTTGCGCGAAGCTGGGCGCGGCCTTGCGAACGTAGTACCCGCCTTTCGCAGCGTCCTGCAGCGACTTGCCCATATCGCCGAACTGAGCACGGGCAAACATGTCGGCACGTTTGGGTACACGGGCGACGTTTTCTTCGTCGATATACGTGGTCGGCGTCTCGACCCGTTTGAGTTTCTCGAACGGATGGGCTCCGCCCACATAGCGCCGTTTGGAATACGGATCACGGTTCAGGGCATTTTTGGCAAAGCCAGTTCCCAGCCACCATGCCGGCCCATGTGTGTGAAACCAGGGCTGTTGCGCCATGGGCTTGAGCGGTCGGTCATGGGCAATGGGCATCTCGGTCGTGACGGCAGCCAGACCAAATCGTGTCCCCAGCCACGGAGCAATCAATTCCCCGTCTTCGACCGAGGCCAGCCCGGCGGCCACGGCCAACTTGCCCAAATCAACTTCTGACGACATCACGCTGTGCGCCCGCGCGTCAAAACCCAGCAGACGGATATAGTTGGCGATGACCACGGCATTTTCGGTGGCCAGCAAACAGGCGCGATGATCCTGCGCATCTGTGATCCAGTCTGCGCCGGGTTCTGATGGGTCTGGGTCGCGATTGTATTCGTACAGAAACACGATGCTGTTCCGGTGGCTGTCGATCGGCTTGGGCGCAGCCTCCATACTGTCTTTCAGATCCGCCATGATGACGTCGATCCCCGAGGCCAGAGTCTTGGTCTGGCGTGTGCGCAACGCATGGGCAAGCCGGTCGATATCCGGGTTGCGGCGCGGCTGCGTCAGCAAAGCAGCCGACGGCAAAGGCCCGCAGCCCATCATTGACGCATCGTTGAAATACCCAAACGCTTTCAGATGGTTGGCACGTTCCTGCGGATCTGAAGGTATCTCTGACGCAACCGGGTTCACCAGCCCGTCGCGAATGGCGTCCATCATCGCCTGAAATTCGCCCATCGCGTTGACGATGCTGCCCGGATGTTCCGGTCGGTGAAAACTCAGTTCAGCCATCGAAGGCACAAGCGACAGGTCCGGCCCTTCGTCCGTTCGGGCCAAGCGCTCCAGCGGGTAACGCCCCATGTGAACGGGCCGGTTTTTATCCGAGAAAAAGCGGATTCCCATTATGCGCCTCCTGTTGCTTACCATCTCCTATCCCGGCATGGACAGCAGAGCCATTCATGCATAATCATAAACGGTATGAGCAAAATCGATTTCACGGACCTCGATGGAAAGGTCCTGCGCACATTTCTCACTATACTCGAGGAAAGCTCGGTCTCGAAAGCTGCGGACCGACTGGGCGTCACACAATCCGCGATCAGCCATACCTTGGCCAAGCTGCGGCTGGTGTTGGGTGATCCGCTGTTTGTCCGTTCCGGTCAGGGCCTGATTCCGACCGAGCGCGCCTTGTCCCTGAAAGACCCGGCCCAAAGAGTGTTGGACGGGATGCGCGCACTGACCGAGGGCAGACCGTTCAACCCCTTGTCCGAACAGATCGACATACGCATCGCTACCAACGACATGCCGCGTGAGTTGATCTTTCCGCAACTCCTTCGCGAAACCCGCGCCGAAAAAGTGCGCCTGAAACTGGAGTTCATCCCCTCGGGCGTTCCAGATTCTGACCTGCTGCGCAGTGACCGGTGCCAGTTGATGCTTACCCCGCTGCCACCCGATGGGCCGGATATCTTTCAGAAACGCCTGATGACCAGCCCGCTGATGATGTTCTACGACGCCGCACAACGCAATCCGCCGGACAGTTGGCAGGCATATTGCGACAGCGATCACGTCGAAGTGCGCTTTGCCGATGGCCGCAACGCCCGCGCTGTCATGCGCGGCGTCGATCAAAGCCAGATCAGACCTGCCGTTGTGACCTTGCCGCACTTCAATGCAATTCCGGCCTTCGTACGGGGCAGCGACCTGATCTCGACCGATACAGCACTGATGAAACAGGGTCCGCTTGCCGCGCTGGATTGCGCACCGCTGCCTTTCGAATGCCCGCCTGTGTCCATCTACATGGTCTGGCATCAGCGATCAGCAAATGACCCCGCACACCGTTGGCTGCGCGCCCGGATCGAAGCCATCGCAGCCACCCTTCAGACCTGAGACAACAGCCAGTTGCGCATGATCTCAACCATTTGCGGCTGCCGTGGCTTGCGCAGCGCGACAATGTAAAACCCCAGATCTTCGATCAAGACATCCTCAAGTGGCTGGACAAGACGGCCCGAAGCAAGCTCGGACGCAACCAGCGGCGCATTGGCAAGTGCGATCCCTTGCCCGGACAGTGCGGCATCAATAGCAAGACTGGTCTGGCTGAAGCTCATCATCCGTGGCTTGCCGCTTACGCCCACCCTCTCAAGAAACAAAGGCCACAATCCATGAGTGTCATTGAGCAATACTTGCCCAAGCAGATCAGAGGGATGGGTCACTTTCCCGGCAATGGATGGGCTGCACACCGGGACGAATTCTGTTGAGAACAACGGCACGGCATCCAGGTCGGACCCAAAGGGCGCCCTGCCCTGCCTGACCGCCAGATCCACGCCATCCGATTTGAAATCCGCCAGACGTTCACCTGCGTCCACCTGAACCGAGATATCCGGATACGAGTCGATGAAATCCGATAGCCGTGGCACCAGCCATTTTGAGGCAAAGCTAGGCGTGACCGACAATATGATCTGACGATCCGGCGATAACTCCTCTACAGCCTCTTCGATTAACCTGAAGGCCCTTCGTAAAGGCGCGTGAAACCTGCGTCCGGCTTCAGTCAGCCGCAAACCACGCGGCAAGCGGTCGAACAGAACATCACCCAGCCTGGCCTCTAGCCCCCTCACTTGTTGCGCAACCGCGCCTTGCGTCACACCCAGTTCTTCGGCGGCCAGTCGAAAATTCAAATGTCGCGCAGAGGCTTCAAAGGCTCGCAAAGCATTCAGAGGAGGAAGAGCTGCCATGAAACGGTCCTGTAGATTTTCTACAGCATAGAGTCAGCATAACTGATTGGTCAAACCAGGCCTTGATCGCCATCTTGGGATCAAATGAAAACGGAGATTTCAGATGGAAAAAGTAGCTCTTATAACAGCCGGCGGTAGCGGCATGGGTGCAGATTCCGCACGCAGACTGGCAGCAGATGGGTTCAAGGTTGGTATTTTGTCGGCCTCTGGCAAAGGCGAAGCCTTGGCCCACGAGCTGGGTGGCGTCGGTGTGACCGGCTCGAACCAGTCCACCGTGGATTTGCAAAAGCTTGTCGATGCTGCGATGGCCCATTGGGGGCGTATTGACGTACTGGTCAATTCCGCTGGTCACGGCCCCCGCGCTCCGATCCTTGAGCTGACGGATGAGGATTGGCACACCGGCATGGATGTCTATTTCCTGAACGCGGTCCGTCCGACCCGACTGGTCACGCCGATCATGCAGGCGCAGGGTGGTGGGGCGATCATCAATATCTCAACCTTTGCCGCATTCGAACCTGATCCGGTATTCCCTACCTCGGGCGTGTTACGGGCCGGGTTGGCCGCATTCACCAAGCTGTTCTCGGACAAATATGCCGCCGAGAACATCCGCATGAACAACGTCCTGCCGGGCTTCATCGACAGTCTGCCCGAGAAAGAAGAGTTCCGCAGTCGCATTCCAATGGGGCGCTATGGGCACAGCTATGACGAGATCGCTTCGGTCGTGGCCCTGTTGGCATCTGAAGGGGGCGGCTACATCACCGGGCAGAATATCCGGGTGGATGGCGGCATCACCCGGTCTGTCTGACCTCAGAACCGTGCCTTTATCAGGTGTGTCAGCGCCGCGCCGGATTCAAAAAAAGCGCGGCGCACGCGTGTCCAGCTTTCGCGATGCTCGGGCACGGCGGGCACGGGTAAACGTGTGGGATCTTCGGCAAGAAGGCTTTCGGCCATCATGCGACCAAACACCGTGCCGGGTCCGATGCCGCGACCGGAATACCCGTGGGCGGCCAAAGCGTTCGGGCCGATCTGCGTGATCTTCGGGATATGGTCCGAAGTCATGGCGATCCGGCCGTGCCAACCCTGTTCAAACGGCTGGTCGGCCAGTTGCGGATAAAGCTCCGCCAGTTTGCGCCGGACCCAAGCGGTGTGCGCGCTCCGACCTGCGTTGCCCAGGTCGCCCATGCCGCCAATAATCATGCGCCCCGCCTGATCCAGGCGAAACGACGTCATGATCAAACCGGTATCCCAGCACCCTTCTTCTTGCGGCAGAATACTGGCGCGCAAGTTATGCGACAGCGGAGCGGTCGCGTATTGGAAATAATAAACCGGCACATAGGCGGGCGCGGTATTTGGCAAACCAAGGTGATAGGCGTTGGTCGCCTGAATGAGGGACTTGGCCCGCACCACCCCTTTCGGTGTGGTCAGCACCCATTGGCCGTTTTCATGGCGCATGGTCTGCACCGGGCTTTGCCCGTGTATCTGCGCCCCGGTCTGCGCCGCCGCTCGCGCCAATCCGACCACATAAGCCAGCGGCTGTATGGTTCCGGCGCGAGGATCGAACAACGCCCCATGGAAGGCATCGCTACCGGTTCTTTCCCGCGCCTGGTCCGCCGACAGCAGTTCAACCGGCGCACCTGACGCGCTCAGCTGTGCGTGACGTGTATGCAAGTCTTTCAGTCCGGCGGCGGAATGCGCGCAATGCAAGGTTCCGTTGCGCACAGGTTCACAGGCGATGCCGTGCTTCTCGATCAACGCGAACACGTCTGAGGGCGCTTGGGCCAGCAGATCAATTAGGCGGTCACCCGCCACTTGTCCGATATGAGCACGGATTTCTTCAGGCGGAAGCCAGAGGCCAGCATTGGCCAAACCGACATTGCGACCCGATCCGCCAAAGCCGATCTCTTGTGCCTCAAGCAGACAGACCGACGCGCCACTGCGGGCTGCCGTCAATGCCGCTGAGCATCCGGTATATCCGCCCCCAATGACCGCCAGATCAACTTCGGTGTCGACGCTCAGAGGCGGGGCTGAAACCGTCTCGGAGCATGTGCTGCGCCAAAGAGCATTTTCGGGATCGTTCACATCTGGCCTCTGAGTCTTTTGCGCGGATCATCTTACCGAAAACAACGCTTTGCAAGCGGACTCGTTCAGACGCAGTCGCAACAAAAAAGACCTCTTGATGCATACGCACCAAAGAGGTCTTTTTTTTGAGAAAGGACGCAAACGGGCGGGTCGCCGCCCGGAAACCGTCAAACGTCGATCGAGCGTGCGATCAACTCTTTCATCACTTCATTGGTCCCGCCGTAGATCATTTGAACCCGCGCATCCGCATATAGACGCGCAATCGGGTATTCCATCATGAAGCCATAGCCGCCGAACAGCTGCAGACATTCATGCATGATCTCGTTCTGCACCTCTGAACCCCAATATTTGGCCATCGAAGCGGTGGCAGCGTCCAGCTCGCCGGCTTCCAGCTTGGCAACACAATCGTTGATGAAGCTGCGCAGAACCTCGGCTTTGGTCTTGCATTCCGCCAGCTTGAACCGGGTGTTTTGGAAGTCCATCACCCGCTGCCCAAAGGCTTTACGTTCCTGAACGTATTTGACCGTTTCGGCGATGGCGAAATCAATCGCGCCCAGCGCCATGATCGCGATGTTCAGCCGTTCCCACGGCAGTTGTTTCATAAGCTGGTAAAAGCCCTGCCCTTCTTCATCCCCCAGCAGGTTGGTCATCGGCACCTTGACGTCTTCAAAGAACAACTCGGCCGTATCGTTGCCCTTCATGCCCAGTTTTTTAAGGTTCCGCCCCCGGCGAAAACCATCGGCCCCTTCGGTTTCGACCACGATCAAAGACACACCACGCGCGCCTTCGGATTTGTCTGTCTTGGCTGCCACGATGATCAGATCCGCAGACTGCCCATTTGTGATGAAGATCTTCGAGCCGTTCAGCCGATAAGAGTTTCCGTCTTTCTCGGCCGTCGTCCGAACCGCCTGTACGTCTGACCCGGTGCTGGGTTCCGTCATCGCCAAAGCACCGACCATTTCGCCCGAAGCAAGTTTCGGCAGCCATTTGTGCTTTTGATCTTCGCTGCCGTAGGCGGTGAGGTAATGCGTCACAATCGACTGAATGCCATAGCCCCAACCGGCATCGCCACGCGCGCCCTGTTCGTAGGCGGTGATTGCATCGAACCCCATGCCGCCGCCGACACCACCATACTCTTCGGGGATTGCACCCGCCATCAGCCCGGTTTCACCCGCCTTGCGCCAAAAGCCGCGATCCACCACGCCGTTTTCGACCCAGGTTTCGATATTGGGCGACAGTTCATCATCCATGAACCGGCCTGCCATATCCGCAAACATGCGGTGTTCGTCGGTGACCCACGCTGCGGTGGAAGTGAAAAGTGGCATCGAACGCTCTCCAGACAATCTTTCCAGTAAGCCTAGCGTTCCGCCTGATTCACGCCAATGCATGTGACGCCGCGTCCTGCCGTCGAACAACGCAACGTCTCATGCCCAAAACTGAAAGAACCATTTTTTCTTGAGCAGGTTCAGGACAATGCCGCATCCAGCAGATTTGCCGCTGCATCCTTGGCGTCTTGCGCCGGATCGCATTGTTGAAGCAGAACGGCCGAGACAATAGCCCCTTCTTGCAAAAGTACGATCTGACAGGCCAGTTTATGCGGATCCTGAGCACCGGCCTGCTCGGCAACCGAAGTGAAATGGTCCAGCAGGAATTGCTTGTGTTCGGCAGCCTGTACATGGATCGGGTGATCTGGGTCCTGGAATTCAGCGCCTGCCTTGATGAACATGCACCCCCGGAACTCATCTTCTTCGAACCATTCTTTCAGCGCATCGAAACTGGCGAGGATTTGCTCGGCTGGCGTTTCCGCCATGTCGTCAATTCGCTTTAGAAACCAATCACGAAAGCTTTCGTCCCGCAAACGCAGGGCCGCAAGGATCAGCTCTTCCTTGGTGCGGAAGTGCTTGTACATCGACGTTTTGGACACACCCGTTTCCACCACCAGCTTGTCCATGCCAGTCGCGTGAAACCCATCGCGGTAAAAGACCTTCAGGGCCTTGCTCACCAGTTCGTCCCGTTTGTTTGGGCGCATGATTCGGCTCCATAGTGTACCGTTCTGTACATATTAGCCCGAAACGCGAAGTACAATAACACCAAATCAAGCGTTTGATTTTAAAATGCTTTATTTGATTAGACAGCCCCAATCTGAAATTTTTTAAAGTTTGCCCTTGCAAAAGTTAACAGATCGGTACACTTTGAATTCGAAAGTTAACCGATCTGTACACCAGAGGATTTGACCGATGAAACGTCGCGCCAGCATCTTCCCACCTCAGTACGTTCCGTTCCTTCTAACCATGGCCCTTTTGGCCGCTTCACTTACTTGAAAGCCCTTGCCTCATGTCTCGCCCTCCTCTGCCCCCATTCACGTTCGAAACCGCAACTCAAAAAGTGCGGATGGCGGAAAACGCCTGGAACAGTCGCGACCCCGACCGGGTGACGCCCGCCTACACTGAGGACAGTCAATGGCGAAACCGGGCTGAGTTTCTGTCAGGCCATGCCGACATCCACGCCTTCCTTACGCGCAAATGGCGCAAGGAACTGGACTATCGCCTGATCAAGGAACTCTGGGCCTTTGCCGGACATCGCATTGCTGTACGCTATGCTTATGAATGGCGAGACGACAGCGGCCAGTGGTTCCGCTCTTATGGCAACGAGAACTGGGAATTTGCCGAAGACGGGCGCATGTCGTACCGCCACGCCTCGCTGAACGATCTGCCGATCACCGAAGAGGACCGTCTGTTTCACTGGCCGCAAGGTGAACGCCCCGAAGATCATCCCGGACTGTCAGATTTAGGTCTTTGAAAGGAATCACCATGCCCCGTGCCTTTTCCGAACGCGCCTTCACCCCTGCCGTCCGCGCCCATCAAGAGCGCATGGGGTCGGCAAAAACCTATGCCAAGTTCATCGAAAGCGGGCCACAGCAGGGCCACTTGATCGGCGAGCCCGAGAAAGAGTTCATTCAGGCACGTGACGGGTTCTATCAATCGACGGTGTCCGAAACCGGCTGGCCCTATGTGCAGTATCGCGGTGGGCCTGTTGGGTTTTTGAAAGTACTGGGGCCGCAGACCATCGGCTATGCGGATTTTTCCGGCAACAAGCAGTATATCTCGCGCGGCAATCTGGATGGGAATGATCGGATCGCGATGATCCTGATGGATTACGCCAACCAGCGCCGCCTGAAGATCCTGGGACGTGTCGAATTTACTGAAGGCGAAGCCGCTGCAGCCAGTTTGTATCCCGAAGGGGCCGAGGCCCCGGCGGAACGGGCAGCAATCATCCGTATCGAGGCACTGGACTGGAACTGCCCGCGTCACATCACCCCTCGCTTCACCGAAGCCGAGCTGCGCCCCCATCTGAACACTCTTGGACAACAGCTGGCCCAGCTGCAGGCCGAGAATGAGCGGCTGAAGCTGGAATTGGCAAAGTCCAGCTAACGCGTTGGGCGACCCGGGTTTACGAATTACAGGAAAGGATTTTGCGCAATGGTTCGTTCAGTCGTTCAACTCTCGGTCGTGTGTCTTGCAGCGGCGGCCTTGAT
The DNA here is from genome assembly GCF_013034525.1 of Ruegeria sp. HKCCA5929. NCBI lineage: Bacteria > Pseudomonadati > Pseudomonadota > Alphaproteobacteria > Rhodobacterales > Roseobacteraceae > Ruegeria > Ruegeria sp. HKCCA5929. Next base: position 86,556 of record NZ_WQGE01000008.1, read on the forward strand.
ATTGCTGATCCTGATGTTTGGGTTTTTCGCGTCACCCAGCGCCGTGCGCACATCGCCTTCCGTATTCAGCACAATGCTATTTGATCACCTGCAGCAGGATTGAAAGGCGATCAGCCTCGACCGGCTTGGACCATTGCTGCAATGCCTGCGGCGCAAAACTCGACCAGCGGCTCTATGTCAGGCTGTTCACCGCCCTGCGACAGCGCCCTGACGCGCCAGCCGCTGTTGAGATGCGCCAGCATGGCCGAAACCGAATAAACCTGACCACTGGCCAACACCGCCGGATCTATATCTGGGTAAAGCGCAGCAATCTCTGCGATAAAATGCTGGGCCGTCGGATCGAAACACTCGGCTGCTATGTCGCTCCACCGTGGATCGACGGACACGTGCGCAACCAGTCGACCATAAGCCATCCACCCTGGACCACCCGTTTCAGCCAGCTCCACATAGGGACGGATAAAACTGTCCAAAATACTGTGCAATGTCAGCGGCCCCTCGGCTCTGGCTTTGTTCAGTTTATCGACTCGTAACTGCGCCAGTTTATCCGCGCGGCGGGCGACGGTACGATAGAAAAGCTCCTCTTTCCCGCCGCCGTGATGGTGTACAAGGCCAATCTGCACACCCGCCAAAGCGGCAATATCGCGGATCGAGGCACCTTCGAATCCCCGTTCGGCAAAGATCAATTCCGCAGCATCCATGATCCGCGCGCGCGTCTCCAAGGACCGCTTGGATGGCGCTCTTTGCCTTGGTTTTTCTATGTTTTTTAGACTCATGATTTTCACCTTGCCTTATTTTGGTCGCTCGTTCAAGTTAAGCCTCACGAACTTCGGGAGGGTTCATGACAGAAACGCGCGACGCATTCGCCCTGATCGGGGCGGGACCGATGGGATTGGCCGCGGCCAAGGTGCTGAAAGAACAGGGCATCGCATTTCAAGGGTTCGAGCTGCATTCGGATGTGGGCGGTCTGTGGGACATCGATGCCCCCAGATCAACCATGTACGAGACAGCGCATCTGATCTCGTCCAAGCGCATGACCGAGTTCGAAGATTTCCCGATGGATGAGGCCGTGGCCGAGTACCCTTCTCACCGGGCGATGCGCGACTATTTCCGTGCTTTTGCAGATCATTTCGGGTTGCGTAAGGACTATAGGTTTAACACAGAAGTCACCCAGATCACGCCGCTGGGCAACTCGGGGGATGGTTGGCGTGTCAGTTGGAGGGATGCCGAAGGTGACCATCAGGCCGACTTCGCAGGTGTTATGATAGCAAACGGCACCTTGTCGGAACCGAACATGCCTGTATTTCCCGGAACCTTCGACGGAGAATTGATCCATGCCTCACACTACAGGTATCCCAGTCAATTCGACGGCAAACGAGTATTGGTTGTAGGTGCAGGCAACTCCGGTTGCGACATTGCGGTGGATGCGATCCACCATGCAAAACGCTGCGACCTGTCGATGCGGCGCGGATACTATTTCGTCCCGAAATATGTCTTTGGCAAACCTGCTGACACGATGGGTCACAAGATCCGCCTGCCCATGTGGCTAAAGCGAAAGGTCGACAGCCTGATCCTCAGCTGGTTCGTCGGAAATCCCCAAAAATACGGCTTTCCCAAACCCGATTATCAGCTTTACGAAAGCCATCCTGTGGTGAATTCACTGGTCCTGTATCACGCGGGTCATGGCGATTTGCGCATTCGCCCCGATATCGACCGGCTGGAGGGTCACACCGTTCACTTCAAAGACGGTTCCAGCGAAGACTATGACATGATCCTCGCTGCCACCGGATACAAGCTGCACTATCCGTTTGTCGACAAGGACCTGCTGAACTGGCAGGGCGATGCACCGCATCTGTACCTGAACACCATACACCCCGAACGCGACGATCTGTTTGTGCTGGGCATGGTCGAGGCCACGGGTCTTGGCTGGCAGGGGAGACACGAACAGGCCGAGATGGTGGCGCGCTATATCAAGGGTCTTCAAAGCGGTTGCCCGGCGGCGGCCGATCTGAAAACCGAAAAACAAAAAGACTACAGGCGCGCCACCGGAGGCATGAACTATATCGACCTACCCCGCATGGCTTACTACGTTGACAAGGCCACCTATAGAAAAGCCGTCACTGGCTGGATCGACCGGCTGCGGAAAGCCGCCGCATGAATGGTATCGACGAAGTCACGCTGAATTTCAGCCCGGCGTCGCTGACGTTGCTGAACTCTATTCTGGCCATTGTGATGTTCTCGATCGCGATCGACCTGACGCCTCGGGATTTTGATCGCCTGAGACGCGCGCCAAAACCTGTGATTGTCGGGCTGGTATCTCAGTTTGTGGTCTTGCCCGCACTGACCTTTGCGCTGGTCTGGTTCACAGAGCCGCGTGCTTCCATAGCGTTAGGGCTGATCCTTGTGGCAGCTTGTCCGGGCGGCAACATCTCGAACTTCATAACACATCGCGCGGGCGGCAATGCGGCGCTGTCCGTGTCGATGACCGCATTCGCCACCATTGGCGCAATCTTCATGACGCCTTTCAACATCGCGCTTTGGGGCGGGCTGTATCCACCGACCCGTGCGATCCTGCAGCAAACCCAGATCGATCCGGTGCAAATCGCCATTCTCGTCGGCTTTATGCTGATCCTGCCCCTTGTTCTGGGCATCACACTGAATCAGCGTCGTCCCGCCCTGACCGCACGTTTACGCGCACCGCTGCAATACTTGTCGATGGGTATCTTCGCGGCTTTCATCTTGCTTGCCCTGGCCGCCAACTGGGGATTCTTCCTCAGCTTTGCCGGGGCTGTCGCCGGGCTTGTGATCCTTCACAACGCCCTGGCACTGGGGGGCGGTTGGGTCGTGGCCACTCTGACCCGGCTGTCCCCCTTTGATCGTCGCGCAATCACCATAGAGACCGGCATTCAGAATTCAGGGCTTGGACTGGTCTTGATCTTCGCCTTTTTCCACGGGCTGGGCGGCATGGCCGTTGTGGCCGCGTTCTGGGGCATCTGGCACGCGATATCGGGCATTGCGCTTGCGTCGATCATGGCCCGAACCGAGGCCGCGCGATGACCCGTATTCTGATCACAGGCGCCGCCGGTATGGTCGGGCAAGCACTATTGCCGGAACTTGAAGGGCATGAGGTCTTTGCCACCGACCTCAAGCGCCCGGAGTCTTTGCCTGAATGTATCGCTTTCCTGCCGATGGACGTGACAAGCGATGCCCCTGCCCGCGTGATCACCAAGGTGAAGCCGGATGTCATCGTGCATCTTGCTTCCATCGTGACGCCCCCGCCCAAGACTGGACGCACCGCAGCATATGCAGTTGACGTCGATGGAACACGCAAGGTGGTGAATGCGGCGATTGCCAACGGGGTGCGACGGCTTGTGGTCACATCCTCGGGTGCCGCTTATGGCTATCACCCGGACAACCGCATTCCGCTGCGTGAGCGTGACCCGCTGCGGGGCAATCCGGAATTCCCTTATTCCGACCACAAGAGACAGGTCGAGGAATTGTTGGCGGAAGCCCGCAATACTGCCCCTGATCTTGAACAAGTGGTTCTGCGCGTGGGGACAGTTCTGGGGGCCGGAACCGAAAACCAGATCACCGCCCTGTTTCACAAGCCTCGCCTGCTGGCCGTAACCGGCAGTGAAAGTCCTTTTGTCTTTATCTGGACACACGATCTGGCCCGCATCCTGCGGCGCGCAGCGACAGACGGGCCACCCGGTATCTTCAATGTCGCCGGGGACGGAGCGATGGGTGTCACCGATCTGGCCGATGCCATGGGGAAATCGGTTCTGCGTCTTCCTGCTTGGGCACTGAAGGCGGCTTTATCCGTGGCACGCCCGCTTGGCTTGTCTCGCTATGGGCCGGAACAGGTGCGGTTTCTGCAATATCGACCGGTTTTGGACAATTCCGCCCTCAAATCAGAATTCGGCTATACACCCGAAAAAACCAGCGCCGAGGTGTTCGCGTTCTGGCAAAAGCAGGCCGGGCTATGAAGACAGCTGTCATATCAGGTGGGGCGGGCGGCTTGGGGCAAGCCCTGAGCCAAGCCCTGCAAGCTCGCGGTTGGCGGGTGGTGTTGCTGGACCTTGACGTCTCAGGCTTGGACACCCGACCAAACCAGTTGCCAATCGCTTGCGATCTGACAGACCCCGAGCAGCTTTCTGACGCAACCCAAAGGGTGATCGAATCCAGCGAAAGTATCGATCTGGTCATCTATAACGCCGGGCTCACGCAAATTCGGGGGTTTGATCAGTCTGACGCCACCAGCCACCGAATGGTGTTCGACATTAACTACTTCGCGGCCGTTGAAATGGCCCGCGCGTTTCTGCAAGCGGTTCGGGTATCACAGGGAACGCATCTTGCGATTTCGTCCGTGGCAGGGTTTGCGCCGCTCTATCACCGAACGGCCTATGCGGCCTCGAAACACGCGCTTGAGGGTTTTTTCAAATCGCTCCGTTCCGAAGAAGCACCTCATGGCGTTCAGGTTCAGATCGCGGCGCCGTCCTTCGTGGCCACCAACCCGGGCAACGCACAAGAGCAGGCCGATGGAACGGCAAGACCCGGATCGGCAAAAGATGGTATGGATGAGATGAGCCCTGAGGCCGCCGCCAAAGCAATCCTGCGAGGATTGGACAAATCGCAGCCGATGATTCCGGTTGGACGTGTGGCGCGTTTGTCTTGGTGGCTGAACAGCCTCTCACCGCGCCTGTATCAACGCATGATGGAGCGCAATATACGCGGGCCAGCAGAATAGATTTTTGCCATGACCCCTTGACCTTCCCGTGACTGGAACCCTCATTTGGAGGGCAAGGCAAGCTGCGGAACGAGTCGCATGGCACATAAAACACTCACAGAGCTAAAAATCACCGGCATGGGCTGCGCGTCCTGCGTGGGCCGTGTCGAAGCCGCCCTGCGCGATGTGCCAGGTGTCGATGCGGCCTCGGTCAACTTTGCAACCAAATCAGCGCAAGTGGCGTTTGACGGGCCGGTTACGGCTCTGACTGCGGCGCTGGACGCGGCAGGGTATCCTGCTGAAACCAAATGCGTTGATCTGAATGTCGACGGGATGAATTGCGCCTCGTGCGTGGCCAAGATCGAACGCGCGCTGGCAGCCAACCCGGGTGTGATCGACGCGCAGGTCAATCTCGCAACTCAAACCGCCACAGTGACATACGCGGCGGGGACAACCACGCCAGAGCAGTTGGCACAGGTCATCACCGGAATCGGATACCCCGCGCGCCTTCAAAACGCCCATGAACCTGAAAGCCGCGAAGATGACGAAATTCGCAGTCTGGTCCGCACCACGATGCTTGCCGCCGTCCTCGCGCTGCCCGTGTTTATTCTTGAGATGGGTGGGCACATGATCCCCGCATTCCATCACTGGGTACACGCCACCATCGGTGCGCAGACCAGTCAGCTTATCCAGTTTGCTCTGACCTCGGCCCTGTTGATCGGTCCGGGACGGGTGTTTTACCGCAAGGGCATCCCATCCCTGTTACGCGGCACGCCAGACATGAATGCGCTGGTCGCGCTTGGGACCGGGGCGGCCTATCTCTATTCCGTGGTGGCCACATTCGCCCCGGGTGTGCTGCCGCAAGGCACCGCGAATGTCTATTTCGAAGCCGCAGCAGTCATCGTTGTATTGATCCTTCTGGGCCGACTCATGGAGGCGCGCGCCAAAGGCAGAACCGGGGCCGCAATTCGGAAGCTGGTAGGCTTGCAGCCCAAGACCGCAAGGGTCGAAGTAGATGGCCGAACAGAGGACCGTCCTATTGCTGAAATAGTTGTGGGAGACATTTTGCGCGTTCGTCCGGGCGAACGGATGCCAGTGGACGCCGAAGTGCTAGAGGGCACATCTTACGTCGACGAAAGCATGATCACTGGCGAGCCTGTGCCGGTCGGAAAATCGCAAGGGGCCGCTGTTGTTGGCGGCACGGTGAACGGGACCGGCGCCTTGCGGGTACGCGCCGCGCGCGTTGGGGACGACACAGTTCTGGCTCAGGTTATCCGCATGGTGCAGCAGGCACAGGGGGCCAAATTGCCCATTCAAGGGCTGGTCGACCAAATCACCTATCGTTTTGTCCCAGCCGTCATTCTCGTCGCTGTGGTCACCGTCATACTCTGGTTGGTTTTCGGTCCCAGCCCCGCCCTGCCGCTGGCGCTTGTGGCAGGTGTTTCGGTGCTGATCATTGCTTGCCCCTGTGCGATGGGGCTTGCGACGCCCACTTCTATCATGGTGGGCACGGGGCGTGCAGCAGAACTGGGGGTATTGTTCCGCAAAGGCGATGCATTGCAGCAGCTTCAACAAGCACGCATTGTCGCGCTGGATAAAACCGGAACTCTGACACTCGGACGTCCCGAGTTGGAAAGCGTGATGACGACCAACGGGTTTGACCGGGATGAAGTTGTGCGGCTCGCTGCGTCCCTAGAAGCACAGTCGGAGCATCCAATTGCATCAGCTATCACTCGGGCCGGTCCTTCTGCTCTGCCCGAGGCGTCGAATGTCCAATCAATCACCGGACTGGGTGTACAGGGCCTCGTTGAAGGTCGAGAAGTGTTGGTCGGCTCTTACAGGCTGATGGAAAACCGGGGGATTGATCTTGGCCGTTTGGCGGACGAGGCCGAAGAGCGCGCCTCCGAAGGGGCAACGCCGCTATTCGTTGCTCTTGATGGGCAGGCCGCTGCGACGATTTCTGTGTCCGACCCGATCAAGACCGGCACCGAAGAAGCGCTGCAGAGGTTGCACCAGATGGGGCTAACTGTGGCCATGATCACCGGAGACAACGCGCGGACGGCACAGGCGTTGGCTGATCGGTTGGGGATCGATCACGTCACTGCCGAGGTGTTGCCGGACGGCAAGGTAGATGCGATCACGGCTTTGCGGGATAATTTCGGAACGCTGGCTTTTGTTGGCGACGGGATCAACGATGCCCCGGCGCTTGCATCTGCGGATATCGGCATCGCCATTGGGACAGGTACGGATGTGGCCATTGAAACGGCCGACGTGGTTCTGATGTCGGGCGATCTGCGCGGCGTTGCAAACGCGACCGAGATCAGCCGTCGCACAATGCGAAACATTCGCCAGAACCTCGGATGGGCGTTTGGTTACAATGTCCTGCTGATCCCGGTGGCGGCTGGCGCGCTGTATCCGTTTGGCGGTCATCTGTTGTCGCCTGCTTTGGCAGCTGGCGCGATGGCGCTGTCCAGCGTTTTTGTGGTCTCGAATGCTCTGCGTCTGCGTCGCGTCCGCGCCAGCGTGCCGGAAACCCCGACCTTGGAAACCAACGAGGTGCACGCATGAATATCGGAGACGTGTCTGCCCGCACTGGCCTGCCCGCCAAGACGATCCGGTATTATGAGGACATCGACCTGATCAAGCCTCTGCGCGACGACAACGGGTATCGCCGGTTTCGCGATCAGGACGTGCATAAACTGAACTTTCTGGGCCGCGCCCGCGCGCTTGGGTTTACCATCGAGGATTGCAGGACTCTGTTGGCGCTGTACGAGGATGAAACCCGCGCCAGCGCCGATGTAAAACAGGTTGCGCGGGATCATCTGGCGCAGATCGAGGCCAAGATCGCGGACCTGAACGCCATGCGCGACACGCTGAGTCATTTGGTTGACGCCTGCGCCGGGGATGACCGGCCCGATTGTCCCATATTACAGGATCTGGGTGGGAAAGGCTGACTTGGGGTTGCCCTTTGGGCGCAGCTTTGCTTTGTCTTCGTCAAAGATTTCGGCCCCAGACAACGGTCGAACAGCCGAGAGGATCACAAAATGGCAAAAGTCGCGTTCCTTGGCCTTGGTGTCATGGGCTATCCCATGGCCGGTTTTCTGAAGGCCGCAGGTCATGACGTCACCGTCTACAACCGCACCTCCACCAAGGCTGAAGCCTGGGTGGCACAGCATGGCGGTGCCATGGCAATTACTCCGAAAGATGCCGTCAAAGATGCAGAGTTTGTCATGGCCTGTGTCGGCAACGATGACGATCTGCGCATGGTCTGTACGGGAGAGAACGGCGCGTTTCATGGCATGTCGGATGGAGCCATCTTTGTTGATCACACAACGGTTTCCAAAGTTGTCACATTAGAGCTCTATGCGGCTGCGGCAGCGCAAGGATTTGCCTTTGTCGATGCCCCGATATCGGGTGGTCAGGCCGGAGCCGAAAACGGGGTCCTGTCTATCATGTGCGGCGGCGATCAGGACGCTTATGATGCGGCGGAACCCCTGATGCAGGTTTACTCTAAGATCTGCCGCCGTATCGGAGAGAGCGGCACGGGCCAGATGACCAAGATGTGCAATCAAATTGCCATCGCCGGTGTCGTACAGGGCCTCAGCGAAGCGCTGCATTTTGCGGAAAAGGCCGGCTTGGACGGGCGCTCTGTGGTCGAGGTGATCAGTCAGGGCGCGGCTGGAAGCTGGCAGATGGTGAACCGCCACGAGGCGATGCTGGACGATCATTTCGATTACGGCTTTGCTGTGGACTGGATGCGCAAGGACTTGGGGATTTGTCTGGATGAGGCCAATTCAAACGGGGCTTCTTTGCCTCTGACGGCTTTGGTCGACCAGTTTTACAAGGATGTGCAGAAACTTGGCGGCGGGCGCTGGGATACGTCGTCGCTGTTCAAACGCCTGCGCGCTTTGGATTGAGGGATCAGGGGGCTGTCTGCCCCCTCTTGGCCCGGTGGGCCAATTCACCCCCCGAAGGTATTTTGAGCCAGATGAATAGGATCCCGGGCGTGACGGGACGGAGAACGATATGAGCGAATTGGTGAAGTTCTGGGCGGATGCGCTGCGTCAGCATTGGGGGCTGGACGCACGGTTGACGCGGCTGGACGGTGAATATGACCTGAACTTTTTGGTGGAGGCCACCAATGGGCAGGATTATGTGCTCAAGGTTATGCGTGCGGGCTGTGAGGCGGATCTGGTGGATCTGCAGATACAGGCGCTGGCTCATATTGCTTCGGAAGCACCGGGTTTGCCTTTTCCCAAGGTGTTTCCCGATTTGAATGGCGCTCTGTTGCCCGAGATTGCGGATTCTGAGGCCCAGCCGAGGCTGACCTGGTTGCTGGAATGCCTGCCGGGGCAATGCTATGCGAAGGCGGCAGCAAAATCCGAAGAACTGATCCTGAAACTGGGGCGCGTGTTGGGGGCAACTGACCGGGCCCTGGAAGGGTTCCAGCATGAGGGGTTGCATCGGGTCGGCTTCAAATGGGACCTGATGCAGGCGGATTGGATTGCGGAAAAGCTAGGCGCGATTTCAGATCCTTCGCGGCAAGCCTTGCTAAAGGAAATCTGCGGCGGGTTTGCAGCGATTTCCGGTACCCTTGCGGATCTGCCCAAGCAGGCCATTCACAATGATGCCAATGACTATAACATTCTGGTCGAAGGGGAGTTGAGCGAACGGCGGCGAATATCGGGGCTGATTGATCTGGGTGACATGTGCGCGGCGCCGCGGGTTTGCGATCTGGCGATTGCCGGGGCCTATATCGTGTTGGACCATCCCAAGCCGGAACGGGCGTTGGCTGCGTTGGTGAAAGGGTATCACGCGGCCAACCGGCTGCGCGAGGATGAGGTGGATTTGATCTGGCCGTTGTTGCGGATGCGGCTTGCCGTGTCTGTTGTCAACTCGACCCTGATGGCCGCCGAGAACCCGGATGATCCTTATGTGACAATCTCTCAAGCGCCCGCATGGCGGTTTCTTGAGAACGCTTCGGTCAATGGTGGCCTCATGTCGGCGCGTTTGCGGGCGGCTTGTGGATTGCCGGTGGTCGATGGGGCCGAACGGATCCATGCCCATCTACAGGAGCATCGCGGTCAGTTCGCTCAGATGTTCGATCAGGATCTGAGAGATGTGCCCATGGGCTCGCTGTCGGTTGAAAACTGTGTCTGGCCGCAGAATCCGTTCCACATGCCTCTGGCCGAGGCCGCACGAGTGGGCGAGGAATATGGGCAAGATCTGTGGTTGGGCTACTACAACGAACCCCGCTTGATCTATGCCGAACCGGGCTTCCGCAAGGGTCCGTGGAAAGCCTCGGACCGGCGGACAGTGCATTTGGCCGTGGATGTGTTTGCGCCTGCCGGGACGGTGCTGCACGCGCCCATGAGCGGGCGGGTTGAGGTCGTCGAGAACCGCGACAGCCACCTCGACTATGGCGGGGTGATCATCCTGCATCACGAAACGCCCGAAGGTGATCCGTTTTATACGCTCTATGGTCATCTGGATCCAGAATGCTGTGACAGGCTGAAACCCGGCGATCCGGTAGCACAGGGGGCGGCGTTTGCCCGGCTGGGCGATGCCAGCCAGAATGGCGGATGGTCCCCTCATGTGCATTTCCAACTGGCCTTGACCACCGATGGCATGGAGGCGGACTGGCCCGGTGTAGGCGATCCTGACGAGATGGAGCTGTGGCACGCGGTCTGTCCGAACCCCGCCGCCTTGCTGAACCTGCCGGATGACAAGGTGTTTTACCAACCCACTGACAAGCAGGCGATCCAGCAAGGGCGACGCGATCATTTTGGTGGTAACCTGTCTCTGACCTATGACGATCCGGTCATGCTGGTGCGTGGGTGGAAACACCACCTGTTCGACGAATGGGGCCGCCCCTATCTGGACGCCTATAACAACGTTCCTCATGTCGGCCATGCGCATCCGCGTATTCAGGCTGTGGCAGCGGACCAGCTGAGGCGGATGAATTCGAACACCCGCTATCTGCATCCGGCCCAGACCGCTTTTGCCGACAAAATCCTGTCAAAACTGCCAGATCACTTTGAAGTCTGCTTCTTCGTCAATTCCGGAACCGAGGCTAATGAGCTCGCTCTGCGGCTGGCCCGTGCCCATACCGGATCGAAGGGGATCGTGACACCGGATCACGGCTATCACGGGAATACGAACGCGGCCGTGGCGATCTCGGCCTACAAATTCAACAAACCGGGTGGCGTCGGCAAAGCCGACTGGGTTGAACTGGTTGAGGTTGCGGATGACTACCGTGGTTCGTTCAAGCGCGACGATACCGATCGGGCCCAGAAATTTGCCGATCTTGTAGATCCGGCAATCACGGCCTTGAACGCGCGCGGGCAAGGCGTCGCCGGGTTCATCGCCGAGACCTTCCCCTCGGTCGGAGGACAGATCATTCCACCCAAGGGCTATCTGCCTGCGGTTTATGAGAAAATACGCGCCGCAGGTGGTGTTTGCATCGCCGATGAGGTGCAGACAGGTCTTGGTCGTCTGGGCGAGTACTACTTTGGTTTTGAACACCAGGGCGCACTTCCCGATATCGTTGTGATGGGCAAACCTATCGGAAACGGGCACCCTCTGGGCGTGTTGGTGACGACCAAAGAAATCGCCGATAGTTTCAACAACGGGATCGAGTTCTTTTCCACTTTTGGCGGCTCAACCCTGTCCTGCCGGATCGGCAAAGAGGTGTTGGACATCGTCGACGACGAAGCTCTGCAAGACAATGCCCGCCTGATGGGAGACCGTCTGATGAACGGGTTGCGTCAGATCGAAAACGACTTTGGCTGTGTTGGCGACGTGCGGGGCATGGGGCTGTTCCTTGGTGTGGAACTGATTAACACTGACGGATCAGAGGGAACCGAGATTTGCAGCTATGTCAAAAACCGGATGCGCGACCATCGTATTCTGATCGGTAGCGAAGGACCAAAGGACAACATCCTGAAGATCCGCCCGCCGCTGACCATCGAGGCCGAGGATGTGGATATGATCCTTTGGGCGTTGCGAGACGTGCTGTCAGAGGTGGGCGATTACACCCCTGCCCCGGTTTGCGATCACGATCATCATCATGCCGGATGTGGGTGCTGCTGAACAAAATAACCCCGGCGCAATGCCGGGGTTAAGCCGTCCTGAATCGGGGATCAGTGGAGAACGGCCGAGGGGGTATGGTGTCCCGTAGTAGGGATCCTGAACCCGGCCGTCATGCGTCTGAGGGCAAGGCCAAGTTCTTCTGACAACGCGGCAAGCGCAGGTGCAAAATCCGGGCGTACGATCAGAGATGCCATCATCATTGCGTCTTCACGCGCACCTTCAGAGGCGGCTGAAATCATCTGAGCGAAACAGTTTTCGTCCGCGCCAAGACACGCACATCCCAACCCATGCCTGATCAATGGACGACGACCGTAATTTGCGCAAAGTGAACACAGGCGATCCAGTGTCAGCATCGCGGCCTGCCCGCTCTCTGCCCCCAAAGCGATCTGAAAGTCACTGGCAGCATCGGCCCTTGCACCTTCACCCGCGCTCCACATGCGCAGATACATGACCGCCCCCGCCTCAACGAGGTCCAAGTCAGCAAGGCGACCTACCGTAGCGCCGCCGCGCGTTTTGCCAGCGCTCATTTCGTCAGGATCAGTTTGCCCGCGCGGGTAATGCGCAGGGTGTAGAGTTGGTCGCCCAATTCGATATGTGCCAGGTTGCCGCCTTTTGTCAGGTCTTCGGCCTTGTGCGCGGGAAGCATCGAGACAGCGTAACCTTGGGTTGGGGTCGGGTTCTGAACGTTCATCGGGACATCTCCAGAGCGTTTCGGCTTAGTGCCAATTCAGTTGCGTTTCATGTGATCTGGCTGACCTCGAATGGGCTGGCTTTCTGTTCCTGCGGTTAATCTGATTATTTTAGTAAGGATTGTCAAGTGTCGTTTCACCACAAGTGATTGCGCCCAGAAAAAGGGCGGGTTACCTCTGTGGGCAGAGGGGAAAAGGCAGGAAAAACATGACCGCAACTGTTGTATTTGATCTGGATGGAACGCTGGTGGACAGCCTGGGTGATTTGGCTTCGGCGACAAACCGAATGCTGGATGACACCGGGCAGGATCCCCTGTCCTTCGAGATCATCAAGGGATTCGTTGGAAATGGTCTGCCCAAACTGGTCGAACGCGTAATCCGCCACTGCGATCTGTCGATGGACCGTCACGCGGAATTGGCACAATTGACCCTCAAGCACTATAACGCCGCTGCCAGTGAGACGACCGTTCCTTATCCCGGAGTTCCCGCCGCGTTGGAACGTTTGCAACAAATGGGCTGCGTTCTGGGCGTGTGCACCAACAAGCCCGAAGCCCCGGCGCGGCATGTGCTGGAGGCGTTGAACCTGTCGCAATTCTTCGACGTCGTGCTTGGTGGCGACAGTCTGCAGACACGGAAACCAGACCCTCAACATCTGTTTGCAAGCTTCGACGCCCTTGACGGATCAGGACCGCGTATTTTTGTCGGAGACAGCGAGGTTGACGCTGAAACCGCTGTCAGGGCAAAAGTCCCGTTTCTTCTGTTCACGGAAGGATATCGAAAATCCCCCGTACAGGACATTCCGCATGATATTGCTTATGAGGCTGCCGCCGACCTGCCCGCTCATGTGACAACACTGGCCACGGCCTGAGCGCAATCGGTTTTCCAAGCCCGGCGCGTCTTCACGTCTCCAAAAAGTTAAGAGGGGCCGGCCGAGGGGGTGTGACCAGCCCCTCATCGGGGAAAGTAGTTACCGTGTGTTTGTGTGGTAAGTACGGTAGGTCATGTTTACCCTTGATAGGCCCCGCGCGAAATTGGGGGTTTCCCGTAGTTGTGTAAAATTCCCTGAAAACCTGTCGAAAACGGCTGCAAAGTCATCTCGATTTACCCCTCTTCCCTTGCATTCATCCCGGCCCGGCGCTCTGGTGGTATGCAAGGTGGAAATGAGGGACAAATCGGGCGAAAGGTAACCCATGGAAAAACCGGGCAGAAATCGCAAACTGTCGGCTTTGCCAGTGCTGCAAGGTGTCTTGCCTTTGGACCGATCACGCCTTCCTGCCGAGATGCTTGCAGGGCTTACATTTGCCTGCCTCGCGATACCCGAAGTGATGGGTTACACCAAAATTGCGGGTACGCCGGTCGTCACCGGGCTGTATACGATCCTGATTCCCATGGCCCTGTTCGCCCTATTCGGCTCATCACGGCACCTGGTGGTCGGGGCCGATTCGGCAACGGCAGCCATTACCGCCTCGGCCCTTGCGGGCATGGCGGTTACAGGCTCGTCCGAGTATCTGGCTTTGGCATCGCTTCTGGCATTGATGGCTGCCGTGCTTTTGATCGGCGCACGGATCATCGGATTGGGATTTCTGGCCGATTTCCTGTCTCGTACCGTTCTTGTTGGTTTCCTGACCGGCGTAGGCATTCAGGTCGCCACGGGTGAAATACCCGGTCTATTGGGGATCGAGGCCACGGGGCACGGCACGCTTGCGCGACTGACCGATGTTTTCAACAATTTGGCTCAGGTCAGTTGGCCAACCGTGTGTGTATCGGCGGCCGTTCTTGGAATTGTGCTTGCCTGCACAATGTTGTCGCGAAAAGTACCAGGACCTTTGATCGCGATCGTGGGGGTGATCTTATGCAGTTGGGCCTTTTCCTTCGAAACGGTGGGAATTGCCCTGCTGGGAACAGTGCCCGGCGGCTTGCCATCGATCTCGATCCCCGAGGTGGATTGGAGTTGGACCCTGTTCAAACAACTCCTGCCCACTGCACTGTCCATCTTCGTTGTCATTCTGGCCCAAAGCGCTGCGACCTCGCGCGCGTACGCGGCCCGATATGACGAGAGGTTCAGCGAGAACACAGACCTGGTCGGGCTTGGGCTTGCCAATTTCGGAGCGGCATTCACCGGCACATTTGTGGTCAACGGCAGCCCCACCAAAACCGAAATGGTCGCCAGCGCGGGTGGCCGTAGTCAGGTGGCGCAACTGACAACGGTTGCCATAGTCCTGCTTGTGATCCTGTTTCTGACCAAACCGCTTGCCTATCTGCCGAATGCCGCCTTATCCGCTATCGTCTTCCTGATCGGGTTGAAACTGATCGATCTGCATGGTCTGACAACGATTTACAAACAAGCCCGATCCGAGTTCTGGGTGGCCACTGCGACGGCAGCTGTGGTTGTCGTGGTCGGCGTGGAACAAGGCATCATCTTTGCAATGGTCCTGTCGCTGGTCGATCACACCCGCAGAGGGTATCGCCCAAAGAACGCTGTGATTGTCAAAACCCAGTCTGGTGGCTGGCATTCAAAAGATCTGGCCCCGCCTAACCAGTTCGAGCCCGGCCTCGTGATCTATCGGTTTTCGCACGGCATGTATTACGCAAACACGCAGCGTTTTACCGATGAAGTCACCGCCATTGCTCAAGGCCCGGACGCCAAACCTGAATGGTTCTGCCTTGACGCGTCAGCCATAGATGAGGTCGATTTCACCGCCGGATACGCCTTGCGCAACATGGCCGGGGTCCTGAATGAAAACAACATCCAACTGGTATTCACGCTGGTTGAGCCGGACGTAAAGGCCGAGTTGGATCGTTATGGCGTGACCGGCATTGTGGGTGAGACCGCGTTTTTCGACAGCGGCACTAGCCTCCTTGAAGCCTTTCACAAGCGTCAAAAGGTGTAACGATGTTCACTTAGTGATAGTGTTTCGCCTTCGACATCTTTCCAATGCCGGGATTGAACGAGTTGGTCGGGTCGCAGCACTTGTAATGCGCCGCCAGGTCCGGCTTGGCCGGGTACAAATGGCCCACATTGTGCTCGGCCGGGTATTCCGCACCGCGTTCGTCGAACAGCTTAAGCATCGCCGCCTTCAACGCCTTGGGGTCCGCGCCCTTTTTGACGATGTAATCCTGATGCATAACGTGGCACATGAAGTGGCCGTAGTAGAGTTTGTGCACCAGCTGGTTCTCGATCTCGGGCGGGAGTTTTTCAAGCCAGTCCTGATCGTTGCGGCGCAGCGCGACGTCCAATGCGATAATGTCTTCTACATCCGAGTTGTGCAGAGCCATGTAACGCACGGCGGCTCCGGCGGCGGCGAAACGATGCAAACCTGCAATCTTAGCCTCGCGGGCGTCGCATTCAAAATACCCGGCGTCGCGGTCTTCCAAGAAATCCGGCAACCACGCAGCGGCCTCTGCGATACCGTCATCTTTCATCTTCAGGATCAGGTGATGTTCGTACTTGTCGCGGAACTCGACCATCCGCTTGGGCAGAACACGCGGCCATAGCGCCACGGCCATTTGCATGAACCGGTCGGTGAAATTACCCAGCAACGGGATGCGCCGAAGACGTGCATCGACCGCGCCTTTCATTGCAAAGAAAAACGGTAAGCGGTCGGTGCCCAGTTTGTCGATCATCACAACCGTGTCCTTGCCGTATTTGGCAGTGATGTCGAACACCTCACGCTGCATATATTCGGCCGAGACGGGCAGAGATTTGAACCTGGACAGGATATGACGGCGCAAAGCGGCCAGATCATCGGGGTTGTTTGTTCCGATATAGAACACTTTTTCCGCGTCATTTTTCTTGAAGGTATCAAGACGTACGGCAAAGACCGCCAGTTTACCGGCAGAGCCAGCGGATTCGAACAGTTTGGCCTCGTCTGCGTTGAAGCGCGCAGGCGTTTCCGCGTCTACATCCCGCACGATCTGCGCATAATCGCTGGCTGAGGCGCGCTTGTTTGTGGCACCGGGGTTGCGGTCGAAAGTGCCGGCATCGAGGCTTGCCAGGATTTCCTCGGGCGTGTCGCCCAGATCAATGCCCAGATGGTTGACCAGTTCCAGTTCGCCTTGCTCGGATATCCGGGCGTACACGGACAGTTCGGTGTAAACGGGCCCACGCTCGACCAAAGACCCGCCCGAGTTATTGCAGACCCCACCCACAATCGATGCACCGATGCACGAGGAACCGATCACCGAATGCGGCTCGCGCCCCAGCGGAGCCAGCAGTTTTTCCAACGCGAAAAGGGTGGCACCGGGAAAGCTGACGATTTGCTCGCCATTGTTCAACGGGACCAGTGTATCCATCCGGCGGGTGTTGATCAGAACGACATCGCGGTCATAGCTGCCCGACGGTGTCGATCCTTCTGTCAGGCCGGTGTTGGCGGCCTGCATGATGACAATCTTGTCC
Source organism: Ruegeria sp. HKCCA5929 (assembly GCF_013034525.1). Taxonomy (NCBI): domain Bacteria; kingdom Pseudomonadati; phylum Pseudomonadota; class Alphaproteobacteria; order Rhodobacterales; family Roseobacteraceae; genus Ruegeria; species Ruegeria sp. HKCCA5929. The sequence goes on from NZ_WQGE01000008.1 coordinate 103,456, forward strand.
GAGGCAACACAAGCTTGCAGAACCTTCCACTGTTCCGACAGCGTACCGGGCTGAATAACACAGAGCGCCTCACCCTCGCCCGAGCGGAAGCCACGCCGGAACCGTTCGGTCGCGCGCTCGCCAGTCAGGACGTGGCGCGATCCGACGATAGAACGGAAGTGTTTGATCAACTCGTCATTGGTCATGTCGGCTCCCATTTTGGGTTCAGGCGTTGCGGAAACGGATATTCTCGCGGCTCAACTGGTCAACGCTGGTGACGCCCATCAGTTTCATGTCGCGCTCAATCTCGGCCCGCATCAGGCCAAGCGCGCGCTCGACCCCCGCCTGCCCTGCGGCGGCCAACGGGTAGAGATAGTGCCGCCCGACGCCAACCGCCTTGGCCCCAATTGACAGTGCCTTTAGCACATGGGTGCCGCGCTGAATGCCGCTGTCCATCATAACGTCCAGCTTGTCGCCGACAGCATCGACAATTTCAGCCAGCTGATCGAAGGGCGTACGCGAGCCGTCCAATTGGCGGCCCCCGTGGTTCGACAGGATGATACCGGTGCATCCGATCTCGGCGGCACGCTTGGCATCTTCGACAGTCATAATACCCTTCAGGCAGAACTGCCCGTCCCAGTCGCGCACCATCTGTGCCACGTCATCCCAGTTCATCGACGGATCGAGCATGTCGGTAAAGTAGCCGCCAATCGAGCTGGCGCCGCCACCCATATCCACGTGCTCTTCAAGCTGAGGCAGACGGAACTTTTCGTGGGTGACGTAATTGATCCCCCACATCGGCTTGATCGCAAACTGGATCATGCCGCCCAGCGTCAGCCGGAACGGGATCGAGAACCCCGTGCGCAAGTCGCGCTCACGATTGCCGCCGGTGATGCTGTCGACGGTCAGCATCATGACCTCGACACCCGCCTCTTTCGCGCGCTGCATCATGGCGGCGTTCAGGCCCCGATCCTTGTGGAAATAGAACTGATAGACCTGCGGGTTCTTATGCTTTTTCCGAAGCTCTTCCAACGACACCGTGCCCAGTGAGGATACGCCGAACATCGTCCCGTATTTCTCGGCCGCAGCTGCCACCGCGCGTTCGCCCTGATGGTGGAACAGACGCTGCAAGGCAGTGGGCGAGCAATAGACGGGCATGTCCAGCTTTTGCCCCATCACCGTGACCGACATATCCACGTCTGACACTCCGCGCAGGACCGACGGCAACAGATCACACCGGTCAAACGCGTTGGTGTTTTCCCGATACGTCACCTCATCATCCGCGCCACCGTCGATGTAGTTGAAGATGGGGCCCGGCAGCCGCTGCTTGGCCAGCCGCCGGAAGTCGTGGAAGTTATGACATTGGCTCAGACGCATCGGGCAGGCTCCTTAGTAAGCGACCGAGGGCAACCAGGTGGCGAGCGTCGGCCAGAGGAAGACTAACGCCAGACCGGTCAGCTGCAAAAGCACAAAGGGGATGATGCCTTTGTAGATGTGGGTCAGCTTGATCTCCGGCGGGCAGACGCCTTTCAGGTAGAACAGGGCGAAGCCAACCGGCGGGGTCAGGAAGCTGGTTTGCAGCGTTACCGCGACCAGGATCACGAACCACACCAACGCCGGTTCATCCAATACGCCGAAGCCGGGGATGTCGATACCCAACCCGTTCACGATGGGGCGCATCAGAGGCAACACGATCAGCGTGATCTCGATCCAGTCCAGAACGAAGCCCAGCAAGAACACGATGAACAGGATGAACAGGATCGTACCGTTGGCTCCGAAACCGGTGGACTGCACCACATGTTCGATCAACTCGTCCCCGCCCAATTCACGCAGGACGTAGGAGAATACGGTCGCGCCAAGGAAGATCGCGAAGATGTACGCAGTGGTGTTGAAAGTCGACACCAGCACGTTCCACAGTTTGGCAAAGGTCAGCTTGCGATAGCCTAGCGCCAGCAGCGTGGCGCCCAGCGCACCGATGCCCGAGGCTTCGGTCGGTGTGGTCAGACCCGCAAAGATCGAACCTAGCACGGCGAGGATCAGCATCAGCGTCGGGATGACGGCGATCAGAACGTCCTTGACAGCGGCCCAGTCGGGGGCTTTTGCGCCCTCGGGCACAGGGGCTGCGTCACGTTTGATCAAGGCTAGTAGGAAGATGTAGGTCAGGTACAGCCCGCCGATGATGACACCGGGGAAAACGGCTGCCATGAACAGATCGCCGACAGACAAGGCCATCTGGTCGGCCATGATCACCAGCATGATCGAGGGCGGGATCAGGATACCCAGCGTACCGGACGCTGAAACAACGCCAGCAGCCAATGTCGGTTGATACTTCTGCTGCATCATCGACGGCAACGACAGCACGCCCAACAAGACCACCGAGGCTCCGATAATGCCTGTAGAGGCCGCCAGAATGATCCCAATCAGGGTCACGGTAATCGCCAGACCTCCGCGCACGGTGCCGAACAGGCGCTGCATCGAGGACATCAAACGCTCGGCCACACCGGATTCGTCCAGCATCAGGCCCATGAAGATGAACATCGGCAAGGCGACCAGAACCGCGTTGGACATGGTGGCATAAACGCGGTTCACCACAGCACCCAGGGTCAGGTAATCGAGCCCGGTAAAGGTGCTCTCAAGACCCGTCCACAGCATAAGATCGTTGTCGAACAGGTAAGCCAGACCGCAATAGGCCACACCGACACCCGCCAGCACCCATGCCACCGGATAGCCAGTGAACAGCAGCGCAATGAAGGTCAGGAACATCGCGATGACCAGCTTTTCCTCGGTCGTTTCGACAAGGAAGGTCAAGCCCACGCAAACAGCGGCGAACACGGCCAGAACCAGCAGGATACGGCGCAGCGGCGCGCCTTCCCGTTCCGAGGCCGGTCCATAGAGCAGCGCGTGCCCGTCGTGGATCAGCCGTGCGAGTGCAGCCAGTGCGAGCAGGATGAAACTGATCGGAATGACAGCCTTGAATGCCCAGCGTGCAGGCAGGCCAGTTGGGCTGTCCGAGCGTTCATTCACGCGGAAGCTTTCGTAGAAATAGTCATACCCCTGGTCGACCATCAAATAGATGAAAGGGGTCAACAGAGTCAGGATGCCGATCACTTCGATGATCCGCTGCGCCCGGCGGGACAACTGCATATGCAGGACGTCAACGCGGACATGGCTGTCGGTGATCAAGGCATATGAGATGCCGATCATCGTGACGACGCCGTAGAAATGCCACTGGATCTCATCCAGCTTGGGATAGTTCTGGCTGAACAGGTAGCGCAGCGAAACCTGGCTAAAGATCGCGGCCATCAGCAGGATATTCGCCCACATGACCACATGTCCTACCGCTTTGACGCTGGTGTCGATGGCGACGGCGATCTTCTGACGGTCGGTATCTGGATGTTCCAGGATGCCTTCATAGGCTTCGACCGGATCATTTGTATATTTTTCGTTGGCCATGGTCATTCCTCGCTCAGCACCCCGGCGCGCGGGACGGTGAAGGGTTAGAAATTCCGATTTCGGGAGAGTTCGGAGCGGCGGACTCCGCCGCCCCGGTTACGTCAGTTAGGGAGAGTTTACTGACGTGGGAGGAACGCGTTGGTCTTCCAGAGGTTATAGCCGTCGCGGAATTCGTTCATGTCCGCCAGGACTTGGGCAAAGAAAGCATCGTTTGCGGCTTCTTCAGCAGCAACCTCGTCCCACGTTGCGCGGAATGTATCCAGCATCTCGGGCGACCACTGCTTGATGGTGACACCGTTGTTTTCAACGTTGTCGATCAGTGCGGCATGCTGGATCGCTTCACCTTCGGCAAAGCTGTCTGCCATCGACGCTTTGCAGGCGCTTTCGATGATCGCCTTATGCTGGTCGCTGGTTTCATTCCAGACGTCTTTGTTGATCAGCAGCTCAAACACAGTCGCCTGCTGGTGCCAGCCGGGGAAATAGTTGAACTTGACCAGTTTATGGAAGCCCAGGCGCGCATCAATGGCGGGCATCGAGAATTCAGTCGCGTCAATCGCGCCTTTTTCCAGCGCGGGGAAGATCTCACCACCTGGCAACAGCGACGTTGCAACACCCAACTTCTGCATGACTTTGCCGCCCAGACCAAAGAAACGCATCTTCAGACCGTTCAGGTCTTCGGGCGAGTTGATCTCGGTCGCGAACCAACCCGAGGTTTCGGGTGCGATGATCGCGCAAGGCAGAACTTTTACGTTGTAACCGGCCTGATCATACATTTCCTGATACAGGGTCATGCCGTTGCCGTAATAGAGCCACGCCATGTATTCACCCGCTTCGGGGCCGAAAGGCACAGCCGAAAACAGCGGCGCAGCCGGGATTTTACCGGCCCAATATCCAGCTGTGGTGTAGCCCGAGTTGATCTTGCCAGTGGATACCGCGTCCAAAATCTCGAACGGCGGAACCAGCTTGCCCGGCTCGTACACTTTCATCTTCAGCGTGCCGCCTGACATCACGTCAAGCTGTTCGGCAACACGCGGGATCGGCGAGCCCAGGCCTGGCAATTCGGTCGAGAACGCAATCGGCGTTTTCAACAGCAGTTTGTCTGCGGCAACCGCAGGTGCGGCGATAATGCTGGCCGCCACGGCCAAGCTCGTCAGGGTCTTCTTCATGAGATCTCCTCCAGGGTTGGTCGGGGTTTCAGCCCGATCATTGGCGCAGGCTCTTCCAGCGCCGCTCCGGTGGTAAACTAACTTTACCATTACGATCCAGTCAACAATTTTGTTTACCACTGGATATGAAGCTGCTTTCACTCGCAGCGTGACCGCGCGGTTCGTCAGCGTGTTGCGTTTTTGGTTCAGATTTTAAAATCCTGCAATTTTCCCAATCAATTCTGGCAATTATGCCTAGGAATTCAGCGAACCGTGTTTTCTTGAAAATTACCGCGATATGGTTATATTTATTTACCAGTAATATGATCTTCGCATTTCATATGAGGCAAAACCCATGAGCACCAAGGCGATTTTTGAACCGGTCGGACACGAATCGCTGGCAGACGCTGTTGTCTCTCAAATCGAAGATCTGATCGCATCGGGCATACTTAAACAGGGGCGCAAGCTGCCTTCCGAGCGTGATCTGGCAGAGATGCTGCGCGTGTCGCGCCCGAAATTGCGCGAAGCGCTGGCCGTGCTGGAAGAGCGCGGCTTGGTGACCACTCAGCACGGAGAAGGTACATTTGTAGCCGCCCTGACAGGGCAGGCGATGCTACCGGCGTTGCTCTCACTTTATGAACGGCACGAGCCCGCGTTTTTTGACTATCTTGAATACCGTCGCGAGCAAGAAGGGTTTGCCGCCCGCCTGGCCGCCCGACGCGCGACCAAGGCGGACAAGGAGCGAATTGCCGAGATTCTGGCGGAAAACCAACGCGCCTGGGAAGAAAATGATGCCTTGGCCTCGCGCGAGGCTGATTTCGCGCTGCATTCAGCCATTGTTGATGCCAGCCAAAATGCAACTCTTATCCATATGATGGCCTCCATCTATGAATTGACCAAGCAAGGCGTCTTCTACAACCGCAGCTTTTTGAAGTCGATTGACGGGTCAGGCAAGAAATTGCTGGAACAGCATCTTGAATTGGGTCAAGCCGTGATCGACAGCGATGAAGAGCGTGCGGAACAGGCTGCGTTTGCACACATCGATTTCGTTGAAGATTCCTTCAAACTGGGAATCGAACAGCAACGCCGCGAAGCCATGGCTGAAAAGCGTCGGATATTGTCGCGCTGATGATTTGTGGGCGGTCAGCCCGTCACGTCCAATGCGCCCAACATGCCGGTTTCCTTAACCGCCTCCATCGCCACAAAGGTGGATGTACTCGCCACATGTGGCAGAGACGAAATCTTTTCTGCCAGCACCGCGCGGTATTCTGACATGGATCCGGTTCGAACCTTCAAAAGATAGTCGAAGTTTGACGCAATCATATGGGCCTGCTCGACTTCTGCGATCCGGCGAACGGCGGCATTGAACTCGGCCAGTGCCTTTTCTCGCGTGTCTGTCATACGCACCTCGACAAAGGCCACGTGATCCAGACCCAATCTGATCGGGTCAAGCATTGCCCGATACCCTTTTATCACGCCACTCGCCTCGAGCCGCTTTAGCCGCGCTTGCGTCGGTGATTTCGACAAACCGATCTCGCGCGCAAGATCAGCAACCGAAACACGGCCATCCTCAGCCAATATTTTCAGAATCGACCGGTCGAAGCGGTCCAGATTAGGGAAGTTCATTTACACTGCCTTTCACCGTAAATTCGGAACACTCGCCTGTTGATAGGTCAAACTCAGTCCGTTGTCCCGTTTCTTCCGACATATATTATCACAAAGACCGGAGGACCCATGTCACATAACCTGCGTACACTCATTGACACCCCAACCTATGCCGATCAGTCGGCTGTTCTTGATACCCTGATCACTCAGGCCAACCTGACGAACACAGATCGCAACGCCATCTGTGCTGCTGCCGCGCAGCTGGTTCGCGACATCCGGTCCAGCACCTCACCCGGCTTGATGGAGGTATTTTTGGCCGAATATGGCCTGTCCACCGACGAAGGCATCGCCCTAATGTGTCTGGCCGAAGCACTGCTGCGCGTACCCGATGCCGATACGATCGATGCGTTGATCGAAGATAAGATCGCGCCATCCGATTGGGGCAAACATCTGGGGCAATCCTCATCATCGCTGGTGAACGCATCGACCTGGGCGCTGATGCTGACCGGCAAGGTGCTGGACGAAGGCCAGGCCTCTCCGGTCGGTGCGCTGCGCGGTGCAATCAAGCGCTTGGGCGAGCCCGTGATCCGTACCGCCGTGGCGCGTGCGATGAAAGAAATGGGGCGGCAATTCGTTTTGGGTGAAACCATTCAGTCCGCCATGAAACGTGCGCGGGGGATGGAGGATAACGGCTATACCTATTCCTATGACATGCTGGGCGAAGCCGCACGCACCGAGGCGGACGCCGCGCGCTATCACCTGTCCTATTCGCGCGCCATTTCGGCCATTGCCGAGGCCTGCATCCATGACGACATCCGCGCCAATCCCGGCATCTCGGTCAAGCTGTCCGCCCTGCATCCTCGCTATGAGCTGGCGCAGGAGCAGCGTGTCATGGACGAGTTGGTCCCGCGCCTGCGGGCTCTGGCATTGCTGGCCAAAGCCGCTGGCATGGGTCTGAACGTCGATGCCGAAGAGGCAGACCGCCTTTCGCTATCGCTGCAAGTCATAGAGGCAGTCATGTCTGATCCAGCCCTCGCCGGGTGGCACGGGTTCGGTATCGTGGTGCAGGCCTACGGGCCGCGCGCCGGTCTGGTTCTCGATACGCTTTACGATATGGCGCAGCGCCACGACCGCAAGCTGATGGTGCGTCTGGTCAAAGGCGCCTATTGGGACACAGAAATCAAACGTGCGCAGGTCGAAGGGGTGGATGGGTTTCCGGTCTTCACCCACAAGGCGGCAACCGATGTTTCCTACATCGCCAATGCCCGCAAACTGCTGAACATGACCGACCGGATCTATCCGCAATTTGCGACCCACAACGCCCATACGGTCAGCGCCATCCTGCATATGGCCGACGATCAACCTTATGAGTTCCAGCGCCTGCATGGCATGGGCGAGACTCTGCATCAGATCGTCATGGGCAAGCAGAACACCCGGTGCCGCATCTATGCGCCGGTCGGGGCGCATCGCGACTTGCTGGCCTATCTGGTACGACGCCTGCTGGAAAACGGGGCAAACTCTTCTTTCGTGAACCAGATCGTCGACGAAAACGTGCCGCCGGAAGAGGTCGCCGCAGACCCGTTTATCATCGTACAGACGCCGCCGCCCGCCCTACCGACAGGGCCCGAGCTGTTTCAACCAGAGCGCCCTAACTCCAAAGGGTTTGATCTGCACCACACGCCCACTCTGGATCGGATCGAAGCAGCGCGGGATGGGTTCCGCGCGCATCATTGGTTTGCTCAACCCTTGTTGGCCGACAAGGCCAAGCCAGAGGCCGAAGAACCTGTTACCAACCCGGCCAATCCGCAGGACCGGCCCGGGTCCGTTGCGCCAGCCAGCGCGGCGGATGCAGAGCTGGCCCTGGCCTCGGCCAACCCCTGGGACGCACCGGCTGCTGAGCGTTCGCGCGTTCTGAACGCTGCTGCCGATCTCTATGAAGCGAACTATGGCGAGCTTTTCGCCCTTCTTGCTCGCGAAGCCGGGAAATCCCTGCCTGACGCGGTGGCGGAACTTCGCGAGGCGGTGGACTTCCTGCGGTATTACGCAGCCAATATTCCTGCGGCCAAGTCTGCCGGAATCTTTACCTGCATCAGTCCCTGGAACTTCCCTCTGGCTATTTTCTCAGGGCAGATCGCAGCGGCGCTGGCCACCGGAAACGCTGTGTTGGCCAAACCTGCGCCTCAGACGCCTTTGGTTGCGCATCGCGCCATTCAATTGATGCACGAGGCAGGCGTGCCTCGCGATGCGTTGCAATTGCTGCCAGGCGGGCCTGCTGTGGGCGCGGCGCTAACGTCGGATGAACGCGTTTCGGGCGTGGCCTTTACCGGGTCTACAGCCACCGCGCTCAAGATCAGGGCCGCGATGGCCGGGAACATGCGCCCCGGTACGCCGCTGATCGCGGAAACCGGCGGTCTGAACGCCATGATCGTCGACAGCACCGCCCTGCCCGAACAAGCCGTGCAATCGATCATCGAAAGTGCCTTTCAGTCGGCAGGCCAGCGCTGTTCAGCCCTGCGGTGCCTGTATCTGCAGGAAGACATCGCCGACGACGTTTTGACCATGCTCAAAGGCGCAATGGACGCCCTGAGCATTGGAGACCCCTGGCTCATCTCAACCGATTGCGGCCCGGTCATCGACGAACAGGCCCGGCAAGGCATAGCTGATCACGTGACCACGGCGCGCGGCGAAGGGCGGGTTCTGAAAGAGCTTCCGCTGCCGCCCGAAGGCACTTTTGTTGCCCCAACACTGATCGAGGTTTCTGGCATTACCGCGCTGGAACGCGAGATTTTTGGACCCGTACTGCACGTGGCCCGGTTCAAGGCGCAGGACATCGACAAGGTCATCGCCGATATAAACGCCACTGGATATGGCCTGACCTTTGGCCTGCACACGCGCATCGACGACCGGGTCCAGCATGTGACCGAGGCGATCCATGCGGGCAACATTTATGTGAACCGCAACCAGATCGGCGCCATCGTCGGTTCGCAACCCTTTGGTGGCGAAGGTCTGTCGGGCACCGGCCCCAAGGCGGGCGGGCCGAACTACATGGCCCGCTTCTGCGCGCCGGATCGTCAAAATACGGCGGATACTTGGAGCACCGTGGCCGACCTGCCAGCCCCTCAAGGGCAACCAGCGCCAGTCAAAACCCAATCCTTGCCCGGTCCGACCGGAGAATCGAACCGCCTGAGCGAATACCCTCGCCAGCCATTGCTGTGTATGGGGCCCGGAGAGGCCGCAGCGCGCGCCCAGGCCGAGGCTGTTCAGGCGCTGGGTGGCAACGCCATTCAAGCAACCGGAATGCTTGACCTGCATCGGTTGGAAAACCTGACCGGCATCTCAGGTGTACTGTGGTGGGGGGATGACGAGACCGCCCGGCAGATCGAGCAACATCTGGCGCGCCGCGACGGCCCGATTCTGCCCCTGATCCCCGGCAAGCCTGACCGTGCGCGGGTTCTGGGCGAACGTCATGTCTGCGTCGACACGACAGCTGCGGGCGGAAACGCCGCGTTGTTGGGAGGTGCGGCATAAGCTTGCCTTGACGCTGGGCGCGCAAAAGCCCAGCGTCGCACCATGTTTCCGATCCGTGACCATAACCCTTCGGGGCGCACGCCTTATGTTGTCTATGCTCTGATGGCGGCCAACATCCTGATCTTCCTCAGCTATGTGGGGATCATGGATGACGGGCCGCGGATCGGCAGGCTGTTCTTCGACTACGCCATCATCCCGGCGCGGGTCAGCGATGGGTTCGGGCTGGAAACACTGGTGACGTCCATGTTCCTGCACGGCGGCTGGATGCATCTGGCCGGAAACATGCTTTTCCTTTGGATTTTCGGTGACAACCTGGAAGACGAGATGGGACACCTGCCCTTCTTGCTGTTCTATCTGGCAGCCGGGATTGGCGCTGGCCTCATTCACATCATCACCGGGCCGGACTCTCAGGTGCCGACCGTCGGCGCCTCGGGCGCAATTGCAGGTGTGATGGGTGGGTATCTGTTGCTGTTCCCGAAAGCGCGGGTGGATATCCTGCTGATCCTGATTGTCTATTTCAGGGTCTTCACAATTCCGGCCTTCATCATGCTGGGGGTCTGGCTGGCGATTCAGTTCTTTGGCAGCGTCACCAGCAACCCCGACGAAGGCGGCATTGCCTATTGGGCCCATACCGGAGGGTTTGCTGTGGGCCTGATCCTGTGCATACCGCTTTGGTTGCGGCGCGGAGGCGTGCAGTTTTGGGACCGCACCCATGGCCACCCGCCCCACCCGGAAGCGAAATACAAGCTTTCGCAGTCACGTATTCCACGTGTTCCGCGTAAGTAAGCTGAGAACTGTTTAGCCCCGGATAACCTTAGCGAACTGATCAAAGATCGGCTCGTTAGAACAGATCACTTCACCATCCTCCAGCACATTGCCTTCGGGGTTCAGTGCCTGCACGAAGCCGCCAGCCTCTTTCACGATGATGATACCGGCCGCCAGATCCCACGCGTTCAGGCGGCGTTCCCAGAAGCCTTCGTACCGGCCAGCGGCGACATACGCCATATCAAGCGCAGCGGCACCCCAGCGGCGTACACCAGCGCAAGCGGGCATGAGACGTGCCAGATCCTGCAGAGTCGCTGGCAGGTCCGAACGACCGCCAAACGGCAAACCCGTCGCAAAGACCGATTCAATCATGCGGTGACGGCCCGACACGCGAATACGCATATCGTTCATCCATGCGCCCTCGCCTTTTTCGGCAAAAAACATCTCGTCCTTGGCGGCATCATAGATCACACCGGCAACAATCTTGCCCTTGTGTTCAAGCGCGATTGAGATCGCCCAATGCGGCAGGCCGTGCAGAAAGTTGGTGGTGCCATCCAGCGGATCGACGATCCAGCGACGAGTCGGGTCTTCGCCGTCAATCGCACCACCTTCTTCGGCCAGCCAGCCATAGGTGGGACGTGCGCCTAGCAACTCCTCTTTCAGGACAGCCTCGGCGGCGATATCAGCTTTGGAAACGAAGTCCCCCGCGCCTTTCATCGACACCTGCAAATTCTCGACTTCACGGAAATCTTTGACCAAAGAACGCCCCGCTTTGCGCGCGGCTTTGATCATGATGTTGAGATTTGCACTGCCAACCATTGTCAAAAGGCTCCTGTCCGGTCAAACCGCGCGTATACTGCCGCAATGCGCCATTGCCAAGAGGAATGATACGCATAACGGACCCGCAGGAAACGCCGTTACTGGGATTGCAGCTTGCGGGCTTCTTCCCGGGCCAGTTTCACCAGTTCCTGAACATAAGGCTTCTCAAGATCCTCCGACCGGATCGCAGCGTACAGGCGTCGCGTGATCCCTTCTTTCGTCAGGGGCCGGGTCACGTAGTCCGAATTGTACTTGACCTCGCGCACGACCCAATCCGGCAAGACTGAAATCCCCCGGTTAGACGCGACCAAAAGCAGAATGACAGCGGTCAACTCGACCTGCCGGATCGCGGCGGGTTCAACCCGAGCAGGGATCAGCAACTGGCTGAACACATCCAGACGCGTACGTTCCACCGGATACGTGATCAGGGTCTGACCGCGAAAATCCTCTGCCTCGATGTATTCTTTCTCGGCCAGTGGATGGGTCGAGGCGGCCACAAACACGGCGTTGTAGTCAAACAGCTCCACAAACTCGACACCCGGCAGGTCTTCGGGGTCGGACGACACCACCAGATCAACCTCTTCCTTCTGCAAGGCCGGAAGGGCATCAAAGGCCAGGCCGGGGCGGATATCCACATCAACGTCGCCCCAGGATTTCCTGAAAGCCTCAAGAACCGGGAAAAGCCATTCAAAACAGGCGTGGCATTCAATGGCGATATGCATCCGCCCGGTACGCCCGTCCCGCAGCGAAGAAAATTCATGCTGAGCGGCCTCAACCTGCGGCAGGATCTGTTCAGCCAAGCGAAGCAAGCGCAACCCGGCGGCCGACAGTTTCATGGGTTTCGAGCGACGCAGAAAAAGCTCGACCCCCGCCTGATCCTCTAATCCTTTGATCTGATGGCTTAACGCAGACTGAGTAATGTTCAACTGGTCTGCTGCACGCGCCAGCCCACCGCATTCATGGATCGCTTTGATGGTACGCAGGTGCCGGAATTCAATATGCATTTCGAACAGCATTCATGTTGTTGTTGAATAATATGAGTTTGTCTCACATTGCCTGCCATGACACAAGAGGCTCAGATGATCCAGCGAGGCCGTTATGTCCAAACCTGAAATTTCCTTTGAGTTCTTTCCCCCAAAAACTCTGGAAGCCTCATTCCGTCTTTGGGACACGGTTCAGACTTTGGCCCCCCTGGACCCTCGCTTCGTGTCCGTTACCTATGGCGCTGGTGGCACAACGCGCGAGCTGACACGTGACGCAGTTTCGACCCTTCATAAGTCGTCGGGCCTGAACGTCGCTGCACATTTGACCTGCGTCGATGCCTCACGGCAGGAAACGCTGGAGATCGCCGACACATTCGCACGCGCCGGTGTGCAAGACATCGTTGCCCTGCGCGGCGACCCGCCAAAGGGTCAGGACAAGTTCGTACCGCACCCCGACGGGTTCGCCAGTTCGGTCGAGCTGATCGAAGCGCTGGCCGAAACCGAGATGTTCAGTATTCGCGTCGGTGCCTATCCTGACAAACACCCCGAAGCTGCCGATTTGGCTGCGGATGTGGATTGGCTGAAGGCCAAGCTTGACGCGGGCGCGGACGAGGCCCTGACGCAGTTCTTCTTCGAGGCAGAAACCTTTTTCCGGTTCCGTGACGCCTGCGCCAAAGCGGGCATCGACAAGCCGATTGTGCCCGGCATTCTGCCGATCGAGAACTGGGCAGGTGCCCGCAATTTCGCCAAGCGCTGCGGCACACATATTCCAGTCTGGGTGGAACAGGCTTTCGAAAAGGCAGTACGCGACGGACGCGAGGATCTGCTGGCAACCGCGATCTGCACCGAGCTGTGTTCAGATCTGATCGAAGGCGGCGTGGACAAGCTGCATTTCTACACACTGAACCGCCCGGAATTGACCCGTGATGTATGCTTTGCGCTTGGCATCACGCCGCGCGTTGAACTGGAAAACGTCGCCTAAGTCGGAAAAACTCAACGATTCGCCCGGGTTACGCTCACCTCGGGCGACTTTCGTTCTATTTTGTGTGAACTGTTTCACACTCATATTCGCAAAATTGCAGTTTTACAGGACAATTGAATCGCAAGATCGCGATTGTTGTCTGCACCCCCGCAAATCCACCCCGGAATTTGACAAAACTATGACCTGGGCGACACTGGGGGCGTGTAGTTTGTAACGAGTGTTTTGAGTATGGAACCTGTAGATAAAGTGCGGGCGCGCACTGATGCCCTTGCAGATTTGGGATTACCCCCATCTGCCAGTTCCAATGAAATCAGAGAGGCGTGGCGGCAGATCGCCTTTCATTCGCATCCCGATCACCGGGATGGGGACAGTTCCGGGTTCTCGCGCGCCAAGGCCGCCTATGATTTCTTACGCAACGAAGGATTGACGAAAAAGGGCGGTGGCAAAGCTGGCCAGGCTCAACCGCGTCGTCCGCGTTTGAAAAAGCGGATCATTGAGTTGCCGCAGGAAGACATCGCCGCCTGCAAAGCAATGCTGAGCCCTGAGGAAGTCTTGTCTCATGAGCACAGCCCAGCAGATGCGTTTGACGTACCCGAAGCGTGCATTTCGGACCATGTTCCAGATGCGGTAGGCTGTTACGGGCGGCATTTGACCTATTTCGTCACCACACCCGTGCATCACGGTGCAAATCGTGTGGCCTTGCCAACAACAGTCCTGAGCGGTGCGCGGCATACCGAGGCAGAGATTCTGAGCTTTCAGTCCAAGGACACCGGTGCCGGAGAGGTGGTGATCCCGGACACGATTTGCGAACGCAAATTTCCTGGCGCCAAGAGCGTGAAGATCCGGTTTGATGCCGATCAGGACATCCGCGATCAATTCTGGCTGGCGGGCTGAATGCAAAAAAGCCCGGCCAGATCAGCCGGGCTTTGAATTTTTCAATCCAAGGCGTCGATCAGTTTGTGACCGGGCCTTCCGAAGTGAATTTCGGGATCACACTTGTCGATGCGTCCGAGGACTCGATGCCCGGCCAGTTGCCTTCAGCGATGTTGATGTTGCCGGGCACATCTTCTTCCCAAAAGCCAACAACCACATCGGTGATGTTCAGGTACAGCTTGTCATCGACAATGCGCCACAAGTTGGGATTGGCCGGAACCTTACCGCCTTTTGACACGCCATAAGCACAGTGGCCATCATATTGCGGCGCATAGAAGGCCGGGTTTTCCAGGAACGTGTCGCGGTTTTCTTCGGTCGCAAAAGCCCAGGTTGCACCGTTGTATTCCGCTGTAATGTCGGCTTTTCCGCGCACGGCTTCGGGCTGCGATTGGCCGACCGGAACCTGATCCAGGCTGCGATATGCAACCACGTCGTAGCCCGAGACAGCAAAGCCGGTGCCATCAACATATTGAGGCCCGGCAAATGCCGGAACCGCCAGAGCCATGGCCGCAGCGAAGGTCAATGCAAAGCGTTTCATGTGGTCTATCCTTTTCGGGTCAACTGTGTCCGTGATGCCGTTGTGGCAGGTCTGACAAGACAATATGCGATTCCCGTGCAGTTCGTAGTCCCCCTAACGCCGCTGTGACCCGACACGAGAAAACGTGAGAGTTTGGACGGAGATTGTTACAGAATAAGCCAACAGCAGCGGGTTGGACTCGGCGGTTTGCAATATTAGCTTTAAGACAGCCCTGATAACGGCAAGAAAGGCAAGAGATGAGCGACCAATCCCCGTACACCCCCCCAGCGGTCTGGACCTGGGACAGCAAAAGCGGCGGCCAGTTCGCCAATATCAACCGGCCGATTGCCGGTGCGACCCACGACAAAGACCTGCCGGTCGGACGCCACCCACTGCAACTGTACTCGCTGGCCACACCCAATGGCGTGAAGGTTACGGTCATGCTGGAAGAACTGTTGGCGCTGGGTCACGAAGGTGCTGAATACAATGCCTGGCTGGTCAATATCGGCGAGGGCGATCAGTTCAGCTCAGGCTTTGTCGGAGCCAACCCAAATTCGAAAATCCCGGCCCTTTGGGACCGGTCCGGGGATACACCCACGCGCGTGTTCGAAAGCGCTTCGATCCTGTTTCACCTGGCTGAAAAGTTCGGCGCGTTCCTTCCAGCGTCGGGCCCTGAGCGCACCGAGGTGATGAACTGGGTGTTCTGGCAAATGGGCAGCGCGCCATATCTGGGCGGCGGGTTCGGCCATTTCTACGCTTACGCGCCCGAGAAGTGGGAATACCCGATCAACCGCTTCGCGATGGAGACCAAGCGGCAGCTGGACGTTCTGGATCGGGAATTGGCGCACAAGACCTATATTGCTGGTGACGAGTACACGATTGCCGACATGGCGATCTGGCCTTGGTATGGCCAACTGGTATTGGGCCGTCTTTACAGCGCCGCCGAGTTTCTGGACGTTGAATCGTACAAAAACGTCATGCGTTGGGCCAAGGAAATTGACGCCCGTCCGGCGGTTCAGCGCGGGCGTATGGTCAACCGCGCCTTTGGCGAGCCGCATACACAGCTGCACGAGCGCCACGACGCCAGCGATTTCGAGACCCGCACGCAGGACAAACTGGAACCAGCGGCGGAATAACTAATCCCGCTAGCACAACAACACGCGGCGCGGTCTGCGCCGCGTGTATGCGTTTAGATTTTTATTTCAGAATTGGCGGATTGTCCGGGTTACTGCCGGGGGCCTCTCTTACCTGCTTGACGCTTTTGGGCTCGGGCAGATTAAAGCGAAGTCCAACCTTGGCCAACAACGCAGCAGCAGGCTCGCCGGCGGTGAAAAAACCGACATCCATCGCGCCCGCTTCGATCCCGGAAAAGGTCAACGCCTCGGACGCGGCCTTGGCAAGCGCGGGCTCTGCCCCATCGAGCACGTCGACAAAACCCAACAAATGCCCCTGCGCGCCAGCTTCTGACTTGGTGGCTACCAAATAGGCCGCAGTGGCCAACCCGCCTGCGGTTGCCAGTTTGGTATCCAAAGCGGTCAGCAAATTATCAGGCAAACCAGACGGCGGCATGAACTCAGCCAGTTTTTCCTCGACCTCTTTTGGACTGTGTTGCAGCGTTTCGGCCAACCAACCCAATGCTTCTGCCGGGACCAGCATCGAGGATGGCGCAGTTTCCAGATTCAGGCCTAGCCCGATCCCCTGCCCTGCCAGCATCCCGGAAAGCACCCGCCCCGAAAGCGCCACGTAAGGTACAGGCCGACCTGCGAACTGCGCCAACCGTTCCTCTCGGTCAAAAGCCAGCACAAAGCGCCCGTCCGCAACGTCGAATAATTCGGGCGAGATATTCTCGTCCTGCGCTTCCTCGGTCAGCATCAGGAACAGCTCGCTGTCGGCCAGCCGCTCAAAAAATCGCAACCGGTCGGAATCGTTTTGCGGATCTGCCTGCATCGCGGCATGTGCTGCGTCCAACGCCGTGGGTTCAGTCATTCAACACCTCTTGGACCCGCGCGCGCAGAACCGGTAAAAGCTCGGCCTCGAACCACGGGTTTTTCTTTAACCATGCCGTATTGCGCCAGGACGGATGAGGCAAGGCAAAGACCCGCGGCGCATGGTCCTGCCAGCTTTGGACGGTGCTTGTGACCGAACCGCGTACGCCAAGGTGGTACTTATGCGCATGCCCCCCGACCAGGACGGTCAACGGCACCTGGCCCAGAACGCTCATCACCCGATCATGCCAGGTGTTTCGGCACAGGGCGGGCGGCGGAAGGTCGGCGCTGCGGGCATCATAACCGGGAAAGCAGAACGCCATGGGTACAATCGACACGCGGTCGCGGTCATAAAAGATCGTCTCATCAATCCCCAACCAATGCCTCAATCTGTCACCCGACGGGTCGGTGAACGGCCGCCCCGACTCATGCACGCGTGCACCCGGCGCCTGCCCTGCGATCAGAATTGGCGTGCCAGACCGAAACCAAACAACCGGGCGTGGTTCATGCGCCGTTGCTGTTTGTGAAAACCTGTCTGCGCACAGGCGACAGGCCCGAATTTCGTCGGCTAAGCTGTCCATCGGATGTCAAAACCTCTTTTGGCCCATGCGTCACGACGGGGAACATAAGGCCCGCCGGACACACCGCCAATCAGGTTGTCACAGGTTTTACCTCAACGCATTGATCATTTGTTTCATAATTCGACATAATGTAGCCAACATGGAACGGTAAAAATAACCTTCTCCGGCCGTCCCAAAGAACGGCAACACAACGGATCACGAGCAGCAGGCCCCGAATGTTAGAGTTCGACAATGTCAGCAAGTCCTTCTGGACCGGAACCCGCCGCAAGGTGATTCTGGATCAGGTCTCGTTCCGGGTCGAACTGGGCACGTCACTGGGGGTTCTGGCCCCGAACGGCACTGGAAAAACCACGCTAATCAATATGATGGCTGGTTTGGAAAAACCAGACGAGGGCGTGATCCGACGCGAATGCCGCGTTTCTTTCCCCATGGGGTTCACAGGTGGTGTGTCGGGGAAGCTGTCCGCTCTTGAGAATGCGCGCTACATCGCCAAGATCTATGGCATGGACCCGGATTATATCGAAGCCTATTGCAAATGGCTTTGTGGTCTGGGCGAATATTTCGATCAACCGCTGGCGACCTATTCTTCGGGGATGCGTTCCCGGTTCACCTTCGCTTTGATGCTGGCGTTGGATTTCGACATGTATCTGATCGACGAAGGGATGCCCGCATCAACGGATGTCGAGTTCAACGAAAAAGCCGGCTCGATCCTGAAAGAGAGACTGCGCACCACAACTCTGGTCATCGTATCACACAGCCCGTCCGTGTTAGAAAAGTTTGCCCAACAAGCCGCCGTCCTTTTGGACGGGCAATTGTACATGTTTGAATCCTTGGAAGAGGCTAAGCAGTTATATGACTACGAATCCCAAGGTTAGAAAGTACAACTGGCGCCGCACCCAGCAGGCCGACGGTTCCGCCGAAGCGCGGTCCGACGCAATTTCGCGCATTCGCAACGCAACGCAAGGCCAACCTGCTGCGGATCAGGCGCAGCCAGGAACACAGTTGGACGACATCAAACGCGAAGGTTTGACGGGGCGCCAATTGCGTATTGCGCGACGGTTGGCGCAGAAACATGGGCTGGCTGCGACCTCGGATTATGATGCGGTGCGTTTGTTGCGTCAAAAGGGCATTGACCCGTTCCAACGCACCAATCTTCTGGATCTTGCTGCCGCCAGGCCCTCGGCCAACGCCGAAGAGAACAACACCAAGGACAAGGTCAGTATCAAGCTTCCGCAGGCTGTGGGTGCGAAAAAGTCCAATTTACCAGGACCCGAGCTGAGCCCCGCTGAACGACGCAACCTTGAGATCGGGGAAATCCAGAAAGACATTGCACGCAGACGCAGGCGCAAACTGTTTGCCTTGTTTGCACGGCTGGCCGTCTTTGTATTTCTGCCGACCTTTGTCGTGGGTTTCTATTTCTACCGCATCGCGACCCCGATGTATGCCAGCGATTCAGAGTTTTTGATCCTGCAGGCAGACGGTGGACCGGGCAGTGTTGGCGGTTTGCTGGCGGGAACCCAGTTTGCCACAACGCAGGACTCGATCTCCGTGCAGTCCTTTCTTGAATCGAAAGAGGCGCTGCTGTTGCTGGATCAGGATGCGGGTTTTTCGGACGTCTTCAAACAGGACTGGATCGACCCGGTTCAAAGGCTGGCCGCCGATGCGTCACTTGAGGACGCGTACAAACTGTTCAACCGGATGATCACCATCGGCTACGATCCAACCGAAGGGGTTATTCGGATGGAGGTCGCGGCCCCGGATCCACAGACCGCGACCGAGTTCTCGGAGCGTCTGATCTCGTACGCCGAAAACAGGGTGAACGCGCTTTCCGGTAAAAAACGTGAAGACCAGATGCGTGATGCGGTTGAAAGCTTTGAGGCGGCTCAAGAGGCGCGCAAACAGGCGCAGGAAGAGCTGATTGAACTTCAGTTGCAGGGTGCTGTGTTGGATCCGGAAAACGTAATCGCCAGCCTTCGAAGTCGCATCAACGAGATCGAGATACTGGTTCAGGACAAAGAGTTGGAGCTAGCGGCTTTGCAGGACAATCTGCGCCCGAACAAAGCCAAAGTAGATGGCGTTCAGGCTGACATTGCCCGGCTGGAAAAGGTGCTGGAAGATTTGAATGCCCAAATGCAGGACGCCTCTGCCGGCGAAAATTCGCTGGCCCGGCTAAGCGTGCGCATACAGATCGCCCAGGCCGATCTGGCGGCTCGGGATATGATGCTGCAAACGGCAATGCAGCAAATGGAAACAACCCGGTCCGAGGCCAACCGGCAGGTTCGGTATCTGACTGTTTCGGTGAACCCTATTCCCAGTCAGGAACCCAGCTATCCGCGCAAGTTTGAAAATACGATTTTGGCATTCCTGTTATTTGCTGGTATCTACCTCATGATCTCGCTTACTGCGTCGGTCCTTCGTGAACAGGTATCCTCATAAGACCCATGAAACATGTAAAAATCTCCGACCTGACGGTCGGCAACGACCTACCGCTGACCATCATTGCTGGCCCCTGCCAGCTTGAAACAGCCGACCATGCGCAAATGATTGCAGGCAAGATGAAAGAAGCCTGTGACGCCGTCGGTGCGCAATATGTGTTCAAGGCGTCTTACGACAAAGCGAACCGGACGTCTCTGTCAGGCAAGCGTGGTATGGGAATCGATGCGGGCCTGCAGGTTCTGGATGACATTCGCAAAACGATGGGCATCCCGGTCCTGACAGATGTCCATACCGAGGCACAATGCGCCCTCGCAGCCGAGGCTGTGGATGTTCTGCAAATTCCTGCCTTTCTGTGTCGTCAGACCGACATGCTGCTGGCCGCTGGCAATACCGGTGCCGTGATCAACGTGAAAAAAGGCCAGTTCCTTGCCCCGTGGGAAATGCCAAACATCATTGCCAAGATCGAAAGCACGGGAAACCAGAACATCTTGCTGACCGAACGCGGTACGTCGTTCGGGTATAACACCTTGGTGGCCGATATGAGGTCATTGCCGCAGATGTCCCAGACCGGGTATCCGGTGGTGATGGACGCGACACACTCGGTGCAACAACCCGGTGGGCAGGGCGGCTCTTCCGGCGGTCAGCGAGAGTTTGCCCCCGTGATGGCGCGCGCAGCGGTCGCCGTCGGCACAGCTGCTGTGTTCATGGAGACGCATCAGGACCCCGACAACGCACCGTGCGACGGGCCCAACATGATTTACCTCGACCAAATGCCCCAACTTGTTGACACATTGATGCGCTTTGATGCGCTTGCCAAAGCGAATCCTATTCAAATTTAACGATTGAGACTTGTTATGACCAAACCCCTCCCCGAGGTGACACCCAACACCTGGAGTTTTCTACGCGACGCGATGATTAAGCCCACCGGGTTTCGCGAGTATGACGCGCGCTGGAAATACCCCGAAGAGATCAACCTGCCCGGCATGACCGCGCTTGGACTGGGTCTGGGCACCCAGATGCGCAAACGTGGGATTGAACCCGTGATCGCCGTTGGCAACGACTACCGCGATTATTCGCTGGCCATCAAAAACGCGTTGATCCTTGGTCTGATGCAGGCAGGAATCCGCGTTAAAGATATTGGCCCTGCGCTCAGCCCGATGGCTTATTTCGCGCAGTTTCATCTGGATGTGCCTGCTGTTGCGATGGTTACGGCCAGCCACAACCCCAATGGATGGACCGGCGTAAAAATGGGCTTTGATCGCCCACTGACCCACGGCCCGGACGAGATGTCGGAGTTGCGTGACATCGTGCTGAACGGTGAAGGCCAACAGCACGACGGCGGATCATACGAGTTCGTCGAGGGTGTGAAGGAAGCTTACATCGATGACCTCGTCGGTGATTTCAAAATGTCTCGCCCGCTGAAGGTGGTCTGTGCCACTGGCAATGGCACTGCCTCAGCCTTTGCGCCCGAAATTTTCGAGCGGATCGGGGTCGAGGTCGTGCCCAGCCACAACCGGCTGGATTATACCTTCCCGAACTACAATCCGAACCCCGAAGCGATGGAGATGTTGCATGACATGTCCGACACGGTGAAATCCAGCGGAGCTGATCTGGCGCTTGGGTTTGACGGGGACGGCGACCGTTGCGGCGTGGTCGATGACGAAGGCGAAGAGATTTTCGCCGACAAGGTGGGCGTGATCATGGCCCGCGATCTGGCCAAGCTGTATCCCGGATCGACTTTTGTCGCGGATGTGAAATCCACCGGCTTGTTTGCCAGTGATCCCGAATTGCAGGCTTTGGACGTCAAGGCGGATTACTGGAAGACTGGCCATAGCCACATGAAACGGCGCGTTAAGGAAATTGGCGCTTTGGCCGGGTTCGAAAAGTCAGGCCACTACTTCCTGGCCGAGCCTGTGGGTCGTGGATATGACTGCGGAATGCGCGTGGCTGTTGAGATCTGCAAACTGATGGACCGCAACCCGGATCAAAGCATGTCGGACCTGCGCAAGGCGCTGCCCAAGACCTGGTCGACCCCAACCATGTCACCTTACGCCGCAGATACCGAGAAGTACGATATCCTTCAGCGCTTGGTCGACAAGCTGGTCGCCAAAGGCGATGCGGGCGAAACCTTTGCTGGGCGCGCAATCAAAGAGGTTGTCACCGTCAACGGCGCGCGAGTCATTCTGGACAACGGCAGTTGGGGGCTGGTTCGGGCCTCGTCCAACACCCCTAATCTGGTGGTTGTGTGCGAGAGCAGCGAAAGCGAAGCTGAGATGCGCGCGATCTTTGCCGACATCGATGCTGTCATCCGAACCGAGCCGGGTGTTGGCGATTACGACCAGACCATCTGAATGTATCGGCTTGGAGCATCATCGTGCTCCAAGCCAAACAAGGTCAATCTCCGCCAAGCAGCTTGAGTAGACCTTTCTTGGCCTCGTCTTCCAGCTTCTTCTTAAGCGCATCTTCGATTTGATTGCTGTCGGTGATGGTTGTATCCAACTCACTCCCGACCTTCTCAAATACCTTCTGCTTGGCATCGTCTTCCAGTTCCTTGACCTTCACATCTGCCGCCGCCTCGATGACCTTGGTCAGGTCCGGCTTGATCGACGGGTTGCTCCACGGACCAACAATACGAACCGGCACCGAGATACCCTGTCCGGAATTGGCCCGAAGCGCTACGGGCGTGAAAAGGTAATCAATATCCCGCGCGCCAAGCCCAACTTGGCCCGCCCCATCAGCGCGATAGTTCTTCAGCGACATCAGCAGGTCATTGTTCGTCAGCACGCCCTGATCCATGGTGAAGCTGCCGGTCAGGCTGTTGAATACGGTCGTTCCACCCGATCCGGTCCCACGTCCCATCAGACGGTCCAGATCGAAACCGGAAATCACTCCTGACCCGACATCCAGGTTTCCCTTGCCGCTGAGCGA
This sequence comes from Ruegeria sp. HKCCA5929, assembly GCF_013034525.1. Classification (NCBI taxonomy): domain Bacteria; kingdom Pseudomonadati; phylum Pseudomonadota; class Alphaproteobacteria; order Rhodobacterales; family Roseobacteraceae; genus Ruegeria; species Ruegeria sp. HKCCA5929. Next base: position 126,095 of record NZ_WQGE01000008.1, read on the forward strand.
ACGCATGATCTGATCCTCAGACTGGCCAACGCCCAGAAACTCCAGACTGCCCGCAGCCATGCCCGACAAGCGTTCAACACCGGCCAGTGTGGTCAACGCCTGTTTCAGATCGATACCGCTGGCCGAGATTTTGCCACCAACAGACAGGCCATTGCGATTATTGGCGACCACCTGCCCGTTCAACTGACCTGCAAACAGTATGGCCGGATGCATTTCCAATACCGCCCGAGAGCGATCCAGAGACAGAGTCAGATCGCTTTTGCCAAATTCCATTCCCGGGACAGCGATCGAGTTTGCCGTCAGGCGGATTTTCCCGTTCGCCAGTGCCAGAGCGGAGGCGTCAATTGGGTCTTGCGACCACCCGTCTACTGCTGAGGTACTCGGCTGAGATACACCGCTCGGCGCTGCACCTGATTCTGAGATCCGCGAAAGATCCAGATCACCCGCATCCAACCTGGCTACGATCTGTGGTGGGTCCGAAATGGTAATATCTGCCTCACCCAGAAATCGGTTGTCATCCAGTTGCGCGGTCATATCCCGTAACGATATGCGCCCGTCCTGCGTATAGGTCATATGGGCGGCGATGTCGGCCTTTTTACCCAAACCCGGCGGGATATGCACACCGGCCTGACCAAAAGCCGCAAACATCTTTTCGCTGTCCCGAGCCTCGACCCTTGTTGTACCGTCCATTTCACCGGCCAGATTGACACGTCCATCGAAACCGATCTCACCCCCTGGCGCAGCCAAAGACAGTTCCAGCGCCGTGACGTCGCCATTGGAAAAGGCAGGCAGATCCGGGATTTTCAAGTCAACTTCAACGGCTCCGCCGGGCACAGCCATTGTGGCTTGCATGATCATGGGAGATGTGACCTCGGGCCAGCTTGCGGCCAGTGTCACACCAGAAAAATCCATTTGTGTGACACCATTCTCGACGAAAATCAGCTGCGCGTTTGTCAGCTCTAGTTGGTCCAGGGTGACCTCACCCGTTGTTTCCGCAGGCACAGCGGCCCCAGAGGTTTCGGCAGGTTGGGTAGAACTCGGGGCGCCAAATTGCCAGTTCGCCCGCCCCTGTGATTGCTCCAGACGCAATATCGGGTTTTCAGCAAACACGCGTTTGATACGCAGATCTCCATTCCACAGCGCAGCAGCGTCCACACCGACGGCAAGACTGTCTGCACTCAGCATTGGCTCGGACGCTGCCCAGCTAGCATTGCCAAAACGTACCGGGCCGGTTTCCATTCCCAGCACGGGCCAGAAGGACAAGCGCACATCCCCGCTCAATGTCAAATCACGCCCGGTTTGCGCCTTCACCTGCTCGGCCAGAATCGCGCCCAGCTTGTCCCCGGGCATCAGCAAAAGCGCGCCAATGACGAGCCCGGCAACAGCCACAACAACAAATAGAATGCGCATCAGCCACTTCATGATCTGCTCTCCGCCTCTTGGCTTATCTTTGCCGTGATCATTCAAATCACACGTCACATTTGCAAGGGGAAGCGTTCCCCACTATATGCCGCGCCATGACAACGAACCCGCCAAACCTCCGCCCCGACCTGGCGCCCGCCGCCAGGATCACCGAGACGCCCCGTTCCAACCAGCCGACCATCGGCATGGTGTCGCTGGGTTGCCCCAAGGCGTTGGTGGACAGCGAACGCATCCTGACCCGGCTTCGCGCCGAAGGATACGGTATTTCGCCCGATTATGCCGGGGCCGATGCCGTCATTGTGAACACCTGCGGGTTTCTGGACAGCGCCAAGGCAGAATCGCTGGACGCAATCGGAGAGGCACTGGTGGAAAACGGCAAGGTCATTGTAACCGGCTGTCTGGGGGCGGAACCGGACTACATCCGGGAACATCACCCCCGCATCATGGCCGTCACTGGACCGCATCAATACGAACAAGTATTGGATGCGGTACACGTCGCCGTGCCGCCCTCACCCGATCCGTTTGTCGATCTGCTGCCTGCCAGCAGCGTGCAATTGACCCCGCGCCATTACAGCTATCTGAAGATCTCGGAAGGCTGTAATCACAAATGCAAGTTCTGCATCATCCCAGATATGCGCGGGAAACTGGCCAGCCGCCCGGCCCATGCGGTTCTGCGTGAGGCTGAAAAGCTGGTCGATAACGGTGTGCGCGAGTTACTGGTGATCTCGCAGGACACATCGGCCTATGGGCTGGACCGGAAATATGATGTGAACCCGTGGAAAAACCGCGACGTGCGCAGCCATATCACCGATCTGGCGCAGGAGCTGGGACAGTTGGAGGCGTGGGTGCGCCTGCACTATGTTTACCCCTACCCGCATGTCCGCGAGTTGATCCCACTGATGGCGGATGCGGGCTGCAACGTGCTGCCTTATCTGGATATTCCCTTCCAGCACGCGCACCCCGACGTTTTGAAACGTATGGCCCGCCCGGCCGCCGCAGCCAAAACACTGGACGAAATCCGGGCCTGGCGTGACATCTGTCCGGACATCACCCTGCGATCGACCTTTATTGTCGGTTATCCGGGTGAGACCGAGGCCGAGTTCCAAACTCTGCTGGACTGGATGGACGAAGCCCAGCTAGATCGCGTCGGCTGCTTTCAGTACGAAAACGTGGATGGCGCGCGGTCGAACGACCTGCCCGATCACGTCCCGGCCGAGGTCAAGCAAGAGCGCTGGGATCGCTTCATGGAAAAGGCCCAAGCGATTTCCGCAGCCAAACTGGAGGCAAAAGTCGGCCAAACCTTGCAGGTCATCGTGGATGAGGTCGATGACGAAGCCGCCACCTGCCGCACCAAAGCGGACGCGCCCGAGATTGACGGCAACCTGTTCATTGATGAAGGGTTCGAAGCACTTAATCCTGGCGACATCGTAACGGTTGAGGTGGACGAGGCCGGAGAATACGATCTTTGGGGCAAGCTCGCTTAGAACTGTTTCGCCTGCCCGTTTCACCACAGATGGGCAAAGCGTGAAGCGAGTTTATTGGTCCAACGCACCTAAAGACGCGATCTTAGACAGAAATCCATAAACGGAGGGTTTCATGTCTGGATACGACAAACTCGGCCTGAACGGCGTGGTTTTCCTGTTGGCCATGTTTTGCCTTGTAACACCTTCTTCCGCACAAACGGCGTCGGGCGGTCCAAACGGCTTGATCGTGGTTAGCGATAAGCAGCTCAGCTTTCACAAGACCGGCCACCTCAAGATAAAGCGCTATTATCTTGCGCCAAAATCCAAAGCACATGTCAAACAGCCGAAGGTGCACCACAAAAAGCACCACAGAACATATCGCTTTCACAGCCCGAAACGGCGGGTGATCGGGCATGTGCCCTACGGGCAGATCAAACGGCACAAGTTCAGTTCTTTCAGGTTCAAACACAAATACGGTTTCAGGAAATACTGAACCGCTGAATGGTGAGCACTTAGTACCAGCAAAAAAGCCGCCTCAAAGACGGCTGTCCATCGAGTAGTGGTGCAGGCGGCCCGGTCGTGGACCGCCTGCAAAAAGCTTACTGAGTAACCGGGTTACAGACAGTCTGGCCTGCTTCGGTTGTCGCCAGCTCATAGCCGCCCGGACAGCTGGGTGTGCCGGCTTTGTCATAGCTGGGTTGTACATAAACAGGTGTCGGTTCTTCCTGCTGCGCGCAAGCAGTCAGAATCAGGGCAAATGCGCCAACGGCAGCGAGTTTCAGTTTCATGTCCGTCAATCCTCTATTACTTTTCTGATATTGCCCAACTTTTCGGGGCCACATCCAGAATACGGGCTGAGCTTCGATCTGGCAACTGAATCGATCACGTCTTTGTGAGTCAAAGCGATTCCATGCCGGTTTTAGCTTTGGGAAAGGGCATTTACCGCTTCGAAACTACCTTTTTGGCCGCACTGCTCTACACTGTTGTCACGACATCAGCCAAAGACGGAGAAGCCACATGTCAGACGCGCCAAATATTGCCCAGAAATCACCGATTCCGGTCGAGGTTGTCGAAGGGAAGACCTATTTTTGGTGCTCATGTGGAAAATCTGCGCGACAGCCGTTTTGCGACGGGTCCCACAAAGACAGCGCATTTGAACCAATAAAATATACGGCGGATGCCAGTAAAAAGGTCTTTTTCTGCGCGTGCAAACATAGCGCAAAGCAACCGCTATGCGATGGCAGCCATAGTAAATTGTGATCAGGTCTTCAGACCATTCAGGGTCTCGGCATTTGCGCAAAAATCCGGGGCCTTTTCGACCAATGCCTGTTGATCAGCCAGCCACAAAGCGCATTGGCCGTCACAACTTGAAGCCCGACACCGTGTGACCAATTCTGCATAGCCCTCTGGTGTCAAACGACCGTCCGCCATCACCTCGGTTAATGAAATGCCCATACATCGCGAGACAGACCGCGTTAGCCAGAAATGCTTTTCAATTTCGCCCAGCGGGACCTGTGCCATCACACGTTCTCCAGCTGTTGCGCCTTAAGTGCCGCGAATCGCTCTCGGTTGGGGCAGCTGCTTGGAGCTTCATCGATCTGCCCCCTCTGCTCCAGCCATTCCGGGCAGTCATGAGCCCAGGCGCAACCCCGGCATTGTTGTACGATCTCGGCCCATTCTTCGTGATTCAAATGACCCTTGCGGTATGCCCCGGCCAGATCAGTACCGGTGGCTTGCCCCATTCGCAGCACAAGCCGCAAATGGGTCATGATGTTGCCTAGACGTGGCATGGCAAACCTTTAGGTTAAGGCATTAATTTATGGAGTAATTCCTGGTTCCGGCAATACTCAGGCGCCCGCTGTGCGGTTGCCGCCTGGCTCAACATAGCCTGACAATGTTGTGGGTTCGGGCAGTCTGTGCACCGTAAAACTGCCTCGGAAATCTGATCCACTGAAACCGAACCGCCAATGGCCGCTTCTTCAAGATCGATGTCCAGCATGCTGGCCATATCGTCCACCAAACCGGCGTGCAGTCGCAAGGTCTCTCGGGTGGGCATGGTGTTTTCCTTTCCCTTTCGCGCTTTGGCAAAAGGGTAGCGAATTTGCACCTTCAAACATTGACACAGGTCAAGATTGGACGCCGATGTGATCCAGATAGGCGCGGGTCGCATCCTGAACCCTGCGAAACCGGTCGCCGCCCAGTTTCTTGCCGCCATACCAACGGGTGACAATGATCACATGGTTCTGCAATTCCGCCCGTTCGATCATGCGCAGGATCACCATACCCGCCCCGCTTTCCCCATCATCCGCCTTAAGCGCGCCGGTCGGCAGAGTCGCGGCCCACGTGTTGTGGGTCGCCTTGGCATAGGTTTTGTCCGATTTCAGATCATTCAGAACACTGTCGATATCGGCCCGCGAAGCAACTGTCGCCCCGGACACCGCGTATTTCGAGCCGCGATCTGTCAGGATCACCCCAAGACGCACAAGGTCGCTCACTGTGTCAGGCCCAACTGTGCTGCAGTTTCAAGCACGATCTGAACGCGCTGCTCATTGGGCGGGTGGGTTCCCAGAAATTTGTCGCCGGGATCCGGGATCCGGTCAAAAAACTTCGCCCCAACCAACGGGTTGTATCCTGCATTGTAGGTGATGATCGTACCCAACTGGTCTGCCTCCAGCTCGAAATCCTTCAGGTAAGCTTGAACGCCAACCTTGGCCCCCAGCTTTTGCGCCTCTTCTATGGCGGCTGCATCACCGCCGCGCAACTGTTCTCGCCTGCCGAATTCTGCGGCGCTGGCGCTGGCGTTTTCACTTTGCCGGGCAATGTGCCCCAACACATGGTGGGCCGCTTCATGACCCATGACAAAAGCAAGCTCATCCGCGTTTTGCGCGGACCGGATCATAGACCGCGTGAAAACAATCACCGGTTGCCCGTTTTCGTCCAGAGTCTGATACGCGTTTGCCGGTGCCCGCGGGTTTAGATCAACCAGGATCCTAAACTCGCAATTCTGGCGCCTGGGTTGTTTCAGACATTGTTTTCGTGCTTCCGCACCAACAGCCTGGCTAACCTGCTGAAAGGTCTGCGCCGTCGGTTCGGCACCCGACGCATCACCCAGCCAGTCCTCGGGCGATTGTACACTGAAGACACCTTGTGCACAGGCCGACAACAGCAGTAACAGCGGTAAAACAAAGCATCTGCGCATGATACATCCTTTGGGCCAATCGGGCCGCCATTTCAACATAGTACGCCCCGTCAGCTGATGCCACTGCGCCGCTGGCAAGGAACGGCTTGCATTGCGCCTCGGCGACTTGCACTGTGGACACATGTTTTCGATTGAGCATGAATTCGACTCGACGGTCATTACACTTGTGGACGAAGGTGAAAAACCTTTGCAGGAAGATGTCGTGATCAACAATTTCGCCGAATGCGTCACGCTAGAGCAGCTGGATCCACGCACTGAACAGGTTCAGAAGATCACGCTGTCGCCGGAACAGGTACGCGATCTGGCTGCCGCGCTGGACCTGCCCGAAGGCGTTTATCAGATACGGGAAACCGGACCTCAGGGGTCATAGAGAAACACCTTGTTTCGCGCGGTCTGCCCCTGTTTCAGCGTCAGCGTCGAAGGGGCAACTCCAAGACATTTGGCGAGCAAACTCAGAACTGCCTGATTGGCCTTACCGTTCTGGGGCGCGGCCGTCACAAACATTTTGATCTGATCTTCTTCACAGATCACTCGATCCCGCGCTGCCTTGGGCGTCACCCTGACGCTGAATACCCTCCCGGGCGTTGCCAGCGCGCTGAGATCGGGCAGATCACGCAGTTTGGATTTCGCCATTGTCACCTCTTTTCCTTCAAAACCTTGCATGACAGGCGTCGGAATGAAAATGATCCACGCAATGTATCGGCACACCCTTGAATTGGGCGGGTTGCCGACCAAGATACAGAGTCGTGATGTAAAGGAAGTTAACATATGTCCCTGAAAAGCCCCGCCGCTCTGGAGTTTTTACTGTCGCGCCGGTCCCGCCCCGCCAAGACATTGATTGCTCCGGCCCCAACACGGGACGAATTGCTGCCCTTGCTCACCGCTGCGGCGCGCAGCCCCGATCATGGTAAGTTAGAGCCTTGGCGCTTCATCGTTTTGGAAAAGGGTGCCATGCCGCGCTTGGCAGATTTGACCGAAGCATGTGGTCAAAAGCTGGGGAAAAGCCCCGAGGACATCGCCAAAGCGCGCAGCCAGTTCGACATGGGGCACTTGGCGGTTGCGGTGATCGAAGTGCAAAAACCGTCCGAAAAGATCCCCGCTATCGAGCAAACCTATTCTGCCGGAGCTGTCTGTCTGGCCCTGCTGAATGCTGCGCTGGCGGCAGGATGGGGCGCAAACTGGCTATCGGGCTGGCAAACCCATGACCGCGACTTCTGCACCCAGGCGCTTGGACTGGCAGACAACGAAAGCGTGGCCGGGTTGATCCATATCGCGACCGAAGGATCGGCCCCGCCCGAGCGCCCCCGACCTGATGTGGCGGCCTTGACGGAATGGGTCAGCGAATGACAATCCTGAACGCCTTTTTCAACGCACTTGGCCAGATCGGAGACCCGAAATTCCGGGGGGTCTTGTTAAGGGGTGTCGGATTGACGATCCTGCTCCTGATCGCTGCCAGTGCCGGGGCAATCTGGTTGATCAACTGGTTGTCAGGCAATGAGATTTCCCTGCCCTTCATAGGTGCTGTCCCCTGGCTGAACGACGTTCTGAACTATTCTGGAATCGTGCTGGTCCTGATTTTGCCGGTTTTCCTGATGGTGCCTGTGGCCTCGGCCATCACGTCGATCTTTCTGGATGAAGTGGCCCAGGCGGTTGAGGACAAGCATTTTCCAACCTTGCCACCCGCGCGGCGCATCCCAGTGTCCGAAGCACTTATGGACGGTCTCAGCTTTCTTGGCGTGCTGATTGTCGCCAACCTGCTGGCGTTCATTCTCTATGCGATTTTCACCCCGCTGGCGCCCTTTATCTTCTGGGCGATGAACGGCTTCCTGCTGGGGCGGGAATATTTTACGTTAGCAGCCATGCGTCGGGTCGGGCGTGAAGGCGCGCGAAAGTTGCGCGCCAAGCATTCAACAACGATCTGGGTGGCGGGTACCTTAATGGCGGTTCCGCTTTCGGTACCGCTGGTCAATCTGGTGATCCCAATTATCGGGGCAGCCACGTTCACCCACATCTATCACGCAGTGTCAGGCCCACGGGCCTGACATTGGGTCAGCGGGGCTCTAGCTGGTTCAACCAGTCGAAATCCCGGACCGAGATCAATCCCGACAAAATAATACCTGCAATGATGGCCCACAAAACCACGGAAATACCGGTCGTGATCCACATCTTTTTCTTCATGTGATGCACTTCCGGGGCACCAGCATGAGTGCCCGGAACGATATCGCCCAGATCGCCTTGTGTTTTAATGCGAACGGGCAGCACGATCAGCAGCGTCAGGAACCAGATGACGGCGAACAGTACAAGTGCGGCAGTGATGGTCATTTCAAGCCCTCCGGCGCTGGGGGGTTATACCTGCTCAAGCTCGACAAGGCAGCCGTTGAAATCCTTTGGATGCAGGAACAAAACCGGCTTGCCATGAGCCCCGATCTTGGGCTCGCCCGAGCCAAGAACGCGGGCACCGGTTTCCTTCAGATGATCCCGGGCGGCGATAATGTCCTCAACCTCATAGCACACGTGATGAATGCCGCCCGACGGGTTCTTTTCCAGGAAGCCGTTGATCGGGCTGTCTTCACCTAACGGATATAGAAGCTCGATTTTGGTATTGGGCAGTTCAATGAACACAACCGTGACGCCGTGATCCGGTTCGTCCTGCGGTGCGCCGACCTTGGCGCCCAGCGCATTGCGATATTGCGCCGAAGCTGCTTCAAGATCCGGCACGGCAATGGCGACGTGGTTCAGACGTCCAATCATATCTCACTCCTGATGTCCTGCGTTGCATGGGTTATGGGGGCTGTTAGGCCAAAGGACAAGTGCGCCAAATCGCGCGTTAACGTCGTGTTAGCCAGAAGTTCCTAGCGTGAAGCATCTGCTGGATAGGAGAGCTGCCATGGACGATTCGGGCCTACTTGCCACCACCACCGTCACGCCCACCGCAACGCGGCCCTTGCTGGGTCAGACCATTTTGGTTGTTGAAGACAGCCGATACGCGTGCGACGCAATCCGACTTATGTGTCTACACAGCGGCGCACGTATTCGCCGCGCGGATTGTCTAAAGTCGGCCCGACGACACCTGCAGATCTATCGCCCCTCGGTCATATTGATCGATATGGGTCTGCCAGATGGGTCCGGGGCCGATCTGATCGCCGAACTGTCCGAGGCAACGCCCCGTATCAGCGTCATCATGGGCCTGTCAGGCGATGATGCCAACGAAAGTCAGGCACTGGCTGCCGGAGCGGATGGATTTTTGGCCAAGCCGCTAAAATCAATGTCCTACTTTCAGAAATCCATTCTGGAGCGGTTGCCCGAGGATCGGCGTCCAAGCGGGTTACATGCAATCCGGGACGAGGTCATCAAACCGGACCCGTTGGCCTATCAGGATGACATGGCCCATATCGCTGATTTCCTGACCGGACCCAACGATCAACACACTCTGGATTATGCCGCCCAGTTCCTCCAGGGCGTCGCACGAGAGGCCGGTGATAAACCGCTGGCCGAAGCTGCGCGCAAACTGGCTCTGTCACGTGCAAGCGGGGCACCGCTCACGGCACAGGCGGCGCAAGTCGCTGGGATGGTGCAGAACCGATTGGAACAGCGGGAAGCGATTTGAAATGATTACGGCTTATTTCATTACCGCAACACTTCTGTGTGTCTGGGCTTATCGTCAGACGCGCCAGACGGCACGCAGTATTCGGGTCAATCGGGATCATCTGGAAAACCCGCTGGACTGATCCGCGGAACGTTTCCTGCCGCCAAATGAAAATCGCCCGCTTACTGCGGGCGATTGTTCTTAGTCCTGGGGGATGATGCGCAGACCAAGTTCCATCAACTGATCTGAAGTTGGATCAGAGGGCGCATCCATCATAAGGTCTTCGGCACGCTGGTTCATCGGGAACATCATGACTTCGCGGATATTGGCCTCATCGGCCAACAGCATAACAATCCGGTCGATGCCTGCCGCGCAGCCCCCGTGCGGCGGTGCGCCGTAGTGGAAAGCGTTGAACAGAGCGCCGAAGCGGGACTTGACCTCATCCTCGCCATACCCCGCCAGTTCAAAGGCTTTCAGCATGATCTCAGGCTTGTGGTTCCGGATCGCGCCCGAGACCAGCTCATACCCGTTACAGGCCAAGTCATACTGGTATCCGCGCACGTCCAGAGGATCACCATTCAGCGCCTCCATGCCACCTTGCGGCATCGAGAACGGGTTATGTTCAAAATCGATCGCGCCAGTTTCTTCGTCTTGCTCATAAATCGGGAAATCCACGATCCAGGCAAAGGCAAAGCGGTCTTTCTCGGTGAGGTTCAGTTCTTCACCGATCACATCGCGGGCCTTGCCAGCGACCTTTTCAAAAGCTTTCGGCTTGCCGCCCAGGAAGAACGCGGCATCGCCGACGCCAAGACCCAGTTGCTGACGGATCGCTTCTGTGCGCTCGGGGCCGATGTTCTTGGCCAGCGGGCCAGCGGCTTCCATGCCTTCACCCTGATCGCGCCAGAAGATATACCCCATTCCCGGCAGACCCTCTTTCTGGGCAAACGCGTTCATGCGGTCGCAGAATTTGCGGCTGCCACCCGTGGGCGCGGGGATCGCGCGGATTTCAGTGCCGTCCTGCTCCAACAGCTTTGCGAAGATCGCAAAGCCCGACCCGCGGAAGTGGTCCGAGACCACTTGCATTTTGATAGGGTTCCGCAAGTCGGGTTTGTCGGTGCCGTACCACAACGCCGAGTCCTTGTAGGAAATCTGCGGCCACTCCTGATCGACCTTGCGACCACCGCCGAATTCTTCGAACACGCCGGTCAGAACGGGTTGAATCGTGTCGAACACGTCCTGCTGCTCGACAAAGGACATCTCAAGGTCAAGCTGGTAGAAATCGGTGGGCGAGCGGTCTGCGCGCGGGTCTTCGTCACGGAAGCAAGGCGCGATCTGGAAATACTTGTCGAAACCCGACACCATGATCAGCTGCTTGAACTGCTGCGGGGCCTGCGGCAGGGCGTAGAATTTACCGGGATGCAGACGCGACGGTACCAGAAAGTCACGCGCGCCTTCGGGCGAGGATGCTGTGATGATCGGCGTCTGATACTCGCGGAAGCCCTGATCCCACATACGTTTACGCATGGATGCCACAACGTCCGAGCGCAGGGTCATGTTCTGTTGCATCGCTTCGCGGCGCAGGTCCAGATAGCGATAGCGCAGGCGCGTCTCCTCGGGGTATTCCTGATCGCCGAACACCATCAGCGGCAGTTCGTCGGCCGCACCCAGAACCTCCAGCTCTCGCACATAAACTTCGATCTCGCCGGTCGGCAGCTTCGGGTTCACCAAGTCGGCATCGCGTGCTTTGACGGTACCGTCGATGCGGATACACCATTCGGACCGCACTTTCTCCAACTCGGCAAAAGCAGCACTGTCGCCGTCGCAAAGTACCTGCGTCACGCCGAAATGGTCACGCAGGTCGATAAACAACACGCCACCGTGATCTCGGACCCGATGCACCCAGCCGGACAGGCGGACAGTTTCACCGACATTGGCGGCGGTCAGAGCGGCGCAGGTGTGGCTGCGATAGGCGTGCATGGATCATATCCCTTCGGGCGCAGAATTCGTCGCGCCGATACACCCTGTCAGGCCCGGAAAGTCAAGGCGCGTCGCCCCGTCAAAACGGCCTTTGCACGTTGCCCGAGTAGAAATAGACACCCAGTCCCACTGCAAAGATGATATTGCCCGCGATTGCGTGCAACAGAACTGCATAAAAGAACGACCCGCGCCGTCGGTACGCCCACGTGAACAGCAACCCGCCCGCAAAGGTCATCACGGCGACGATCCAGCTCCAGTACATCAGATGCGCGAACGAGAATATGGCCGCGTTCAGCAAATAGGCCGCGCGTCCGTCTGGCAGGATCGCGTGATAGCGGCGGAAGAACAAAGGACGGAACAGCAGCTCTTGCGGCAGGGCTGACAAAAGCGGATAGCCAATCCAGATAAAGACCAGCATCTCGGGTCGGTGAATAGCCAGGAAAAACGCTGCATCCGGGCGTGTGATCTGGATCAGGCCGGTACAGAAGACGGCCATAACAACCGTGAACAGCAGTACTTCTCGCAAGGACCAGTTGGCCCACTCATACCGCAGTTCGGACCATTGAAAGCCCGGTGTCTGATGCAGCAATACGATGCCCAGCCCGGTCAGCGCGAACAGCGCCGGAAACATCCAGTTCGGTGGAAAGAGTACGGCAATCAGCAGTGGCAGTCCGATATAGAACAGCCCAAACTCCAGCCGCAGCCGCAACTGCGCCACAGGCGGGCCGATCAAAGTGCTGTCTTTGGTCACGTATCTATCAGCTCCACCCGGATCAACCCGCGCAATGAATTGCCCATATACACAGTCCGCGCGTTCTGTAGATCGGTCAAGGTCAGCACGGCCTCGGTCACTGTTTCTTTATCCAGCAGCTCTTCACGCAAAATACCCGGCAACAACCCGCAGGACAGCGCAGGTGTCAGAAACCGACCGTCGGTCATTTCAGCAAACAGGTTGGTGATGGTGCCTTCGCATAGCTCGCCAAGTTCGTTTTGGAACAACAGCTCGTCTGTATTTTCCGGCAGCGAGGCACGTGCCTTGTCATACAGCGCGCGGTGGGTGGTCTTGTGCCGCAACCACAGGTCGTTCGATGCCAGACATTCTTTGGACACGGCCACGCGCCAAATCGGCGGGTTTTCAGCCAAGTCACCAGTCGTCAGCTCGAATGCGCCGCTCGCATCCAGCGTCAGTCGACAGCGTAGTGGCGCATCCCCCTCGGCAGCGGCCAAGGTCTCACTTGCGGCATCCAAGTTGAAAGGAAGATCGAAAACCCGTGCCGTGCGGGCCATACGCGCCAGATGGCGGTCCTGCCGCACAAACCCCTGATCCGGCCGGAAAGCCAGTGTTTCGATTACGCGGAAATCAGGCTCATTTGACGGGCAAAGCGGGCTTTCCATAGCGCCTCCTCGTATTCTGAAGGGGCGGTGCTGTCCCAAACGAGACCACCACCCACATTCAGCGTGGCGTGATCATCCTCTCGCATCAGGGTACGAATGGCCACATTGAACTCGGACCGGCCATCCGGCGCGGCCCACCCGATAGTCCCACAATAGATGTCACGCGGCCAGGGTTCCAGGTCGGCCAGAATTTCCATCGCGCGAATCTTGGGTGCGCCTGTGATCGAACCGCACGGAAACAGCGCTGTCAGAATCTCACCCAGCCCTACATATTTGTGCAACTGAGCACGCACCAGCGAAACCATCTGGTGCACAGTGGCGTAGGTCTCGACCTTGAACAACTCGGGCACGTGAACAGATCCGGGCAATGCCACACGGCTGATATCGTTGCGCAGCAAATCTACGATCATCAGGTTCTCGGCGCGATTCTTTACGTCCGTGGTCAGAAAGGCCCGGCGCTGCGCGTCTTCTTCCGGGTCATCGCTGCGCGGTTGGGTGCCCTTCATTGGGCGGGTTTCGATCTTGCCCGCCTCATCTGTGCGAAAGAACAGTTCGGGCGACCGGCTGAGCAAATCGGGCAATCCGTCCTGTTGCACCAACGCTCCGTGGCCAACCGGTTGCCCTGCAGCAAGTGCTGCATACAGCGTTTCGCTGTCGCCCGAGACCGTCAGATCGATCGGAAAGGTCAGGTTGGCTTGGTAAATGTCGCCAGCACCGATAGCATCGTGTACGGCCTGAAACGCCTGCGTATAACGCGCCTCGTCCCAACGGGGTTCAAAAGTGCTGACCTCTCCTGCTGCTGCTGGCAGGGCAACACGATCCGGCGCGTCGTATACTCCAAAGCACAACAAAGGCAGGCGGCGATCTTTGGGCAACAGGTTCAGCAACCGGGGTTCCAGCGCATAACCAAGCTCGTAACTCGCATACCCCGCCACCCAGGAACCACCTGCGCGCACCTCATCCAGCGCCGCCAAAGCCTGGGGCACCTCTTCCGCAACATCCGCGCGGATGATTTGAGACGGACGCTCGAACCGGGTTCCACGCCCGGCCGGTCCTTGATCGAAACGAATACGCAATTGCATCCTCATTTGCCGTGTGGGGCGATATAGAGAATACTCTGCCAAGGGAAAGGGGGGAAAGCGGCAATTTCGCTTCTGTTTCCGATACCCCTTGAACCTTTTTGCGCGGTCCCTATAACGCACGACAATTTGGGCGCTTGGGCGGTGCCCGCGACTCATGCAAAATCGAAGGGGCCAGACCATGCCGAAGAGAACCGACATTCAGTCGATCATGATCATCGGGGCGGGTCCCATTGTTATCGGACAGGCTTGCGAATTCGACTATTCCGGTGCTCAAGCCTGTAAGGCGCTGCGCGAGGAAGGCTACCGGGTCATTCTGGTGAACTCGAACCCCGCCACGATCATGACGGATCCCGGGCTGGCGGATGCCACCTACATCGAGCCGATCACACCCGAAGTTGTCGCCAAGATCATCGAAAAAGAACGCCCCGACGCCCTGCTCCCCACTATGGGCGGCCAAACCGGCCTGAACACGTCGCTTGCACTGGAAGAGATGGGTGTTCTGGACAAGTTTGGTGTCGAGATGATCGGCGCCAAGCGCGACGCCATCGAAATGGCCGAAGACCGCGCCCTGTTCCGTGAGGCGATGGACCGGCTGGGACTGGAAAACCCCAAGGCGACCATCGTAACCGCGCCCAAACGTGAAGACGGTTCCACCGATCTGGATGCCGGCGTGCAGATGGCGCTGGACGAGTTGGAAGAGATTGGCCTGCCCGCCATCATCCGCCCCGCCTTTACCTTGGGTGGCACAGGCGGTGGCGTGGCGTATAACCGCGAAGATTACATCCACTTCTGCCGCTCAGGTATGGATGCTTCGCCCGTCAATCAAATCCTCGTCGATGAAAGCCTGCTGGGCTGGAAAGAATACGAGATGGAGGTGGTGCGCGACACTGCCGACAACGCGATCATCGTCTGTTCCATCGAAAACGTCGATCCGATGGGCGTGCATACGGGTGACTCGATCACCGTGGCCCCTGCCCTGACGCTGACGGACAAGGAATACCAGATCATGCGCAACGGCTCGATCGCCGTTCTGCGCGAGATTGGGGTCGAGACCGGTGGCTCGAACGTGCAGTGGGCGATCAACCCCGATGACGGCCGTATGGTCGTGATCGAGATGAACCCGCGCGTGTCGCGGTCTTCGGCATTAGCTTCCAAAGCAACCGGTTTCCCGATTGCGAAGATCGCCGCAAAGTTGGCGGTGGGCTATACGCTGGACGAGTTGGACAACGACATCACCAAGGTCACACCTGCGTCGTTTGAACCGACCATCGACTATGTCGTCACCAAGATCCCGAAATTCGCCTTTGAGAAGTTCCCGGGATCCGAGCCCTACCTGACCACCGCGATGAAATCGGTGGGTGAGGCAATGTCCATCGGTCGCACCATCCACGAATCGATGCAAAAGGCGTTGGCTTCGATGGAGTCGGGCCTGACCGGCTTTGATGAGATCGAAATCCCCGGCCTGAACGTGGGCGTGTGGGACGAAGCCGACGACAAGGCTGCCGTGATCAAGGCGATCAGCCAACAGACACCTGACCGCCTGCGCACCATCGCGCAAGCGATGCGTCATGGTCTGACCGATGACGAGATCTTTGGCGTCACGAAGTTCGACCCGTGGTTTCTGGCCCGCATCCGCGAGATCATCGAGGCCGAGCGTCAGGTGCGCAAAGACGGTCTGCCGATGACCGAAGACGGTATCCGCAAGCTGAAAATGCTGGGCTTCACCGATGCTCGTTTGGGCAACCTGACTGGCCGTGAAGAAGACAACGTCCGCCGCGCCCGCCGCAATCTGGGCGTCTCAGCCGTGTTCAAACGCATCGACACCTGCGCCGCCGAATTCGAGGCGCAGACGCCCTATATGTACTCGACCTACGAAGCACCCATGATGGGCGAGGTTGAATGCGAGGCACGTCCGTCTGACCGCAAAAAGGTCGTCATTCTTGGAGGCGGCCCGAACCGGATCGGTCAGGGCATCGAGTTCGATTACTGCTGCTGCCACGCCTGTTTCGCGTTGACCGAAGCTGGGTATGAAACCATCATGGTCAACTGCAACCCCGAGACGGTTTCGACCGACTATGACACCTCGGATCGTCTGTATTTCGAGCCTCTGACGTTTGAGCACGTCATGGAAATCCTGACGAAAGAGCAGGAAAACGGCACGCTGCACGGCGTCATCGTTCAGTTCGGCGGCCAAACACCGCTGAAACTTGCCAACGCGCTTGAGGCCGAAGGCATTCCGATCCTCGGAACCACCCCGGACGCCATCGACCTGGCCGAAGACCGCGAACGGTTCCAGGCGTTGGTCAACGATCTGGGCCTGAAGCAGCCCAAGAACGGCATCGCGTCTACCGACGAACAAGCGCTTGAGATCGCCGAAGAAATCGGCTTCCCCCTGGTCATTCGCCCCTCTTACGTGCTGGGCGGCCGCGCAATGGAAATCGTGCGCGATATGGATCAGCTGCGGCGCTACATCAACGAGGCCGTTGTGGTTTCAGGCGACAGCCCCGTTCTGCTCGACAGTTATCTGGCCGGTGCCGTGGAGTTGGACGTCGACGCGCTGTGCGATGGCACTGACGTCCACGTCGCGGGCATCATGCAGCATATCGAAGAGGCTGGCGTGCACTCGGGCGACTCGGCCTGTTCGCTGCCGCCCTATTCGCTGTCCGCAGAGATCATTGACCAGATCAAGGATCAGGCGTTCAAGTTGGCCAAAGCGTTGAACGTTGTTGGCCTGATGAACGTGCAGTTCGCGATCAAGGACGATGAGATCTATCTGATCGAAGTGAATCCGCGCGCCTCACGCACCGTGCCATTTGTCGCCAAGGCGACCGACAGCGCGATTGCCTCGATCGCAGCGCGCGTCATGGCGGGCGAGAAACTGTCGAACTTCCCGATGCGCCCTGCCTACAAGGAAGGTCAGGACACCAAGATCGCGGACCAGATGACTCTGGCCGACCCGGATATGCCGTGGTTCTCGGTGAAAGAGGCTGTGATGCCCTTCGCTCGTTTCCCTGGCGTTGACACCATTTTGGGCCCGGAAATGCGTTCGACCGGTGAAGTCATGGGCTGGGACCGCGACTTCCCGCGCGCCTTCCTGAAGGCGCAGATGGGCGCGGGGATGGTACTGCCGTCCTCGGGGCGGGCGTTCATTTCCATCAAGGATGCCGACAAAGGGAACGCCATGCTGGAAGCGGCGCAGGTTCTGGTGGATCAGGGCTTTACGCTTGTGGCGACCCGCGGCACGCAAAGCTGGCTGGACGAACAAGGCGTTGCCTGTGAGGTTGTAAACAAGGTCTACGAAGGCCGCCCGGATGTTGTGGACATGCTGAAAGACGGTCAGGTGCAGTTGGTGATGAACACTACCGAAGGCGCGCAGGCGGTCGAAGACAGCAAGGCCATCCGCTCGATCGCGCTGTATGACAAAATCCCCTACTTCACCACCGCCGCCGGAGCCAACGCCGCCGCGCTGGCGATCAAGGCGCAGGCCGAAGGGGATGTAGAGGTAAAGTCGCTGCAGGGGTGATCCACGTCGCCTGAGCTACAATCGGCTCATTCAAGAACATAAAGATACGCGCCCGTTGACCTGAAATCAGCGGGCGCGCATTTTTTGCAGAACTCAGGAGTACGAATAATGCGCACAATTCTGGTTCTCGCTGCACTCACAATTCTGGCCGCCTGTGATGTGCCGTTTGTTCCATTAATTTGATGCAACCGGGTCTGGGAGTTCAGCCGGACCCGGTTGCACCTTGACTTCAAGCTGCTTGCACCTCGCGTCTTTCATCCCGCTTGAAAAACAGCAGGTAGAAGACGGGTGCTGCGACCATTGTCAGAATGGTGGCAAAGGCCAGCCCGCCCATGATCGTCACGGCCATCGAGACAAAGAATGCGTCTGTCAGCAATGGTGCCATACCCAGAATGGTCGTGATTGCCGCCAGCATCACGGGACGCAAACGAGAGACCGAAGCTTCGACAATAGACTCACGCAGAGGTTTGCCTGTGGCGCGGACAAGGTCGATTTCTTCGACCAGAACGATGCCGTTTTTGATCAACATACCTGACAGGCTGAGCAGACCCAGCAGCGCGGTGAACGTAAACGGCAGCCCTGTTCCCAGCAGGCCGATGACCACGCCGTTCACTGACATCGGCACCAGCAGCCAGATGATGATCGGCTGACGGATTGCATTGAACAGCAGGACCGAGATCAGCACCATGATCAGCAGGCTCAGTGGCAATTGCTTGCCCAAGCTTTCCTGCGCATCGCGCGAGTCCTCGAACTCTCCACCCCATTCCATCTTGTAGCCCGGGGGCAGTTCGATGGCTTCGATGGCGTCGCGAACTTCGGCATGGACCTGAGCCGCCGTCAGATCGGGCGGAATGTCTGCTCCGACGGTGATCGTCAGAACACGGTCGCGGCGGTGAACAAGTGTGTTGAGCGACTTGTACTCGAACCCATCAACCATCTGTTCGATTGGGACAAACCGCTCGGTCTGATCCGAATAAACCACCTGATCGACAATCGAATAATCGCCATCGGCCGGGCGGCGCAGAATGATCGGGATCTGACGATCACGTTCGCGCAGCACGCCACCGGTGATGCCGTCGGTCGAGAATTGCAGTGTCGCGGCGATGTCTTCGCGCGTGACGCCGGCAGTTTGCGCACGTTCGGTGGCATAGATCGGTTGTACTGCCAGCTCCTGTTCACGCCAGTCGTGATGGACAAGCAGCGCGTTCGGCGATGCTGCAGCCATACGCTGCACCGCCTCGTCCGCAAGCTGACGCAACACAACCGGATCACTCCCCGAGAACCGAGCCTGGATCGGATCACCGCCGCCAGGACCAAAGATCAGACGTTTGGTTCCAAACTCACCTTCGGGAAACTGAACAGATCCGAACGCCTCAAGATCCGCCTGCAAAGCCGGTATGTCTTCAAGGCTTTCGGTGCGGATAATCATGTGTCCGTAGCTTGGGTTCGGCTTTTCTGCCGAATAGGTCAGCATGAATCGCGTTGCACCCTGCCCCACGAAAGTTGTGACCGAAACCACATCCTCACGTTCGGCCAGCCAGTCCTCGAACACCGCCATGTCCTGCGCCGTACGTGCAATCGGCGTGCCTTGCGGCAGTTTGTAATGCACAAAGAACAAAGGCGTGTTCGAATTGGGGAAGAACTGCTGCTTCATAAGTCCAAACCCGGCGTAGCACGCAACAGTCACGGCAATGAGGCCCGCAACGACCAGCCACCGGAACCGCAGTGCAAAATGCAAGATCGCGCCATAGATGCGGAACAGTATGCCTCCGTAAGCATCGATCTCACCTTCTTTGCCTTGCTTGAAGAAGTAGTGGCCCAACAACGGCGTGACGGTGATGGCCAACACCCAGCTCAGCAGCAAAGAAATACCGATCACCGCAAACAGCGAGAACAGGAACTCACCCGTTGCATCAGGGCTGAGACCGATGCCTGCAAAGGCCATGATACCGATTACGGTGGCCCCCAGCAGCGGGATTTGAGTTTTCGAAGCCACATCTTCGGCGGCATCGCGCGAGGACTTGCCGCGCAACATCGCGATCTGCATCCCCTCGGCTACCACGATAGCGTTGTCCACCAACATCCCCATGGCAATAATCAGGGCCCCAAGCGAAATTCGCTCCATCTCGATCGAGAATAACGACATGAACAGGAGCGTACCAACCACGGTAAGCAGCAGGGTCGAACCAACTACGATGGCGGCTCGCCACCCCATGAAGATACCCAAAACAGCAACCACAATGGCCACGGACATGGCAAGATTTACAAGAAAGTCGTTCGAAGCCTTCTCGACCACCACGTGCTGCTGATAGATCGGCAAGATATCGACGCCAAAGGGAATGGCCGTGTTCAGGTCTTCGAATTTGGCATCAACCCGTTTGCCCACTTCAACGATATTTTCCGTGGACAGCCCGGCGATACCGAGTGTGAAGGCTTCGGTCCCATTGTATCTTATCATGATGTCGGGGTCGTTCTGACGAGCACGATAGACGTTGGACATGTCGAACAGGTTGATCACCTGCCCCTGCGAGCCAACCGAAAGACCTGCGATGGCTGATACGCTGTCCGAGCCTTCTGCGGTCAGTATGGTTGTCCTGTCGCTGTCCGAACGCAATGAACCCGAGGAGTTCACCGAATCCGCATTGGCGATGGCTTCGTTGATCGCCTGAAGCGGAACGTTCTGGTTGACCGAGATCGCCAAATCCGGTTCGACAAAGATGGCCTCGTTCGGCAGACCCTGCACCTCAACGTCCGCCACACCGTTTACGGCCAACAGCTCGCGCCGAAGGAAAGTTGCCAGCTCATGTTTCTCAGCGTCGGAAAACCCTTCGGCAGTGACCGCGTAGAACAGGCCAAACACGTCGCCGAAACCATCATTTACGTAAGGTTGGCCAACACCGGAAGGCAGCCCACGCGCGGCATCGCGCACCTTGGCCCTGAGCCGGGTCCAAATGTCGGGCAATTCGCTTCCATCGTAAGTTGATTTGATCTCAACCTCGATCAGAGACTGTCCGGGCTGGTTGACCGAGGTGATAACGTCCACTTCACCCATCTGCTGAATGGCAGACTCAAGCGGCTCGGATACCTCAAGCGCCACCTGTTCCGCCGTAGCGCCAGGGTATTGTGTTGCGATAACCGCGTTTTTGATTGTGAAGGCCGGGTCTTCCAACCGGCCCAAGGACAGGAAACCCCAGATGCCGCCAAACAGGGCAATGAGGATGATCAGCCAAGTATACAGAGGCCGATCAATTGAGCCGCGAGCGATGTTCATCCGTCAGCCCCTTAATTCGCAAAACCTGTAAACCGGCGCACCGCTTGGCCGTCGGTCAACACAGCGCCTCCGGCGACGACAACTTCGTCACCATCAGAAAGTCCAGTTAGAACCCGTATATCGCCGGTTTGCGTGGGTTCTATGGTCACAGGTACACGGCGAACGGAGCCTTCGTCAGCGCCGGTCGGCGAGAACACCATGACGCTCAGCTCACCGGTGGCATCAACGACAATAGCCGTTGCCGGGACGACAATACCTTTACGTTCGTCCTTTACATGAACGTTTACGGTGACCGACGAGCCAGGGAGGATCTGCAGGCCCTCGGGTGGTGTCAGGCCGAACTGGATGCGGAAAGTCTGTCCGACGCTCGAGGTTTCCGCGTCGAATTCGCGAATCTCCAGCGGGAAGACCTCTTCACTAACCGGGAACTTTGCGGTGATCGCGATGTCTTCGTTCTGGTTCGAGCGTTGGAACAATATTTCGGGAACGTCTACCTCGATACGCAATTCGGACATGTCGTGAATGCGAACGATGGGAGAGCCCGACGAGACGGTGGTGAAGGCCTCGACCGCACGGCTGGAGACCAGCGCATCAAAAGGTGCGGTCAGTGTCGCATGTTCCAGATCATATTCCGCATCGCGCAGGGCAATCGCAGCCAATTGCGCCTCGGTCTCAGCATCATCGACGGCCACCTGGCTAGCGGCTGTACCCCGCAGACGTGAGAGGCGCGCAACGGTGCGATCTGCCTGTTCCTTTTGTAACCGCGCCCGATTCAGACGCAGTTCAAACGGTTCCTGATCCAAACGTGCGATCAGGCCGTCTTTCGGGATCACGAAACCTTCGTTGACAGGCATCTCGACGATCTGGCCTGCAACCTGAAAGGCCAGATCGACGGTTTGACGTGCGGCGACGCGACCAAAGAACTGGCGGGTAAAGCCCGGCGCCGTTTCGTGCACCTGCATAAGCTTTACTGGTTTCGGAGTGTCTTGCGCGGCAATGGGGCTTGCCAGAACGGCCAGAGCAAGGCCGATAGAGGTCAGGAGTTTCATTTCTTCAATCCCTCGGGAATTCCCGTTTTCAAAACGTTGTCACGGATCTTGCGCGCCAGGCGCGCGAATTCGGCAGTTTCTTCTTTGTTCAGACCAGAGGCTCTGTGGAAAAGTCCTCCGGCCTCATTGACCAGCATGTTGCGCGCCTCTTCACCTTTTTCGGTCAGCACCAAAAGCCAGGCCCGGCGGTCTTCGGGGTCGCGTTCGCGGGTCAGATAGCCAGCCTTTTCCAAAGCGTCGGCTGTGGCAGTGATCGTGGACGGGACGCTCAGCATATCGGCGGCCAGCACCCCCATGCGTTTCGGCTGATCCAGTTTGATCAACATGTGACATTCTGGATGGCTCAGATCTGTTTCGATACAGTCAAAGGTTTCTTCAAGCTTCCAGTATAGGGCATACACCCCCATGATCGCCTGAATCTCGGGGCTGAGGCGATTTAGCCGGACGCTGGTGTCATCTTGCATAAGTAGTCTCCGCGCGAGTCTGGGGGCCATATACTTCGAATTCTGAACTATTCAAGATATGAAGTTAGACTTGTGAACACATTCCCTTAAGTCAACATACCTTGATCAAATCACACCATGACTGCATTTTGGGCAGATCCGAAACATTCAGGGCTCGCCATGTATACCCCCGCCATCACCGGTACCGGTGTCTTTACGCCTCAGAACGTCATCACCAATGCCGAACTGGTCCAAGCGTTCAACGCCTATGCCGACAAACAAAACGAAAAGAACGCCGAGGCCATCGCGGCCGGTCAGATCGAGCCGATGCAGCATTCCTCGGAAGAGTTCATCGTCAAGGCATCGGGGATCGAGAATCGTTTTGTGATGGACAAGGCTGGTGTGCTGGACCCCGACGTCATGCATCCAGCCCTGCGCCAACGTAGCGATGAAGAACCTGGGATCATGACCGAGATGGCTGCTGATGCCTGTAAGAAAGCGTTGGCACAAGCCGGACGCACGGCTGCGGATGTCGATCTGGTGATTTGCGCCGCCTCAAACCACGAGCGTGCCTATCCGGCGATAGCAATCGAAATACAGCAGGAACTGGGCATCGATGGATTCGGCTTTGACATGAATGTCGCTTGTTCTTCGGCAACGTTCGGCATACAGGCAGCGGCGGACATGGTGCGGTCCGGATCGGTACGCGCGGCGCTGGTGGTCAATCCCGAAATCTGTTCGGGCCATCTGGAGTGGCGGGACAGAGACTGTCACTTCATCTTTGGCGACGTGGCGACGGCGACCCTGATCGAACGGATTGATGAGGCCAAAGGCCCGCATTTCGAAATCCTGTCAACGCGTTGCGCGACTGCGTTTTCGAACAATATCCGCAACAACAACGGATTCCTGCGCCGCTCGCGTCCGGATGGGATGATTGATCGACGCGACATGCAATTCATGCAAAACGGTCGAAAAGTGTTCAAGGAAGTGCTGCCGATGGTCAGCAAACACATCAGTGATCACATGGAAGCCGAAGGGGTCGGGAACACCGACCTGAAACGCCTTTGGTTGCATCAGGCGAACAAAACCATGAACGATTTCATCGGTAAAAAGGTTCTGGGCCGCACGCCAGAGGCGGATGAACAACCCAACATCCTTCAGGATTATGCCAACACCTCATCAGCTGGGTCGATCATCGCATTTTCGAAGTATTCGGATGACCTGCAAGAGGGCGATCTGGGTTTGATCTGTTCTTTCGGGGCCGGGTATTCGGTGGGCTCGGTGATTGTAAAGCGCCACGCCTGAACAACGTCTAATTTTCGGCCGTCACCTTGAAAATCTGGAACGCAGCGCCGGGTGCGCCCTGAATACTGCTGAGGTAATCAGGCACCTCGCCTTCGACCAGCCGAGTTTGTAGGCCACGCCCTTCCGACGCCCATGCCCAGAACTCAGCCCTTGGCGCTGACGTGCAGAGCATAACGTAGTCGACACCCAGCTCAGCCAAGCGCGGCGCGGCTTGCGAGGCTTCGATCCGGAACAGGTCAATTTGCGCCAGAATACCGGCCTGATTCCGATGGTAGTTTCCGCCCAGAACCGAATGGTCCGTGTATCGCAGCACATGTGCGGCAAAGTCGAAATCAACCAGAATCATGCCGCTGGGTAGACTTTGCAAAGCGGCGTAGGCTTGAGGTGTGCGGCAAGAGGCACCTGCTTCTGACGTATCCTGCCCAACAGCGGCGGTCGAAGCGGTGAACGAGGGTCGCGAAAGCGCGCCGATCTGTTCTTCCAAACTGATGCCGACTTTGGGCGAGGTACAGATTACAAACGCCACCATCGCCAGACCGGCAGCCATTCGGCGATCCCGTGCGTAAGACACATAAAGCACGCGGAGAATCTGTGCCTGAACCGCCACAAGCGAAACGCTCAGGAAGGTCATCATTCGGCTCTGGTAGAGGAACACAACGAAACCGGCAGCAATCAAGGCCAGAAACAAGGTGTAGTCCAATCTGGCCTGCGATCTTGCGGCGAAGGCAAGTGCCGCGCCCATCGAAAGAATGGACATGGCGATCAAAGCCACGGCTTCACCTCTGTGTCGCTCGAGCACGACTGAGATATTCTGAGCCTCAGCCACCTGGCTCAACCAGTAATCCCGCATATCCTGGGGCAGAGCGTCAATTGGATTGCTGAGACAATGCGGGGCAAACGCAAACGCGACGGCAAGTGTCACCACAGCAAGCGCCATGCAGGCCCCGAACCGACCCGGAACCGACCAGCCAGAGCCGATCCAGGCCGCAGCCAATAGTCCAAGCGCGGCAACACTTGCGGGCAGGGCCACGCTCAGGGTCAGTGCGTCACAGCTCGGGTAGAAAAACCCTTCTCGACCGGTTGTGACAAAGCTGGTCAGCGCAAGTGTCGCTGTCAACGCAGTCGCGAAGGTCATTGTGCGCTGACGAGAAGAGGCACCATTGGCAATCCAGTCGATGGCGCAGAAAACAGCGACAAGGGCGACCTGAAGGATCGACTCGGTACCGACGGACACTGAAAGCCCCAGGCAAACGCCTAGCAGCCCTGCCGCGTAAGACCTGTCTTTTCGCAGAACAAAAAACGCAAGCGCCGCTGCAAAAAGAAGGATCTGAAGATTGTGGTGATCGAACGAGAAATAATCGAACTTGCGAGAGTGTTCGAGTGTCAGAACTCCGATAACCAAAGCCGAGATAGCGCCCTCGCGTCCACCCAACACACCCCCTGTCACTGCAAAAGACCAAAGGGTTAGCGCGGCCAACAGCGCAGGCCAAGCAAAGGCCGTGATCTGAAAGGCGATTTCCGGTGCCATAACCGCGCTCAGCACACTATAGAGCCCGGCAATCGGGGCATCGACCAAACGCGACCAATGCATCAGGGTGCCGTCGTCGGGTCCCAACCGATGCTGATAGGGGTCAAACCAGCCCTGCCCTGCCGAAAGGTCACGCACACCAACCCAACGCATCACATCGTCAGATCCTTCGTAGTGGCCGCTGAGCGTCATCAGAACCACCAGCATCGCAAAGGCGCACAAGAAAGCCCACCGAACCAACGGGTCGGCGCAACTGCTATAACGCTTTTGCGATATCTGCATGCTTTTTAATCCTCGACAGCACAGTTTGCGCCAGAACTCTATCGCATGGGCGTGACTGAATTGAGGCACGCTGCACCGTGTGGGACCATGTTTTGACCGTAAATCAGTGTCACGCCATGAGGCCAAAGCAACCGGCGGTTTTCAGCCAGTGCGCGAGAACTCACCTAAGACGGTAAGCTCAGCTAACGCTTTCTTCTTCCAGGTGCAACTTCATCTCAATCAGGACCTGTTGCAACAGACTGGTTTCTTTCAGCAGCCGTTTGGCCTCGTTCACGGTAATAATGCCGTCTTCGATAGCAGCCTGATATTCTGTCATCAGCATCGCAAACCGCTGGCTGAGCGCGATCACGTCCGAATTTACACCACCTGTGCGTGGTTCGTCCGAGTTGCGATCACCATATGAAAGAGTGATGTTCTTCAGGTCAGCCAAAGCAGATGTCACATGCGGATAAGACGCTGCATTTTCAAGGCGAGCCACTGCATCCACAGGCATGAATCTGTCCGCATGTTCAGCATTGTCGGAGTAATATCGCCCTAATGTGGCCTTCGATTTCCCCGTAATTTCACATGCGGCCTCGATTCCGACGTCCTTGACCAATGCTTCAGTGTGCTTCTTCAGATAGGCCCCGATATCTGCCATTTTTTTACCTTTGTTACCTGCAAACGCCCGCCCGATGTCCAAACGGGGGAAAGCGTCGGGAAATTTCCCATAACTGAGTCATAATTGAAATGTCATACATTGACTATCCCTCAGATAAGCGGGGGATTTTGTGAGTGAGTGGCGGCAGTTCAAGCCGGTAATGAGTGATTGCGAGGTGGTATTGTTTGGCCTCGCTGCGTTTTGGCCACATGTTGGCCGACGGCGTCGCTGTTGCAGATGTGGGGGTTCCATCCCCTAGAGCGTAGCTCGGCCTCTGCAGAAACAACGGCGACGTCGCTCCATCAAATTGATTGCTGTCTTGTTCCTTTCCACCAAGCGATTTAGACCCGCGCCATGGCAAAGCTGTATTTCAACTATTCGACCATGAACGCGGGCAAATCGACCGTGTTGCTGCAAGCCTCGCACAACTATCGCGAGCGCGGGATGCAGACCTATCTGATGACTGCTGCTATTGACGGGCGTGCGGGTGCCGGTCGGATAGCCTCGCGTATCGGCATCTCGGAGCAAGCCGACACCTTCACTCCTGACGACGATGTATTCACTATGATTCAGAATCGCCTGAACAAAGGCGAGGTGGCGTGCGTGTTCATCGACGAGGCCCAGTTCCTGTCCGAAGAACAGGTCTGGCAGTTGGCACGCGCAGTCGATGATCTGAAAGTGCCAGTTTTGGCCTATGGGTTAAGGGTGGATTTTCAGGGAAAACTGTTCCCCGGATCAGCCGCCTTGCTGGCCCTTGCAGACGAGATGCGCGAGGTGCGCACAATCTGCAAATGCGGCCGTAAGGCCACAATGGTGATTCGTCAGGACGAAAACGGGAATGCCATCACCGAGGGTGCTCAGGTACAGATCGGCGGCAACGAGACCTATGTCTCGCTCTGCCGCAAGCACTGGCGTGAGGCGATGGGCGACTAAACCGGATTGGGCAGCGCCCTGCCTGCGACAAAGGCCGCGATGTTGTCCAGCGCCATGTGCCCCATGCTGCTGCGGACTTCTTCGGTGGCCGTACCCAGATGGGGCAGCAAGGTGACGTTTTCCATATCGCAGAGGGCCTGGGGTACTTTGGGTTCAAACTCGTAGACGTCCAGCCCCGCCCCTGCAATCTGACCGGATTGAAGCGCCGAGATCAGGGCCATTTCGTCCACGACCTCGCCCCGCGCAATGTTGACCAGGATGGCCGAAGCGCGCATCGCTTCAAGGACCTGAGAGTTGACCAGATGGCGAGTGTCGGCCCCGCCAGGAACCGCCAGCACAAGGAAGTCGACCGAGGCGGCCAGAGCCTGCAAATCGGGGATGAACTCTGCCGGAAAGTCCAAGTCCTTTGCGCTGCGGGACTGGTATGCCACCTGCATTCCGAACCCGAAATGACAACGCCGGGCAATGGCCTGCCCGATGCGGCCCATCCCAACAATGCCGACGCGCTTGCCGGTAACGTGATGTCCCAGCATCTGCGTCGGGTGCCACCCCTGCCACTGGCCCGATCGGACCAGCCGCTCGCCTTCGCCTGCGCGACGCGCCGTGGTCAGCAGCAGGGTCATAGCGATATCTGCCGTCGCGTCGGTTACAGCGCCAGGCGTGTTCGTCACCTCGACCCCTTTTGCGCGCGCGGCTTCGACGTCGATATGATTGTAGCCAACGCCGAAATTGGCCAACAGCTTGCAGCGCACTGTACCCGCATCTGCAAAAACCTGCGTTGAAAACAAATCGCCCAGTGTTGGTACAACAACGTCGAATTCCGACAAAGCAGACAGCATTTCCCGCTGCGACAAGGGCAGAGTGTTTTCACGTATCTCTACGTCGAACTCTGTACGGGCGCGGGCCTCGACCGCCGGTGTCATTGGGCGCGTGATCAGCAGTTTCATCAGTGCATCCGTCCGCCAATTGGAACTTTGCCATCCGGTCCGATCAGAACGATCTCACCGTTTTCATCGGGCAGACCCAGCACCAGAACTTCGGACATGAACTTGCCGATCTGGCGCGGTGGGAAATTCACAACCGCCATGATCTGTTTGCCCACCAGAGCCGACGGTTCGTAATGCGCCGTGATCTGAGCCGAGGTTTTGCGCTCGCCAATTTCGTCACCAAAGTCGATCCACATCTTGATCGCAGGCTTGCGGGCCTCGGGATAGGGTTCGGCGCGGATCACCTCGCCCACACGGATGTCGACCTTGAGAAAGTCGTCGAAAGAAATCTCACTCACGTGACAGCTCCTTGGATCGGTCAGTTGCGGCTTTGACGGCACGGTGCAGCAGGTCAGGGAACCCCTGTTCATCATGCATTAGCACCTCAAGCGCAGCTTGTGTTGTTCCGTTCGGGGAAGTTACGTTGACGCGCAGTTGCGTTGGATCATCCTCAGCCGCCATGGCCAACGCACCGGCCCCCGCGACCGTGGACTTGGCCAGTTTCATCGCCAGTTCTGCAGGCAAACCCTGCGCCTCACCCGCTGCGGCCAGAGTTTCGATCAGGTGGAAAACATAAGCCGGGCCAGAGCCGCTGAGGCCGGTCACGGCATCCATCTGCGCTTCATTGTCCAGACGAACGGTCTCGCCCACCGCCGACAGCAGGCTTTCAGCCAGTGTCAGATCATCTCCTGAGGCTTGGTTGTTGCCGATCAGTGCCGTGATACCCTGGCAGATCGCTGCAGGCGTGTTGGGCATCGCGCGAATGATCGGAGTGTCGTTGCCCAGAACGGTTTCAAATGTGGCAATCGATGTGCCTGCTGCCACCGAAACAAACAGGCTTTTACCACCGCCCAGCGCCTGAATGGCTGGCAATGCCTCGCCCATCATTTGCGGTTTAACGGCGACAAGTACCACAGCGGGCGCTTCGGGCAGTGGGGTGTTGATGTTGACACCCTGCGCTTTCAACCAGTCTGACGGGTACGGATCGATCACCCAAACGGACGCTGGCGGAAGGCCGTGTTCCAGCCATCCCGCCAGCATTGCGGACCCCATCTTTCCGCACCCCAGAAGCACAAGCCCCTGTTCGGCCACACGCGTCATGTCCATTTGCCCCTCCCGCGTTACATATCGGTTTGGGGCAAAGCTTTACGCCCGGCCGTAGGCCTCTGCAATGGCCACTTGCATGGCTTCTTCTGGCTCTCGATTACCCCAAGTCACCAGTTGGATCGCCGGATAATACCGCTCGGCGCTCATGACAGCGGCGGTGATCATCGTGTTGATCTGATCCGCGCTGGCTGTCTGTCCCCCTGCAAGGACCAGCCCATAGCGGTAGACCATCAGCTTTTGGTTTGCCCAATAGGTAAAGGCGCCTGCCCAGCACTGGTCATTCATCTTGTTGAGCAGCTCATAAAGCTGCATTTCACGCTCGGCCGGCGGCTCCATTTCGAACGAGCACACCATGCGCAGCGTTTCGTCATAGTTGGACCAGGCCAGAGTGATCGAATATGTCCGCCACTGGCCTTCGACGGCCATGGCAATCTGATCGTCCCCAATGCGATCAAAATCCCAGTCGTGATGTTCGGCCAGATGTTCAACAATGTCGATCGGATGAATGTCTTCTTCGAGATACTGCTCGGAAAGGGCCATAATGCCACCTCACTAATCTCTAGCATTTTGGGGCTGGCAGCGCCCCAGCGCTAGTTGCCTGCTCTACAAGCCGGGCTTCCCCCGTGGGCCTGTACTAAATATGGTGCGATGTGGCGTGAGTTCTGGCAACCCTATTTCTTGGGGATAACAGCAATAAGTTGTGGACAGTCGGCAACGGCGATCAAAATATTGGCAGTCGCACCAGCTTTGTCTTGATTAAATTCTGCGACGCGTCAAAATACACGTCACCGCACAATCCGGGCTGGATTGCGCGGCTTTAAGCTTTGTCCAGACAATTTGAAAACGGAAAACGCCCGGGCGTTATTTATCCAGTTTCGCCTCGAGCGCAGCAATGCGGGCTTCGAGCGCTGCGTTTTCTTCGCGCGCTTTCTGGGCCATGGCGCGGACAGCGTCAAATTCTTCGCGGGTAACGAAATCGCGGTCGGCCAGCCAGCGGTCGATCATCGACTTCATCGCGTTCTCGGCCTCTTCCCGCGCGCCTTGCGCCACGCCCATGGCGTTGGTCATCAGTTGGGACACGTCGTCCAGGATCTTGTTGCGGGTCTGCATGTGTACACTCCGGTCTCACAGTTTATCTGTATATGGGCAAAGAATGGCGCAGGCTCAAGGTTGACTTGCCCTGCAAACCCCGGGCAATGAGACGCACATGCAGGCTGTTCTGAACTTCCCCGATCTGTCGCCCGAATTGTTCTCGATCTCATTGTTCGGGATGGAGTTCGCGTTAAGGTGGTATGCGCTGGCCTATATTGCCGGGATTCTAATCGCCTGGCGACTTGCCGTTGTGGCGCTGCGGCGCCCTGCCCTATGGCCCGCGGATTCCCCTCCGATGAAACCGGATCAGCTGGAGGATCTGGTCACCTGGATCATTCTGGGCGTGATTCTGGGTGGCAGGCTTGGCTTTGTGCTGTTTTATCAGCCGGCCTATTACTTATCGAACCCTTTAGAGATTCTGAAAGTCTGGCAAGGCGGCATGGCGTTTCATGGCGGCCTGCTGGGCGTTATCCTTGCGTCCTACCTGTTTGCCCGCCGACATCAGATCCCCGCCCTGTCGCTGGGTGATCTGGTCGCCTACACCGTTCCGCCCGGCCTGCTGTTGGGGCGGCTGGCCAACTTCGTCAATGCAGAACTGTGGGGCCGACCAAGTGAGCTACCTTGGGCCGTGATTTTCCCCGGCTTCGCCGCGCAGGATTGCCCCGGCGTGGTTGCGGGAATGTGCGCAAGGCACCCGTCACAACTTTATGAAGCCGCGCTTGAGGGCGTGTTGCTGGGCGCATTGCTGCTGTGGCTGGTCTATCGCAGAGGGGCCTTTAAAAAACCGGGCATGATCATGGGCCTGTTTCTGGCGGGATATGGCGCGTCGCGTTTTATTATCGAGTTCTTCCGTCAACCGGATGCTCAGTTCGTGTCACCCGGCAACCCGCTGGGGCTGGCCTGGCATGTGGGCGGCTATGGCCTGACCATGGGTCAAATCCTGTCGCTGCCGATGATCGCGATTGGCCTTTGGTTTGCGCTGCGCGCGCGGCGGGCGGCATGACCCTGACCGATCATCTGGTCGCCCGCATCCGGCAGGATGGGCCGATGAGCGTGGCAGACTACATGGCCGAATGCCTGTTGCACCCCACGCTGGGCTATTACACAACCCGCGATCCACTCGGGTCCAAGGGGGATTTCACCACCGCGCCTGAGATCAGTCAGATGTTTGGAGAACTGGTTGGGTTGTCTTTGGCGCAATGCTGGATGGATCAGGGAAAGCCTACGCCGTTTACCTTATGCGAGCTGGGTCCGGGGCGCGGCACACTTATGGCCGACATTCTACGCGCGACGCGGGGAGTACCCGGGTTCCACGATGCCGCACAAGTGACACTGGTCGAGGTCTCACCGGCGTTGAAACAGGTGCAGGCCGAGACCCTGAAGGATTACGCGCCGACCTGGATAGACAGCGTCGCAGACCTGCCGGACCAGCCTCTGTTCTTGGTGGCAAACGAATTCTTTGATGCCCTGCCTATTCGTCAGTTTCTGCGTTATGGCGACGGGTGGAGTGAACGCTTGGTGGGTGAGCGGGACGGCACGCTGTTGTTTGGGCGGGGCCCAATCGGACCGCAAGCGGCGCTGAAGGACAGGCTTGCGGACACTAAAGACGGTGATCTGATCGAGCTATGTGCGGCAGCGATTCCCATTTTGACCGTGATTGCTGGTCGGATCGCGAGCCATGGAGGTGCGGCTCTGATCGTCGATTATGGCGACTGGCATTCGCTGGGCGACACGTTGCAGGCCCTGCAAAACCACGAACGCACTGATCCTCTGGCGGCACCGGGTCAGGCCGATCTGACGGCACATGTGGATTTTGAGCCTTTGGCCGAAGCAACCCGTGCCTGTGGGTGTCGCCATACACGCGTGACACCTCAAGGCGTGTTTCTGGAGCGGCTTGGAATCACAGCGCGCGCGCAGGCATTGTCCAAGGCGCTGAGCGGTTCTGAGCTGGATGTATTGATTGCCGCGCATCGCCGGTTGACGCACCCGGATGAAATGGGAAATCTGTTCAAAGTGATGGGCCTTTTCCCGGCCTATGCCGCCCCACCGCCAGGATTAGAGCCATGACACTGGAAATTCTGACATCAGACTTGCTGTCGCCAATGCGTCATGGGTTCTTTACCCGTCGCGGCGGGGCCTCGTCCGGCATCTTTGGCGGTTTGAATTGCGGCTATGGCTCGTCTGACCAGACTGAGGTCGTGGCGTTGAACCGCAAGCGGGTGGCGGACGCAATGGAGGTTACACCCGAGGCGATGATCGGTGTGCATCAGGTCCATTCTCCGACAGTTCTTACAGTTGAAGGCCCGGTTCAGGGCGAACGGCCCAAGGCGGATGCCATCGTCACCGCGACCCCTGGCCTCGCGTTGACGATTCTCACAGCGGATTGTCAGCCGGTTCTGTTTGCGGACCCAAATGCTCGGGTAATCGGTGCCGCCCATGCGGGCTGGCGCGGTGCGTTGGACGGTGTGCTAGAAGCCACGCTGGATGCCATGGAAACACTTGGCGCCAATCGAAACGACATTCGTGCCGTGATCGGCCCCAGCATTTCGCAACGCGCATATGAAGTGGGCCCCGAGTTTCTGGACGCATTCATCGCCGAATCTCCAGATAACACCCGGTTCTTTGCAAACGGACAGGATGACCGGCTGCAATTCGACCTGCCTTCTTTTGGCCTGCACAGGCTGCGGCAGGCTGGCGTTGGGCAATCAGAGTGGACCCGACATTGCACCTATTCCGACCCGGATCGGTTCTATTCTTATCGCCGTGCGACGCACAGGAACGAGGCCGATTACGGCAGGCTGATCTCAGTCATAAGATTGTGATTCAAACCCAGATTTAGGCACGCCGCCACTTTTCCGCCACATTTGTTGTGTTTACCAGACTCAAGATTCGTAACGAGTTTTGCCAGCAATCAGATGGGTATCTGACGTTCGTGTTTTGAACGCTGGCGTGTTGAGTGAAAGGACTGCGCCTATTTATTTCTTGTCTGCAAAACATCCCTGTTAAGCCTTATCCGTGCCGCAAATCGCCGTCACAAAAGGTTCATGAAGGATGTGGGAATGACCTTCCCGCGCAATGCAGGACCAGAAACATGAAACCCAAATCCCGCTTTCTCAAAGCCATGGTAGCCGCCACTCGGGACCATAAGCTGGAAATGCCGTGGAAACGGGTATCAAGCCATTCTGCCAGGGTTGCCAGCCGTATTGCGGCCCGGCGATGAAGCAGGAGAACCCCAAGACCAAGCTGCCGGTCTGAATACGGGGTAAACGCAAAACGGGCAGGCTCCGGCCCGATGTCGCGTAAGTCGTAAGTAAAAATTTGCGACTTTTTTCAGGAGTTTGTGTGTGTGCGGGCAATTGCCGCCCGTGAAGTACGAGTTTGTCTGGGGGGTCAATGTGTTGACCATTGGAAAGCGAGATTTGTCGCCATGCGGGGCCAGAACGGTCACCGTCCGAGGGTCTTCCATTCGTTTCAAGACAAAGAACCTGTTCGTCAGGTGGGCCTGTACGGGGGTACGCCAGGCCTGTTCGGACATTTGAGGGGACGGAATATTAATGACTATTCCTAATTCATTGGCCCGTGCGGCCAGAAATGCCATCGAAACGTCGGCCATGTTGCGGGAAGCACCGCGGCCGGTCGCAAAGCCCAAGGCGCAGCTGCGCCGATACGAAGTCAGCAGCCTGCTGCCAAACGGAGACGTGGCTCAGACCCGTCACATCGCACCTGCTCTGCCGATGTTTGAGGACGCCTTTTGCGCCTTTTCGCGTGGATCGCTGGTTGAAACGGAACACGGACCGATTGCGATCGAGGACCTGATGCCAGGCGATACGGTTCTGACGCAGGATGGCAGTTCGCAAACTGTATTGTGGAAGGGGTCGGTCACTCTGATCCCGGGGCGCGAGGATTCACGTGGGCGGACCCGCCCGCTGACTCGGATCATGGCTGACACGTTTGGGATGCAAAAGCCGATGTCGGGCGTAATCGCCGGACCAGCGGCGCGAATCGTCGGGTCTCCGGGGCATTTGCGGCACCTGCATGGCGGGGAACCGATTCTAACGCCGGTCTCTGAATTTCAGGACGGTATGGGCGTGATTGAAACAATGCCGCCAACGCCAGTCGAACTGTTTCACATTTGCCTCAAACGGCATTCCGTTATTCGTGTAGATGGTTTACAGTTCGAGACATATCACCCAGGTGTGAACGCGGTTCGCATGATCAGCCATTCGTTGCGGTCGATTTATCTGAACCTGTTCGCTCACATCGAGTCGCTCAACGATTTTGGTCCGCTGCTGATGCCGCGCGCCGGAGATGGTGAGATCGACGCGATGTCAGCCTGAGTGTGATAATAGGTACTGCATTATGGGGGGCATCATGCAGCTGGTACTAAGTTGGGTTCTATCCCTTGCGGTGGCTGCGATGCTGCCGCCAAACACCGCACATCCGAAACGTGTCGGCGTTACGCCATCCGGTTCATACGGTCTTCAAGAACGTCGAACGGCACGCCTGGCTCGTCTTTTGCGCCGCGGATAACAAGCGAAGTCTTGACGCTGGCCACGTTCGGCGTGGTCAGCAGTTCGCCGGTCAAAAACTGCTGGAAACTGCTAAGATCGGGTGCGACGCATTTCAGAATGAAGTCCACTTCGCCATTTAGCATGTGGCATTCCCGAACCAGCGGCCATTCGCGGCAGCGTTCCTCGAACGCGCGCAGTTCGGTTTCGGCCTGGCTGTCCAGCCCGACCATGGCAAACACCTGCACTTCGAATCCAAGCTCACGTGAATTGACCTCGGCATGATAGCCGGTGATATAGCCGGATTCTTCCAGTGTGCGCACCCGGCGCAAGCAAGGTGGAGCCGAGATGCCAACCCTTTTGGCCAGTTCGACATTGGTCATGCGACCGTCTGCCTGCAATTCCGCCAGAATCTTGCGATCAATTTCATCCAGCCGAGTCGTGACCATAAAATGCTCCTGATTTTTGCGGTTCTTATATCAGCCCCCTAGGCGCGCGCAATAATGTTTCGCACATGCGCAATTTTCTTTGTTTTCAAATCTCTCAATTCCTTCCTGTGCAGTGCACAGGGCCATGATCAGGATGGGGGTTTAAGCCGGGTCGGTCGGGCGCTATATCGGGGCAACGGGCTAACGGCCCAATTCAAGCAATTCGAGCGGGGTTAGCATGGCCGACACACGACACACCAAGGTTCTGATCATCGGGTCAGGGCCCGCAGGATACACCGCAGGGGTTTATGCAAGCCGCGCCATGTTGGAGCCTATTCTGGTTCAGGGGATCGAACCCGGCGGCCAATTAACCACGACGACCGAAGTTGAAAACTGGCCCGGCGATACCGAGGTTCAGGGCCCGGACCTGATGGTGCGCATGCAGGACCATGCAAAGGCGATGGGTTGTGAAGTGATCGGCGACATCATCAGCGATCTGGACCTCAGCCAGCGCCCCTTCACCGCCAAAGGCGACAGCGGCACAACATACACCGCAGATGCGGTTATCCTGGCCACAGGCGCGCGCGCCAAATGGCTTGGCCTACCGTCCGAAGAGAAATTCAAAGGCTTTGGGGTATCGGCCTGCGCCACTTGTGACGGGTTCTTCTATCGCGGGCAGGAAATCGTGGTGATCGGCGGCGGCAACACTGCTGTGGAAGAGGCCCTATTCCTAACCAACTTCGCCAGCAAGGTCACTTTGATCCACCGCCGGGATGAGTTGCGGGCGGAAAAGATCCTGCAAGACCGGCTGATGAAAAATGAAAAGATCGAACCGTTGTGGTTCCACGAGTTGGACGAAGTGATCGGCACTGACGCGCCTTTGGGTGTGGAAGGCGTGCGCGTCAAACATGTCAAAACCGGCGAGATTACAGAGATCCCGTGCAAAGGTGTTTTTGTTGCCATCGGTCACGCCCCGGCGAACGAGCTGGTCAAGGACACGCTGGAAACCCATATGGGCGGCTATGTCGTTACCAAGCCGGGCACTACTGAGACTTCGGTTCCGGGTGTATTCGCGGCAGGTGATCTGACAGACCACGTTTACCGTCAGGCCGTCACTAGTGCCGGTATGGGCTGCATGGCCGCGCTGGATGCCGAACGTTTCCTGGCCGAAAACGAATAATAGCGATCTTTGGTCCCCGACACGGGTTGGGGACCACGCCATGCCGCCTTGACCCTGTCACAGTGCCGTATCAGGATTGTCGAAAGACAGGCGAAAAACGGGTGAGCTTTTGAACAACGCTCTTTGGCGCGGCGGGTGGGCAACCCGACTTCGGATCGGCAGCGGCCTGATCCTGTTTGTCTTTGCGTTTTTTCACTTCATCAATATCGGCCTGGGCCTGTTTCATACCGATTATCTGCACGGTATGCAGGATGGCCGGAAAGAGGTGACGCGCCACGACGCCATGAGCGTACTTCTCTACGCGGCGCTGTTCGTTCATGCCGGTCTTGCCCTCGTGTCTATCGCGCAGCGCAGGACATTGCGCATGCCATTCAGCACAGCACTTCAAGTCGTGCTGGGCCTGCTGATCCCTTTGCAACTGATCTCGCACATTATTCACACACGGGTCGCGCATGAGGTTTATGACGTCAATGACGAGATGGGATACATTATCATCCTGATGTGGCCCAGCATTGCGGTCTGGATGCAAAGTGCGCTGCTTCTGATCGTCTGGGTGCATGGGTGCATCGGCCTGCATATGTGGCTGCGACTGACCAAATGGTGGTCGCGTTCCGTACCTTATCTGATCGGCGTCGCGGTCTTTGTTCCACTGTTCGCACTGGCTGGCCTGCTGACCGAAGGGCGCCGCATCTGGGCCGACTTTGCAGACGAGTTTCTGCGCGAACAGTATATCGAGCACTATAACTGGCCGTCCCCCGAAGCCTTTCAGACGCTGTTCAGCGTCAAAGACAACGCCCTGATGGCCTTTTGGATGGCTTTGGGCGTAACGGGCCTCGTGTTCATTGGGCGTAAATTATGGCGGCGCAGGCATTCCGTACGTGTCTCCTATGCCCGAGGACCCGAAGTGGTCGCGGAAAAGGGCATGACATTGCTTGAGATTTCCCAGGCCAACGGCGTCCCCCATGCGGCCTTGTGTGGTGGCAAAGGACGCTGCACAACATGCCGTGTCATAGTCGAAGACGGCGGCAACGCGTTGCCGCCACCCAGCGAGGTCGAGGCGCGCAGTCTGGCTGCGGTTGGCGCTTCGCCCCAGACGCGGCTGGCATGCCAGATCCGCCCCACAGAGCGGACCACCGTTTTCCGTGTCTTCCGACCAGATGGAGGACGCATTCGTGGACACGCCAGCCAGGGAGAGGAACGTCAATTGGCGGTTCTGTTTCTGGATATGCGAGGCTTTACCGCCCGCACAACGGGGCAGCTGCCCTATGACATCGTGTT
Organism: Ruegeria sp. HKCCA5929; assembly: GCF_013034525.1. NCBI lineage: Bacteria > Pseudomonadati > Pseudomonadota > Alphaproteobacteria > Rhodobacterales > Roseobacteraceae > Ruegeria > Ruegeria sp. HKCCA5929. Next base: position 163,772 of record NZ_WQGE01000008.1, read on the forward strand.
TTTACTGAACCGGTTTTTTGATGCGGTGGTGCCCGCCATTACAGACGAAGGCGGAATCGTGGATAAATATATGGGCGACGGGCTGCTGGCGGTTTTTGAAAAACGCGATGCGGCAACCTCGGCCCGCGCCGGGTTAAATGCGGCGATCGCGATCAGCCGGGCGCTGGATCTGTTCAACGAACAGCTTGAGGCTGAAGGAAGCCTCGGAATACGCATCGGTATGGGATTGCATCTTGGCGATCTGGTCGTGGGCGAAATCGGCGCGCAAGGTCACGCCGCAAAAACAATCATCGGTGATGCAGTCAATGTGGCCAGCCGCCTGGAAAGCGAAACCAAAGCGCTGGGCGTCGAACTGCTGGTTTCCGACGAATTGCTGCGCGCCGCAGGTGTGGATGTGGCACAAGCAGAGATCAGAGCTTTCGAACTGCGTGGTGTCTCAGAGTCGATTCCCGCCCTGCCAGTGATGCGCGCCTCGCAACTAGAGCCAAACGGGCAAAAACAGGAACAGTCATACTCTGACTGAGGGAATTCATTCCATTTCGAAGAACCATGTCACTCGGCGTGCTTCCAAGTTAGAAATTCCTTCCAATTGAGGAAAAATCAGCGCATATCCTCCTTTGTTTCGTTAACGCTGGTGGACTTTGCCCAACAGTCGGTGCAAATGCCCCGAAAAAGACTGATACCCACCGGCTAATCAACACTGCGATAAGAGTTTTCTAATGACGATGTTAAGCAATCTGGCCCCAATCCCTGAACTCTATGTGTCTTATGACTCGGCACAGAAACTGAAGGTTGAGGCGGCGGATCTGACCAGCCATGACCTGAGCCCGCGCCAGATCTGCGATCTGGAGCTGCTGATGAATGGCGGCTTCAACCCTTTGAAGGGCTTCCTGACCGAGGCCGACTATGACGGTGTGGTCGAGAATATGCGTCTGG
>NZ_WQGE01000009.1:0-158837 GCF_013034525.1 Ruegeria sp. HKCCA5929
GCTGGATCAATTGCGAAGATGGACCAAGCCATCGAAGCCGAAGACCTTGAAGCCTGGGCCGAGGCCGACGAGTCGTTTCATCAGGAGCTCGTTCGGTTGGGCGGCAACAAACGGGTCGAAGCGATTGTTGCCATGATGAGCGACCAGGTACGCCGCGCACGCGCAACGACGTTGTTCATCAGGCCCCTGCCCGTCAAATCCAATGAAGATCATCGGGTTGTTTTCCAAGCGATTAGTGAAGGTCGACCGGATGCCGCCCGTGAACGACATCGAACACACAGGCTGCAAGCACAGGCTATGCTTTGCGGGATACTAGAGAAGCACCGACTCAACAGCCTCTGATCTTCTCGCATCCAGTCGTTAATCAACTAAAATAACTGCTTCTTTTCGGCACCAAAGGCGCCCCCAGTACTTGTCCACCGCGGTAATCGGCGGTTGCGTCCGGCGGCTCTAATATTCTTTTTTCAAATCACTCGACCAATCACTGCATCAATTGGGGTTGTAATAGTACGATTTCGAATTAATTTAGTTCGATATTGTACTAGCGGAGACTCAAGATGCCAAATCGAAGACGTTTTCTCAAGATTCTAGGCGGAGGCACAATTCTGGCGGCAACGGGCGCGGTCGCGTTCCTCGCTACACGCACGCCGCATGAAGCGTTGGCTCCGTGGACGCCAAAACCGTATAACGACCCACGCAAGGCTGCTTTGTCCTACGCGATTCTCGCCCCCAATCCACACAACTTGCAACCTTGGCTGGTCGAGTTCGTTGGGCAAGACAAGGTGCGCATCCACCGTGATCCTGATCGCGAGCTTCCGGAAACCGATCCTTACCACCGCCAGCTCTATATTGGTCTCGGTGCATTTGTTGAGACGATGGTACTGGCAGCAGGTGCGCAGGGATTTGATACCGAGGTCACGTTACTGCCCGATGGAGATGACGGACCCATCGCAGAAGCAGTGTTCGTTCCTGGCGGAGCACCCGATCCACTCTCAGATCAAATCCTCAACCGACATTCAAACAAGGAACCGTACACTGAACAGCGGCTGTCCGAGACGGAAGTGTCGGTCCTTGAAAACTACGCCACCCTGATTACCGATGAAGATTTGGTGACCCGTATTCGAGACCTCACGAAACGCGCTTTCGAAATCGAAATGCGAACCCCGCAGACCTTGAAAGAATCCGTCGACCTGATGCGGATCGGGAAAGCAGAAATCAACGCCAACCCGGACGGGATTGAATTACGCGATCCCATGCTGGAAACGTTGCGACTTACCGGCCTATTGGACAACGAGACCCTGATGAACGTTGACCACCCAGGCACTCAGTCACACATGCGAGGCTACTTCGCCATGCTCGACGCGACGCCGCAATACGCAGTCCTCACGACAGCCACAAACACGCGAAGCGATCAACTTGATGCCGGTCGTCAATTGATGCGGTTTTACTTGAAGACAACCGAAATGGGCCTGGGCGTACATCCGGTCAGTCAGGCCCTTCAGGAGTATCCTGAGATGGCCGATGAATACGCTCTCGCGCATGAGCTTCTTGCGTCACCGGGCCACACGGTGCAAATGTTGTTGCGTTTGGGGTATGGGTCTGAACCGATTGCCACACCCCGCTGGCCGCTGGAGACACGAATTCTGAATGAAGCCTGAAGATGAGACCAACGAAGTCTACCGGTTCTTCACCGAGGTCGGGATCATCAATCAGTTGATCTCGACCAAGCTTGAAGCGTTCTTACCTGGTCGAATGACGGCGACCCAATTTGGAATTTTGGGCCATCTGGTACGGCGTCCCGAAGGGGAAACCCCGCTGCAACTCTCAAACGCGTTTCAGGTGCCCAAGACTTCGATGACGCATATGCTCGCCAGCCTTGAAAATCATAACTTGATCACTCTTGAGACCAACCCAAAGGACAAGCGTTCGAAAATTGCCCGGTCGACGCCGCATGGCGCAGAGTTTCTGAAAACTTGTATGGATCGGATGTCGACAGCTCTTGGTCCGATGTTGTCCGAACTCGGGCCCAAACCGTTTCATGAGTCTTTGCCTAATCTGGCGCTCATTCGCGAAACTTTGGACAGTGAACGCGACTAGCGGAAACCTGCGTCGACCCAAGCAAACAGAAAAGCTCTCAGAACATCATGCAATCCGCGCCCGGCGGCAGCGGCGGTGATCCTTCTGGCAAGGTGGGCGTGTAGTCAAATGTCACAATCTTCGCGCCGCCATCGAATGCAACGAACAGTTGGTTGGATCCCGGTCTAATGGCGATGCCTTCTGGGTCGGTTCCGAACTCCAACAAGCTTTGCTGAGCGAGCAGTTGGCCATCTGCCGTGAACTCATACAAGCTGTTTGACCCTTCCCAATCATCAACAATCAACATGTGGCCGGTACGCGGGTCAATCGCGATGCCCTGCGCCTCGCTCAAGGGCGGAGAGAGCTTCATGGTGTCCAATCTCGCCGCCAGAGTGCCCTCGGTGGTGAACCAGGACAACCGTTCAGGGTCATCCTCGACAGTCACGATCTGTCCTGCGGCGTTGATTGCAATTCCTTCCGTATCCGCGAACCCGCCTTCCAATTCGAAAGGCGCTCCCAGGGGTGATCCATCCTTGGTGACACGTTGAAGACTGCCGAGACCATCACCCAGCAACAAGTGGTCCCCTTCAACAGCAATTGCTTTGATCCGAAAGAGGTCGCTGGATATTCGGCGCAACTCATCCCCTTGCAATGTAACGAGAATTGCTTCGGGCCCCTCGTTCGCAATCCACAACCCACAAAACGTCGGATCGTAGTCAAGACTTGCGGGCTGATTGAGCTCGTAGCGCCCAGTTTCGCGAAGCTGCAATGCCATGGCCGAGGTAGGCACAGCAAAGAACAATAAAGCAATGATCCTCACAAACACTCAAGATGCTCCCGAAAAGGCATGTTGTTTTAAAAAACTATACTTGATTATTGCGCCCCTTCAGTGAGAAAGAACAGCTCAATAGGCTGAGCAAGGCCACGTATTTCGTGATCCCCACAGCTAACGAACATGTTCGGTGCAGCACTTGCAATGGCTAACGTCGCCAACACTCTCTGACCAATTGATTTTGTTAAGTTTTCAATTCGGCTCGCGACGTTCACCGCACCACCCAAAACCGTAAAATCAAGCCTGCCGGGGCTACCGATGTTACCGTAGCTGACCTGCCCAACGTTGATCCCAATTCCAATGTCCAAGGGCGGTTTTTGGAACTCGTCTCGTCTAGTGTTGAGAGCGTTCAAACCACTCAGCACACTCTGCGCTGCAAGAGCCGCCATTCTGCAACGGTCGGCATGGTTTTTTTGAGCTTCAATAGTGAAGATCGACAGGATGCCATCACCCATGAACTTGAGGACGTCTCCTCCGTTGTCTTCTACGGCTTTGACCACCAGATCAAAATAGTCGCTGAGCGTGTCGAAGACTTCTTCTTCCGCAGAGGTTTCGGAAAGTGCCGTAAAGCCTCGCAGATCAGAGAACATAACCACGGCATCTAGAGTTGTTCGCTCACCGCGCTTGATGTTGCCGCTCCAGACTGCCTCGGAAGGTCCATCTCCTAAATAGGTTCGAAGTAGACCTTTAGACGATTTTCGCATTGTCACAGGTTCCAAAGCGCAAGAAAGGGCCGGTAAGACCGCTTCAATCAGCCTTAGATGTTTCGGCGAGAATCCATCCGGCGCCTGTGTAATGAACGTGCAACCATGCAGCGATCCATCTCCGTAATAAAGCAAAGTAGCGTAGTAGTCGGTGCCGCCTTGCTCTGCAAATTCCAAATAGGATGAATGCTCTGTTTCTGAGTCCAGTTGCCGAAGACTTTTGTGAAGCGGCTTTCTATTCGCCAGAATATACTCAAATGAGCTCCCAACATAACCATCCGTCAACGTCGTCTCATGGGTGACATCGTAGCTGTCGGTGCCGTTGGGCGTCCAAACCACGCCCCAAGCAATAAGCAATGGATTGGCAAAGCGCTGGCCAATGTTTACTCGCCACAGCGGAACTCCGGCTTCGACCAAGGAGGAACAAAACTGTGACACCACCTTTACGGGATCGCCGGAGCGGCGACCTTCTGTAATCATCCATTCGGTTAGTCGAGTGACTTCTTCCATGGACCCAAGTTAATCGTTTGCAAAGGATGAGCAAAGACTATTGGATTGACAACGTCGCTTGCTTTTTTGGGATCGCCTGATCTGGCTGGTTCAACGAAGATTGGAGCGTTGCGTCCGGGCGACCTTCAGTAGAAACCAATCTCGCTGACGTCTACGCTGGCCTCGTGATCGCGCCCGTAGGCTACAACTCCAACTGAGGTGATTGCGTCTGCAACGGGAGTAGCGCGTAACATGGCACCTGAAGCCTTGAAGCCTGACAGAGGCAAATAGATTTCTGTCCATTCGTTAGAAGTTGCAAACGCGGCCTGATAGTATTGCCACGGAAGCACCGTGCCACGTGTTCTAAGGTGGACGAAGTATTGCTCGCCGTTCCCCCGGACCAATAGCCTGACGCCTGATACACCCGTACCGGGCCGATCAGGCAACTTGCGTCGGAACTGGATGAAGCCGCCGTTGTTTACTGTACTCACAGTTCCGGTCAGCCGCGCGAATGCAACATTACCTTCCGAACGAAACTGCACCTGCCCTGAAGAAACTCCTCCCATTACGGTGTCGGCAACGTAGTCCCAACGCGTCTCTGGAGACTTGGAGAAGTCTTCCGTTAATTTTCCATCAGCCTGAGCCATCATGCATCCGATGATAACAAAACCTGAAACAAGCCCAATGAAGTTGGCACGCATATCGATCCTTCTCAATTCAGTATCGCAATGGAAAGGTTCAGTGCCGTGGCAAATGCGACCCATACAAAATACGGCAGGAAGGCCAGTGCGGAAACCCGATCTGAAGTCCTGACCTGAGCTATGAACATGACGATGACAGCCAACAACGCGACAATGACGACAAAGGCAAACCATGGCAGTTGCAGTACGAAAAAGGTTGGGGACCACAAAAAGTTCAGACCCATCTGCGCCCACCACATCTTCATGGCGGTCGAGCCGCGGTCTGTTTCAAACTGACGCCAACCAACCATAGCGATCAAAACATATAGCACCGACCAAACCGGCCCAAAAATCCAATTTGGTGGATTGAAAGCCGGTTTAGAAAGCTGCGCGTACCATTCGCCAGGTGCAGTCAGTGTCCCGATCAGGATGCCGCCGCCCACCACAAGCGCAAGGAATGCTATGCGGATCAACCAGTTCGACATTGTAGGATAGCTTTCAGCAGTCCTTGGTCGTCACGTTAACAAGCGCTTCAGAAGAAAAGGTCGCCGTACTGGTCTTATCCGCATCAGTATAAGACACCGTGGCGCCTTCGATCTCCGACCCCGTTACGGTGATTTCGCGTTGCCCGATAGTGTCATCTACATCGATGGTAAAGGCGAGTTTGTCCCCGGCTGCGAGGGAGGCAATCTCAAGTTCAATTGTATCTTGCCCATCCACGACCGCAGGAATTTGCCGCAGAGCATCAGCACCCTCAACGAATTCAAGAGGTTGGAACACCTCCACACCCGCGCCTTTTTCTGTGACATCGAAAATCAAGCGTCCAGCAGATTGCGACAAGTCAATTTTGAGGGTTGAGGCTTCTACTTCGCACGTTCCGACATTCGTCAGAACAAAACGGTCCTTGGGCGCACCTTCTATAAAGCGAATTTGTACACCAGCTTGAAGCGAAGTGGCTGAAAATAATCCAAGGGTCGCCGCAACAATACTCTTCGGGAGCATATTTATCTCCTTCCTAATGGGTTCTTGATGGATACGCTTCGGCGGGTTTCTTGGATCAGACTTACCCCGTTTGTCTTTCGTGGTTCAGCCGACAAGACCTATCTAAGTTCCACGCACCGCCGTCAGAAAGGTAAAGTCAAAACATGCTATTATCATTCTCGCCGTTTGCTGGAACTTCCTGAAGAACGTCCCAGTGCTCGACGACCTTCCCGTCGCATCCAGGCGAAAAATATCTATCCCTGCGCACTTGAGACCATCAGGCCAGATTTGGTGCAAATGCAGAATAACGTGATCTTCTTCAACCGGTCTGTAGGTGCTCGCATAACGCTGCATTACCGACATTGATTTCATTAAAGAAAATCCTTGAAATTTGCCCATAATTCTGCGCGATATTTGCGTACAACTTTGCACGATTTGCCCAAAAGTTTGCACACTCCCATTTTCGGTGCCGGATTAAATCCTTCCGAATGTTCCCTTGAGGTCTGCGACTTGTTCTGCATTCAACATTCGGGTTCGCATACCACGCACTGCCACGAGCAACTTGGCCGTTTCTTCCAGCTCTTCTGCTGCACAGACCGCTGAGAAGAGGTCTTTTCCAGACACGACGGGACCGTGATTGGCCAATAGAACCGCACCATATTTACCGCCCAGTTCGCGGATCAAATCACCGGATTTCGGATCACCCGGCTTGACGTATGGAACCAGTTTGACCGTGTCGACGCGCATCACCACGTATGGCGTAAGCGGTGGAATACAGTCATTGGGATCGGTGTCTTCCAGGCAGGACAGAGCAGTGGCCCAGGTCGAATGCAGATGAACCACGGCGCCCGCTTCTGGCCGCGTCTCATAGAAGGCTTGGTGCAGAAAGACTTCCTTGGTCGGCTTGTCGCCGGAGACGTGGTGCCCATCCAAATCAATCTTGGCGATGCGCTCGGGATCGATATTCCCCAAGGTGGAGTTGGTTGGTGTCATGAGGATCCCGTCATCAAGACGTGCCGAGACATTGCCCGCAGTGCCGACGGAAAATCCACGCACAAACAGCGAGGCGCATAGCTCTGACATCTGCTGCCGCAAAGCCGACTCATCCGAACTCATTTGCCTGCCTCCATCATTCTGAGCGCCTTCGCGAAAAAGTCCGAAGCGCCAAAGTTTCCAGATTTTAGAGCCAGCGCAATGGGTTCAGTTTTTCCGACGCTCAGGACAGGTACGCCCGGGTCGATCTCTGGACCAATTGACATGGCAGGAGACCCCAGTGCCTCAGATACGACCTTGGCGACAGCTCCCGACGTCTCCCCTCCGGCAACGACAAGGCGCTTATAGCCCGTTTGGACAAGTTCCCGGGCAGTTTCAGCAAAGAGATTGTCCAGCTTTTCCGCCACAGCTTCCTGACCGAATTGACTTTGGATCGCGCGCACCTCTTCCGGGCTTCCTGATGAGTAAGCGAGGGGGGTCTCACCTGAATGCTTTTTAAAGAAATCCAGAAGCGTTTGCGTGTTCACATCCCCGGACATGACAGCCGGAACATCAATGGCGAAGGTTGGATTGAATTCCGCATGAACATCGATCTGCCCGCGTGTCGCACCTGAACATGATCCTGCAAGTATCGCGGCAGGTCCTGCGAAACCAGTGAACGCACTGCCACCTCTTTTGGAGGAAGCTTTTCTGACGAAGTTTCTGGGTAGACCCAATGCTATCCCGGACCCCCCGGTAATGAGCTTGGCATCCTTCAGAGCCTCGCCCCAGGCCAGCAAATCTTCGTCCGAAATCGCATCGCCGATTACAAAGCGTTCGTCGGCGTTCTGCAAAGCAGCAGCAATCGCCTCCGATCCTTGCTTCACGGAGTCAATTGACACCAGCCCAACCGCTTCTTCGGTCTGATGCTGCAACCATCGCCTGATATTGGGATCCGTCATCGGAGTAAGTGGGTGGTTTTCCATCCCGGACTCGTTCAACGGCTTGCCGAGCACAAAAAGATGGCCGTGATAAACAGTGCGACCCGTGGTTGGAAAGGTCGGGCAGAAAATCACTTTTTGCGCGCCCAGTTCTTTGGCCAACGCTTCCGCAACGGGACCGATATTTCCCTCCATCGTGGAATCAAAGGTCGAGCAATACTTGAAGATGAACTGCTTGCATCCTTGATCCTTAAGCCACCGCAGGGCCCGCAAGCTGTCCGCTACCGCTTCCTCAGTCGGTGCGTTGCGGCTCTTGAGTGAGATCACACCCGCTTCGATCTCATCGTCGGCTGGGGTCGTTGGAATACTTGGGAACTGAGCCGTTCGTAATCCACCCTCCGGCTCAACGCCCTTCGTCAAGGTGTTCGCAATATCACTCGCACCAGTGAAGTCGTCCGCTATGACACCGATTTTCATAGTTCAATGTCCCGCATCGGCCCTGGATCCAGCCTATGGATATGCGGTGCCGCGCCTACGGGAAATACCGCACGCACAAGCGGATCGTGGCCGGGCACGATAAGCCTAGGATGCGAAGCCAACCTCTCGAGTGTCTCGAAACCATCCATCATGTCTTGCAGGTCGACGACGATAGGAAAGGCTTTGCGCGCCATGAAATTCTCGTAATAATGCGAAGCATCAGAGGCGAGTACCATCCACCCGGCCGCCGTTCTTACGCGCACGCATTGCAACCCGCGCGAATGCCCTCCGATGCAGTGCACCGTGACCCCATCTGCAATCTCGGCTTCTCCGTCGTAGAAGACGACTTTGCCCGAATAGAGACGCTTTACGACCTCGCAGACATGGCCAGCCGTGAAAGGCGCACGCAGGTGATCGTGGCACATGCATGGACCTGTAGCGAAGGCCATTTCCGCCGACTGCATGTGCAACTTCGCGTTAGGGAACATATGCAGCCCCCCTGCATGGTCATAGTGAAGGTGGGTCACGATGACCTCAGTCACAGCTCCTGGCACAATGTCTAAAGGGCTTAGAGCCTCGCGAGGGTCCATCGCGATGGGACGACCACGAGCGGCTGCCTCATCGGAGTCGTAACCAGTATCGACCAGAATGACTTTGTTGCCGCGTTTGAGCACCCAAACGAAGTAATCCATCGCATGAGGCGCGTCGTGATTATCATCGATGATGAAACTGTCAGCTCGAGTCCGGGCGTTGCGATCCGCGTATTTCACGGCATGGATTTCCCAATCGTTCATCGGATGACCTCGGAGAATTGGTGAACCACCTTGGTGGCGATCATATCAGCCACTGCCGTATCAAAGGACTGAAAATGCGCGCTTTCTAGGTGGGCAGAGAACGCCACGCTGTCATCATAAACCTCATAGAGAAAAACTGTCTCAGGATCGTCGCCGAGACAAACGTCAAACTGCTGGCATCCGATTTCTTCACGTAAAGAGGTTGAAGCGTTTTCGACCATAAGCGGCAAGAAGATATCTCTGTTACCGGGCTTGAGAGTGAAGGTGACAGTAACCGCAAACATCAGACTGAAATTCCTTTTAGGCGTGAGAAAACGCGTTTCGCAACGGGCAGTTGGCTGAGGATCAGACCAATGTTGAGCATCAGCAGAATGGCCGCACCAGGCCTAGAAAAGAAGACCGAAAGATCCCCATCCGACAGAAACAGTGACCGGCGGAAGGTTTCGTCAAACAGACTTCCCAGAATAACCCCGATCACCAACGGCGCGATTGGGTACTTCATGAGGTTCATGAAATAGGCAACGGCGCCGACGCCAAGCATCAGGTAAAGATCATTGATGCCGCCGCCGACGCTGAAAGACCCAATCGTTGTCAGAACCATAACGACGGGCAAGAAGATGGTCTGCGGGATGGCAAGTATTTTGATAAATACCCGAGCAGTGAAAAGCCCCATAAGGAACATCGTCAGTGACGCCAGCACCAGGATTGCAACCACGCGCAGAATGATCTCGGGGTCTATCGTGGGGCCCGGGATCACGTTGTTGATCTTGAAGGCCCCCATCAAAGCCGCAGCGGGTGGTGAACCGGGAATGCCCAAAACCAAAAGCGGGATCAGAGCGCCACCAATACAGGCGTTGTTTGCAGTCTCCGAACACAGCAGACCTTCCAATGACCCTTTTCCAAACTTGTCGCCGTCGGCAGATACAGTCTTGCCGACACCGTAGCTGACCCAACCGGCGACATCTTCGCCCACGCCGGGAAGCGCTCCTACCCCGGTCCCAATCACCGCTGACCGGCCAATGGTGGGCAGGTAGCGCCGAATAGAGCTAAGGTTCGGAAAAATACGGCCTTTCAGGGCCAGAACTTTCCCGGCCTCAACGTGCCTCAAGCCGTCAATGATTTGGGGAATGGCAAAGGCCCCCATCAATACTGGCACGACCTGAAACCCGCTCATCAGGTAAGACCAGCCGAAGGTATAGCGCGGTTCAGACAACAGAGGGTCAAGCCCCACCATGGACATCGCAAGCCCGATCAGACCGGCGATCCATCCCTTAATCACTAGGTCTTCGCTCATCAAAGTGCCAGAAAGCAGAATGCCGAACAGGGCCAGCAGTGCTTTCTCCGGGCTTGCGATGTTCTTTGAAACCAAAAGCAGCGCCCAGACAAAAATCAAAAGCGTAATGGTCCCGATAACTGTGCCAATGAAACTGGCCGTCGTGGTCAGTCCCAGTGCTTCGCCCCCTCGACCCGCTTTGGCCAGAGGGTAGCCATCCATTGCCGTCGCCGCGCTGGCTGCGGTGCCCGGAATGTTCAGCAAAATAGACGGGTAAGAGCCGCCGTAAATCGCGCCGACATAGGCCCCGAGCAATGCGATGAGAGAATAGTCGAGCGGGATTTTGTTGCCGAAGAAACCCGTCAGGATCGTCACGGCCAGGGTTGCCGTAAGGCCGGGCAATGCGCCGAACGTGATGCCCAGGAACACGGATGCAATCAAATACAGATAGGTCAGCGGGTCCACTGCCAGGCCCACGAATGCAGCCCCAAATCCAGCCAGTTGCGAAAGAATAAAGTCCATCCGGTCAATCTTTCCATAGCGGACGAAGCGTCACGTAGTAGTGGTATTCGATTTGCTTGAAGATCAGCCCGCCGCGCGCGGGCACGTTCTGCCGAAAAACAAAGGCCATCGCACAAACGAGGATGAGCGGTGCAAGTATTGCCACCAATGGAACGAACCGCAAAACGCGTTCGGAAGCCGCTTTGGTCAACACCACTAGTGTTAACGCGACCCACAAGGCCAGTGTGAACCAATCATCACCGTGTGCATTCCAATCCGCCTGAGCAGGAAACGCGGCGAACGCAAACAAACCGGCGACGACAACTGCGACACAGGCCACCAAAGCACGCCGTGCATGACCACCGTAGTAGCCGTAAGTCAAAGCTGTAATCAGCAACCCAGAACACAGTATGAAGTCCACTCTGGGGACCAGTCCGACGACATATGCAAGAAGCATCAGGCCGATTGCTGATGCTCGATAGGCTTCCGACTTATCCCATCCGATCCCCAAAGCACTGAGCGCGTTTTGGGCTCCACCTGAACGGATCGAAATAGCCAGCAAGACGAAGGACAAGCCAAGCAATCCACCGAAGATGGACAGCGGTACAATTGCAGCCGAGTTGTACCAATCAGATCCACTTACACCTGCGCGGTTTTCACCCCAAAGCGGGATGTCCGACGTCTTCCAAAGGAAAAAGGTGGAAATTGCTATCAGACCAATCGATGCCCAAAAATCGCGCGCCCGCATGATCAGTGTATCGTCAGGTTTGTCCATTGCCTGCCTCTTGTCGGAAAGGGCGCGATCAGGCGCGCCCTTTCAAAAGTGATCGGATTATGGCTTCTCGATACCCAGCGACGCCGGGTCGACGGTCGCTGCGCCCAGATCTTGCAAGGTATAGGCAAAGGTAGCTTCGAGGTTCGCAAACAGCTCTTGAGCTTCTTCGCCGTGTTGACCACCGACATCATAATTGTTTGCAGAGGCCCATTCAGCGACGGTATCGGACGCAATCGCCTGCTCGAAGGCATCACCAAGCGCGGCCTTTACGTCGTCCCCGGCTGAACTGTGAACTGCAAAACCGATGGCCTGTTTGAGCGGCAAATATTGGTCGAGACCGTCATAGATGCCAAAGGCAGATGGCACCGTAACTCCTGCAATCTGCGCATCTTCGGGCGTCAACATCGCGAGCGGTTTAAGTTGACCGCCTTCGATCAACGGAGCCTGTTCAGCTAGAGAAGTCACAACCAACGCAACTTCACCCGCTATCGCTGCTTCCTGCCCGGGCGCTGAGCCTTTGTATGGAACAAACTTGAATTCTGCACCGGATCCTTTTTCGATGGCCAGAAGGTTCAAGTGGTGGATCGAACCTGCGCCGGAAGCCGCAGCCGGAATAGTCCCAGGAGCAGCTTTCGCAGCGTCAACCAGTTCTTCCAGAGTATTGTAAGGACTCTCCGCCGGAACCGAGATCAGATCAGGTGATCCGCCAACGATGAACGGATACCAAAAATCAAATTTCTTATCCCAACCACCTTGCACAGCAGCGGTGACGTTCGACTCTGACAGACCAACCAATGTATAACCATCGTCTGGTTGGTTCATGACATAGACCATCCCGTTGGAGCCTGCGACACCACCTGTTTGATTGATCACATTGATCGAGACCGGAAGGTGTTTTTCCATCTCGGCCATGATCATTCGGTTGATCGTATCCGTGCCACCTCCGGCCCCCCAGACCACAGCTGTAGTGATATCGCGATAGGGATAATCCTGTGCAGCAGCTGCGCCTGCGATCCCGGTCGCCATCACGGCTGCGGCCGCCAACCGCCCTAGCTTTAGTTTCATTTCCAAGTCCTCCCAAACAGCTTCGCGTTTATTATTGCATTTATTTGCGTATACATTAAAGAATGCATTGTCAACGGACTGTAGTGAAAGCTGCTATCGCGCTATGAATGCGAAACGGGAAGGAAGCGGGCTAAGATGAAAAAGAATTATGATGTGGCAGTTTTCCACGGCGACGGGATCGGCCCTGAAATTATGGCCCCTACGCTTGAAATTCTGCGCCACCTCTCAGGCGAAAACCCCAGCTACGAGTTGGCGTTTTCGGACGCGCCGGCAGGCGCCTCCCACTACGCAGAAACTGGAGAATCGTTTCCAGCGGGATCACTTGAAATGGCTCGCAACGCCGACGCAATTCTGCTGTCTGCAATGGGTTTGCCGGATGTTCGCTACCCGGACGGAACTGAGATTTCACCGCAGATTGATCTGCGAAAGCAGCTAGGACTTTTCGCTGGGGTGCGGCCAGTAAAGGTAAGCAGTGGACAAATGACCCCCTTGGCGCTGCCTCCCGGAAAAGAGATCGACTTTGTCTTGATACGCGAAAGCACAGAAGGGCTGTTCTTCACCCAAGGCGCTGGTGAAGTTACCGAACACGATGCGCGTGAGACACTGCTGATCACTCGTGAGGTGTCCGAAAAACTGTTCCGTTTCGCGTTTGAACTCGCCCAGAACCGAAAGGATTCTAGGCGTGGTCGGGGACGGGTTACATGTGTCGACAAAGCCAATGTATTCCGCGCCTTTGCATTCTTCAGATCGATGTTTGATGCAGAAGCCGCCCACCATCCCGATTTGCAGGCAGACCATGCTTATGTTGATGCCACCGCACTGTGGATGGTCCAAAAACCTTGGGAGTTTGATGTCTTGGTGACCGAGAACATGTTCGGAGACATCCTCTCCGACCTTGGTGCAGGTCTTATGGGCGGTCTTGGACTGGCTCCGTCAGCGGATATCGGGTTGAATCACGCTGTATTCCAACCCTGCCATGGTTCCGCTCCAGACATTGCAGGACAGGGTATTGCCAACCCCTTTGCGATGATCCTGTCCGCAGCAATGATGCTTGAATGGTTGGGTTTGACCCATGATCACCCAGGCCTGTCCAACGACGGCGAACGATTGCGTGAAGCCGTGGAAAAGGTGACCGCGAACGGACAGAACCTAACGCGTGACCTAGGTGGCACCGCCGGAACGCAGGACGCGGCCTCATCGGTATTGGAAGCATTGTGGGCATGAATACTCAACAAGCCATCAGGGTCGCGTGTGTGGGTGCGGGATATTTCAGTAGGTTCCACTACGAAAGTTGGTCCCGAATGCCCAGAGCGGTTCCGATTGCATCCTGCAACCGTGATATCAACAAGGCGAAGGAAACAGGACTGGCCGCTTACGATGATCTGTCAAAAATGCTGGAAGTGGAAAAACCAGATCTCTTGGACATCATCCTTCCACCTGTGGCGCAGGCCGATGCCATCCGAACGGCACTGCGCTCTGGAATAAAGTGGCTGATCTGCCAAAAACCTTTCTGCATGTCATTAGAAGAAGCTAAGAAGATCGTCTCCGAGGCTGAAGCAGTAGGCGCAACCATTGTCGTGCATGAGAATTTTCGCTTCCAGCCCTGGTATCGTGCGATCAAGGTAGCGATGACCGAGGGTCGAATTGGAACACCTCTACAAGCGACTTTCCGGCTTCGGCCCGGCGACGGACAGGGACCGCACGCCTACCTTGACCGGCAGCCGTACTTTCAAGACATGCCACGTTTTCTGGTGCATGAAACAGCGGTTCACTGGATAGACACATTCCGTTTTTTGTTTGGTGCGCCCAACGCAGTTTATGCGGACTTGCGCCAAGTTAACCCCGTTATCTCGGGCGAGGATGCAGGTTACATCCTGTTTGACCACCCCAACGGTTTGAAAGCTCTGTTCGATGGCAACAGATGCCTTGACCACAGTGCAGAAAACCTGCGTCAGACCATGGGCGAGGCTCTCATCGAAGGGACGGAAGGATCACTGGTTCTTAACGGTGACGGTTCAGTTGACCTCCGCGCATTTGGAAAACATAAGCGACAGCAGATTCTACCTCCGAGCGATCATGATGGATTTGGAGGAGACTGCGTACACGCCTTGCAAAGTCACGTCGTTTCAGGCCTTCTAAGTGGCACGCCATTGGAGAACTCGGCCCGAGATTATCTGGACGTGATCCGCATCGAAGAGAAGATCTATCTTTCGGCTGCTGAGGGACGAAAAATCAACCTGGAGACGCCGTGAGGGATCAGGACAACAAAACTCTTTCCAATACTCAACGCGCTGTAAGGGACTTGCGGCGGATGATCCTGTCTGGCGAACTGGCCGCGGGGACTGACCATCTGGAGTCGGAACTCGCGGAAACCCTTGGTATGTCCCGTACCCCGATACGGGAAGCTGCGCTAATGTTGGAAAGTAAGGGCTTGCTTGAAATGCGGCCCCGAAAGGGCGTGCGGATTCTGCCTGTTTCATCAGATGATATGCGTGAAATTTACGACATCCTCACGGAACTCGAGAGTCTTGCAGCACAGCGCGCTGCCGAAGCTGGTTATTCAGAAGATGAACTGGCGGTACTCGCTGGATCAATTGCGAAGATGGACCAAGCCATCGAAGCCGAAGACCTTGAAGCCTGGGCCGAGGCCGACGAGTCGTTTCATCAGGAGCTCGTTCGGTTGGGCGGCAACAAACGGGTCGAAGCGATTGTTGCCATGATGAGCGACCAGGTACGCCGCGCACGCGCAACGACGTTGTTCATCAGGCCCCTGCCCGTCAAATCCAATGAAGATCATCGGGTTGTTTTCCAAGCGATTAGTGAAGGTCGACCGGATGCCGCCCGTGAACGACATCGAACACACAGGCTGCAAGCACAGGCTATGCTTTGCGGGATACTAGAGAAGCACCGACTCAACAGCCTCTGATCTTCTCGCATCCAGTCGTTAATCAACTAAAATAACTGCTTCTTTTCGGCACCAAAGGCGCCCCCAGTACTTGTCCACCGCGGTAATCGGCGGTTGCGTCCGGCGGCTCTAATATTCTTTTTTCAAATCACTCGACCAATCACTGCATCAATTGGGGTTGTAATAGTACGATTTCGAATTAATTTAGTTCGATATTGTACTAGCGGAGACTCAAGATGCCAAATCGAAGACGTTTTCTCAAGATTCTAGGCGGAGGCACAATTCTGGCGGCAACGGGCGCGGTCGCGTTCCTCGCTACACGCACGCCGCATGAAGCGTTGGCTCCGTGGACGCCAAAACCGTATAACGACCCACGCAAGGCTGCTTTGTCCTACGCGATTCTCGCCCCCAATCCACACAACTTGCAACCTTGGCTGGTCGAGTTCGTTGGGCAAGACAAGGTGCGCATCCACCGTGATCCTGATCGCGAGCTTCCGGAAACCGATCCTTACCACCGCCAGCTCTATATTGGTCTCGGTGCATTTGTTGAGACGATGGTACTGGCAGCAGGTGCGCAGGGATTTGATACCGAGGTCACGTTACTGCCCGATGGAGATGACGGACCCATCGCAGAAGCAGTGTTCGTTCCTGGCGGAGCACCCGATCCACTCTCAGATCAAATCCTCAACCGACATTCAAACAAGGAACCGTACACTGAACAGCGGCTGTCCGAGACGGAAGTGTCGGTCCTTGAAAACTACGCCACCCTGATTACCGATGAAGATTTGGTGACCCGTATTCGAGACCTCACGAAACGCGCTTTCGAAATCGAAATGCGAACCCCGCAGACCTTGAAAGAATCCGTCGACCTGATGCGGATCGGGAAAGCAGAAATCAACGCCAACCCGGACGGGATTGAATTACGCGATCCCATGCTGGAAACGTTGCGACTTACCGGCCTATTGGACAACGAGACCCTGATGAACGTTGACCACCCAGGCACTCAGTCACACATGCGAGGCTACTTCGCCATGCTCGACGCGACGCCGCAATACGCAGTCCTCACGACAGCCACAAACACGCGAAGCGATCAACTTGATGCCGGTCGTCAATTGATGCGGTTTTACTTGAAGACAACCGAAATGGGCCTGGGCGTACATCCGGTCAGTCAGGCCCTTCAGGAGTATCCTGAGATGGCCGATGAATACGCTCTCGCGCATGAGCTTCTTGCGTCACCGGGCCACACGGTGCAAATGTTGTTGCGTTTGGGGTATGGGTCTGAACCGATTGCCACACCCCGCTGGCCGCTGGAGACACGAATTCTGAATGAAGCCTGAAGATGAGACCAACGAAGTCTACCGGTTCTTCACCGAGGTCGGGATCATCAATCAGTTGATCTCGACCAAGCTTGAAGCGTTCTTACCTGGTCGAATGACGGCGACCCAATTTGGAATTTTGGGCCATCTGGTACGGCGTCCCGAAGGGGAAACCCCGCTGCAACTCTCAAACGCGTTTCAGGTGCCCAAGACTTCGATGACGCATAAAGCGAATTTGTACACCAGCTTGAAGCGAGGTGGCTGTGAAAAGTCCAATGGTCGCCGCAAGAATACTCTTCGGGAGCATATTTATCTCCTAACTAAAGGGTTCGTGATAGATACGCTTCGACGGGTTTCATGGATCAGACTTATAACCTTTGACCATCGTGGTTTAGCCGACAGGGCCTTTCGAAGTTCCATGCACCGATGTCAGAACGGCGAAGTCAAAACATGCCATTGTCATTCTCGCTGTTTGCTGGAACTTCCTGAAGAACGTCCCAGTGCTCGACAACCTTCCCATCGACATTCAGGCGAAAAATATCGATCCCTGCGTACTCGAGACCATCGGGCCAGATTTGGTGGCAATGCAGAATAACGTGGTCGTCTTCAGCAAAGGCACGTTTGATATCCACACGCTTTCCCGGGTATTCGGCGGCCATGCGCTCGAAATATTCGATAAACGCTTGCTTGCCGTCGCCAACATGCGGGTTGTGCTGCGTATAGGTTTCCCCAACAAAGATCTCTATGGCCTCGGCAGGTCGACACTCGTTGAACATCATTTCGTAGAAAGCGATGACATTTTTCTTGTTTGTTTTGAGGTCCGGCATACTGATCTCCAAATCGACGTTTGCACCGCCCAAAAAAATGTTGGCCCACGCAAGTCTTGGAAGCAACCCGGCAAGGACCTCAATCCCTAATCGGCAAGAAGTTACCGGCTTGATTTTGCGTTGCGACTATTTCACGGGTTAGCCACTTATTCGGTTTCTTCAAAGTCTATGTGAATATGATTTCCATCAGGATCGGCCACATGGATTTGCACCTTTCCAGCCCCCGGGAAATCAGTTTTGCGATACTGGATCTGACACGAGATCAGTTTTTCTTCGAATGCTCTCAACCCTGTGGCTGAGAGCGCAAAATGCTCGAGCTTGAGCTTCACTTCGGAGCCGACATTAGGCGTTCCTTCGTGACCCACAAGGTGAACCACGGCGTGATCACCCGCATACAACCACGCTCCGGGAAACGGAAAATCAGGGCGGGCCCCGAGTTTTAAACCCAAGACCTCTTCATACCAAGTAACCATCTCAGGCAACCTAGTCGTCACGATATTCACATGATCCAGCCGCTCAATTCTCATCTAAAAACCCTCAAGCACCAGCTTTCCTTTGGCCTTGCCGCTTTCGAGGATAGCATGCGCTTTCTTTAAGTTTGCAGCATTGATCCTACCAAGTGTATCGGTCGCTGTGGATCTGATCTTTCCGTCATCTATCAACCCGGCGACCTGATTCAGGATTTCGCTTTGACGGTTCATATCTCCAGTCCTAAAAAGCGACCGAGTGTACATGAACTCCCAATGCAATGAGATCGATTTGGGTTTGAACGGCGCGATGTCGAAGGTTTCAGGATCATCAATCAACCCAAAGCGACCTTGAGGTGTCATCACCTCTCCAGCTTGGGAAGCATAAAGCTGGGAATGGTTTGTCGAATAAATGAAATCCACGCTGTCGATACCGAGAGCCTCGAGTTGTGTGCCAAAAGGTTCCGCATGGTTGATGACATGGTGTGCGCCCAGCTCTCGAACCCAGTCTTGTGTCTCGGGTCGGGACGCCGTCGCTATCACTGTCAATTCAGTGAGAGCCCGTGCCAATTGAATGGTGATTGACCCGACACCACCAGCGCCACCAATAACCAGCAACGTATTGGTTCCGCCGGAAACGGCATCTTGGACTCGCAAGCGGTCGAACAGCATCTCAAAAGCAGTAAGCGTCGTTAGCGGCATCGCCGCAGCCGCTTTCGCCGGTATGGATTCTGGCGCGGCTCCGACAATACGTTCATCCACCAGATGAAACTCGGCATTGGTCCCCGATCTGTTTATTGCCCCGGCGTACCAAACTGTATCTCCCGGACTGAAAGTCTCAACCGTTTCGCCAATTGCTTCGACGATCCCTACTGCGTCCCATCCCAGAATATCAGGTGCTGGACCCGCGGGAGCACGTTTTTGCCGAATTTTCGTATCGACTGGGTTCACTGACACGGCCTGCACTTTCACCAACAAGTCATGCCCCTTCGGCGTCGGTTTATCGGCCTCAAAGTCGATTAAGGCGTCCGCCCGATCAATCGACCCTGTCTCACGGTATCCCACGGCTTTCATAACGTGCTCCTTTGTTCGGTTCTGTATCAACCGATGACTGTCATTTCATTCAACGTGAATTCTGCAACGGCACCCTCTGTTGCTTCCAAGTAAGCCGCAAGGTGCTGAGCACCCATGTGGGTTTGCCAAAGCTCCCGGCTTTCCCAGTTTTCGTAGAATACGAAATGAGCCGGGTTGTCGTTGTCCTGATGAAGGTCGTAGTTGATGCAACCCTCTTCGGCACGGGTTATGTCGATGAGCTTGATCAGCTCACCCTTTACGAGGTCGATCTTGTCAGGGTTGGCTTTGATGTTGGCGACGATTGTCAGCTTGGCCATTGGAATAGGTCCCTTGTGTTCTTGAGCGATGCGCAAGATTTACGCCGCAGTCATTTCGGGATAAACGGGGTATAATCGAACATATAATCCGGAAATTCCGTTTAATGCTTTTAGACAATCTTCGCTTGTTTCTGACCATAGCCGAGAAAGGCAGTCTTGTGGCCGCGGCGCGCGAGACAGGGATGTCGAGCACGACAGTATCCGAGCGCCTCGCGGCCCTAGAAGCACACTACGGAGTGGTTTTATTCAACCGAACCACCCGTTCCATCAGCCTGACTGAAGAAGGCCGGTTACTAGCCGACGGTGCAAAAAGTGTACTCAGTGAGGTTGCGGACTTGGACACACTTGTTCGGCATGGTGCCGAAACTTTATCTGGTCCAATTCGCATAAGCGCGCCTATCGATTTGGGACGGAGCTTTGTCTCCGAAGTTATTGCCGAATTCACCGAAGAGAACCCCGCCGTCTCAATCGAACTGTCCCTCTCGGACGACTATGTCGACCTTGTAGGCCAGGGTTTTGACCTCGCCGTTCGCTTCGGCAACATAACAGACAGCTCGCTCAGATTGCGAAATCTAGGAAGCTACCAACGTTTCGTGTGTGCGTCCCCAAGTTATCTGGCCTCATTCGGAACGCCTGAAAAACCAGAAGATCTATTGAACCACAACTGCTTGGTCATGAGGTTTGGGGACATGATTGACAACGTTTGGGAGTTTGGGTCAGGACCAAATGCCCAGCGCGTATCGGTAAAGGGAAATCGAATAGTCAATGATGGTTCACTGATCCGCGATTGGGCGATCACAGGCCATGGGGTCGTCTTGAAGTCAGAGCTGGATGTCGGCGACGATGTTCGATCTGGCAGACTTGTTTCAGTCTTGCGCGACTTCCTCCCGCCCCCGAAACCTTTGCAAATGATGTTTCCGCCGAGCCGAGCCCAACCACGCCGCATAACGGCCTTGGCCGAGCATCTGCGTCGCAAATTTGG
The DNA here is from genome assembly GCF_013034525.1 of Ruegeria sp. HKCCA5929. Taxonomy (NCBI): domain Bacteria; kingdom Pseudomonadati; phylum Pseudomonadota; class Alphaproteobacteria; order Rhodobacterales; family Roseobacteraceae; genus Ruegeria; species Ruegeria sp. HKCCA5929. The sequence continues at coordinate 20,449 of NZ_WQGE01000009.1, forward strand.
TGTGAGTTGAGGCCGCAGGGGAAGACACTAACTGATAGCCGCTATGCTTGCTCAATGAATTTCAAAGTCGCCTGCGCTAGCTCTCTGCCAGCATCTTCTTGAATGAAATGCCCGGCTTTCGGCACAACGATATGATTTTGACCAACTGCCCCAGGGATCAACCTTTGGAACAGTGTGTCTACGCCCGCCATGACCCTGTCATCTTCTCCAAAAACAGTCAGAAACGGAGTGTTAATGGTCTTGAGGGTTTCCCATGCGGCTCGGTTGGCTTCTGAAGCTGGATTGTCAGGCGTGTCGGGCACCAACATTGGAAACTCGCGAGCGCCTGCCAGATAGCGCGCATCCGGGAACGGTGCATTATAGGCTGCAACCTCTTCATCTGAAATCTTCGATGTTGTGCCGCCAAATACGATGCGTCCCGAATTAAATTCAGGCACAGACTGTGAATATTCCCGCCATGAAAGAAATGCGTTGCCCAAGGGCACGTCACCAGTAGGTAGGGCCGTGTTCGCCACAACCACACGAGAGAACCGCTCGGGCATACTCGCAACCAGCCGCAAGCCAATGAGTCCGCCCCAGTCCTGACAAACCAATGTGATGCCGGTCAAGTCAACTTTCCGCAACCACTCGGACATCCAGTCTACATGGCGTTGGTAGGTGTAGTCGGATCGCTCAGTGGGCTTGTCCGACCGGCCAAACCCAATCAAATCAGGAGCCAGAACTCGATGACCCGCATCTTTGAATAACGGAATCATGTGCCGATACAGGAAGCACCAGGTTGGCTCTCCATGCATCAACAATACTGGCGGTGCCTGCGCCGGTCCCTCGTCCAAATAGTGCAGTCGGAGAAGACCGCCCTCGGTATCATCCACATCAAGATAGTTCGGGCCAAAGTCGAAATCTGGCAACCCGTCAAACCGATGGTCAGGTGTTCTAAGGAACTTCATTGTGAACTCTCCAATATGCCGACGGTATTGGCCAAGCAACAGTGATCGATAAAACAAAGACGGTCCAGTACCAGCGTATGTCGACGTCAGGTTTGCATTTGTTCGCCGCCCTTCTTCACTTGCTCGCAGCGAAGGTCCATTTGTATAGATCTCGGATTTTCTGCTCCAACAAAAGGATTGGTCTCAAAGACCTCATCTTGCCAGTTCTTCTGAGCTGAAGCAGAGTTCATCAATGCGGATCGCCAAGAAGCGCATCAGAAGAAGAGCGCAAGTCCGGTCATTGAGACAACCAAGAAAAGTAGAGTCATGATTCCACCTGAGCGAACGAAATCGACCACCCGGTAGCCTGCCGGGCCCATGATCAACGCGTTCACTTGGTGTGTTGGGATCAAAAATGAGTTGGACGTTGATATTGCCACCGTGAGAGCAAACACAGCCGGATTGCCACCCGCGGATACGGCAATAGAAACTGCTAGTGGCACCAGCAGGACAGTTGCGCCTACATTGGACATGACCAGCGTGAACGCCGTTGCCAAAACGGCGATCCCTGCTTGCAAAGACCAGATCGGCCACCCCTTCAGAAGGGCCAACACATGCGCTGCAATCCAATCCGCAGTGCCGGTGTTCTGAACCGCCTGACCTAGCGGGATCAGTGAAGCGAGTAGAAAAACAGTACTCCAACTTATCGACTCGTAGGCTTCGTCAATCGAGAGCACACGGCTCAACACCATCCCAATAGCGCCGATCAACAGGCACAATGACAAGCGCAGATCAGAGAATAGAATTAAGCTCAACGCTATTAGGAAGAAGGCGAGCGCCCATCCGACCTTGTGTGGCCGTAACTCTTCCTGGGGAAAATCCGAAGTTACGACGACAAAATCCCTGTCCGACTTAAGTCGTGTCAGACGGTCCCACTGCACGTGAACCACACACGTATCACCGGCCTGCAAAGGGACTTGCCCGATATGCGTGGCTGAATGATCCTCGGTTTCAACGTGGCTCAGTGTTTCTTCTCCGCGCTGAATGGCCAAAAGAGACAAACCATGTGTCTGACGGAGACGCAAATCAATCGGAGTCTGGCCGATCACTGAAGAACCGGGAGGAATAACAACCTCGGCCACCCCCGATTGGGTCGTGGCGAAATCATCCGCAAAGACATCTAGTTGGGGTAGGATCTCTAATCCGTAAGGCTCAGCAAACTGATGCTCAACCACCCGACGCAGGCCAAGCACTGCGAGCCGCGCAGGGGCTTCGATCTTGGTATCCGCCATCGGCGCGATGACCTTGTGGCCGCGATAGGATGTACCAAGAATGTACATGTTATGGGCGACCATTAGATCCGCGAGGGTTTGCCCGATGATTATTGAGCCTTCAGGAACACGTATCTCGAACATATCGGCCCTAAGCCCATAGGTATTTTCGACGTATGTTTGCATGGACCGAGCTGAGCTTGCGTCTTCTCCGCGCTCTCGCTGCGCTGGGAGGACCCAACGACCAAAGAGCACAAAGTAAAGCACCCCTGTCAGCACCAGCATCACACCGATAGGCGTGACTGAAAACAACCCAAATGTCTTCATTTGTTGGTCAGCCGGAAGGGATGAGTTTGCTGAAACAATCAGGTCATTCAACAGGATGAGGGGCGACGACCCGACTAATGTAATCGTACCACCCAGAATCGCGCAAAACCCCATGGGCATCAGCAACCTACTCATCGGGATTTCCGTACGTGCTGAGATACGGCTAACAACGGGTAGAAAGAGCGCAGCAGCTCCAACGTTCTGCATGAAAGAGCTGATGACACCAACCGTTGTTGATATGATTGGGATGATCCGGCCCTCTGTCGTGCCACCATTCTTGAGGATCAAGGCCGCAACCTTTGACATAAGTCCGGTCTTATCAAGCCCAGCCCCAATTACCATAACTGCGATGATTGACATCACAGCGTTCGAGGAAAAACCCTCAAAGAGCCTGGAGACATCGGCAAGATTACCTAGCCCCGGTAGATAGCTCAGTGCGCCAAGCAGCACCATTACAAGAATTGCTGCGACATCGATCCGTATAATCTCGGTAACAAAAAGTAAGACCGTAAAAGACAATAGACTCAATACGGCTATCATTTCGTACGTCAGTGCTGGTAATTCCATATTGTACTCCCAACCTAACGTTACCTGACTAGCAGCAAATACGAAGGACCAGCTCTGCGCAGCAAATAAGGCCAAAATCCATCAGGCCGACGTACGTAGCTCGTTTTCTCGGACGTGGTATCTGCTGAAACCTGGATTTCGCCAACTCAAAGAGACGCTGAAGATAAACTCAAAAGCCTCTCTTAATCACTGCAATCGGAGGGAAGCAGTCCATTCGTAGACTTGTGAAAGAACCCCGCTTCAAGAAAGGGTATTGCCGTACCCACGAAGTGAGCGCGTCCAAACCGGCGCGCTCACTCTGTTTGGTATTGCCTGTCACCAAGGAGTTAAGAGTGATGCATCACTCCGCGGCAACCGCTTCCTCTTCTAGTGCTGGGTAGTCGGTGTATCCTTTTTCGTTACCGCCGTAGAGGGTAGTTGCATCCAGCGCATTCAGCGAGGAGTTTTTCTCCAGCCGACTGACAAGATCCGGGTTGGAAATGAACAGTCGGCCAAAAGCCACCAGATCGACGGCACCGGTCTCAACCGATTCAATCGCCATTTCGCGATCATAAGCGTTGTTGCCCATTTTTGCACCGTCAAACAATTCATAGAGCGCCTTTAGATCGCCACCTTCAGGAATATCGCGCGGGCCGCCGGTCTGTCCTTCCACGAGATGGAGATAGGCCAACCCATACCCAGTGTAGGTGCGCTCATAACGCTGCATTCCCAACATTGATTTCATTGAAGAAAATCTTGGAAGCTTGCCCATAACTCTGCGCGGTATTTGCGCATAACTTTGCACGATTTGCCCATAAGTTTGCGTGCCACAGAGAACCCATCGAACAAACCAGCTCCTATGGCTTACCTGCAATTCTCAAATGCAGTTTACTCCCAATCGCCAGCAGACGAGCGCCACGTTTTAGCGTCCGCATCCCAAACACTGGCCGTGACGCAAGGCGTTGGGTTTATTCCGTCGCAATTGGATCCATGAATATCCGCAACAACAACGCGTTGACGCCCAAAATCAACGACTGTCCAGCCTTGGTTGAGCAAGGAGTGCACCTCTTCGCTTACCCAAAAGTGCGACATGCATCCGCCAGTTCCGCAGTAAAGAGATGCGGCGCTCGAACACGCAAAACCAGCCTCATTCAAAACCCAGTCGCGTTGTAGATCTCCGTCGAGATCGACCCTTTCAACCGCACCCCAATCTAAGTCAAATTGACCGTCGTTGAACTCCGCACAGGCTCGTGCCGCCAGACCAACCTTCGCCTGCAAACCGGGCGGAAGTTGCGATACATCAGCCGCGACAGCTGGTGAGGTCCAGACAAGGCCCGAAGCAAGCATAACCCCGGCGAGCAAACATTTCATCTGACGCGCTATTTGGGAAGCTGGTTGGAAGGAGGTATCAATTGCACTGATCATACCTGTAGTCCCCATATTCCAGCCAGTTTGCCGAGCCTTCGCTAAAAATCAGAAACTCGGACCTGTCCTCCCCAAGCAGGGCAACGACAAATCCGGCCGGCGGCTCAGAGTTTCCGAAGTAACTGTAGGCCGTCATGGCTCTGATTGACTCACCGTTGACTGTTACTCGCGCGTCCCACTCCCCCTCTGGATTGTCCAGAATTACATATTCGATTTGGCGTTTTATCGCTCCGCCACCACAATAGACAATGCCTTCGGGTGCTTCGTAGGAGGCCCCTTGGTTAGCACCTGAATCGCAGGCGGAACGAAGGGACCGAATTGCCGCGCTGGAACCCTTCAAGTCAAAGATTCCGTAGCTGACATCTTGATCAATCATAGACAGATTAACGGATGCATTGGCCGCAAGCTGGTCCAGTACAAAACCATAATCCTGCTGGCTATTGAAACTGACTTCGACAGGATAATTGTCGACGATCTGCACAGCAGCGTTTTCTGCGCCAACCTGAAATGCGCCAACTTCGGTGGTGCCGTTCTTCAAAAATCGAATGGAGAGCCCCTGCTTTTCCACGATATCCTGGCTATCCTCATACCCAACCGGAGCAAAGCGGATACGATTACACTGAAGTTCCAGCGTCATGTTACCGGTCTGAATAAAAGCATTGGGGTTGGGCCCGGAACTGAACGACCACTCCGCTGACGCTGTGGTCGCCATTGTCATCATCAGCGTTCCAATGGAAATCGTTTTGAAACTCATTTTCTCTCTCCATGGTGTTGTGGTTCGAACTGTCATTCAGCCAGAGTTTCCGGCCCGTTGCCCGGACAACCAGGTCAGGAAACAGGTGCGCCGTATTCATTTGCGCCTTCTTGGGAAGGTCGCGTCAACCACCAGATCATCAGGATGGACAGAACCAATTGAAGAATTGAGACAACAACAATGCCGGTCACGCCCAGGACGGCCGCAGGTCCTCGCAATGCGTCAGGGTTCTCGGTCCCTTGCTCCAATACCGAGAAGAACGCCACCCCACCCAGCATAACAAAAAGCGTTGTAATGCTGAGCGCCATCGGCAGCAGCAAATACCAGCCAGGTCGTCCTGTATCATGTAGCCTTCGCCAACCGGCGGCCAGCATAGGTATGAGAACAGCCAGCTGGAAAACAGAGGACAGGACCCGAGATCCCTGGCCTGTTTCGGGGTTGGTCCCGAATATGGTCGTATCCAGCACAGCCAAAGCAGCACTCACGAGAACCACAAACAAGAAGAACCACCAGTATTCTGAGCGTATAGCCCGACCGGAGAACTGGAAGTATTTCGAGAAACACGTTTTAACGGCTTCACCAAATCCCATCTTTCAATCCCTTCATTGTTTTTGTGCGGCCTCAAACCGCTTCGCCGCTCAGGGGAACACACTCTTAGCTCCCACTTACTTTTTTGTTTGAACGCAGAGGCCTATCGTACGAGAGCGTAGAGAAATTTACGCGCGGAAAAAATATTGATTTATTAAAAATTAGATTCAAACATGCGAATTCGACACAACTTTATTTTACCTCCGTTGTTGTCGTTGCTGCTCGCTGTGCCGAGCCCTTTCGACTGCTGGAGTGAGTGCTAGCGGTCGGAAGGCACTTTACAATGATTGAGCGCTGGGAGGACGCGATGCTCAGACTTAAGGTACTCGCTCTCTTTCCAGAGTTTGCTCTAGCATTTGCTAGCGACTTCATTCGGCCTTCACACGTTAATGTCGGCCCCGATAGTCAACGAAATATCGTCCCGCCGACCAAGCCCACCGCGGCAAGTTTTGGGAAAGGTAGTCACAGGATCAAGGTATGTTCAATTGGCTGCACAGACGCGAGAGCTTCAAACAAGCGCATCCAATTTCACTAATTTCAAGGGAACCAGAGGGAGAAGAAGATGACCAACAAGATGGTGATGATTGCGGGCGCGACATGTTTCGCACTGCTTGCGGCCTGCGACGATACGAGTACATCAAGTGCGTCCGCCGAACTCACGCCGGCTCAGCAGGCGTGTTTGCGAGATGTAGCCGACACGACGAACAATTCGCAAGTCGTGGTGCTCTCATCCGCGTTTAGCGAGGCGGGAACACAGGTCACAGTCGGCGTAGGCGAGGATCGTGCTCCTTGGAATTGCATTGCTTACAGTGATGGCGCAACAGCTGGTATCGAGTTCCTGGGCGACGAAGGCGCATTGTGACCAGTTTGGTGCGCAGCTGAATACGGCTGCGCAGCACTGGCTTGATCTGCTGAGGCTCGACTTGGTTTGTAGAACCACCATCATCGTATTCGCGGTCATGTACCTGTTGGCGTTGGTTGCATTCTTGACGGGCACATTTGGCTGGTTGGGACAGGAACGAGACCCTTTGTCCGGAGTGTTCCTGCTGCCGTTGGGACTACCTTGGATACTTGTGGCGGACTTATTTTCGGATTCCGCCAAGCCGTGGTTCGCGGCGATTGCTCCGGCGCTCAACCTGTTAGCGCTGGTTTTGATTTGCAGATAGGCACGCAGATTGCGCCAGTAGTGGTGGCTGAACTCTTTCTCACCAAAAGGGAGGAAAACATGGGAAAAGTAATCTTGGGAATTGTGATCGGGCTCGTCTTCGGCGTGGTTGGGGCGATGACCTTGGGTGGCGGGGCCGCGGTGGGTGTCGGCGTTGCGACAGGCTTGTCCGCCGGTGTCTGCACCACATTGAAAGGAGCACAAGCTGAGAACCTTATCACCGCCGAGCAAGCGGATCAGATCCTCAACCGCGTAAATTCCGAAATGGCGTCACTGCAAGGAATTGAAACGACGGACGAGATCGTCGGCAGCGCGCAGGCATGCGATGAATTTCTGTCAAAGTTACGAGACGCGAAGTGAGGTTCCGCTTTGTACGGAACAAAACTCTAAGGATCAGCCAGCAAGGGACCATCTGATGAAATTCGCTGTACTCAAATTCCTCGCACCGATGATCGCAATCTCAGGCACGGCTTCTTTTGCAATGTCTGAAGCAGACGACGCGTGTATCGATCATTTGCGGCAGGTTGGTGGACCAGACGGTCAATCCGGTACGATTGAAAGCTCAGAGTTCTCAGAAGCGGGCACGCTCGTCATGCTACGAGACGCAGGCGGAACACTTTGGCGCTGCATCGCGTACAAGGATGGTAGCATCGGCGAGATGTCGGTTGTCGAAGCAATGGATGATGGTGGTGGAGCCATGGCAGGCGCCGCCGGGTCTACTGGTAGCCAACGTGTCAAATTCGATGCTGGTTCCACCGGCGCCGAACTCGTTGGTGAACTCGCGCCCGGAGCGTCACAGCAATATGTTCTCGGGGCAAAAAACGAACAGTTTCTTTACGTCCGCGTTGCTCCGCGAAATGGCTCCTTAGACTACGTTATTCGTAACCCCGATGGTTCTGAACTGTTGGGATTAATGTCGGCGGACAAGGATTATCGAGGGCAGCTTTGGCAATCTGGTGATCATGTTGTGGAGGTTATCAATCGCAGCAACTCTTCCGTCGGCTACTACGTAATTTTCGGAATTGAATAGGTGATCGACCAGAAGCCCTTGAACACGTTCCCAAAACAGCCAGGAAAAAACACATGAGAACCAATGTCCTAATGGTGATCGGCGCGGTATCTATTTCTGCGCTGGCAGCATGCGATGAGAGTGGCGGATCGGTGGATGCAAGTGCACCAACTGTGGGCAGTTCTAGCGATCTTTCGCCATTTGAAGGGGCAAGAGCGGGCCAAGCTGAAATGGGCATCCAAAGTCTCGGATTTGAACTCATCCGAAGCGAAGGGCTGACCTCGTACTGGTTTAACAAGGATACAGGTGCATGTGCTCAGATCACGACGTCTGAGGGAAGGTACTCAGATGTAGCTATGCTGCCATCAGGTGACTGCTGACAAATTTCCATCAATCCCAAATCCGAGAGAAGGAGCCCAAACTTGCAATTCGACCTGGCACACGCGGCGGTCATCGTTGTCGCCTTAATCATCACTAACCTGGCATTGAAATCGGCTGGCGTGATCAACGAAGAAAACAAGCACCAATGGAACTGGAAAGTTGTTCTAGCCTACTTCGTAGTCGTCGTTATCATCAATCTCGTGTGGCCCATCTAAAGTTTCATAACGTTAAGTTAACCGCCCACTTGAAATGGTTATCGTGAACCAGCCCTTTCGAGAGTTTATCAGGTCGGAAGAGTGTAACCATCAGAGGTTCAAGAATAGAAAGGAGTTGGCATGCGGTTATTTGCGTCCCTCATATTCATTGGTGTTCTCGCAACCGCTGCGAGTTCTGACGTGACCAGTCGAAATGGCGGTCCAACCAACAGTCAAATGCTTTTAAAGGGGGGTGACGGAGGCGTTGATGGTGTCGCTTTCTTTCGCCCAGTCTTAAGCGGAGTGTTGTATCGATCCGGTTTCAAGGGCGGCGACAAGGATCGAACTGGCCTGAGTGAAGGTCAACTCGAAACTCTGTGCGGTGAAGGATTTTCAACCGGGTTTTATGCCGACTTTGGCAAAAACACTGAATACGGTCGCACCAGTTGCGGAAACGGGTCCTTTGACTATCAAAGCGCCAGATCCTCCAGACCCGGTGCTGTCATGGCGTCCATACACGAGGTGATTGAAAACCCTGGAAAGGGCCCCGTCCTGGTACACTGCATGTGGGGCGTTCATTCCTCGGGTGCGTTGTCTGCAATGGCGCTCGTTCAGTTTTGCGGTTGGACGGAAGAAAGGGCCAAGGATTATTGGAATGATGCCCGAAACGGGGCCCCATGTTCAGGCGGGTGCGACAAGTGGATTGACACAAAGTTCTCCAACTTCAGTGTCGACCCAAAGTTGAAAATCTCCACCGAACAACAGGCAGCGATTTGCCCTAAATGATACCGGGAGGACTATCTAAATGAAGTTCAATCTTCTGGGGTCACTTGCTTTCATTGCACCCACTGCCTTGTGGGCGAGCGACGATGTTCTCGGTGAAGCCATGACATTTGTTAGTCCCAATGGTGTTACGGAACGCTGCATTCGGATCGAAAAAGTTCCAACGGGCGAGTATCGAAAAAGCGATCTTGAGGAAGAAAGGGCCTATTGCGAGATCGATTTCTATGCCTCCGAAATTGCTATTTGCCCAAAAACCTGGAGCACCAGTCCAGGAATGGCCGTCTACGATATTTCGGGAGGACCCTACACGGGGAACCGTTCTGAATTCGAGAGAAACGCTTGCAAAGAGGGGAAGGCAGCAAAAGATCTAGCCAAGGACAGGGTGGCAAAATTCAAGTCCACCATGAACCAAAAAGGCACCAGCGGAACGTTTTCCACCTCGTCGTTGCTTTACTATCATTTCTCCAGATATTTCGACACGACTGTCAGAGTTCCAGTCGCCGTTTGGCGTAGCATGGACGCCCAGGCGCATTTTTCCGAAGTCGCAGAGCCTGGCCTGGCGATCTCTGGTGGTTCGCATGGTGGGCGCATGAATCACGAAGGCTGGCGGGTCTTCGCAGCAGCGGATGCTGACCCGAACTCATACCAACCGACCGATGATCTATTCACCGCAGATCGAAAGCAAATATACGGTGTTCTGCTTGATAGCCCTGGACATCGATACGGCTCGGAAATCAACGGCACCCGAAAATCTGGTTGGGGAAAAGGACAAAACCGTGATTTTCAGGAAACCCCCGCTTTCTTGGCTTTGCGTTCTTCAAATCCATTGTTAGAGGCAATCGCAGAGGGCGTCGGAGAAGGCAGAAAAGACCGGATGATCAACAAGGATCTCGGTCCCGATGTTAGCGACCAACAGATGGCATTTTGGATGAAAGAACTTACCGAGATTGTTCTCCTCGATTTCATCTTTAGCCAGCAGGACCGCGTAGGAAACATAGACTTCACACCCTATTGGTATTGGGTCGAAGACGGAAAGCTGAAGCATAAGAAAGCGAAGCACCATCAGCCAAAGGATGGAGATGTTCCTGCCAACGCGCTTTTGATCCGTCGAAGCAATCTAAACGACAACGATGCTGGGGGGCGGGTCGAGTATGCCAACTTCGCGAAATCTACTCAAATGCTGGAGAAAATGCGCCACTTTTCTCCAAGCACGTACCGGCGCTTGGTTACATTGAATAGTGACCTGCAAACGCAAGGCCCGGTTTATGACTGGCTATCGCAAAGCTTAGGGTTGTCAGGCAGTCAGATTGCACAAGTTGTCAAAAACACTGCGCTGGCAACGTCCATCCTCCAGAGCAATTGTTCTAGTGGTGATTTGATGTTCGACTTGGATCCTGTCGCATTCTTTTTGAGAAACGACACCGAGGTAGAGGTTGTGGATTGTAATGACCCTTAAGCGTTCTGCCCTTGTTGCGGTGATCATTTGGACCAATCTGCTCGCCAGCAAAGGGGCGGCATTGGATGTCATCGTCATATCGGATTTGAACGGAAGCTACGGTTCGGTAAGATACGATGCCCGCGTCGACAAAGCGATTGAGCGGATAGTCGAGATTGATCCAGATCTGGTTATTTCGACCGGAGATATGGTTGCGGGACAGCGCATCCCCAACTTATCCGACAAACAGGTCAGGGAGATGTGGAAGGCGTTTCACGAGGCCGTATCAGATCCTTTAGAGGCTGCCGGCATTCCATTTGCGGTCACGCCAGGAAACCATGATGCCTCCGCCTACCGTGGGTTCGAGCGTGAAAGAAAAATATACGCAGAGGAATGGACACCGAGAAAACCAGACGTCGATTTTCTGGTTTCGGATGACTACCCGTTCTTCTACGCTTTTGAGATGCAGGGCGTAACGTTTGCGTCTTTGGACGCTACGACCTTGGGACCTCTATCCGGCGACCAGCAGGACAGGCTTGAGGAACTGGGCGCAAATGGAGACCCGATTGTCACTTTCAGTCACCTCCCACTCTGGCCCTTCGCGATTCAGCGCGAACGCGAAATCATCGGTGACCCAACACTTGAAAAGATCTACCTGGAAAGCGGTGTCGTTCTGCACCTTTCAGGCCACCATCATGCCTTCTATCCAGGTTGGAAAGACGGCGTGGCTTATGTCTCCCAGGCTTGCTTGGGCGGTGGCCCGCGGCGGCTTATTGGCGATAACGCCAGATCACCTCATAGCTTCACTCATGTTACATTCCAGCCAAACGGAGAATTTGGGATAGCAGTATATCGAGGACCTGATTTCGAAAGGTCGGTAAATTTCAAGTCGCTCCCGAAAGAGATCAGATCCCCGAATGCGGTGTTGAAACGCTTAGACCTTGTTAAATGACTAAAGGTTGAGTTTCAGTTCGACTTTTTCAGGAACCAGATCGTTTATCATCTCTTCTATCCGAGCTTCTGAAAGTCCACCCGAGGTGATGAACAGCAATGAAACGCGAGATTTTCCGGGGACGTGGTGTTTTCTGACCAGCTTCCATCCAGCGTCTGCGGCCATAGCTTCAATGGCGCCGCTGACATTCAACGAGTGCTCTTCGTCTGAGGCCTTGAGGGAAATCTCTACACCCTTGTTTCTTCCACCAAGCCAAATGAAACACCAACATACAACCGCCACCAGTGTGGCCATCAGCGGCAAGCCCAGACCGACCGCAAGACCAAGAACGGTCACGATTATCATTTCGACAGTGTCCACCGGATCATCGAGATTGGAGCGGAACCTGAGCAACGCGCCGATGCCAAAGATAACGAAACCGATCATTGAACCGTGCTGAACTACCAGAAAACCAACCGCCATACCGATAAGCGCATACAGGAAGAAAAGCCTTGGCATAACTATGTCGCGGACGCTTCTACGGGCTTTACGTCTCACCGGATGATAGACGATCAAGCCAGCCAGAATGATCGTGACGATCACATCGAGCGTGAAGAAATACAGTTCCTGTTTGCCACGAAACTGCGTCCACCGGCGTTCGATAACGATTTCCGACCCCGAAGCCCCGGCCAGCATCGTCGCAGGGTCGACTTGTGACACCGCAGCACCTGGCAACAGCAGCATCAACAACACGGTCACAAATGTGAGGGTCGTATTCAACTTGTCTTCCTTCCTGCTCACGCCAAAGGCTTACGCTTCACCAAAGGCACATCGTGCCCTATTCAATTCAATCGCAACAGGCGGGATCAGGTAAAGAGATTACCGTGCATTCTTCGGACATCGCGTCCGGACTGTGATACGAACGCTGATACAAGGATATGGTCCAAGCGCGAGAAAACCCAATGTCAGAACACAAGCTGCTTCGGTCGAAACTTGGGTTTTCACGGTGCTTCCCCAAGCTTGGAACACTAGCTTCTTTTGCAAGCGCTACTGTTGCATTTCTGGCATGGATCGAGCTCGCCCACGCCGAGAGTCCCGGTTTGACTCTCATCGACTCATTCAAGGTGGCGGATAAATCGGAAGGCTTCTCGGAGCCTTCCGGATTGTCTCTGTCCAACGCGGAAGGCTTCTTATGGTCAGTAAGCGACGCTGAACCTAAACTGCACCTACTTGGAATCGACGGGGCATTAGGAAACTCATTCAAGCTGCCTTCATTGGCGGGATCAGATCTGGAGGGCGTCGCATCACGAAAAGATGGGTCTGTTTTAGTACTTCAGGAAACTGATCGATCAATTCTAGTCGTTCACCCGACAGACCCCATTCAACTAACTACAATCCCTCTCACATCTCTCAAAGGCTACTCGGACGCCTCTGAATTTCTCGTCGGCAACCCTTTGAACAAGGGACCCGAAGGCATCGCCGTTGACCCGGAATCTGGGCTGGTCTTTGTTGGCATTGAGGGACAACCAAGGTTGTTAATGGTGTTATCGCCAGAACTAGACGAAATTGTTGAGATTATTCCTTTAGCCCGCGATGCAGGTTTTATCTCCGAACGTGTAGATGATAATGAACTGGATTTGAGTGGCCTGGCATGGTCTCGGTCCTCGCGTTCACTTTGGATTGTGAGTGACAAAAGCCGTCAGATCTTCGTCTACAATCCAAAATCCAAGTCAGTAAAGTCTATCAGTTTGACGTTCTCAGAAGATGGCAAACAAAAGGAAGTTAAACATCCCGAAGGGATCGCTCTCGATGAGACCAAAGGGCTTCTCTACATCCTGACAGACGATGCCAAGAAATCGCGGCTCTATGTTTTTAATATCCCCAAATTTTGATCGCTGGGGAATGAAGCTCACATCGCCACAATAGCTTCCGCAAGTTGTTGCAGCTAGATTACTACTCCTCTTCGTTGGTGCGCCCTAATCAGAACCGAACACTTAAGTTTGCACCGAGGCCATGCTCTTGGCCGTTGGAGCGAACTGAATAGCCATATCCTGCCGTTAGTCTGGCCAGATCAGAGATCTGATACCCTAGCCCCAGGCCAAGAACGAAGCCATTTGCTCCTCGGTTTTGACCGACTTGCGTGAATGTCCCAAATATCGGGCTCGTGACAGTGATTTCGTGTTCACTGTCCTTGTTGGCAAAAAAATCGTACTCGTAACGAGCAAAGGCGATTGGGGTTAGCACACCATTCTCTGTCAAGAAATCCCGCTGGTAGTCAACTCCAATGGAAGCGACCAGAGACTCTGCGTTCGCTTTTTCAATAGAGTAGTTGAAATCGCCGCCGCCGGTTTCTGTGCCTGAACCTTGTTGAATACGCCCGTAGTTCAGTCCAAAAACCGTAGAAACCCTTGCACCGCTGTCCAGGTTAAACAGCTTTCGTGCCTGGATACCGGCGTGGATTCCCTCTTGGTCCAAATCGGACTTTGCCTCGCCTCCGGTAAAGCCATCAACAGAAGGGTTATTCCGCTTGGCGTCGGTTTCACCGAACATGTAACCGATCAGTCCGGAGAACTCCCAAGTTCCGGTTGTTGTACGCCCATAGACGCCCACATGATAGCTGTCGGTCGAAAAGTCCTGATTGACTTGATCGTGTTCATCCATGGAGGATGTCCCAAAACCTGCGTACACGCCGACCACACCTCTATCGGTGCTTGCGACATCCGCTCCGACCAAAATGGTGCCCAGCGAATAGTCGAATGTCCCAAGGCCATTGCTTCCATCAACGTCCCCGCTCACATAGGCCGTGTCGATCCACCAGCGCCGATCAGAGCAGTCTATTGCGCCACTAGGGCTCTGGGCCGAGTCGATGTCGCCTTCTGCAACGGGTTGATCCGCATTGCTGAAGCCAACCGCTTGATACTTGCGGCAGTCAGCATGGCTCAGCACAGTGTTTGTTATCAGGTCAAGTTGCTCAAGCCCAACGGTCAAATTGGAGGAATAGGGTTCTGCGTGCACACGATTAAACCCAGCCAAACCTGAATTGGTAAGCGTGTTAACGGTATTACCCAGGGTTGAGCCATTGGTCAGATAAGCTCCAGGTGACGTGTTTGTGGTGTTAGCCACCGCACCAGCAAGGTTGCTTGCATTGGGAGATCCAACAACTGATGGATGTTGTGGTAAACTCGAGACGGGGAGGGTCGAAAACGCTATGTCGATTCTACCGTCCGCGGTTGGCGTGTTTGAGATACTCAGACTGGATAGGGCGGGCAGAGATCCTCCGGCAACAAGAGTTGGGGAGTTTCCATCGAAGCGCGAGGCTTGAAAAACCGTGTAGTCGTTGCCAGCAGCATAGTCCTGCGCAGTCAGGCCGGGAAGAGCGGCTTCGACTTGTATAGTGGCGCGGTTAATCCCTGTAACGGGCCCGCTGGATGACACCAAATCGGCTTTCTGACCGGCCGTCGGATCGACTTCACTTAAGATCCTTGACCCAGTTTCAAATGCGATACCGCCACTATTGTTAAGCGTACCAATTGAAAAGCCCGGCGAAAGCACCCCTCCGTTCTTAACTGTGAAGTTGAATGCGTTCACGGTTCCCGTTCCGGCCAGCGTGCCAAAATTCTCAAAGTTTACGGTGTTCAAATTACTTGCTGCATCCAGCCGAACGGTCGTGCCCGCCGCTATCGCCATGTCACTGGTTGAAGAAATCGAACTATTCGTCAGTGTGAAATCAGAAGCCTCGGCAACCCGGGTTTGGATATAGTACGCCCCGAAAACCACTTCGGTAGCCCCCATAACGGTAAGGTTGTCGTAGGTTAACGGTCGGTCTGACTGGAAGTAAACTTCAGTGGGGTCGATATTCGCGCCGTTGAACGGAACGAACGTCATTGATCTGCCGGAACCAATCGAAGTTCCAATGAGGTTCACTCTGAGCTTCCCGTTGATGTTTGTTGCCAACGCTTCCCGGGATACAAAGTCTCCGCTGCCTGCGGCGACATCAACATTCAGAAGAGTTAAAACTGAAGCATTGCTTGGAACGGTATTTTGGCCAGGAACATACAACTCAATTTCACCTGAGGACGTGATAGAGGAGTTACCAATTGTAAGTCCTGTTATGGGTCCGTTTGGGATCGGCAGACACGTGCGTTCCGTCGTTGAGATTGTTTGATTGATGCGAGTGCTTTCAGATCCAGAAGAGTACTCAATTCGAGGAGAACCTAATTCTACGCAGGCCTGTGAGCTTTGGGCTTGTACTTTGGTTGGCGACATCAAATAAGCCAAGATTAAGAATGCGATATTCGCCAGAGTGATGCGCTGAGCAATTCGACTTAGTGGGAACGGCCTATTGTTTGTCACCAACTTTCTCCTCTCGCGGTACAAGCGAAGCTACCTCAACTTAGGACTTGAAAAACAAAGTTTATCATTTTGGATTTTTTGTTGTGGCATATGAGCAAGCTCACAACACGGGAAGGTCTGCGCAATGCAGACCTGCTCGTGCATTTACTGCGAGGCAAGACAAGCCGGGTTTTACATTCCGACCATACCCACCTTTGCGTAAAAGCAATCGCAAAAGGTCAAGCCTTGAAACGATTTTCCCTAGCTTGATGGGCGCTGAACAGCACCATTGAGTATAGGCATGGATCATTGGATTTAGGAGTCGATAGCTAAGATCAATGCAGATGCTCACCGCTCCGCCGATACGCACCTTCTCAAGCTAGTAGGCCAAAACTTCTGGACCGAGATTGATCTGATCGAGGGCGCGTCCCTTATTCAGAAACTCGACGAAACCAATTTGAAGTTTGAGTTTCAGAGTTTGCCAATTTTCGACAAGATCTGAAAGCTGGTTGACTGACACCAAGAGAATGAAACAATAAACTGAGCAATGACACGGAGTACGAAGATACTGTTGGCGCTCACCGTATTGACGGTCGGATTATGCATGTTCCTAGCGGGACGTGCGGTCGAACGTTACCAATATGAGGAGGCCTGCCTAGATTTGGGCGGAGGTCGCCATCCTGGAGATTACCCGATTTGCGTTTTGGAACAGCGTTCTAACTGACGGACGCGTCTCAGTCACGCGGTGATTGGAACAACGAAACTACGAGCACAACGACGCCAATTGCTGCGAGAATGAAAGTCAGCGGCAAAAAGAAGCTTTCTTGCAGAACGCCGTTTGGGTCGACACCGCCATAAAACAGGTGCTCTGAAAGCCCACTTAGTGCTGCAAGGAAAAGGATGACGATACCAAAAAGGCGAAGTTTGGTCATGTCAGGTCTCCAAGGGAATGGGCCAATAGTTAGCATCGTTTTTCATACCTGTGAATTGAGGAGCCTAGTTCTTCAATACCTTGATTGCATCGCAATCCAGCCGTAGGCGCGTATAATGCGAATATGACAAGAGATATTGAAGCAAGCGCTAAGTCAATCGCTGATGCCCTGACCTCTGCCCAGCAGATATCTAAACTGTCCTCAGAGGCCGAACAGCTAACGCTGGATGACGCTTATTCGATTGCAAGTCGCGTCCGAGAGCTACAGGGCAAAAAGAGAGTTGGCCGCAAGGTCGGCTTCACGAACCGCACGATTTGGCCTGTTTATGGTGTAGATCAACCCATTTGGGGAGAGGTCTACGCAGATGGGCTGTTTTCGACTGATCAGCCGGTAAACTTGGCAAGGTATTCAGAACCGAGAATCGAACCAGAAATCGTACTAGGCCTTGGCTATGCCCCGACGGCTGAAATGAACAATGAGCAGTTGGCAGGTTGCGTGGAGTGGGTGGCCCCGGGATTTGAAATTGTTCAATCGATTTATCCCAACTGGAAATTCTCGGTCGAAGACTCAATCGCAGCACAAGGATTGCACGGCTGCCTTGTTCTTGGCGACAAAATCGCGGCGACGCATGATGTTTTGATCGGCTTGGCCGAAGTGCCACTAGCATTGTTCAAGGGCACCGAGGCTATCGAGTCCGGCAAGGGTGAAAACGCGCTCGGCGGCCCAATTGAAGTCCTGGCTCATCTTGTGTCTCTGCTCTCCGAAGCCGACCAGCTTCAAGCAGGCGAGCTGGTTACAACTGGCACATTGACGGACGCATGGCCAGTGTCGCCGGGCGAACAATGGTCAGCTGGTTTTGGTGGCGTGATGGACACCGAGCTATCGGTACGATTTACATGAGGCTTTGATAGATTGGTGAAGCCGACTGCATCAAAGAAAAGCTGCTCTCAATAGCTGACCATGATGGTCTTCCACTGGTTTCATCAATTCTGGGAAGCAAATTACACGATGCTATCCAAATCAGATTACATGATGTTTCTCAGGCACCCTGCCTGGCTATGGATCAAAAAACACGCCAGGCATCTGTTGCCGCCAATTGACCCCTCATTGCAAGCACGCTTTGACGAGGGGCACGCGTTTGCGCCTTTTGCAGAGGAGCTTTTTGGTGATCTTGTTCGCCTCGGTTTTTCAGATTTTTCTGAATACCAAGCTATGCCTGCACGCACTCTGGATGCTTGGAGAGATGGTGCGAACGCCGTGGCTCAGGGACGCTATGAAGATGGAACCATAACTTGCATCTCCGACATCGTGAGCCGCAGTGGCGATGGGTACGTTCTGACAGAGATCAAGAGCGGGACGTCTGCAAAGCCCGAACACACTTTTGATCTCGCTTTCCAGCGTGTCGTGCTTGAGGCTGCCGGGTTCCCCATTGCGCGATGCGAAGTCGCACATGTGAACCGTGATTACATCAGAAACGGCGAAATCAACCCGCAAGAGCTTGTCAGCATCACTGACATCACGGATGCGGTGACTGAGCAGCTCGAAAAAACGCGCACGCGTATCGATCAAGCATTGAGCATCGTTGCCACTGGTACGATGCCTGACCCGTCCCTCGAACGTGCGCGCCTTAAATCCTACGGTGAATGGCTGGACATTCGCGAAAAACTCGACCCACCTCTCGCGCAGGACAGTATCCACCGCCTTCCGTTCATGAATGCGGAAAAAGCCTCGGAACTCATCGCAAATGGGATCACAAAGATAGACGAGATCAGCGATCCATCTGTATTGGGCAAGTCGACGCAACGCTACTTGAGAGCCACGGCGAATGGTGGGCGCACAATCGATCATCAGGAGTTGAGCAGGTTTCTGAGCGAGATTGTCTATCCGGTTTATTATTTTGACTACGAGACGTCTCAGAGTTTGCTGCCACCCTGGGACGGAACGCGTCCCTATCAGCAAGTGGCTTTCCAGTATTCCTTGCATGTCCAGCATGAGCCTGGCGGAGAAATTGAGCACAGGGAGTATCTCCACCGAGACGCCAGTAACCCGATGCCAGCCTTGCTGAAAAGGCTTCGTGAGGACATAGGAGACGTTGGCTCTTTAGTGGTTTGGTATGCGCCGTTCGAGAAATCGCGCAATACGGAAATGGCGGAAACTTATCCAGAGCATGCAGAGTTCCTGGAAGGCCTAAATGCACGCGTTGTAGATCTGATGAAGCCGTTTGCGGATGAAGTGATCAACGATCCTGCGTTCAAAGGAAGCGCCTCTATCAAGGCCGTTCTTCCAGCGTTTTTGCCAGAACTTTCATACGATATTCTGGACATCAAAGAGGGGGCGAGCGCGTCT
Organism: Ruegeria sp. HKCCA5929; assembly: GCF_013034525.1. Classification (NCBI taxonomy): domain Bacteria; kingdom Pseudomonadati; phylum Pseudomonadota; class Alphaproteobacteria; order Rhodobacterales; family Roseobacteraceae; genus Ruegeria; species Ruegeria sp. HKCCA5929. The sequence continues at coordinate 39,794 of NZ_WQGE01000009.1, forward strand.
CGCCTTTGGAAGGACGTAACACTGACCGAACCGGATGATCCAGAGCGCGAGAAGGTCTATTCTGATCTTGTGGCGTATTGCACGCGCGACACCTGGGCGATGGTCGCAATTCACCGGGAACTGCTGGCGATGTGAGGTGTGCTGCGACCCAAAAGACGTTTTTCGACTTTGCTCTACTGGATATCTGTGTGAGTCTTCGGTGTCAGAGCAGCCGCAAACTCAATCTTGCCACTCCAACCGATACAAGACGTGGTGACCGCGTAGACCTTTCAGGAGTCTGGGTTCTATTTCAGAAAAAGAGAAATCGGTTCGTCCTCCGACCATGGCGCGAGTCGCATCTGAAACGAGTATCTCGCCCGCCGCACCAACGGTCGTTATGCGTGACGCTTTATTGACCACCGTACCGAAAAAATCTCCACGAGATTGCACGACATCACCAGTATGAATCCCAATCCGGACACCGAAAGATGGCTCCTCGGAAGCCGATGCAATGGCCCCCTGAATCTTGATAGCGGCCGTTAGTGCTTCTTTCGCGGACGGAAAGACGGACAACGTTCCGTCTCCAAGGGATTTCACGAACTGGCCATGATACTTTTCGATGATCGCCGCCAAGACTTGGAAGTGGTTTTCGATCAGCACCGACCAACGCTGATCGCCCAACGCCTCCGCCAACGTTGTGCTGCCCTCCACATCAGTGAAAAGTACCGAAGCCAAACCTTCGGTTTGGACCAGCTCGGGTCCATCTTCACGCGCAGCATCAACCAATTTTTGGATGGCTAGCTGTTCCTTACCCACGAGTTCAATATTTGGAGTGGGCACTGAAGCGTGGCGATTGATGATCTTCCAGGCCGCTCCCTCCAGGACAAAAATCAGGACGGTGCGGTAAAATACGGCTTCATCAAAGCCGACAAACTGAATCTTATGGACGAAGGATGACCATCCCGTGTCTCCGTTTTCGAAGGCCTCAGCTTCAACTTCTTCGAAAACGACGGGAGCAGGGATCTCCGCGAAAAAGCCGCTAACCCCATCGCGAACTGCTTGCCCACTCCAAAACTCTCCTTCGCCTGTCCCAACAAACCGTAGTTCATCTGCCTTCGACAGAAAATCCTGCAACTCGTCAGTATTCTTTTTGGTTCTGAGTATTTCATACCAACGCCTCGAAACTGCCAGCAGTTCAGGTGAGGAACGTATCATCACAAATGACTCGAGACGCTAAATGGAATGAGACTTACAAGGTCTTGCAACCGGGATCTCCATTTTCGAAAGATGCAGGTCAATGCTGCCGCTGAGGTTTGGTCAGATCAAGACTTTTGTATTTCTCCAGAACGGAGCGCATTAGACGCAGATAAAAAGACGCGCGTCGGTTCAGAGCGAACTATCGACGGAGTTTCTGAGTTCGATTCCGGATCACAGGGTATCGAATCGCTTCGCTGTCTGAGAGCTACTCGATGCTGTACTGACCCGCAAAATAACATGCATCAGTGTATCGGGCACACGCTAAGCTAGAAGGTTCCCAGAACTACGCGGTGAATTTCTAAGTACAGCACGCTCCGTCTTGACATGGTTATACGAACTGGTTCAGCTTGCGGACATGACGTTCACACGCATCCACTGCCATCGAATATCGGCCTGAGGTCGATAACCCACGCAAAATCCGTGGGAGGCAGCATTGGTATGCGGGCGAGGCTTATATCCTTGTAATTGCTCCAGATTAGAGTGCACGAGTCGGTTCGATTCCGACGCCTCCTACCATTCTCAGGAGGTGTCCAACATGGCGGACGACGTCACGAACGCAATTGATTTCAACGACATCAAGCAATCGGTCGAGGAGAACCTCGGCCGCACACCCGAAGGCTGGTCCGGCTTGGTCACGGTGCTCTTCACAGAGGTTAAGGAATACTGCGATCTGAAGGGTGCCACCTACCCCTTTGTCCTTCAGATCAAAGAGAAAATCGGCGAGCTCCGCATCTACCACCGGTGTGATGATCGACACATTCAGTCGATGATCGCTGCGACGATTGCGCGTGCAAATCACAGCTGTGAACGATGCGGGAATAGTGCCGAGACCCAACTTCTGGACGGCTGGTACAAGACACTTTGTTGCTGGTGCGCGCATGATGTCGCGAGCAAGCGCCACCCTAAAAGGAAGAGGCTTTTTGGCGTTCGAAAAAAGCCTGCTCGAGATCGAATGACCTGCTCAGTTTGTGGCTATTTCGGTCAGATCGACCGAACGGATGACCGTAATCGGTGCCCTGCGTGCGTGAAGAAGGACTGGTGATGACCGCCGAACAACAAGTGACCTTCAATAAGATTATGGAAGACTACGATGATGAGAACTACGCCCGGACGCTCATGAATACGGGCTCACTGGCCACCGGTCATGTCCCGCTGATTGCCCTTTGCCAGATCTCGAGAGGGGTCTTCCATCTCAACAAGACCAAGTTCTGGAGAATGTGACTGATGGATGATGTCGAAAAGAGTTGGAAGGAATTCCGGGAAAAGGTTCGAGGTGTGATCGAGGAGCATGGAGCTCCAGATGATCTCCGCTCATTTGACGCCTGGTACGCCGAAGAGATGCGTTTGGTGATGGCGCACAACTACCCAGCTCCGCACGTCTCTGACGTCACATGGTCGGCGGAGTGTCTGCATGTCGAGTGTGAAGACCGCGAAGTGGTCGACCGTATGATGAATGCTATGGCGGAGGTTTCACACGATCTCAAAGAGGCGCGGGCCCGGAGGTCAGTGATGGGCAGTGTTGTCGACTGGAATGATATTCATGGAAGCGTCTTCAAGCAGCTTGGTGAGTATCGTGCCGGGTGGGTGGAGCAGCTTACGCTTGCACTTGAGAAAGTGAAGAGGTTGATCGACGAGCAGCCCGACCTGTTTGGTGATGAACACCCGTCCATCGTTCAGATCAAACAGAAATTGGGAGGCATGCGCGTCTATGAGGGCCCGGGCTGCAACCAGGCTACGAGTGAAGAGATTCAATGGCGTGTCGCTCAGATTGAGCAAACCTGTGAAGGTTGTTCTAATTCTGCCCAACGCCAGACCATCCTTGGGTTTGTGACGACGCTTTGCAGCTGGTGCTACAATGATGCTCTGCGGCGGCGATTTGAGGGCGCCGAAGAATCCTGGCCCGACAGCCTGAGGCTGGACATTGTGAAAAACTATCCAGACCTCGTTTCTCCGGATTGCGCATCTCTTGTTCCTGCTGTCGGAAAGGGCTGGCTCGTGATGATTTCGCAAGCACTCCACAAGCTTTCCTTCAGTCAGGATTTCAGGGCACTGGACCCTGAAACTATCCAGATCTCGGACATTAAGAAAGGCCAGGATGGCAAGATTTGCATCGGTTTCAGTCGATACCACGATCTCATTCAGGAGTACGCTGACTGGATGAAATTTCGATGCGGTGTGACGTGTGAAGAGTGTGGCCACGTTGGTGACATCGTTCGGACAGCCGACAGGTCTCAGGTGCTCTGTTCTCACTGTTACTGTACTCGGGAGAAGTCTGATGGGTGATGACGACGACGTTGAGCTGGATGAACAAACCTTGCGTTTGCTTAGGCTTCAGGAGGCTGAATTGCGGCCGGTCGAGCAAAACTAACCAAGCCGATCTCTGCGGATGAGATCCGGTCGCGAAAGGTGCCTGATCCGAAGGGTAAGCCAGATGAGTGACGAGACTACAGAAGAGGAAATCCCAATTTTCGTAATCTGCGAGACTTCGGTGAACGGCCAACTTCGAGAGATTGAAGGAAAAGAGATCACTGTAAAACCAAACAAGATCTTTGTCTTGACGATCAGTGTCGAGGATGTTGAGCGATGACAGATGATTTTTCGGAAGAAGAGATCTTCGGGCGCCCGTTACAGGATGTTCCTCTGGATGACTTGATTGCGGAACTTCAAGCCCGTCGTAAAGAGGGGCCGGAAGTCTGGCTAGCATTGCGCAAATTGATTTTCGAGCAAATCGCCGATTTTGCAAAACGTCCGCCGGATGCGCCAAAGTGGCGGGACGAGTGGGTCAAAGAGAACAACTGGAATTTAGTGACTGACGACGATGATGTCGAAATCACTGAAGGCAGTGGCAACGTTTTTGACGACCTCGGGATCGAAGACCCCAGGAATGAGTCTTAGTGATGGGGGCGGAGCATATCAGCTTGATCTTATCCGCTGTGATCATTGTCGCATTGGCGATCTACGTCAGACACATCGTCTACACCGCTGGAGAAGATCGCGAAGTCGATCCAGAGCGAGTGCAAAGGATCATGCGAGATCGGGACTACAGCCACCTGGACCGAGTGATGAACCGGCGAAGGAAGCGGTAGCGGGATGTTGAAGTTGGTTGTCTATGTAGGTGATCAAGAGGTCGCCCGAGCTGTGGCTGAGAACGATTCAGAACTCGCGGACGTGTCCGATTACAATATCCGGATGAACGAACGTGCTGCCGAGCGGTTTGGCATTCAAGAAAAAGGTCTCGGCGGCCGGATTAAAGGCCACCCTCGAAATCAGACGGTCTGGAGGCTCGTCCGCAAGATCGCAGACCTTTGGCTTGCGGGGACCGGCGCGGGCGAAGAAAGCGTTGAGGCAGAGCTGCTGCCGATGATCCGCAAGTCTATCCGCGAACTAGATGAGAGGGTCGAAAAGGAATCGAACCAGAGCGAAGACTGGAATGCTGTGATCAAGCAGATTTCTGATGACGAGCCGTATTCCCTGGGCTTCTACGCTGACAAATTTGAGTCGTGGACAGCGGACGAGATTGAAGCTCTTCGATGTGATGTGGTTGAGACAGCCACACAGGAAGAACTAATGGCCGAGGTCGAACGCCGGCGAAGAGCTGGTCTACTGCACAAGGAGGCCTCGAATGATGGCTTCTCAGATCTGGTTGATGATCTCTGGGGCAAACTCGATACAGACCCAGACCGCTAGTACAGCTTACCTGCCGCCATTACCCAAAATTTAACATAAGAAGTCTATGGCGACTGTCGTTGTAGTAGTGCGCGCTTCTTCTTAGCGCCTCTCCTGCTAGGAACCAAAGCGCCCCGGATAAGCATTTCCCCAACACTGCTCTGCGGAACCATGTACTACCAGTCTCTACGATAAGCATGGTTGACCGCAACCAGCCCGAAGCAGACATTCACAATCAGGCTTTTCAGTTTTGCACCAAGCCATTCACTAGGACATGCGCGCCGTTCGGGAAAACATGTTGTCTGCCGTAGCTGAAGCGCTCTCGAATGACGTTAACGCGGGCAAAGTAGCCGTTTGGTTTCACCACCCAATGACTACCTTTCGATGAAATGAAACTAAGACCAATAGAAAAGCACTTTCCCATTAGTTGGGGGATGGCCCACTCACAAACCACCCCCCAGCCGCACTGGACTACAATTGTCCAGGACGGTTGACTAAAATCGTTCAATTGCGGTTTCCACTTGGCCGCAAAACTTATCAATATCGCGCTTTAGCATATCGCTTTCTCGGGTCTCATCTCTGACCGCGGCCAGTTCATCTACAACAGCTCGCAAATCTTCTTCTGGAGCTGCCTCCGCGATGCGTACCAAAGCTCGAATAAGGGCGGCCGTTACGAGGCCATTACCCCGGGCAGCGCGTCGCAGAGCTGGCATCGAGTCGTGAAACAGTGCCTCAGCCGTGATGGACGGGTAAATCACCCGCACGTTTCCGTCATCATCCCGATGCACACCCGTGCAGAGCTTTGACGACCACGCACGGGCCAGAGACGCCGACAGTCGGTCGATGCAGACTATTGCGGTAAACGTGTCGTTGACACCCGGCGACAAAGCCCGAAGTGCGATTTCAACGAGGAGGTGGACAGAAAAGCGGATATCTCCATTAGGATCTCGCGCGGGGATCAACGGAGCAGCCGCTTGCACCAGATCATTAAGACTTTCGTCACTATCACCATAAACATTGGCCAAAGTGTCCGTTGGAACCATGAAGTCACCTGGCTGCACATCAAAAGCGACGACTGCTCCTGCCTTCTTGGCCGCACTCACCAGACCTTCGGTATTGATGGAGTTCACATATCCAGTGCCCGAAGCCAATACTTGGCGCATGTCATCCACCTCAGGGACTGCCTTTGAAGATGGGATATCTGCACTGTTTTCGATTGCGGTGCTCACTTGGCGATCCAAGGCTTCCGAAATCCGCGCCGCCTCCTGATCAATGGTTACGCGCGTTGATACTGTATGAACGAAGAGCAACAGCAAAAGAACTGAGATGATCGAATAGACTATTCCAATCGCAACGGCCAAATTGACTGATGTGTCATCGCGTATCAGCCACAAGGTCATCAAGCTGTACAAAAACGTTGCTCCAAGTGAGCCAACTGCAACCTGATTTACTCTGTCTTCGCCAAAGCGCTGCAAGAGCCTGGGCCCGATAGATCCTGCCGCCAAGGTGTAGACCAGCAAAACAATGGAATAGACCATGACCAACGCGGACATGGATGCTGCCGAGATTGCGCTTAGTACATCGCTCGCAGTACGATTAGAAACGCTCAGCCAATCGGAAGCGGACCAACCCCAACCCACGAGCGCCTGCTCCGTCTTGAAGACAATCCCAGCCACCAAAAGCCCTGAAAGACTTATGGCGGCAGGGATGGTTAGGAACCCGCGAAAGTACCTCACTAATTCTCTAGGTGTTTGCATTCCGGTCCCCATTCACGACACAAGCTTTTTTGACGAACCCAGCTTGAAGCTTTACGCGAACCGGTCGGCCGCTTCTTTCAAAGCACTCTGCATATCGCCCCAAGCTGCCTCGTAGCCCTCTTTGACATCTTCCCAGGCCTCGTCGCTGGTCGACTTCAACTCTTCCAGCTGCGTTTTTGCATCGGACCTTACCTTGTAGAGCTTGCTGAGCTGTTCCTCGAGCTCGAGCTTGGCATCTGCTTCAGCCACCTTCAGCTTGGCTTCGAGAACATCAATCTGGGCATTCCAACTATCCAGTTGCAGCTGTGCTTTTTTCTCGTACCCAACACGTGTCATCATTTTTCCTTTCTTCTCAAACTGTGCTTCAGATCAATGGGAGACGCCCATTAGGCCGCAACAATTGCCTTGAGCATCCAGACCGCTTCCTCATGCTTCGCCATCCTGGCGTTCATCAGATCCTCTGAAGCTCCATCGCCATAACGGGCTGCGGTCGCAGCAGTCTCACGCAGGTTCCGGGCAATCGCTTCATGGTCTGCGACCAATTGTTTGATCATGCCCTCTGCATCTTTGACGGTTTCTTCTTCGGTCAGCTTGGCTTGGCTAACCATGTCAGTGAACGAGATCGGTGCCACCTGCCCCAACGCACGCACACGCTCGGCCAATTCATCCGAAGCTTCGAAGAGGTCGCGATACTGACGCTCTGTCAGTTCATGGATCGGCAGGAATAGTGGGCCCACGACATTCCAGTGTGTGCCTTGCGTTTTCACCATCAGGACCATGGTATCGGCCAGTACTTCCGTCACCGCGTTGGCGATCCAGGCGTTTTTGTCGATGCCTGTGTCGTTGGTTTCTTCCTGAACTTCAGACTTCAAGACTTGCTGTATCATTTTCACTCCGTTTCGTTGCTTGCGGAGTAAAACCTAAGAGCGATTCATAAAATTTCAAATAAAATCATATACTTAATATAGGTATCCGACACATCATGGGGCGCTTCATGATCCTGGGTATCCGGCACAACATGCCAAGATTGATGTAGACACGCAGGCCCAATGCCATACATGCTTGGAGTAACTGACGTAAGCTACTGAGGTCATGCCAGTGTCTGATCAAAATCGACCGCCAAAGCGCACGGAAAAACTGCAACTGATGCTCGACCTCGAAGAGCTTAAAGCCATTGATGATTGGCGGTTCGAGAACAGACTGCCATCCAGAGCGGCCGCCATTCGAGAACTCATCCGTCGCGGTCTGATTTCCAATGAGTTCGAAGAACCACCTACTGATGCGCCTTCCGGTGAGTTTCGTGTTGTGGATGAGTGACAGGAACATTCACAGAGCCATGTTCGAAAACCCTTTTTAATCAGGGTGTTGTTCAACTCGCACCTTCGCGCCGGCAGTTGACCAGTATAGCGCGCCGCGAACACATTGGGGAAGATTAGGAAGGGCTGTCATTAGAATTAGTTCTTAGCGCCAGACTCTCCTTCACATCGGGACTGGCGCCCAACTCGCTCTCAGCGTCAGCAAGGGAGATTGCCTCATCTTCACCGACAGCAAGGACGGCAGTTTCAGGCGTAACCACCCTTGCAGGAGCGCTGACCCTAAATGCCGTCTTCTCGCCCTCGGGAACTGCGGACTTAGAAAGAATTCGCCAAATCGTAAATAGGATCATCAGGCAATGCGCTGCGACGGTTGTGAGAAACAAACCCTGCGGCCCGAGTGCTGCCATGGCGAAACCAGCGATCAACGGCCCTACAATTGAACCTAAGCCGAAAACCATCAAAAGGCCGCCTGAGACTTGGATGGACGTGCCAGGTGGTGCATGGTCGTTCGCGTGCGCAACGATGATTGGATACATCGCAAAAATTGCAGCGCCGAACATCCCGACCAAAGCAAGGTTCATGACGCGCGACTCCGGCGCAAGAAGGACAAAAGCCAGATCCGAAGCAAGAGCTACGACCGCTGTAAATAGTAAGACTTTACGCCGGTCCATTCGATCACTTGCAAATCCAATTGGAACTTGCGCAAAAGCTCCGGCCAAAACCGGAATACTCGCGAACAAAGCAATTGCAGTAAGTGATAGCCCAACGCGATCCGCATACACCGCAGCAAGAGTCCCAAAAGCTGCATTTGAAATGCCGACAAGAAAGACCGCGGCGACCGCAACTGGTGAGTTTCGCCACAATGCCGGTAGGTCGAGACGCACAGATGTCAGGGGTGCTGGCGATGCCGAAGTTGACAGGGCTGTTGGTATAAGCGCCAAGCAATACACCATCGCGCCAATGGCAAAGAAGATGAAACCCGTTGCATCTCCCAGTGAGATAGCCATCTGACCAGCCGTCACCGCACCCAGGTTGACCATCGTGTAGACGCCAAAGACTGTACCACGCGTATTGGGTTCAACCTTATCGTTGAGCCAAGATTCGACGATCATTGCTGCGCCAGCAAAACAAAATCCGGAAACTGCGCGCGACGGTATCCAAGCCCACGTATCCACTACAACGGCCTGGAAAAGGATCGTTACGGCGGCGAGAGCACACATTACGCCGAAGGTTCGAATATGCCCTACTGCCCCAACAAGCCGTGGTGCAACAAGGCATCCTGCTACATAGCCAACTGCCCACCCTGTTCCTAAAAGGCCGAGAGAGCTGGCGGAAAAACCCTCGAAGGATCCACGAACGGGAAGTATCAGACCGTGGACACCACCTGCGAACAGAAGAAGCCCTGATCCAAGAAGCAGCGCTGATATCGGTAAGAGCTGTCGGAACATCGGTTCCAGCCTAATGTCAAACTGGGAAATGAGAAGCTATTTTGCGCGCAATCGGGTATTCGCGAAGGTGATCAACGCTTTCTGTGCAGCAGCTTGGTCAACCTTTGGCAACCTACTTTTGCTACAACCACTTTGAGAGTTTGAACACGACGTAAAGTGCAATTCCGATGGCAGCCGAAGCCAGTGTCAGCGCCCAAAACGCAAAGGGAGCACTCAAGCCGGGCATGCCAGCAATATTCACGCCAAATAGACCAGTCAGAAATCCAAGTGGTAGAAAGATTGCTGCGACGACAGACAAAAGATAGCCGTTTCGAGCAAGCGCATTCGCGTGCTCGGCGTTCATTTGCTCCTGAAGCGCTGTCAACCGGTCCCGGCTTGCATCCAGTTCCTCAAGCGTACGGCGAGTGCGGTTCGCGGTTTCATTGACCAATACAGATGCGTCGCTGTGAATTACGCTACTTCTCAATGAGGCTAAAGCATCGAGCGCATCGCGTTGCGGACTGATATAGCGCCGAAGTTTGATCACCGTTTGCCGCAATCGCGCAATGCGCTCTGGTTTGATTTCATTTCCTGTAAGCCCGATCTCTTCGAGAGAGTCTGTCTCGTCTTCAAGTTCAAGCGAGACAGCCTCAATCCGCTTTGTGAGCCCCGCAGCAAGTTCTGCCAAAAATGCACCAACACTTTCTGGCCCGATACCGCTTTCGGCTTTTAGACGAAGACTGTCTGCTACCCAGACTTTGCGCACACGGGCAGATACGATGGTTCTTTCCGTGGCCCAGAGCCTTAGAGAAACCATATCCTCCGGAGACGCATCAGGGTTCAGGTTAACGCCGCGTAGGTTCAAAATGATGCCATCGTCGTGCATATCACATCGTGGTCGCGTTTCCGATTGAAGCAATGCTTGCGCGGCTATGTTTGGAAGTTGTTCGGATGCCCATTGCTTTAAGCCGCTGTCGGCGAGGTCGAAATGAATCCAGCGGTAACCGTTTTGCTGCCTTGCAAAGGGTTCTGGCCAATCTGAACAGACGGGGACTGCTTGGCCGGCTACTATATCGAACGCGCAGATGGGAGTGACTATTTGGGTGTTCATTGGCAATCCTATTTTGCGTCGATTGGGAAGCCAATGCATACCAAAGATTGCGCTCGGACTGTCCCCTAAACTGGACAGACCATAAATGGTTTAGCGACCTATGCCACTATTGGTTACTGGCAAAACTAGGCGCTTTGAACACTAAGAATACCAAGGTGCGTTCATCTTTTGAAAGGTATCAGGTATCCGATCAATCCGATGTGTGATGGGTCATTTCCCTCAGCGCTTCCAGTTCAGCTTTATCGTCGTCGTGAATACGCGCGAGGATTTCTTTGCTGCTGACGACCGCAAACGGATCCCCTCGGCGTGTGACAACAAGGTTCCTGAAGCCGTGTTTTGCCATAAGGCTAAGAGCCTTTGACAGGCTGGATCCTGAAGTGCAAGTGACAGGCTTTTCGGTCATCCAATCGCTAACAGTTTGTTCATAAAATGAAGAGCCGGAGTCGGCGAGACACAGCAGAATATCATGATCAGTGATAATCCCAACTAGCTTGTCATCTTCGAGAACAGCGAGCGCATTCACATCCAACAAAGCGATGGTTACGGCCGCGTCAAAGACTGTCGTGTCGGCACTACAGAATGGGCGTTGTTTAAATTTCTGAGCTTCAACTACTTTAGCGACAGTCACTGAGTAGACTCCTTAAAATATGCCCAATGCTATTTGGATCATAGCACGACGCGGGGCGATTTCCCGCCCCGCACCAATTTACTGGATTGCACGCAATCCGCGGCTCTCCAGCACCTCCCAAGCGGCAAGCCCGATCAGCGCCGATCCCGCTATCCATGCATTAGCCGTCGCCACAATATGGCCCGTGAAGTTCAACGCCGCCGGCGCCACGATCAACAGGAACCCCAGTGCCGATACCGGAGCCACCCGTGCGAGAAGGTGGCTCCGGCCGTCGGCGCCGGACATGACCAGAACAACAATGCCAGTTGCCATGAAGGCGATTGCTTCAAGTTCAGCCATGCCCTGCAACAGTGTTTCCTCACGAAACAGGACAAAGGGGGACAAAACCAACCAAATACCCATCGCGGCAAGCAGCCATTTGTGGGGCGGGATTGGCTTCCTCATAGCCGTGACAACCTTTGCTTACTGATCACCTGTGGGACCACGGAGAAGTTCTGCGTCAACGGCGGCAACCAATTCGTCGTCATTGATGAAACCATCAGCATTCGCGTCGATCTCCAGAAAGAGATCATCCGAGACTTCAGGATACCTTGTCTGAAGCTCTGCCAGCGACGCCAGGCCATCACCGTCCATGTCAAGATCAGCGGGCATGGCGAATGCCGGAACAGCAAACAGCGAAGAGAGAAGAGCAACAATAGAAACTCGACTCATTTTGTTTTCTCCATGAGAAAATGGGCTTCTTGCCCATTGTGGGGTTGGTGCAGCGCTCCGGTGTTGGTGGCAAATCCACAGGGGTCAGATTGCAACGATTTCTCAGCTCGGGATCTCCACTACAAAATGAGAAATGTTGATTAGCGTTCCGATCTGGTGGGGGCACTTTCGCGCTACACTCGGTATATCGCACGAAATTTTTGTGTTGAAAAACGAATTTTATTCTCGGATGATATCGAAAAATGGAATAGATAATCCTTGGATATCGAACAAGCTCGAACCTTTCTGGCCGTTGTTGAAACGGGCACTTTCTTTGATGCTGCGAAAAAGGTCCATGTCACCCAATCTACGGTGAGCATGAGAATTCGGACTTTAGAGCAGCAACTTGGGCAAGTGCTTTTCGACCGCAGTAAATCTGGCGCATCGCTGACGAACGCGGGACAGCACTTTCTCAAGCACGCACAGTTGCTTGTGCGAACCTGGGCACAAGCGAAGTTGGATGTTGGTCTCCCTGTTCCAATAAGAGCAGCACTAGAGATTGGCGCCGCCCCCAGCCTTTGGGATGGATATCTTATGGGTGCTTTACCTGAATTGATGGAAACGCTGCCAGACGTTGCAATACGGGCTTCCGCAGCTTCTTCCGAGGCTCTGTCGCAGGAGATCGAAGAGGGCGACCTCGACTTGGCCATAATGTACCAGCCCCGACGGGCGTCGGGATTGTCTGCCCTCCAACTATTCCAAGATGAATTTGTTCTTGTAAGCAGCGGTCCCATCGGTCTGCCGAACAAGCTGGGAGATGCGTACGTTCTCATAGATTGGGGCCCTGAATTTAAGGCTGAGCATTTATTGAATTTTCCAGAGCTTGATGCACCTCGTCTTCAATTGGGTATCGGGACCCTGGGCCTTCAGTATTTGAAATCCATTCCATCCGCCGGCTACTTTCCAAAACGGGTCGTAGAAGCGGAACTTAGGAGTGGTCAACTAAGCTTGATAAAGGAAGCCCCTCGGTTCGCCTTCGCAGCGTATGCGGTTTTTGCCCAAGATGACGAAAGTGAGCTTCCTGGCCAAGTCGCCCGGATGTTTCGCAGCATCGCGCGTTCGTTTGGCTGAACACCTCATACTGATCGAACAACTGCTTCATTACCAAGGATGCATTGTTGGTTGGTTATATTCAACCGTTGTCACGCAAAAGGCAAAGTCGCGATATCTTGATCTCTTTCATCACCAAACTAACCTTTTGTTCGGAAGAGTGGAATTTTGGTTCGGTTATGAGTGCAAGAGAATGCAAGTTTCAAAGAACGGTGGAATTGCCTGAGCTGAAAGATGCTTTGCATAATGGCGTATGCGATCACTGCGGTGCAACTGTTTCAGAGTTGATACCCCTGGGACAGGTCCTAGAGATTTGTGGCCAAGAGTATTGTTTTGACTATGAGACTGGTGAGCCCGACTGGCTGGCCATGATGCAAGTTATTTTGCTTTCAAGGATAGATCGGTATGACCCTAGGAAATCCAAAGAGATAGCTGATGCCGTTCTTTCAGGGGAGTTATCTCAGGCGGAAACTAAGTCTATTCTTGATGAAGTTCGATTGGCGGAGAAGCCTGCGGTCGTGATTGCTAGAGGTGGTTTTGGCGGCCAGCGAAGAGCCCGAGACTTCGAAGTAAACGCAAAAATGCTTTTCAAACAGAACACTAGTGACATCTTCAATGTGGAAAATTTGACTGTTCGAGAAGGCAGAACGTTCGAGCCTCTTGCCACAGACTTAATCGTATACAAAGGCTCGGAGCCTTTTGCGGCGATTGAGATCAAAGGCCCGAGGAATAGAATTGATCCTGGCTACTTGATTGACCAACTGGCAAGAGCAGCACTTCTTTTGAGAAAGGTTCCTCAAGTACTATACGTTGTTCCTGAGCAATCTGAGTACAAACTGGGTGAACTTGTAGCGATACGAGACAAACTCGAAATCGAAGGAATTAAATTTGGGACATTGCCGGAGAAAAGTCGGCTCGCACCAAAAGATCTAAAAGTTCTGGGATGATGCACTCTCTAATGTTGGGTGTTATGCCGTGCGCGAAGGTCCGCAATGCGCAGAAAGCGGATTTTGCAAAGTTTCGCCAAGGCACCAAGACGGACGCTTATCGCTGTCTCGTATGCAGCAGGATAATTTCCCAAAAATGATCGTTAGTCTTCTGTGCCGCTGACCCAAGCCACCTTCAAGTTTGGACCGAAGAGCAACGGTTTCACCTCTACTTGCCTAGTTCTAAGCTAGGCGGGCTCAAATTCTCTGTTGTCCGCCAAAGCATCAAGGCTTGTATCGTGCGTAGTCGAAGTCCATATACACGAGGCTTACGTTTTTCTTTTTCGACCTGCTGTCTCCTAAATCCGGCGTTCAGTCTTTCGATTCAGACCGACCACGCCGAGTCGCCGCGATAATGCGGGCGGCAAGATTTAGGAGACTTCCACCATGGCAAATGGCACAGTAAAATGGTTCAACTCAACCAAAGGTTTTGGCTTTATCGAGCCTGAAGATGGCAAGCGCGACGTGTTCGTACATATCTCAGCACTTGAACGTTCCGGCCTAAGCGAATTGAAAGACGGTCAGAAGGTTACTTTTGACGTAGAAGCCGGCCGTGACGGGCGCGACAGCGCCGCCAATCTGGCACTCGCCTGACCTTTTACGGGCACCCTTTCTGGGTGCCCGTTTGCACACTGGGCTACTATACGCCGTTGGAGAACAAGTAAGTTGCAACCAAAAGACTGGACGCGGGCGCTCGCGCAATACCGTGTGCCCGATGCAAAGCGCAGTGTTTATGAAATTGCGATCACCGTTGTCCCCTTATTCGCGCTATGGGCTCTAGCGTGGATGGCTTTATCTATTAGTGTCTGGATCGCAATATTACTGGCCATCCTGAATGCCGCATTTCTGGTGCGTATCTTCATCATTATGCATGATTGCGGTCATGGATCTTTCTTTAGAAGTCGCACTGTTTGCAATTGGACCGGCCGGGTTCTAGGTGTACTTGCCCTGACACCCTATGACGTTTGGCGACAAAGCCATGCGATTCACCACGCCTCAACCGGTAACCTTGATCGGCGTGGTATGGGTGACATCCCTACATTGACCACTGAAGAATACCTGAAGCGGAAGTGGTTCGGGCGTGCCGCGTATCGTCTGACCCGGAACCCCGTCTTCCTGTTCGGTGTTGCGCCGATCTATACGTTCTTTATTCAAAACCGTTTACCTCTTGGTTTCATGCGTTCGGGCTGGCTGTACTGGGCAAGTGCGATGGGAACAAACGCTGCAATTGCAGGGATATTGGCCCTAGTTTTTTGGGCCGGAGGCATTGAGGTTTTAGCGTATGTTTTCCTACCAACCATGATTGTCGCATCATCGATTGGTATTTGGCTTTTCTATATTCAACACCAGTTTGAACACACGACCTGGGAACGGGAAGAGGGGTGGAACCTTCAGAACGCCGCATTCTATGGAAGTTCTCACTATGCCCTACCAGGCATCCTTCGGTGGTTCTCTGCTAATATCGGCGTACACCATGTTCACCACCTGGCCAGCCGCATACCGTTTTATCGGCTAAACGAGGTTTTGCGCGACCATTCTGAGTTGGAAAATTGCCAGCGTATTACTCTATATGAGAGCTTTCATTGTGCACGCTTGCATCTTTGGGATGAAAAAAGTCAACGTCTGCTGACATTTTCTGAGGCTTTGTCGAACGCCAATTCCAATAGGCAATTAGTGTAGTCTGGCACGTACCAGATAGGCCTCGACCGTATCACCGCCCAAGGCGCGAATGGCCTCTAGTCGGTGAAGGCCTTCAATTAGTACAAACCTCTTGTTGTCCGAGCGTATCTGGATCGGGGTCTTTTGGCCGTTCTTCAGGATTTCTTCGGCCAGCGTCAGAACTTTTTGTTGATCAAGCGTTTTCGCACGTTTCACAGGTACATAGATCAAGTCGAGCGGATATGGTCTTTTCTCCAACATAAGCTAAGTGAGCAACCTTTCGTGCATTTGTTCCGGTTCGAAGCTCGCTACAAGAGCTGGCGCTGGAACGTTCGTCATAGAACCGAACGAACAGCGTCGCGCAGTTCCTGATGCATAATCCAAGTTGCTGGCTCGTCGTCACTTTCGATGTGAGAAAATGCCAGGACTTGAGCAGCACCATCATTCTGTACCGATCCGCCTTCGGGAAGTTCGAGCTCTAGATACTCCGCAATCAATAGACCGATTTTCTTAAAGACCTTGATTGAGGCCTCGCGCGATTTGTAACCGGCCGCCTGAGACAAGTGACCAATGGTCAGACCATCCTTGCCTGCGATTGTAAGCGCTTTGAGCAATGTGACCTGCGCCGGGGTGAGCCTGATCTGGCGCAATGCCTCGGCATATTCTCTTTCACTGGGAACGAGGGTGCCGGAGTTTCCCTCCAAACGGCGTTGACCGCTACGCTTCCTGTCTCGTTCTTCGAGAATTTCCTTTAAGGCTTCAATGGCCAATACTGGTGTTTCTCCAACTGCATCGGCAATCATTGCCTGCGTTTTAGCCGGCGGCTTGGGAAATGCCCGTGCAACACTATTGCCGCTCAGAACGCCAGCCTTAATCAAGTACTTTCCAAATTCTTCCTCAATCACTCCTGATACGTCAGCGTTCCGCGATTTACGAACACTGCGGTCCTGAAACGCTCTTTGTTCCAGGCCATGAGCTGACATCTTTGAACCGGGAAGGGTTACTTGAGGGGCATTTTTACGCATCAGAAAAACACCACTACAATTATCGCTGCAACGCACACTGCTGACGCAATAGATATCTTAATCCCATAGGACCGGCGACGCACCTTTTTGGCTTTGAGACTTTTACCCAGGTTTTCGTCAATCGAGTTATGGTTCACGGCTTAGTCCTTCCGGGTTTGTCAGGCGGCTTTGGTTTCCACCAACTTATTGTCGCGGCACATTTTCGGTGCACTTGTCGTTCTGTCTCGTGAACGGCCGATTACATTCCCAACCATCACCTCTTCGATTCAAATGCGCGTTTGAAGGGACAAGGATCGCAACGCACCTGTCCCGGTTTGCGCGAAAACCACGTTCGCATTTCCATCCGGAATAAGTTTCAGGTGCAAGATATGCATGCTGTGGAACAGCCACAGGCTCACAGCCGCTATCCGCTGCCCTGTAACCTCGGAGGCATACCCAACCATCCGAGCTTCTTTTGTCACTCAGACGACCGTTTTTTGGGACTTCTATTGCGACACAATTTTGATTCTCCTTACGAAATCCCCAGTTGCAGTGTATTTCCTGCACGCCAAACCGAGTTTCGACGTAACCATTTTGAGGCGAAATCACTTCCTCACATTTATCTCCGACACGCTGGAACAGCCGATTGCACTCCCACTGATCTCCGGTCGATGCAAGATAGGCATTTTCAGGAACTCTTATTGCCTCACAGAGTTCTCCGACATTCTGAAAACCGTGATTGCATTCCCAGCCGCTGCCGTAGGCGCTACCCGTCAAATATGCGTTTTCTGGTAAGTCGGTTCTTTGGCAGGATCCGTTTTTGTTTTCGAAACCTTCGCCACAAACCGATCCATCGGCATTGCCTGCGACTTGGGCAGGAAGTTGCGTTCCTAAGAGCAACACCAAGAGTGTCGGGATCAAACAAAGAATGCAGCGCGTAAACACGATGAATGACTGATTGAAACGGAGCCTGAGACCTGATCTATCGGGCATCAAGCACACAATTTAAGAGCCATGTGCTGTTCATAAGGCGCCTTCTTTTATGGGTCACGCGATGACTGAGGCTTATCAGGTGACAGTTGCGAATGCTTGCGAGGAACGAGCTCATGGCGAAGACCCCAGCGAAACCCGTTCCTACGCTGGGACACATGCTACAATTAGTCTGAAGGCCATTGGATCATCGTAGCCGGCAGCATCGCGGCGACGAGTAACTTTTTATCAATATACTCTTGTCGTTCCTAGTCTGCGAAGAGTCAAGGACGCACGCTCGTCAAGAAGCGTGCGCTGCGGAATGGTCAATTTTTGAGACCGGCGAGTTATTTGGTGGTTAAGAGAATAACTTGAGAGGCAAAATTCACTTTGGGGCAATTTAGGTTGACAATTCATCTGTGAAATCGCCGGATTTCTTGGGCAACAATCTTGGAGGTGGTGAACGCTCGCCGCTCCAGCCTAATTGCCGACACCGAACTAGGAGATTCGCAATTTCTATCGACAGTTTTGCGGACACTGAGATTGGAAGACACCTGGCCGACGCTGCACGTCGTTGCCGCATGGTTTTCTTCACTGGATTACCAGCATCAGGAAAGTCATTCCTGTTGCGTCAGCAGATATCCATTTCGGTCTCCTTGGGACGTCGCGTGCATATTATGCGTTGGGATACAGGTCTCGCGGCGTTTCAGACCGAAGATCTAATCGCTAGGTATCCAGATGTTTCAGATGGAACTCATCCATTGATCCGAAAGGCAGCCGGATTGTGGGGCCGGAGAGCCCTGGCGCGATGGCTGACAGAGAATACCGATCCCACAGACATGATTGTCGGTGAAGTCCCTATCATCGGAAACAGGTTTTCCGAGTTCATCCAGGCACAGCCGGATCAAGTTGAAACAGCCTTAGCATCCGAGAAAACCACATTCGTCTATCCTGTTCCTACAAAGAGCTTGCGGGCCAATCTCGAAGCCATCCGAAGGTCTACATTTGCGAACCCAAAACATTCTGATGAGGCCAGAGATGCGCCTCCATCGACAATGGAACTGGCTTGGCGTTTGACGTGTGCCAAGGCCGCAGAATTGGGTTTGATCTCTGAAGCAGACAGTCATTCTCAGTACGAGGAGATGATTTATGTGCGGTTTTTTGAGCACCTACTGCAACACCGAAACGCCATCAGAATTGGGGTCGATACGATTTATTCAAATGCCGGGTCAGCCCATGATCTGGGGGCGAGTATTTTAGAACTCAATGCAAGCCCGGATGAAGTACGGTGTGTAGTCGCAGAGGTAGAGGCTGCTTTTAATGTCGAGGAAGCTACCCGAGACGTTGAAAACTGGTATCGGGTATAGCCTCGTGCAAAAGTTCGCTCTTTGGCGTCTTGGAATCTGCAAAGTCTAGTTGTGAATGTCCGCTTCGGGCTGGAAGCGGCCATCCGAAAACCTTCCCCGGCAATACGGCGATGGCGCGAAACAAGCAAAGAATGAGACCCGAAGATATGGAGCCTCGAACCAAGAAAGTTGAAGGTTAATGCGCCCAAAGTTTTGGGCTAAAAATGCAACTCTTTGGGCGAAATGCAAAGCTATGGGCGCACCTACACACGGTCAGAAATCAAGATTCTCCACGCTTAGGGCGTTTTTCTGGATGAACTCCCGACGCGGCTCGACAACGTCGCCCATGAGCTTGGTGAACAGATCATCTGCCTCGACCATGTCATCGACGCGTACCTGCAACAGCGTGCGGGCGTCCGGGTCAAGCGTGGTTTCCCACAGCTGGTCCGGGTTCATCTCACCGAGGCCTTTGTAGCGTTGCAGCGACAGGCCCTTTTCACCCTCTTCCAAAATGGCCCGCAGCAGGTCCAGAGGGCCGTGGATAACCTGAGATCGGTCACGGCGGATCAGCGTCGCAGGCGTGTTATACACCTCTTGCAGGCTTTGAGTGAAACTGCCGGTCTTACGCGCCTCACCCGAGCGCAGCATGGGGCCATCCAGTGTGCGCACCTCTTCCACACCGCGCAGGATGCGGGCCAAGCGGATGCCGTGATCCTGAGTGATCCGGCCCTGCCAGCCGCGTTCATATTCCAGCGCGATCAGGTCAAGACGGGCAGCAACCTTGTCGGCCACGCCTTGAAGGTCGGCATCAACCGCACCCGGCACGAAAGCCCCCGCGACGGCAGCCTGTTCCAGAATGTGACGCGGGTAATGCGTCGGGAACGCGTCCAGAACACGTTTCAACTGGCGCGCTTCGTCCACGACACGCGTGAGGTCTTGGCCGATGATTTCTTCACCCGAGCCAAGCTTCAACACGGCCCCTTCGACGCCTTGATTGATCAGATAGTCGTCCAGCGCCGCCTGATCCTTCAGGTAAACCTCTGATTTACCTCGTGAAACCTTATAAAGCGGTGGCTGTGCGATATAGAGATACCCACCCTCGATCAGTTCCGGCATTTGCCGGTAGAAGAAGGTCAGCAGCAGCGTCCGGATGTGTGCACCGTCCACGTCGGCATCGGTCATGATGACGATCTTGTGGTAGCGCAGCTTTTCGATGTTGAACTCATCGCGGCCAATACCAGTGCCCAGCGCCATCACCAGGTTGCCGATTTCCTGCGACGACAGCATTCGATCAAACCGCGCGCGTTCCACGTTCAGGATTTTCCCGCGCAAGGGCAGAACAGCTTGTGTCAGACGATCCCGACCTGTTTGCGCGGAACCACCTGCCGAGTCCCCCTCGACCAGGAAAACCTCGGTTTTGGACGGGTCTTTCTCGGAACAATCTTTCAGCTTACCGGCCAGATAGTTCACATCCATCGCCGTTTTGCGGCGGGTCAGTTCACGGGCCTTGCGGGCAGCCTCACGGGCCAGAGCAGCTTCGATGATCTTGCCGACGATACCCTTGGCTTCATTGGGGTTTTCCTCAAACCACTCGGCCAGTTTTTCATTCATCAAACCTTCGACCGCCGGGCGAACTTCGGACGAGACCAGCTTATCCTTGGTTTGGGATGAGAATTTTGGGTCAGGCACTTTCACCGACAGCACGCAGGTCAGGCCCTCACGCGCGTCGTCACCTGTAAAGCTGACCTTTTCCTTCTTTGCGATCCCGCTGGACTGCGCATAGTTGTTGATCGTCCGTGTCAAAGCACCCCGGAAACCGGCGACATGCGTGCCACCATCCCGCTGCGGGATGTTGTTGGTGAAGGGCAGAACCGTCTCATGGTAGCTGTCATTCCACCACATCGCGATTTCAACGCCGATGTCGTCACGCTCGCCCTTGATATAGATCGGCTCGGGCATAGCCGGGGTCTTGGACCGATCGAGATACTTGACGAATTCCTTGACGCCGCCTTCATAAAACAACTCGGTTTCCAACCGCTCAGCAGGGCGTTCATCAATCAGGATGATCCGTACGCCTGAGTTCAGGAAGGCAAGCTCGCGCAGACGCTTTTCCAGCGTTTCAAACGAGTACTCGAGGTTCGAAAACGTGTTGGTCGAGGCCAGAAACCGCACCTCGGTCCCGGTGCGATCGCCGCATTCACCCACGACCTTCAGATGTTCAGCCGTTTCGCCGCCCTCAAAGCGCGCGACATGTTCCTTGCCCGCACGCCAGATGCGCAATTCCAGCCAATCTGAAAGAGCGTTCACAACTGAAACGCCAACACCGTGCAGACCGCCCGACACCTTGTAGGAATTGCTGTCGAACTTACCGCCCGCGTGCAGTTGGGTCATAATGACTTCAGCCGCTGAAACACCTTCTTCCGGGTGAATATCGACCGGAATTCCGCGCCCGTTATCACTGACCGAAACGCTGGAATCCGCATGGATTTTTACGGTTACATGGTCAGCATGACCCGCCAAGGCTTCATCGATCCCGTTGTCGACCACCTCATACACCATATGGTGCAGACCCGAGCCATCATCCGTGTCCCCGATATACATGCCGGGGCGCTTTCGAACAGCCTCCAACCCTTTGAGAACCTTGATGGAATCTGCGCCGTATTCTTGAGGAGCCTGTGCGTCTTCGGACATTCAGTCAGTACCTATATTATTTTGGTAACTTATACGTTTTCTGGTGGGGAATGTCACGCGATCCCCCAAGATTTTGTGTTTGCGAGGGTCGTTTTTTGCCTGCTGGTTACAGGCTCACAAGCGATCAATGTCAGCGGCGATGTCCGCAGCGATTTCATCTGCGTCGACATCCTCGCGCTCAGCAGACAATCGCAATCCAAGAATGTCCGACTGATACCGCGCCGCCAGT
Source organism: Ruegeria sp. HKCCA5929 (assembly GCF_013034525.1). Lineage (NCBI taxonomy): Bacteria > Pseudomonadati > Pseudomonadota > Alphaproteobacteria > Rhodobacterales > Roseobacteraceae > Ruegeria > Ruegeria sp. HKCCA5929. Next base: position 61,619 of record NZ_WQGE01000009.1, read on the forward strand.
CGATCCGGGTCATGTTCAGACCGGATTTCACCAGCATTCTGAGCGCTTCGGAACAGCTCGGCAAAACACGCTTTCATCTCAGTCATGTGCCGCGCGGCCTGATCCGCAAGGTCGTGATCTTTCGCCTGCAACTCCGCATATGTCTTTGCCAACATGCAGGCTTTCGTCGGGTTCTCGACCGCTTCGATCACCAAACGGGGCTGCGCTTTCAACGCCCCTTTTGGCCCCAACTTTTCAGCCAAAGCCTTTAGGCGTGCCACGCCTTCCCGTGTGTAGCTTTCCATTGTCAGCGCATAGAGCGCGTCCTTCGAGCCGAATGCCGCATAAAAACTGCCGGGCTTTAGTTTCAATTCCCACTCCAGATCCTTCAGCGACGTCCCGGCCCAGCCCTGACGCCAGAAGATGTCCTTTGCTTTAGCAATCAGAGCATCACGATCATATGCGGGTTTCCGAGGCATCAACATCACCAATTCTTGAACGTTCACTCAAATATATACTTGAGCGATCGTTCAATAAACCCTAAATACGACTCATCGCGCCAGAAACAGGAGTTCCGACATGGCCAATTTTCCGTCGCACGACCTCGAATCCGCCCCAGAAGGGTCCAAACCTCTTCTCGAAAAATCGCAGGCCGCGTTTGGTCGCTTGCCCGGTTTGCACAAGGTGATGGCCGAAAGCCCGCAACACCTGGAAGGTTATCAGGTTCTGCATGGCCTGTTCCTGCAAACCGATTTCGACAATGATGAGAAAACCGTTGTTTGGCAGACCATCAACGTGGAAAATGAATGTCACTACTGCGTGCCAGCGCACACCGGCATCGCCAAGATGATGAAAGTCTCGGATGCAATCACCGAGGCACTGCGCAACGAAACTCCGCTGCCTACAGCCAAGCTCGAGGCGCTGCGCACCTTCACTCTGCAAGTGATGGAAACACGCGGCAACCCGACCGAGGAGCAGTTGCAGGCGTTCTTTGACGCAGGCTATTCACACCGTGCGGTTCTGGATGTGGTGCTGGGCTTGGCGCAGAAAACCATGTCGAACTACGTCAATCACATGGCCAAGACACCGGTCGACGAGGTTATGCGCGGTTTCCTGTGGGAACGTAAAGTCAGCGAACCGGCCTAAGCAGTCACGACCGAGCCCTCATCGCTTTCGGTTACAACCACCGTCTGGGCCCGGTCCCCCAATTCAGCAAACAACTCAGGCCCGGTGCCCGTCATCCAGGCCTGAGCCCCCAGAGCGCAAATTTCGTCATAAAGCGCCGCGCGCCGATCTGCGTCCAGATGGGCGGCCACTTCGTCCAACAGAACAATCGGAGGTGCCCCAACCATCTCTGCCAGCGCCCGCGCGTTCGACAAAATCAAAGACACAAGCAACGCCTTCTGCTCGCCGGTCGAACAATCCTTGGCCGGAACGCCCTTTGCAGCGAACACCCCATACAGGTCTGACCGATGCGGCCCTACCAAAGTCCGGCCCGCCGCCAGATCCCGGAAGCGACTCTCGTTCAAGGCGTCACGCAGATCCTCTGCTGTCTCAGGCATCGCACCTTCTGTCTGGACCAATTCCAACTCAGCTGACGGAAAAGCCGTCTCCGCCCGATCCTGCGCGGCGCGCAAATAATCCAGCGCCGCAACGCGAGCGGCATGTATGCGATGCCCGGACTCCGCCATCTGACCCTCCAGGGCCGCATACCAATGGGCATCCCGCACCTGCTCTTTCAGCAAACGGTTCCGCTCGCGCATAGCTTTTTCATAAGTCAAAGATGCTTCCGCATGGGCTGGGTCAAAACTCAGCGCGATACGGTCCAGAAATCGCCGTCGCCCTTCAGCTCCTTCAATCCAAAGCCGGTCCATCGAAGGGATCAGCCAAACAACCCGCGCCAGTTTCCCCAGCTCGATTTGACTCGAGGTCTTTTCGTCAATCCGAACCTGCCGCGCCGCGCCACCCTCGGACCAGGTTTCCACCTCGTAACGCTGCCCCTGCGCATCCAATATCCCCGACAGCTTCCACCCCAACGCCTCGGGCCGTCGTGTCATCTCAGCCGCGCTTGCCCGACGCATACCACGACCGGGCGAAAACAAAGAAACCGCTTCCAGAATATTAGTCTTGCCCGCTCCATTGGGCCCGTGAATCGCAACCGGCCTCCCGTCCAGCGACAGGCGCGCTAGCTTATGAGACCGAAAATGCGAGACCGTAAGCTCGGTCAGGGCCAATCCCATGACCCCTCCCTTCATCTTTTCAAAAATACTCCCGCCGGAGGCGTCGCGCGTCAGCGCGATCAGACGCGCATCGGCATCACAACATAAACCGCGCTTTGATCATTGCCTTCACGCATCAGGGTCGGATCACCTGCCGAGTTGAACAGGAACACAGCATTCTCACGATCGACCTGAGACGCAATCTCCAGCAGATACTTGGCGTTGAACCCGATCTCCAATCGTTCATCCCCATAGGCGACGGCCAGTTCTTCTTCAGCCGCACCACTATCCGGAGCATTGACCGAAAGGACCAACTTGTCGCCATCCAATTGCAGCTTTACCGCACGCGACCGTTCGGACGACACTGTCGCGACCCGGTCTACGGCCTGCGCAAACTCGGCAGCATCGACCTCAAGCTTGCGGGTGTTCCCTTGCGGGATGACGCGTGTGTAATCGGGGAAGGTGCCGTCGATGACCTTCGAGGTCAGGGTGATATCCGGCGTGGCAAAACGTACTTTGGTTTCGCTGACCGAAACGGCGATATCCATTTCATCATCGTCCAGCAGCTTGCGCAGCTCGCCTACTGTTTTGCGTGGCACGATCACACCAGGCATATCTGCGGCCCCGTCAGGCAGATCCGCATCAATACGCGCCAGACGGTGACCATCGGTGGCAACGCAACGCAGCACTTTACCGCCATCCGAGCTGTCAGCGACATGCATGTAGACACCGTTCAGATAGTACCGCGTCTCTTCGGTTGAAATCGCAAATTTCGATTTGTCGAACAGCCGGCGCAGCAGCGCGGCTGACGCGGTGAAATTCGACTGATATTCCGAGGACGCCATAACCGGAAAATCCTCTTTTGGCAGCGTTGCCAACGAGAAATTTGACCGGCCCGCCTCGACGGTCAACCGGCCTGCGGCACTGTCTGCGGTCAGCGTTACCAGCGCCCCATCCGGCAGCTTGCGTACGATTTCATGCAAAGTGGTCGCCGCAACCGTGGTCGCCCCGGCTTTCTCGACCTGCGCAGGCGCTTTGTCGACCACTTCGATGTCCAGATCAGTGGCGCGGAATTGGGCCACGTCGCCCTCGGCCTCAATCAAAACATTCGCAAGTATGGGTATGGTGTTGCGCCGTTCCACAACGGATTGGGCCTGCGAAACGGCCTTGAGAAGGGTGCCGCGTTCAATGCTGATCTTCATACCCTCAGTTCCTCTGACTTGCGTACCGACATGGGCGGGACTGGCACGTTAGCGGTTCCACCCTGAGGCACAAGGATTTTTTACGGATTTCTGGGTTGGAAAGCCCTTAGCGTCAAGGGCATCGTGCCCAACTAGCCTCAGTTCTGGTCCAACCGTGGATTAATGCGCACAAGAAAACGCCCCGGACGCAAAGCACCGGGGCGTTATCTTCATGAAATGCTCAGATCAGGCTTCCAGCGATCGCCGCAGCATTTCCACATCTTCAGCGATCTGACCGTCGGTCAGCTTTAGCTCTTCGATACGCTTCACGCCATGCATGACCGTTGTATGATCGCGCCCTCCAAAACGGCGGCCAATCTCGGGCAGCGAACGGCTGGTGAGCTGCTTGCACAGATACATCGCAACCTGACGCGGACGCGCGTATGACCGCAGGCGTTTGGGCCCGATTATGTCAGACAGACGAATATTGTAATACTCGGACACTTTCCGCTGGATCTCTTCAACGCTTATTTTGCGTTCCGACGCGCGCAGCACATCAGCCAGACAATCCTGGGTCAGCTCCATATCGATTTCGCGGCCCACCAGCGATGCGAAGGCGAACAGACGGGTCAGAGCGCCTTCCAGAACGCGGACATTGGTCGAGATGCGGTGGGCCAGAAATTCCAAAACACCGTCAGCAATCTCCAGATCAGGATAGGTGCTGCTGTACTGCTGCACCTTGTTCTGCAGAATGCCCAGGCGCAGCTCGTAATCGGTCGGATGCAGGTCGACGACCAGACCGCATTGCAGGCGCGATTTCACACGGTCTTCCAGATCCTTGATCTCACCCGGGGCACGGTCGGCGGAAATGATGATCTGCTTGTTCTGATCCACCAGCGCATTAAAGGTGTGGAAGAATTCCTCCTGGGTTGAATCCTTGCCGGCGATGAATTGCACGTCATCCACCATCAGCACGTCAACCGACCGGAACAGGTGTTTGAAATCCATCATCCGGCGTTCGCGTAGGGCCTGAACAAAACGGTACATGAATTGTTCGGCGGACAGGTAGAGCACGTTCAGCTCAGGATGCTTGGTTTTCAATTCCCACGCGATGGCGTGCATCAGGTGGGTTTTGCCCAAGCCCACACCGCCATACAGCACCAGCGGGTTGAATGTGACCGGACCACCTTCGGACACACGGCGCGCAGCGGCATGTGCCAGTTCGTTGGGTTTGCCGACAACAAAACTGTCAAACGTAAAACGGGTGTCCAACGGCGCAGCCTGCAAAGACTCGAGCGCATCCTGCGCAACCTCTGTCACAGGCGCGGCAACAGGATCTGCACGCACCTCAGGAGCAGCTTGTACAGCAAGTTTCGGACGCGCGGGCGAGTTCGCGGGAACCCGAAAATCCAGCCGCTGCACAGTTTCCCCCGCCGTGTTCAATTCATACAATATGAGGTCTGCAAAGTTCTGGCTGACGTAGTTGCCCATAAAATTGGTCGGCACGGAAAAAACCGCCACACCGTTTTGCAGCTCTTTAAATTCCAAAGGCTCAATCCAGGTGGTGTAGTTATTCCGACCGACGGCCTTCAGCAATTTGTTACGCAGTAGTCCCCATTTCTCTTGTGTCATTCAGCGCCTCACGCATCCCATTCTTATTGGCCTGTCGGCCTTATTCATACGAATCCGGTTGCCCGGTTGTGCATTCACGCACGCAAAGGTATCCCTGCGCCAAAACCTGCCCGGTTTGGCGGGATGTCTTTCGAATGCACACATGTCCCGCAGAACACCCGAAAATAGGTGAGCGTCCGGAAAACCGGGTTGCATGTAGCACTCTCAATTTTTTAGACAGGGCCGAGAAGACCGGGTTGCACCCGGGTTTCACGACAGATCGGCAGCCTGGCATCAGCCAGTCGTCGCCCATTTCCTCAAATCGATCTGATGCCCGTCAGTTCGACCAAAGAAACAGCCTGTCCCCCCAAGCGAGTGAATCGCTGATAACAGTGGTAACAACTCCAAGCGGGGCGCGGCAACGAAACTCTGATGTTGACTCGGTTCTTTGGCCGAAAGAATCTCTCAGTTTTGTGAAGGCGCGGTTTTCCGGCAACACGAAAAAAGGCGCCGCTCGAAGCGACGCCTTAAATTTAGATCAGCCTTGTTGACATGACCATTGGTCAATTTGCAGCCTTAGCCCAGCGCTTTGACGCGGGCCGACAGACGCGACATTTTGCGAGCTGCTGTGTTCTTGTGGAAAACACCTTTGGTGACGCCGCGCATCAGCTCGGGCTGAGCAGCGCGCAGAGCGGCAGTTGCTGCGTCCTTGTCACCAGAAGCAATCGCTTCTTCGACTTTACGCAGATAGGTGCGGATGCGCGAACGACGCGCTTTGTTTACTGCGAAACGCTTTTCGTTCTGACGTGCGCGTTTCTTTGCCTGGGGCGAATTTGCCATGTGTCTCTGACCTTCGTTCGGTACGGTTATCTTGGTTTGCGCGCCACGGACGTATCCGCACCGGATCAGAAATCACGAGTGTGAGTCGGGCCAAGCGGGCCGCACGCGCATGTATGGCGGCGGTATGTATCCAAGTTTTTCAGGTTTGCCAAGCCGATTCTCAGACCCACCAAAATGAAAACAAAAAGGCGGACACATGGCCCGCCTTCGAACTTGATCTGGAAGGTTTTACTTGTCGCGAAATTGCGCCGCGCGCTTTTCGAGGAATGCAGCCATGCCCTCTTTCTGGTCTTCGGTTGCAAACATAGAGTGGAAGACACGACGCTCAAACAAAAGCCCTTCGCTCAACGGCAGTTCATAGCTGCGGTTCACAGCCTCCTTGACGGCCCCAGCTGTCAGCAAGGATTTTTCCGCAATCTTCTGCGCTGCACTCATGGCTTCTTCGATCAGTTTTTTGGCTGGAACGACACGGCTAACAAGACCGGCACGCTCTGCCTCTTCTGCATCCATGAACCGACCGGTGAGGTTCATATCCATCGCCTTGGACTTGCCAACAAAGCGCGTCAGGCGCTGTGTTCCGCCAATACCTGCGACTACGCCCAGATTGATCTCGGGCTGCCCAAACTTGGCTGTATCTGCAGCAATAATGAAGTCACACATCATGGCCACTTCACAGCCACCGCCCAGAGCATACCCCGCCACGGCCGCTATGATCGGTTTGCGAATGGCCGAGACACGGTCGTTTACCGAAGCAAACAGATCTGCGCTCAAGACATCGACAAAGCTCATCTCGGACATTTCCTTGATGTCCGCGCCTGCGGCAAATGCTTTGTCGGAGCCGGTGATCACGATGCACCGAACCTTGTCATTACGATCTGCTTCTTCCAGCGCATCGCAAAGCTCTCTCACCAATTGGGAGTTCAATGCGTTCATTGCATCCGGTCTGTCGAGTTTGATGAGGGCGACGTGGTCTTCGATTTCGACGATGATCGTCTCAAAAGCCATGAGTTGAAAGCTTCCGGTTGTTCCGTTCAGGTATGATTCCTTATCACGCGAATTCTCTGGATCAAGCTATCTTTGGCATTGCGCACAGTAGAAGGATGAGCGTCCCGATTGAGTGATTCTCATAATTTTGGCACTACAGCCCTCGGTCCGACAAGGCTCACCCTCGCGTCCATAGACATCAAAGCTGTGTTGAAAATATCCAAGCTCTCCATCGGCTTGGCGGAAATCTCGCAAGGAAGAACCGCCCGCTTCTATGGCGTCCTGCAACACTTTCCGGATGATCGGAACCAATGCGGCAACACGTGATGCAGAAATCTGCCCTGCTTTGCGACGTGGCGACACCTTGCCGCGATAAAGCGCCTCGCAGACATAGATATTGCCCAATCCGGCAACGATTCCCTGATCCAGCAGAGCAGATTTGACCGGAGTGTTCTTCCCTTTGAAGGCCTCGATCAGATGGTGTTCGTGGAAGTCATTGCCCAGGGGCTCTGGCCCCAGAACCGACAGCAGCTTGTGGTCATCTGCCTTGGCCGTCGGCAACAGATCCATCGCTCCGAACCGGCGCGGATCATTGAAAGTGATGCGCGCGCCGTTGGCCATGTGGAACACGACATGATCGTGTTTCTCCGGCATCGGATGCTTATGCACGAACTGACCCAGCGGATCACCCGAAACCGTCATCCGCCCGGACATACCCAGATGGATTAGCAATGTCTCACCGCTGCTGAGATCTGCCAGAATGTACTTCGACCGCCGCCGCAACCGCTCAACCCGCTGCCCGGTCAACCGTTCTGCCATTCGATCTGGGAAGGGCCAGCGCAGATCGGGGCGGTTCACATCGGCCCGTTCTATCACCACCCCTTCCATAGCAGGACTCAGGCCGCGTCTTACTGTCTCGACCTCGGGCAATTCGGGCATTACACGGCTCCTAATCCAAAGGGCCGCATTGTGCCCGCCTCTTATGGCCCTATAACAGAGGCGAAATTCGACAAACGGCAAGGCAAATGTCCGACAAAAGCGACAAGACCACTCATTTCGGGTTCGAAACCGTACGCGAGGCTGACAAGGCCGGACGCGTGCAGGGCGTGTTCAACTCGGTCGCCTCGAAATATGACGTGATGAACGATGTCATGTCGATGGGCATCCACCGCGTGTGGAAGGATGCGATGATGGACTGGCTGGCGCCACGCCCCGGCCAACGTCTTCTGGACGTCGCAGGCGGTACGGGCGACATTTCTTTCCGCTTCCTCAAGCGCGCAGGCCATGGTCACGCCACCGTTCTGGATCTGACCGAACCGATGCTGGTCGAAGGCCGCCAACGCGCCGAGGCCGACCAGATGGCGGATAGCCTGAACTGGGTGGTCGGCGACGCCATGGCCCTGCCGTTCGAAGACAACACCTTTGACGTCTATACAATCTCGTTCGGCATCCGGAACGTGACCCGCCCGCAAGAAGCGCTGAACGAAGCGTACCGCGTGCTGAAACCCGGTGGCCGTCTGATGGTGCTGGAATTCAGCCAGTTGCCCAATGACGGGCTGCAGAAACTCTATGATCTCTACAGCTTCAACGTCATCCCGCGCATGGGCAAGCTGATCGCCAACGACTTCGACAGCTATCAATATCTAGTGGAATCGATCCGCAAGTTCCCTGATCAAGAGACGTTTCTGGGCATGATCCGCACCGCCGGGTTCGAAAACGCCAAGTATCGAAACCTGAGCATGGGCATCGCCGCGCTGCATTCCGGCTGGAAGATCTGATGCGCGGTCCTCACAACATCATCCGCCTGATCCGCACAGGCGCCACTTTGGAGCGCACCGGTGCCATGAATGTGGTGCTGGATGCTTTTGAGGCCCCCCGGTCGCTGCGGTTTGTTGCCCATGCGCTGGGCAAGCCGTTCCAATGGCTGGGTTACAAGGGTGATCCCGATATGCCGCCCGCCACACGTGCTCTGACGGCGCTTGGCCCGGCTTACATCAAGTTTGGTCAGGTACTATCTACTCGCCCCGATGTTGTCGGCAACGAACTGGCCGAGCAGCTGCGCGTGCTTCAGGACAAACTGCCCCCCTTTTCCAAATCCGAAGCCATGGCCGAGGTGGAAAAGGAACTGGGCCAGCCTGTTGCCGAGATCTTTAGCGATTTCAGCGAACCCATTGCCGCCGCATCTATCGCGCAGGTCCATAAAGCCAAACTGGTCAGCACTGGAGAGGATGTAGCCGTCAAAGTCCTGCGCCCCAATATCGAACGCGCGTTCCGCAAGGATGTAGACGCTTTCTATTTCGCGGCCCGTATCGTGCAGCTTTTCGCCCCCGGCGCGCGCCGATTGCGCCCAATGGAGGTGATCGAACATTTCGATGGCGTTGTCCGTGGCGAACTCGATCTGCGGCTGGAAAGTTCTGCCGCATCGGAATACGCCGCCAACACTAAGGACGACGCCGGGTTCTGGTTGCCGCCCGTGGTTTGGTCGCTGTCTGCGCGTCGCGTGATGACACTCAGCTGGGCCGACGGTATCCCGCTGGGCGATAACGCAGCCCTTGACGCAGCAGGCCACAACCGCCGCGACCTGGCCGAACGTGTGCTACGCCTGTTCCTGCTGCACGCCCTGCGCGACGGGTATTTCCACGCCGACATGCACCAGGGCAACCTGAAGGTCGCCGCCAATGGTGATATCATCGCTTATGACTATGGCATCATGGGCCATATCGACGAATACACCCGCCGGGTCTATGCCGAGATCCTCTTTGGCTTTATCCGCCGCGACTACAAGCGCGTGGCCGAGGTGCATTTCGAAGCAGGATATGTCCCCGCAAACCAGGACGTAGATGAATTCGCCCGCGCCCTGCGTGCAGTTGGCGAACCCATCTTCGGCATGGATGCTTCACATATCTCGATGGGCCGTCTGCTGAACTACCTCTTCGAGGTGACCGAACGGTTCGGCATGGAAACAAGAACCGAGCTGATCCTGCTGCAACGCACCATGGTGGTGGTTGAAGGCGTGGCGCGCTCGCTCGACGACCACATGAACATCTGGGAGGTCGCCCGCCCCGTGGTCGAAGACTACATCAAGCGATCTATTGGCCCTCGCGCCGCTCTACGGGATTTTGGGAAAACCGCGATGGTTCTTGCCCGTTTCGGCCCGCGCCTGCCAGCGCTGGTCGAAAACGCATTGATCGCCCAGACACAAAAAGACGACCAAAAGAACAATGGCCTCAGCGCGTATGTCCTGCCTGCCCTTCTCGGTGCCGGGTTTGGCGTAGCCGCAACGCTTATTGCCATAGCACTCAGCTAAGACAAACCGCCCGCTTCATCTGGCTAAAAATACCTTCGGGGGGAATTGCGCATGGCGCAATGGGGGGCAGACAGCCCCCCTGCTCCATTCTGGCTCAGAGCCGCTCGATGGCAAGGGCAATCCCCTGACCACCGCCGATACACATGGTGATCAAAGCTTTTGTCCCACCCGTACGCTCCAACTCGTACAGCGCCTTGAGGGTGATGATCGCGCCGGTCGCGCCAACCGGATGGCCCAGCGCAATGGCACCCCCGTTGGGGTTTACCTTGGCCGCGTCCAGACCAAGCTCCTGATTGACGGCCAATGCCTGTGCGGCGAAAGCTTCGTTGCTTTCGATCACATCGAAATCACCCGCCGACAAACCGGTCTTCTTGAACAGGTTTTGAACAGCCGGGACCGGGCCAATACCCATGACTTCGGGCCGCACACCCGCATGGGCATAACCAATGACGCGTGCTTTCGGTTTCAGACCCGCTTTTTCTGCCGCGTCCGCCGTTGCCAGAACCATCGCCGCCGCGCCGTCATTGATGCCCGAGGCATTCCCGGCCGTGACGCGCCCGTCTTTCTTGAACACTGGCCTCAAACCTGCCAGCGCCTCGGCTGTAGTCGCTTTTGGGTGTTCATCGACCTTGAAGTCGACCATCTCGCGCTTGACCTTAACCTGCACCGGCGCAATCTGGCTTTCGAAAAAACCGCCCTCAATCGCCGCTGCCGCGCGGGTCTGGCTGGTCATTGCAAACTCATCCATCTGCTCACGGCTGATCTGATGTTCGTCTGCCACGTTTTCCGCGGTGACACCCATATGCCCTGTGCCAAACGGGCAATTCAGTGCGCCCAGCATCATGTCCAGCGAGGTAACATCGCCCATCTTCGCGCCCCAACGCGCCTGCGGCACGATGTAAGGGCTGCGCGACATGCTCTCGGCACCGCCCGCCACAGCAAATTCCGCATCTCCCAGCATTAGGGACTGCACGGCGGATACAATGGCCTGAGCCCCCGAGCCGCACAGACGGTTCACATTCATGGCCGGCGTACCGTTGGGGATACCCGCCTGCATCGCAGCCACGCGCGACAAATACATGTCGCGTGGTTCGGTGTTGATGACATGACCAAAGACAACGCTGCCGATCTGCGCGCCTTCAACACCCGAACGTTCAAGGGCTGCTTCGGTGGCAACAGTGGCCAGATCAATCGGAGCGGTCGAAGCCAAAGCGCCACCAAATGTGCCGATGGCGGTACGCGCACCATCCAGAATCACTACGTCAGTCATGTTTTCTCCTCCAAAACCCGCGCGCATTATGCACTTGCAGCATGATCTTCAAATTAGACTCACTGTCACGCCCGGAATTGACATTACGTTGCGCAACACGCATGGATTCCGTCATGACGGAAAACACAGACGATATCCTGAACCTCCTGCCTGCACGCCTGAAAGAGGCACGCCGGGCAAAAGGACTGTCGCTTGAGGCGGTTGCCAACCTCAGCGGCGTTTCCCGGTCCATGGTCAGCCAGATCGAGCGCGGCGAAAGCAGCCCGACGATCTCGACCCTGTGGAATCTGACCCGCGCCTTGCAGGTGGATTTTGCCGGTCTTTTGGAAGGTGCAAAAGCCAGTGACCAGATCGAGGTTCTGCGAAGCTCTGAGGTCCCCAGTATCGATAATATGGGGCAGAACTGCCGGATTCGCATCCTATCCCCACCAGAAGAAGCCGGAGGTCACGAGGTTTACGATATTGAGTTCGACAAAGATGGGGCTTTGAACAGCCAGCCCCATGCCCGCGGTGCGCGTGAACAGCTGACAGTTCTGGAAGGTTCGGTCCGGGTCACATCGGGCAGCGCCATCTCGGATCTCAGCCAAGGGGACACCGCCCGCTATGCCGCTGATATTGTGCATTCCATTTCCGCCAAAGGGCCCGCACGGGTCTTTTTGATCGTAAAGAACGCATGATACCGGCAATTTTCCGCCTTCACGGATTTTTTTCCTTCATATTGTAATTCCCCTATTTGGGAAATTCATCCGCTATGTTAGATGTGCGACTCAGTTGAACGGAGGTCGCCATGGCAGATGCATTCTTGTCCCACATCACGGACACACTCGCGCAAATCGAATCCGAAGGTTTGTACAAGCGCGAACGAATGATCACCTCGCCTCAGAGCGGTGAGATATCCGTGGGCGGCAAGCAGGTGATCAACCTGTGTGCCAATAACTACCTGGGTCTGGCCGATCACCCCGCGCTGATCGACGCCGCAACGAACGCAATGGGCCCAAAAGGATTCGGCATGGCGTCGGTCCGGTTCATCTGCGGCACGCAAGACATTCATCGCGAACTGGAGCAGAAGCTGGCCAAGTTCCTGAACAAGGACGACGCGATCCTGTTTGCTGCCTGTTTTGATGCCAACGGCGGTTTGTTCGAACCGCTGCTCGGCCCCGAGGACGCGATTATCTCAGACAGTTTGAATCACGCCTCGATCATAGACGGAGTGCGGTTGTGCAAGGCAAAGCGCTATCGCTATTTGAACAATGACATGAACGACCTCGAAGCCTGGCTGAAACAGGCACGCGAGGACGGGGCACGGCATATCATGATCGCAACGGATGGCGTGTTCTCGATGGATGGCTATCTGGCTAACCTGCCGAAGATTCGCGAACTGGCGGACAAGTATGACGCCATTGTCATGGTTGATGATTGCCACGCCACCGGCTTCATGGGGCCGAACGGTGCGGGTACGCCGGACCACTTCGGTGTTGATGTCGACATTCTAACAGGAACTTTGGGCAAGGCACTTGGGGGGGCAATCGGCGGTTACATCGCCGGGCCGCAGCCAGTGATCGACCTGCTGCGGCAGCGGGCGCGGCCCTATCTGTTCTCAAATTCGCTGCCGCCCTCGATCGTCGCCGCAGGGCTTGAGGCGATCCGTCTTGTAGAAGAAGGCGACATGCTGCGTGCTCAGCTGTTTGGAAACGCAAAATACTGGCGTGCCGGATTGGAGAAACTGGGGTTCGACCTGCTGCCCGGCGAACACCCGATCATCCCGGTGATGTTGGGCGAAGCGACGCTGGCGCAGGACATGGCCTCAAAGCTGTTTGATGAGGGCGTCTATGTCTCGGGTTTCTTCTTCCCGGTTGTTCCACGCGGACAAGCGCGGATCAGAACCCAAATGAATGCGGCTCTGACCAAGGATGAATTGGATCGCGCGCTGACCGCCTTTGGCAAGGTTGGCAAAGAACTGGGGGTGATCTGATGCGCCCCAACACCATGAAGGCACTGGAAAAATCCAAACCCGAAGAAGGCCTGTGGATGGTGCAGGCCCCGGTGCCCGAGATCGGGCCGGAAGAGGTGCTGATCAAAATCAACAAAACCGGTATCTGCGGGACCGATATTCATATCTGGAACTGGGATGAATGGGCCTCTGCCACTGTGCCGGTTCCGATGATCACCGGCCACGAATTCGCCGGAGAGATCGTCGAGATCGGGCGCAACGTGACCGGGCTTGAGATCGGTCAACGGTGTTCCGGAGAGGGGCATCTGATCACCACCGACAGCCGCCAGAGCCGCGCGGGCAAGTTCCACCTCGACCCCGGCACTCGGGGCATTGGCGTAAACGAACAGGGTGCTTTCGCGCAGTATCTCAAGCTACCTGCTTTCAATGTGGTGCCCTTGCCGGATGACGTTCCGGATGAAATCGGAGCGATCCTCGACCCGCTCGGCAACGCGGTGCACACCGCCCTGAGTTTCGATCTGCTGGGTGAGGACGTGCTGATAACAGGCGCGGGCCCGATTGGCATCATGGCAGCCGCTGTTGCGCGCCACGCCGGCGCACGCCATGTCGTGATCACCGATATCAACCCAGACCGTCTGAAACTGGCCGAGCATGTGGTACCGACGCTGCGCACGGTTGATGTGTCCAAGGAAGACCTGCAGGACGTCATCACGGAACTTGGCATGAAAGAAGGCTTTGACGTGGGTCTCGAAATGTCTGGTTCTCAGGCTGCGCTGGACCAGATGGTTGAGGCATTGGTCATGGGCGGCAAGATCGCCTTGCTTGGAATTCCACCGGGAAAATCTCCGGTCGATTGGTCTTGTATCGTCTTCAAGGCGATCACCATCAAAGGCGTTTATGGGCGTGAAATGTTCGAGACCTGGTACAAGATGATTGCCATGTTGCAAAACGGTCTGGATGTCAGCCGCGTCATCACACACCAAATGAAAGTCGATGAATTCGCCGAGGGTTTTGCCGCGATGAAATCCGGTCGGTCGGGCAAAGTGGTTCTGGACTGGACCTGAGACTCTGGCCCTGCGCCGCGTCACCCCCTAAACAGGGTGAAACGAAAGCGTCTGGAGGGGCACATGGGCGACAAGGACAAGTTTCTGGAGCGCGGGATCGAGGAATCTCTCGTCACCGATTTCACGCAGGCCCATCGCAAGAGCTATGGCGATTTTCTGCAACTCAAGACCCTGCTGAACTTGCAAAAGACCTTTCAGAACCCTGCGCAACCCGATGAGATGCTGTTCATCATCATCCATCAGGTCAGCGAGCTGTGGTTAAAACTGATGCACCACCAACTGGTTGAGGTGCGTCATTACCTGCAACGAGACGAATTTGGCCCGGCGATGAAGAACCTCGACAGGGTTAAGGCGATCCAGCGCCAGTTGATTTCGGCTTGGGAAACGCTGCTGACCATGACGCCTGCCGATTACATGACCTTTCGACAGGCGTTGGGCAGTTCCTCTGGGTTTCAAAGCTATGGCTACCGTCAGATCGAATTCATTCTTGGAAACAAGGACGCAGCAACCCTGAAAGTACATGAGCATGATCCCGAAGTGATGGGGATGCTGAATGATGCCCTGACCAAACCGTCCCTTTATGACGAAGTTCTGTTCATGCTGGCCCGCCAAGGGTTCAATGTGCCCCAAGACCTGCTAGAGCGCGATTTTGCACAGCCCTATTCCGGCGACCCGCGTGTGGTGAAGATCTGGGTGCAGGTGTTTCAGGACACTGGTACATTTTGGGATCTGTACGCCCTGGCAGAAAAGCTGATGGATGTGGAATCCCTTTTCCAACGCTGGCGCTTTGATCACGTCACGGCGGTCGAGAGGGTGATCGGCAATCAACCCGGTACGGGCGGTTCCAGTGGTGTGTCTTTTTTACGCAAAGCCTTGGATTTGCGCTTTTTCCATGATCTCTACGATGTACGAACCGAATTGATGTATGCGGATCAGGAGTAAGCAATGCTGTATCGGGGGTTCACGCAGGCCGAGTTGGATCAGGAGTATTCCCCCTCTTCAATGATCGGCGGAGACCTCACACCCTATCTGGACAGCTACGCCGCGCTCAGCGCACAGCACCGCGCACAGATGGAAGTGATCGGGAACATCTCTTACGGTGATGCAACCGCTCAGGTCCTTGATTTCTTTCCCGCAAAAGGGGCCGGTGCGCCGCTGCATGTCTTTATTCACGGGGGCTATTGGCAAGCCCTCAGCCAACGCGATTCGGCGATGATGGCACCTGCGCTGATCGAGGCTGAACAGTCGTTTTCGACCCTGAACTACACACTCGCACCAGATGCGCGGGTCGGAGAGATGGTCGAAGAATGCCGCGATGCATTGCTCTGGCTGGCAACCAATGCGTCTGATCTGGGTTTTGACCCATCGCGGATCACGTTGTCCGGGCACAGCGCCGGGGCGCAATTGGCAAGTATGGTCATGGCCAGTTCAGCCAACGACCTTGCCCGCGCGGGATTGCGCGTGCGCGACGTGATCCTGATCAGCGGCATCTATGATCTGGAGCCGATCAGCCTGACGCCGATCAACGAGCCGCTGCAACTGACCCCGGTCGAGGTGAACGACCTGTCGCCCATCCGCCACCTGCCGCCCCCCGGCCCGCGCTATCACGTGACAGTGGCGGAAAGGGACACGCCCGAGTTCATCCGCCAGAGCCGGGACTACGCGGAACTGCTGCGCAAGGCCGGGCATTCGGTCAGTTTCGATTTGAAGAAAGGGATGCAGCATTTCGACATCATCATGCATTCGGGGACGTTTTTGCCCGAGTCTCGATAGTCAAGTGTACTGCGCGTTTGGCTGATGTGCCCCTTTCACCGATACCCAAGTTGATAAACGTGAACCGAGGTTTTATCGGAGCTAAGGATGTCGGCTCAGAGCCCAAAGCGTCAACTTGAGTCTGCCGCGTTAGGCGCTTCCTTCGATTCGATACACCTTTGATTTTTGGTTCAATCTGGTTAAGGCATTTGTTGAACGGCCAACTGAGCGCAAGGGAGTGAGATTTGTTTTCGAAATTCAAGTCATCGATACAAAAGTACAAGAAATCGATACTAATGCAGGAAAAAGCTGTGACCCAAGCTTTGGGTGCTCTGGAACGTATTGAAGCACGCCTAGACGCCTTGAAAGGCAGTAACCTGCCTTCTCCCCAACCTCTCTCGAAAGCAGTTCCTCCTGACTTTGATCCCGCCATGTATTTGGCTCTGAATAGAGACGTTGCGGCAGCAGGTCTCGATCCGATTGAGCATTTTGTTAACTCTGGTTTTAGCGAAGGTAGGTTTTATAAACCATCATACGCGCAAGATGGATTATTGACTGTCCACGATAGCAGCTTCCGAAATGAAGCAAGTTTTTCGCGAGCATACTCGAGAGGATTGGCTGCTAACGAGCAGATCGAGTTTAATTGGCACTGGCGCTTCCACGTGGGCCTATGGGCAGCGCGCTGCGCTTCTCGTCTACCTGGTGACTTTGTTGAATGCGGCGTGAATCGTGGGTTCTTGAGTTCTGGAATTATGGAAGATCTTAACTGGGACACGCTTGGGCGGACGTTTTGGTTGCTCGATACATTTTCAGGGATAGACACTGACGGAGTAAGCTCCGAGGAAAACGATCCTGGTGCCTTAGAACGAAACAAAAAGCACTTTGGTTCAGGCCTGTACTCCAGCGATCTGGAGAGTATTCGAGCAAACTTTGCCCAATGGGAGAATACGCGGATCATCGTTGGCGCGGTTCCGGGGACGTTAGACTCAATTACATCTGAACAAATCGCATTTGCGAGCATCGATATGAATACAGCCCCACCGGAAGTGGCTGCAATGGAGTTTTTGTGGCCCCGCTTGGTACCCGGCGCAATGGTAGTTCTGGATGACTATGCCTACCATGGCTATCGTAATCAAAAACTTGCGATGGACGATTTTGCTGCCCGCCACGATACTTCGATTCTTTCATTACCAACGGGTCAAGGGTTGATCGTGCGACCGCCTGCTCATTAACCAAATCGAAGAAGCTCATGAAGAAATGTTCGTAACTAGTCGAACACTTTGAAATCTATCCATCTCAATCGCTGGAAAGGTTTACGGGCTTCTCTAATATTCGATATCGGCGATACTTGCGAGTCAGAGCGATCAATTGCAGCCTCCTCAAACGACAACTTTGTCCGCACAGCAGACCTTAATGCTCGACAACACCCACAAAAAAAAGCGGCCCAGCGGGCCGCTTTCTCTAAATTCGATCTGAACCGGATCAATCCAGCGTCCGGGTGACCTCTTCGCGCTCGAAGATTTCGATCACGTCGCCTGCGCGGATATCGTCGTAGTTCTCGAACGCCATACCGCATTCCTGACCCGACTGAACTTCGGCGACTTCGTCCTTGAAGCGCTTGAGTGTCTTCAGCGTGCCTTCGTGGATCACCACGTTGTCGCGCAGCAGGCGGACGCCTGCGGAACGGCGGGCAACGCCTTCGGTGACCAAACAGCCGGCAACCTTGCCGACACCTGTGACCTTGAAGACTTCACGGATCTCGGCATAGCCGATGAACTTCTCGCGAATCTCGGCGCTCAGCAGGCCGGAAGCAGCCGCCTTCACGTCGTCCACAAGGTCATAGATCACCGAGTAATAGCGGATCTCGACACCCTTCTGGTTCGCTGTGTTCCGCGCCGATGCGTTGGCACGGACGTTAAAGCCCATAACTGGCGCGCCTGACGCTTCGGCCAGGCCAACGTCGGTTTCGGTGATCGCGCCCACGCCCGAATGCAGAACGCGCACGCGTACTTCGTCGTTGCCGATCTTTTCCATCGCCTGAACGATAGCTTCGGCAGACCCCTGCACGTCGGCTTTGACGAGGATCGGCAGCTCGGCCACGTTCTCGTCTTCTTTCGCCTTCTGCATCAGCTGCTCAAGGGTGGTTGCGGCACCAGCCGCGGCACGTTTGTCCTTGGCGGCTTGTTCGCGATAGGCGGCGATTTCGCGGGCCTGTGCTTCGGTCTCGGTCACGTTCAGTACGTCACCGGCCTCGGGCGTGCCGTTCAAGCCCAGAACCTCGACAGGAACCGAGGGGCCAGCTTCCTTGACGCGGTCGCCCTTGTCGTTGATCAGCGCACGGACCTTACCGTATTGCTCACCCACAACGAAGATGTCGCCCTGGCGCAACGTGCCGTTCTGAACCAGAACGGTGGCCACAGGACCGCGGCCAACATCCAGCTGCGCCTCGATCACAGCACCTTGGGCGGCGCGGTCGGGGTTGGCTTTCAGTTCCAGAATTTCGGCTTGCAGCGCAATGGCTTCCAGCAGCTCGTCCAGACCCTGACCGGTGATGGCGGACACTTCGACGTCCTGAACCTCACCCGACATTTTCTCGACGATCACTTCGTGTTGCAGCAGATCGGTGCGCACCTTGTCCGGGTTTGCATCCGGCTTGTCGACCTTGTTGATCGCCACGATCATCGGCACTTCTGCCGCCTTGGCGTGGTTGATCGCCTCAATCGTCTGCGGCATCACTGCATCGTCAGCCGCAACAACCAGAACCACGATATCCGTGACCTGCGCACCGCGCGAACGCATCGACGTAAACGCCGCGTGGCCCGGTGTATCCAGGAAGGTCAGCGTGGTGCCGCCCTCGGTTTTCACCTGATAGGCGCCGATATGCTGGGTGATGCCACCGGCCTCGCCCGCCACAACACGCGCATCGCGGATTGCATCCAGCAGAGAGGTTTTACCGTGGTCAACGTGACCCATGATGGTGATGACGGGCGGGCGCGGCTTCAGATCTTCATCGCTGTCTTCGACCTCTTTGATGACGTCTTCAACATCCGAATCAGAAACACGCGTGACCTTGTGGCCAAATTCTTCGATGATCAGTTCAGCCGTGTCAGCGTCGATGGTCTGGTTCTGTGTGACCATCATGCCCATCTGCATCAGCGATTTGACAACATCAGCCACACGCTCGGCCATACGGTTGGCCAGTTCCGAGACCATGATCGCCTCAGGCAGCTGTACGTCGCGGATCACCTTTTCCCGCTCAACCGTGCCGCCCATGGCTTTCTGACGCGCACGCTCTTGCTTGCGCTTCATCGCAGCCATCGAGCGTTGGCGGTTGCCTTCACCACCAGTGGCCTGACCCAGTGTCAGCTTGCCCGAACGGCGGTTATCGTCGCGACCTTTGCCGCGACCGCGCTGCTCACGTTCGCGATCCTGCTTGCGCGGGGTCGCAGCGGGTGCAGGCTTGCTGGCCGGGGCGCGTGCCGCTTTAGGCTCTTCCGGTGCGGGCGCTGCAGCGGCGCGTTTGGCGGCTTCTTCCGCCTCTTTGCGCTTGCGCTCTTCCTCTTCCGCCTTTTGGCGGGCGCGCTCTTCAGCTTCACGCTGTTCGCGTTCCTTGGCTTCCTGTTCCGCACGGCGGCGGGCACGCTCTTCTTCGCGCGCCTTTTCTGCAGCCTCGCGGGCGGCGGCCTCTTCAGCCTCGCGCGCCTTGGCGGCCTGCAATGCCTTCATCCGGCGTGCCATTTCCGCGTCGGAAATACCCGCAGGGCGACGCGACGGATCACCCGAAGGTGCAGCACTGCCACCCGGCTTTGCCGCGCCCGGCTTGGGGACCACCACGCGCTTGCGTTTGGTTTCCACCACGACATTCTTGGTGCGTCCGTGGCTGAAACTCTGTTTCACATTTCCGGGGCGTGCCCCGCCACGAAGACCCAATGTCTTTTTGCCGTCATTATCGCTCATAAAGCTTCTTACCCTTCCGCGCGGCCCCTGCCGCCGTCATCCGTTTCGCGCAAGCCACGCAGGCGCTGCGCTTCCTCTACAACACGTTTGGCGAGTCCGCCAGAGGCCATGGCAGCATGAATCACCGTTTGGCGCCCAAATGCCTGCCCTAATTCGTCCGCAGTCAGCCAACCGATGTATTTTCCGAAGTGCGGCGTGCTGAGTTTGGACTTGCCGCGCCCCGATCCATCAATGGCCTGAAGCAGCACTTGCGCCTCTTCCCGGTCCAGCCACGTCTTGACCTTTTCGTATCCGGCAACCGCGTCACCGGACTTGCGCGCCAGGCTGAGCAACTCAACCACGCGGCGCGCGATCTGTTTTTCAACTTCGTCGCTCAGATCCTTCGACACAGAAACCTGTGCCTTGAACCCGCGCGCAAACAGTTTCTTGCCAACCGCCTTGTCCAGTGCGGCGCGATCTGCCGCCACATAGACCCCGCGCCCCGGCAGTTTTGCCGCAACATCGGGATAAACCTGACCGTCCGGTCCCGTCACAAAGCGGATCAGCCCGTATTTGGGCTGAACTTCGCCCGTGGCGATGCACTTGCGTTCGGGTCCGTCAGACCGATCCTTATGGACGCCACCGCGACCCATACGCGCCACCCGAGGCCTGAGATCAGGCCTCGACCTCCTCATCTTCTGCGTCGCCGTCGACATCCTCTTCCGTCTGCTCCAGCTCGGCCGGATCAACCCAACCCAGCAGGATACGCGCGGTCATGACCATGTCCTGCGCCTCTTCCAGCGTCACACCGAAAGGTTCAAGTACACCGTCATCCTTGATGCGTTCGCCGTCGACCGTGGTCCAGCCACCGGCCAGTTCCCAGTCGGCACAGGTTGCGAAGTCTTCCAAGGTCTTCACATCATCCTTGGCCAGCGCTTCTACCATCTGGGGTGTCAGGCCCTCAAATTCAATAAGGCTGTCCTCGGCGCCCAGTGCACGGGCCGCGTCCAAAGCCGCTTTCGCCTGTGCTTCCAGGAATTCGCGGGCACGTGTCTGCAGTTCTTGCGCGGTGCCTTCGTCAACACCGTCAATGACCAACAGTTCATCGATTTCGACATAGGCGACCTCTTCGAGGTTGGTAAAGCCTTCCGAGACCAAAAGTTGTGCGAAGAATTCATCCAGATCCAGGCTGTCCATGAACAGCTTGGTGCGGGCTTCGAACTCTTTCTGGCGACGCGCCGATTCTTCTGCTTCGGTCATGATGTCGATGTCCAGACCGGTCAGCTGGCTTGCCAGACGTACGTTCTGACCGCGGCGACCGATGGCAAGGCTCAGCTGCTCTTCCGGCACGACAACCTCGATCTTGCCGGCTTCTTCGTCCAGAACCACCTTGGAGACCTCGGCGGGCTGCAGAGCGTTCACCAGGAAAGTCGGCTGATCTTCGTTCCACGGGATGATGTCGATCTTTTCGCCCTGCAGTTCGTTCACAACGGCCTGCACGCGGCTGCCGCGCATACCGACGCAAGCACCGACTGGGTCAATCGAACCATCATACGAGATCACGGCAATCTTGGCACGCGAACCGGGGTCACGAGCCACGGCCTTGACCTCGATGATGCCGTCATAGATTTCCGGCACTTCCATCTTGAACAGCTCGGCCATGAATTCCGGCGCGGTGCGCGACAGGAAGATCTGGTGGCCACGAACCTCACGACGCACTTCCTTGATATAGGCGCGCACGCGGTCATTCGGGCGATAGCTTTCGCGGCCGATCTTGTCATTGCGGCGTAGAACAGCCTCGGCACCGCCCAGATCGACGATGACATTGCCAAACTCTTCGCGTTTGACAGCACCGTTGATGATGGTGCCCGCGCGATCCTTGAATTCTTCGTACTGACGATCACGTTCCGCTTCGCGGACCTTTTGCAGGATCACCTGCTTGGCAGACTGCGCCGCGATACGGCCCATTTCAACCGGCGGCACTTCTTCGACGAAGACGTCACCAACCTCGGGCGATTCCATGTACTGGCGCGCCTGCTCGACGGTCATCTCGGCCTGATAGTTCTCAAGCTCTTCATCCTCGACAACAGTGCGCACGCGAGTGAAGGTCGCCTTACCGGTCTTGCGGTCGATGGACACGCGAATGTCCATTTCCGCGCCGTAACGGCTCTTGGCGGCACGGGCGAGCGATTCCTCCATCGCTTCAACAACCAGACCGGGGTCGATCATCTTTTCGCGGGCCACGGCCTCGGCGGTCTGCAGCAGCTCCAGCTGGTTGGCTGAGGTGATTGCCATCAGTTCGTCTCCTCTTCGGACCCTTCGGTCTCAATCTCGTCGAAAGCGTTTTCGTTCAGGGCGCCCGCGTCTTTGCGCTGGCGCAGCATTTCCTTGATCAGATCATCGGTCAGGACCAGCTTGGCGTCGCTCAGCCAGTCGAATTGCAAACCGATGGTGATCGTCTCGTCCCCCTCGGGGATGTTGATCAGAACCTCATCCCCTTCGATCCCGGCCAATTCACCCTTAAAACGGCGGCGGCCGTCGATCAGCTCGGCGGTCTCGATCTTGGCCTCATAGCCTTCAAACGTCTCAAAATCCTTGAGGCGCGTGAGAGGACGGTCGATTCCGGGACTGGAAACTTCCAGTGTATAGGCATCAAGGATCGGATCCTCGACGTCCAGCGTGGCGCTGACCGCATTGGAAATCTCGGCGCAGTCGTCCACTTCGATGCCACCGTCTGGCTTGTCAGCCATGATCTGCAGCGTGGTCTGCTTGCCGCTCATCAAGCGAATGCGCACAAGTTCATACCCCAGATCCTCAATCACGGGGGTGATGATCTCGGCCAGTCGCCGGTCAATGGCAGCTTTGGCTATCAGGTCGTTTGTCATCTGGTTCTCTACCCTTCAATCGGGCACAAAAAAACGGGCGCGCGGCCCGTCGAATTTTCCGGTGGAGCCTTGAACCAGAAGTTCAACGCGCCGCTGTTGAAACTGCATATACGCAGGATGGTCCGAGTCTGCAACCCCCGGCGGGAGTCGCAGCCGAATTTACGCCATCCACCACCGTTCTGCGATACGGCCATCGTCCAGCACCGACGACCCGGCAATCTGGCGTGGCATCCCGACAGCGCCAGCTACTGCAAGGGCGATGTCCGCCTCGGACGGGTGAAACCGAAGACCGCGCACGCCCTGCATTTCCGCCTTATCCGGCAGAGCCGCCACATCTACATAACCATCGCGCAGCGCTTCGGCCCGCACGCTGGCATCCGGGATCACGATGACCTCTATCGCATCGACCCATCCGGCCTGACCATCCTTATAGTGCCCAGCCACGCGGCGACCGAGGAAATGCCGTCCATCCTCGGCCCGTTCTACGCGGTAACAGCCAGTGCCGTTGGCGGCGTGCAATGGCGACACAGTTTGCCCCGCTCGCGTAATAACAAACCGGCTGTCCGCCAACATGAACGGCAGACCCGGACTGGCCTGAGCCAATTCCAAGTGCACGCGATTGGGGGCCATGGCTTCGGCACGACCAACTTCCGCTAGAACGGACAAAACGTCGGCAATTTCCAACGGCGCGCTGTCGTGGAAGACCGCATCATCGCGCAGATCAAAGGTCCAGATCCGTGCGTCGGCATCGGTCTGCCACCCTGTTGCAAGCTCACCCCGCAACGTTCCGTCAGGCGCGATCTCGGTCAGAGTGTCGAAAACAGCCCCGCGTGCAACTTGTTCAAGGCTGTCGTCGCGCGGAACGGCCAGTCGCAACGTGCCGCCTTTCTTCGGCGTATCCGCCAAGGACGCACCTGTCGCCGCCAGCAGCGCGGCTGCAGCACCCGAGGCAAACAAGGCACGGCGGTCAATCCGGGTCATGCCACACCCTCCGCCACGCGGTCCATGATGCGCACAAGCTCGGCACTGATGCCGGGTTCAGACAGCGCATGGCCCGCCTGTCGCACCATCTTCAACTCGGCATTGGGCCAGCGTTCAGCCAGATTCCATGCAGCCTGAGGCGGGCATATCATGTCATACCGCCCCTGAACGATATGTCCGGGAATATCGGCGATCCGGTCCATCTGATCCAGAATCTGCCCATCCCTCTCCAGAAACGCCTTGTTGATGAAATAGTGATTCTCGAGCCGCGCAAAGGTGCGGGCGTATTCACCCGGACTTTCGCCAACCGATCCGTTGGTATGGATCGAGGCCAGCGCATTTTCCCAATGCGACCAGGCGCGTGCATACAGGATCTCCGTCGCGCGATCGCCCGAGAACAAGCGCTTGTTATAAGCGGCAATTGTATCGTCCAGCTCACCCTCGGGCAGCAGGGCAGTGAATTTCTGCCAGTGCTCGGGCCAGAACCGGCCTGCCCCGCCGCCATAGAACCAATCCAGCTCGGCCTGCGTGGCCAGAAACACACCGCGCAGCACCAGACGGCTGACCCGATCCGGATGCGTCTGCGCATAGATCAACGCCAGCGTCGCCCCCCAGCTTCCGCCAAACACGATCCACTCTTCAATTTCGAACAGTTCGCGCAGCCGCTCGATATCAGCGACAAGATGCCACGTCGTGTTGTTTTCGACCGATGCGGTGGGTCTGGACCGACCACATCCACGCTGATCAAACAGAATCACCCTGTACGCACGCGGATCAAAATAGCGCCGCATAGCAGGGCTGCAGCCGCCCCCCGGGCCTCCGTGAAGGATAACAACCGGTATCCCATCGGGATTGCCGCATTGTTCCGCATAGATACGGTGCCCATCGCCCATATCGACCATGCGCTGATCGAACGGGTCGATCGGCGGGTACAGATATTGAACTGCGCGCTTTTGGTCCGGGTACTTGTCCATTATGGCCCTATATAGTCCTTAAGCGTAAAAGAGCACACGGAGACAGGAATGCAAGCGCATCCGAACACGGTGGACCCATCCGAGATCGCAAAATTCGAGGCGATGGCGGCAGAATGGTGGGATCCTCACGGGAAATTCAAACCTCTGCACATGCTGAATCCGTGCCGTCTGGATTATATCACACAGCAGATCGCAGGTGAGTTTGATCGTTATCTGACCGCGCCGAACCCGTTCGAGGGCCTGCGCCTGCTGGATATCGGCTGCGGTGGCGGGCTGCTCAGTGAACCGATGGCGCGCTTGGGTGCGACGGTCGTGGGCGCCGACGCCGCCGAACGCAATCTGCCTGTCGCACGTATCCATGCCGAGCAATCAGGGCTTGAGATTGACTATCGCCACACCACGGCCGAGGACATGGCCGCCGCTGGTGAGCAGTTCGACGTTGTGCTGAACATGGAAGTTGTCGAGCATGTCGCCGACCCGCAAAGTTACCTGACCGCCACGCAACACTTGCTGAAACCCGGCGGGCTACAGATTTGTTCGACCATCAACCGCAATCCGAAATCCTATGCGATGGCCATCTTCGGGGCCGAGGTGGTCATGCGCTGGTTGCCGCGCGGCACGCATGAGTGGAACAAGTTCATCACACCTGACGAACTGTTCGAGCTACTGCGCCAGGCCGGGCTGGACCCGGTGGACCGCAAGGGGTTTGTGTTCAACCCGATCCTGTGGAGTTGGTCGATCTCGGACCGGGATTTGAGCGTGAACTATGTGACGGCGAGTGTGAAGCCGGGGTGAATCCTACTCCCCCTCCAACTGCAAGCGTAAATCCCGCAGCACCGGCAGCGTGCTGCGCACGCGCTCCAGCCCCAGTTCTCCGACCACGCGGTTGATCAGCGGCGCGATCGAGGAAATTGCCTGATCCCGCGCACGGCGACCGGCGGGGCTGATCGCCACCATCTTGCGGCGGGCGTCGTCCCAGTCGGGGCGGATGTGGATGTATCCGGCCCATTCCAGCTTGGCCAAGGTGTTTGTCATGGCTCCGCGCGTGACGTGGAAGGTGCTGGCCAGTTGCGCCGGGGTCCGCTCATCCCCAACAAACACCAGATGGTTCAGCACCGAGAAATGCGAGATTTCCATGCCCTTGGGCAGCACCCGGCTCAGCCGGTTGCGCAACAATTGGTCTGCAGTCAGAATCTCGCTGAACAGCGTGACCGCCAGGGCATTTTTTTCGTCCGTCATAAGTCCGGTTCTGGATCAGGGCCTGTCGAAAGGCCGCACATGCGTCAATGAGGGCACACGTCGGCGCGCCTCTGTCACAGAACTATCATCCAAATCGAAAATGTGAATGCCCGGATCGGTACCTGCGTCGATCAGCACCTCCCCCCACGGGGCGACAACCATGCTGTGGCCGTGCGTGTAGCGGGTTTTTCCGCGCGTCTTAGGATGTTCTCCGGTCTGTGCCGGAGCCAGCACCCAACACCCGGTCTCGATCGCGCGGGCGCGCAACAGCGATTCCCAATGCGCGGCCCCTGTGACGGGCGAAAACGCCGCTGGAACCGTCAGGATCCGTGCCCCCGCCTGCGCCAGAGCAGCGTGCAAATGGGGGAAGCGGATATCGTAACAGATGGTCAGCCCCACCTTGCCAAAATCGGTCTCAGTCAAAACCGCGCGGGCGCCGGGCCGGTAGTTGGACGATTCGCGGAAAGTCTCGGTTTCCGTGACCTGCACGTCGAACATGTGGATTTTGTCATAGCGCGCCACGACCTGACCCTGCGGGTCGATCATGAAGCACCGGTTGGCAAAGCGACCATCCGCGTCGTGGGTTTTGATCCCCAGCGAACCGATCAGAAGCCATACGCCCAGTTTGGCGGCCTCTTCGCGCAAGCCCGCCAGGGTGATATCGTCTTCTTCATGCTGCAGAACCTCGCGCTGCCGCGTGGTGCTGGTCGAGACGCAGTTCGTAACCTCAGGCGTCAAAATGAACCGCGCGCCTTGCCCGGCGGCCTTAGCCATCATGGCGCGCACCATGTTCAGATTTTCGGCCGGATCGTCCGACGAGGTGATCTGCAGCAGCGCGGTCTTCATCAGGCCGCCAGCAGCCGGTCGAGCTTGCCCTGACGTTCCAGTTCATACAGATCGTCACAACCACCCACATGCTGTGTGCCGATAAAGATTTGCGGTACAGTGCGCTTGCCACCGGCCCGCTGGATCATCTCGGGTTTGCGTTTGGGGTGCATCAGAACGTCGACTTCTTTGAACTCAACGCCTTTCTGTTTCAGCAGACGTTTGGCCGCATGACAAAAACCGCATAGCGGCGAGGTATAGATTTCTACCGGCTTCATTTTCCGTTCCCTTCGGGTTTCGCGCAATCTTGGGCGAATTAGGCATCCTTGGCAACGCGCGCCAGTGCCAACACGAAAATATGATTTGCCCCTGCGGCCTGACACACACGGGTACAGGCGGCCAACGTCGCGCCAGAGGTCATCACATCATCCACCAGTAACACGTCGCGGGCTTTCAGATGCCTTGCCCTGCGCGGGTGGACGCGAATCGCATCTTTCAGAACCTCGGCCCGTTCTTGCGCCGTTTTGCCATCCAGAACCGGTGTTCGTCTGTTTCGCACCAACAGATCAGGCACACAGTCCAGCCCACTGTCCTGACCCAGATACTGCGCCAACAGGGCCGACTGATTGTAGCGCCGTTTGAGCAGACGAGACCAATGAAGCGGCACCGGGGCGATCACCATACCCGGTCGTAGCAGTTCACGCCCCGCTTGCGCCATCCAACGGGCTGCTGGGCGAGCCAGTTCGGGCCGGTCACCATGTTTCAAGGCAAGGATCAGCGACCGCGCCTTGCCATCATACATCAACGCTGATCGGCCAGCATCCCATGGCGGTGGGGCTTTCAGACAATCGTCGCATTCAATCCGATACCCATCCTGCGCACCCATCAGCGGCACTCCGCAGCTTTCGCAAACGGTGCCTCCAATAAAGGGCGTTTCACGCCAGCAGGATCCACACAGCCCAAAATCTGACTCGGTCAGCGCGCCGCATCCCATGCAGCGGGGCGGGTAAATCAGTGCAAGTGCGGTTTGAATCCGCTGCGCGATGCGATACTTGCGTGCCATGAAACTGCCCGAGCCCAACGCACCCTCTCTGTTTGATCGCAAAACCATCCTGCGCCACCGCGCCCGTGCACAGGATGACGCCTTCTTCCTGCATCGCGCCGCAATTGACGAGGTGCAGGATCGGCTCTCTATGGTTAACAAAGCCTTTACAGCGCCTGCGATCGTGAGCTCGTTTCCGCGGCTTTGGGACGATGTTTTTTCGGGTTCTGCCTTAGTCCAGGATGACGACGTGCTGGCGCTTCAGCCCGGCGCCCATGATCTGGTCATCCACGCAATGGCCCTGCATTGCGCCAATGATCCGGTTGGGCAGCTGATCCAATGCCACAGGGCATTGCAGGCCGACGGGCTTTTGCTGGTCGTGTGTTTGGGCGGGGAGACTTTGCACGAACTGCGCGCCGCATTGGGACAGGCTGAGATTGAGATCACAGGCGGCCTGAGCCCTCGCATCGCTCCGATGGCGGAACTTCGAGACATGGGTGGATTGTTGCAACGGGCCGGTTTGGCTTTGCCTGTAGCGGATTCAGTGCCGCTGACGGCGGAATACCGCGACATTTGGCATCTGATGCGCGATCTGCGCCATATGGGTGAAACCAACGCCTTGTCGGCACGGCTGAAGCGCCCGACCAGACGGGCTGTGTTCGAGGCCGCGCAGCGTATCTATGCGGATCACTTTTCGACCGCTTCAGGCCGCGTGACAGCAACATTCGACCTGATCTGCCTGACCGGATGGTCGCCGCACGATAGCCAACCCAAACCGTTACCCCCAGGATCGGCCCAGGCCCGTCTGGCAGACGCCTTACGCACCACCGAGGGCAAACTGCCTGATTGACGTGCGGATAAATCCCCTTATCTCAGGCCGGACCACAAGAAATTCAGGAAGTCCCATATGTTCGATGCTACCCGCCCCGCACACGCTCCTACGGATCATCCAAAGATCAGGATGGGTCGCGTCGGCATTTTGCTGGCCAATCTGGGCACGCCGGACGATTACACCTATTGGCCCATGCGGCGGTATCTGAACGAGTTTCTGTCAGATCAGCGTGTCATCGATTATCCGAAATGGAAATGGCAGCCGATTCTACAAGCCATAATCCTGAGCAAGCGGCCTTTCAGCTCGGGCGAAGCTTATAAATCGATCTGGAATCACGACAAAGGCGAAAGCCCGTTGATGACGATTACCAAGGATCAGACCGCCAAGCTGCGGGCGGCGATGCATGACCGGTACGGCGACCAGGTAATGGTCGATTTCTGTATGCGATATGGCAACCCGTCAACCAAATCCAAAGTGCGCGAGATGGTGGCCGCAGGATGTGACCGCATTCTGTTCTTCCCGCTCTATCCGCAATACGCAGGCGCAACGACGGCCACGGCCAACGACCAGTTTTTCCGCGCGTTGATGGACGAAGCCTGGCAACCAGCATCCCGCACTGTGCCCGCTTATTTCGACCAGCTCAGTTACATCGACGCGCTGGCGCAATCTGTTGAGCGCGCCTATGCGGAAATGGAGACAAAACCTGACATTCTGGTCTGTTCGTACCACGGAATGCCGGATCGCTATCTTCAGCAAGGGGATCCTTATCATTGCCAGTGTGCAAAGACATCCCGGCTGCTGAAAGAACGGTTGGGTTGGTCTGATGACCAGCTTGTATCGACATTTCAGTCGCGATTCGGTCCGGAAGAGTGGCTAAAGCCTTACACCGTGGATCACGTGGCGGATCTGGCAAAGCAAGGTAAGAAGAACATTGCCGTCATCGCCCCTGCCTTCTCGGCCGATTGCATCGAAACGCTCGAAGAGATCAACGAAGAGATCAAGGAAAGCTTCGAAGAAGCAGGCGGCGAAACCTTCACCTACATCCCCTGTCTGAACGACGACGACGCACATATCGCCGCCCTGGGCAAGATCGTCGAGGACAATCTGCGCGGCTGGCTGGACTAGCTTTGCGGAACACAACGCACGGCGCGAGCGATTCAATTGGTTTTGAACCCTTTTCGCATGTTTTGGCTTTCAGAAACAAAAAAGGCGGTGGATTGCTCCACCGCCTTTTTCAAGAATTCCGTGTTGGCTTAGCTTGCAGCAACAGCAGCAGCAACAACAACCAGCAGGATCAGCGGCAGCAGGATGCCCTGCGAAGAACCCTGAGTTTCTTCAACAACAACAGGTGCTTCAACAACCGGCTCTTCCAGGTTGCCTGCGTATGCGGTCGAAGCTGCGGCGGTCAGAGCTGCGGCGAGAACGAGTTTTTTCATATTAACCTCCAGAATTTGCACGGTTCCAATGCCCGGAACCGCGCACCTAAGACTTACCTCGTGTTTTTTTCTAATCAGCATTGGCGCTGGAATGCAATTGCAACTTGAGCGCTAAGCGGGTTCGTGCGGGAAAATGTCGTCAAATTAGCAACACTTGCGTGCCGACCTTCGTCATAGAAAAGAGCTCGGCGATATCGTCATTGAAGAGCCCGATACAGCCATTTGACGAGCGGCGCCCGATTTTGCGCGTATCATGGGTGCCGTGGATGCGGTAATATTTCCAACCCAGATATAAAGCGTGGGTTCCCAGAGGGTTATCTGGCCCTGGCGGGATATAGTCCGGCCATTCAGGGTTTCTTTTCTTCATTGACGGCGTTGGCGACCAGCTGGGGCCTTCAACTTTACGGATCACGCTGGTGCGTCCGCGACGGGTCATCTCTTCGGTCAAAGGCACCGAAGAGGGGTAGAGTTTGTATGTAGATTGATCATCTGACCAATAATGCAGCGCGCGTGACACTGTATCGACCAAAATTGCCCCGTTCCTCGTGTTTGAGAAATAGGGCTGCCAGTCCAGGGCACGGAACCCCGACACATTCCGGCGCACGGGCGGTTCGGGCTCGGGTGCAGGGCGCAGCGGGTCGCCTGGAATATATTGCGCCAGTGCCGGTGTCGCCAGCGAGGCGGTTACACCGGTCAGAAACACCCGGCGCGTGGGTGACAGAATACGCTTTTTGACCATGACGAACGGGTCCTGTGTTCTAGTAAGCTCTGGAATCTGATCTATTCTATTGCGAGAATGCTTCAGTCGCAAACCAAACCGGCAGAATCACGCGAGTATAGACGAATGTACGTTTGCTCAGCGCAGTCAGGCACGCTATGCCGGGTGACAACACAATTATCAGGTCGATCATGACGCGTATCGTTTCTTTACTGTTGATTTGCTTTGTCGCGCTTGCGGCATGTACAAGCACCCAGCCCACCACTATTGGTGCGGATGGCCGCCCCTTGCCCACGGTCTACAAAATCCGCGGCAATCCCGAAAAACTGCAATTCCGAATGCTTGATTCGGTCAATGCCTTGCGTCAGGCTCAGGGCCTACAGTCTGTGCAATTGAACTCTCAGTTGAACGCGGCCGCTGCGACTCACTCAAAGGATATGGCACGCCAGAACCGCCCTTGGCACTTTGGGTCGGATGGGTCGTCCCCAATCGATCGTGCCGCGCGGGTCGGATATTTTGGTACATTCCTGGGCGAAGCGATTTCCGAAACCTACGAGACCGAGACCGAGACACTGGCGGCCTGGATGCAAGAACCCGGACCACGCGCTGTGATCATGGACCCGAAGGCAACCCAGATGGGGTTCGCCTGGCATCAGGAAAACGGTGGAAAAATCTGGTGGACGCTGGAAATGGGAACCGGCGGCTGATCCAGCTCAGATGTTAATCAAAAAAGCCCTCGGTTTTCGGGGGCTTTTTTTATTCAATCATGCAGCTTGCATTGATTGAGCTTCGGTCAAAATTGCATAGAGCTTGACCGGATCGGGGTTCGCCCGAAGTTTGGTGCAGACCGAGGTATCCCGCAGCGTACGCGACACCAAAGCCAGCGCTTTGAGGTGATCCACACCCGCCTCTTCAGGCGCGAACAGCGCAAAGGCAATATCCACCGGCTGACGATCAACCGAACCAAAATCGATCGGTTTTTCCAGCATGACGAAGACGCCTGAAACCGCCTCAAGTTCAGACAGTCGCGCGTGGGGCAGCGCGACGCCATGTCCAACTCCGGTCGGCCCAAGGCTTTCGCGCTCAAGCAGAGAGTCGACCACCGCCTGGGCATCAAGGCCCTGGGTCGCGGCGGCAACGTCGCCGATTTCCTGAAACAACCGCTTCTTGCTGGAAGCGGCCGAAAGTACACGCACTGCCTCGGGCTTGAGTATGCTCGAAAGCTCCATGATCACGCTCCATGGCACGGCACCCGCATGTGCGGGTGCGGCCCCGTTTTCTTGCCTGTTACGGATCGATCCAGCCGATGTTACCGTCATCGCGACGGTAGACAACGTTCAATCCATCCTTGTTCTCATTCCTGAACACCAGCACCGGAGCGCCAGCAAGTTCCATTTGCATCACGGCTTCCCCAACGCTCAGAGACGGAATTTTCGTCTCCATCTCAGCCACAATCATGGGCTGCAGCGATTCGGGCTCGTCCGCCGTGTCCGATTCGTCAGAGGCGAGGATATAAGAGGACGCACCAAAGAGTTCAACCGGCTCTGCCCGGTCCTTGTGGTGGTCCTTCAGGCGGCGCTTATAGCGGCGCAATTGGGTTTCCATCTTGTCGCAGCATGCCTCAAATGCTGCGTAAATCTCGGTAGCATGCGCCTTGGCCTGGGCTGTCAGGCCCGTGGACAGGTGCACCGTTGTTTCGCATACATATTCATGCGCTGAACGGGAAAAGACGACGTTGGCATCTGTCGGCCGCTGAGCATATTTGCCCACAACCTCGCCCAGCTCGGTTTGCACGTGTGTCTGCAAGGCCGCGCCGATGTCGATCTGTTTTCCGCTGATTTGGTAACGCATGTGATCTCCTTCACAATTCACACCCATTCTGACGTCACGGTACGCGACGAACTTTTTTTTATCGGGTGGGGGGTCGCGGCATTTTCTGCGGTTGCCTTAAGTCCTGCCCTTCAAAGAAGGGAGATCGAGATCCAGACTGGAACCGAGTAAATGCCATAGTCCAATTGAGGCAAGAGACGAAGGAAGAGTCAATCAAAACAGGCGTGTATATACGCGATTTCCGTCATGCATCTGATGCAAACCGGTTCAAGCCTATGAAATACGGAAGTTTTCGCCCAAATAGACCCGACGCACATTCTCGTTTTCGACAACTTCGTCGGGCGTGCCGGACATCAGCACCTGGCCGTCATGCAGGATATAGGCGCGATCCACAATTTCCAGCGTTTCCCGGACGTTGTGATCCGTGATCAACACACCGATTCCCCGTTTTTTGAGATCGGCCACCAGATGTCGAATATCCCCGACACTAATCGGATCAACCCCTGCAAAAGGTTCGTCCAACAGCAGATATTTCGGATCGGCCGCCAAACAGCGCGCGATCTCGACACGGCGGCGTTCACCACCGGACAGGGCCAAGGCGGGCGCTCGGCGCAAATGTTCGATGGAAAAATCCGACAACAGTTCTTCCAGGCGTTCCTTACGCCTGTGTGCGTGTGGAACCGTAATGTCCAATACAGCGGCAATGTTGTCTTCGACACTCATACCGCGGAAAATCGACATTTCCTGAGGCAAATAGCCGATCCCCATGCGAGCACGCCGATACATCGGCAGGGTTGTGACGTTCTGACCATCAATTGTCACTTTACCTGCTTCGGGAAACACAAGCCCTGCGACGGAATAGAAGGTCGTGGTCTTGCCTGACCCGTTCGGCCCCAAAAGCGCTACGACCTCGGACCGGTCCAGCGTCATCGAGACATCGCGAATAACCGTCTTTTTCCGGTAAGATTTTCGCAGCTTCTCGATGCGCAGGCCTGAACTGCCTTCGGCCAATGTCAGGTTCGGACCCGCCATCAGTTGTTGCCCTGCTGCAAGATCGTTTTGACCCGCCCGGTCATGGTCGCCTTGCCTGTTGTCAGATTAGCGTTCATCTGATCGCCACTGATGACGCTGGGTCCCTGCGTCAGAAGGACATTGCCCTTCATCACAATCACACCGGAATCGATTGTATACTCTGCCCAATCCCCTTCGGCTGCGTCCGGTGGGCTGACCAGAACCACGTTTTCGGTCGCTTCCATCCGTTCAATGGCCGAACGTTCCTGATTATAGATCACCAGAACACGTTCCGCCGTCAGCCGCATTTCGCCTTGCACAACGATGACATTGCCAATGAACTCGGCAGATCCATCTTCCTGATTGACGTTCAATGTCTCCGAAGTCACCTCAACTGGCAGGCTTGGGTCGGCATTTGCAGAACCAAAGGCCACCTGCGCCTCTTGCGCGGCCGCGGTACCCGCGATTACAGCGAGACACAGTGGAACAAAACGAAAATCGAACACAAGTTATCTTTCTGCCTTTTCAGGCTCGTATATCAGCTTCACACCATCTGTAAAAACAATATGGACCGGACCATCCTTTTTTTCCGTCCCAAAAGTCATGCGCCCGGCGGAAAAGTTGCCGATCGGCCCGGTACCATTCACCTGTCCCGGCGTGTCGCCGCGGATTTCATCCAAAGATGTGTTGAGCAGATCGGTCGTGACCTGAAGCCCGTCAGCTGTGGTGATCACCACGTCGCCGACAAAAGTGGCTGTGCCTTCGTCAGGGCGGATTAAACCCGAGTTGGAGTCCAGCAGTATCGTTCCACCGCTCAGCAAGCCAAACCGGCCACGGAATTCCGAGGCAGTCGGGGTCGCGGTCTCGTTGCCCTGGGTCGCCTGAGTTGCCTCGATATGAACGTCCTCACCCTTGCGCGTGGTCCCCTGATAGTTTGGCTGAGTTACAACTTGCTGCGCCAGCCGTTCATCGATGTCATTTTGCGCGAACGGCACAGATACATTTGTTTCGATACTGCGGGACAGCAAGAAGACGGTGGAAAGCAAGACAATCGCCGCAAGCGGCAACAGCACCTTCAGGAACTGCACCATGCGGGAATATCTGTCCACCTCGCCCTCCCTCAGCCCAAACCGACGCGCAGGCAGTCGTGGATGTGCAACAAGCCCTGCGCCTGTCCGTCAGCGTCAGGGTCGACCACGAACAAAGAGGTTATCTTGCGCTCATTCATGATCGCAACGGCTTCTTCCGCCAGCGCGTTTGGCGCAATCGTCATTGGATCACGGGTCATGACCTCTTGGGTGCTCTTGTCCAGCAACCCATCCATATTGCGGCGCAAGTCGCCATCGGTGACAATGCCCAGCAGGCGGCCAGCATCATCGGTGACACCAACGACACCAAAGCTTTTTTGGCTCATGACCAGCAAAGCCTCGCTCATCGGAGTGCCGGACGTGACCACAGGCATATCCGCATGCATCAGATCGCGCACCTTGCTGAGCTGCGCGCCAAGTTTACCACCTGGATGAAAGTCACGGAAATTCTCGGGCTTGAAACCCCGGTACTTCATCAAAGCAATCGCCAGCGCATCGCCCATTGCCAAGGTCAATGTCGTTGAGATCGAAGGCACCATGCCAAAGCCGCATGCCTCACCCAAAGACGGGATCAGAAGATGCACATCCGCCTGTTTCATCAGCGTGCTTTCAGGCTTACTGGACAGACCAATCAGCGGAATCCCGAACCGGCGGGTAAAGGCCAGCAGATTGGCCAGTTCCGGCGCTTCGCCCGAATTCGAGATCGCCAATACCACGTCACCCTTGGAGACCATGCCCAGATCACCATGGCTGGCCTCGGCCGGATGTACAAAATAGGCTGGCGTACCAGTGCTGGCCAAAGTGGCGGCAATCTTGTGACCGATGTGACCCGATTTACCGATCCCACTCACGATGATGCGACCCTTCGCCTGCAGGATCATTTGCACGGCTTCTGCAAAATGGTCGTCCAGACTTTCAGCCAACACGTCCAGCGCGCGGGCTTCATCTGTAACGACCTGACGGGCGGTTTTCAGAAAGGACTCGTTATCAGTCATGAGTGTGCAAAAATATCCGTTTCGGGCCAGCCTGCGAGGTCCAGTTTCGCACGCATCGGAAGGAAATCAAAACAGGCTTGCGCCATCTCGGTCCGATCTTCACGTGCAAGGCGCTTGTTCAATTCATCCCGCAGGCGGTGCAGGTACAGAACATCCGAGGCTGCATAGTCCAGTTGAGCATCTGTCAGAGACTCGGCTCCCCAATCGCTCATCTGCTGTTGTTTCGAAATGTCGACACCGATCAGTTCCTGACACAAGTTCTTCAAGCCGTGGCGGTCAGTGTATGTGCGCACCAGACGGCTGGCGATCTTGGTGCAATAAACCGGAGCGGCCAGCGCACCAAAGGTGTGGTACATGGCCGCGATGTCAAACCGCCCGAAATGGAACAGCTTAAGCACGTCAGGGTTTTCCAGCATGGCGCACAGGTTTGGTGCTTCGGTTTGCCCTTTTTCAACCTGAACGATGTGGCTGTTGCCATCACCACCCGACATCTGGATCACGCATAAGCGGTCGCGATGCGGGTTCAACCCCATGGTTTCGCAGTCAATGGCCACAACGGGGCCCAGATCCAGCCCGTCGGGCAGATCGTTTTTGTACAAATGGTTCGCCACGCGACTAATCCTCTGAGCGCTATTGTCCCCGAGATAGGCGGTTTGGCCCCTAAACTCAACGCCGTCCAAAAATCGCGGGCTGTTAAGCGCCAGGCTCTTGATCTTATCCTCATGGGGGGGATAAGGATATACCATGTCTAATCATACCCATGAGTCGCATCCACAAATCATGGCCCGACTAAAGCGTGCCCACGGGCACCTGGCCAAAGTCATTGCCATGCTTGAAAGCCAGGCCCCCTGTTCGGACGTTGCCCAACAGTTGTTCGCCGTGGAAAAGGCTGTCACCAATGCCAAACGCGCGTTGATTCACGATCACATCGATCATTGCTTGTCCGCCGACGACGCTGGCAGCGGGATCGAAGATTTCAAAGCGATTACGAAATACCTCTAAGCCATGCTGAGCATTCTGAAGAACCGCACCTACCGCCACCTGTTCGCCGCTCAGATCGTCGCCTTGACAGGCACCGGGTTGGCGACTGTTGCCCTGGGCCTGCTGGCATTCGATCTGGCGGGGGATGCTGCAGGCCTGGTCCTGGGCACTGCGCTGACGATCAAGATGATTGCCTATGTCACCGTTGCACCGCTGGCGGCCGCCTTCGCCGAACGTTTGGATCGCCGAAAGATGCTGGTCGTTTTGGACCTGATCCGCGCGGCCGTTGCACTGTGCCTGCCTTTCGTGACGGAAATCTGGCAGATCTACGTGTTGATCTTTGTGCTGCAATCGGCTTCGGCAGGGTTCACACCTGCCTTTCAGGCAACGATTCCTGACGTGTTGCCGAATGAAGCGGAATATACACGCGCCCTGTCCCTGTCGCGCCTGGCTTACGATATGGAAAGCCTGCTGAGCCCGATGTTTGCTGCAGCCCTGCTGCTGCTGGTCAGCTTCAACAGCTTGTTCTGGGGGACGGCATTGGGCTTTGTCGCTTCGGCATTGCTGGTGGTCTCCGTCGTCCTTCCGTCGCCAAAACCAACCAAACCCCGCGGAATCTATGACCGCACCACACGCGGTATTCGAATCTATTTGAAAACACCCCGGTTGCGCGGGTTGCTGGCACTCAGCTGGAGCGCGGCTGCGCTGAGCTCGATGGTGATCGTCAACACCGTCGTTATCGTGCGCGCCAATCTGGGACTGTCGGAAAGCGCGGTGGCCATTGCGTTAGCCGGATTCGGAGGCGGTTCGATGTTGGCCGCCTTTACCCTGCCCCGCCTTCTGGATCGGATCGAGGATCGTCGGGTTATGATCTCGGGGGCCGTTTTTGCCACAGGGTCCATGGCTGTGGCCGCGATTCTGGCAGCAACTGTTCCCTTGTCACTTGGCCTGCTGACCTTGTTGTGGGCGTTTACCGGTTTTGGATATTCCACCACTCTGACACCCTCGGGTCGCTTATTGACCCGGTCGGCTCATCCCGAAGACCGCCCTGCTGTTTTTGCAGCTCAGTTTACCCTGTCGCATGGCTGTTGGCTGGTGCTTTACCCGCTTGCAGGGTGGCTGATGACTGCATTCGGACCAACAGTGGCGCTCAGCAGCATGGCAACGCTGTCTGTGGCCGGTGTGATTGGCGCGTTCAGTTTATGGCCGCGCCTTGATCAGGAAGTGATTGAACATGATCACCCTGATCTGCCGGCCGATCACCCGCATCTGACCGGATCAGGCCCACACGCACACCCAATTATCATCGACGACCTTCATCCGAACGTGCCGCACAGATCTTGAGAAGCTGCCCCGATCTGCCCTACACCAAAACCGCACCCATCAGCCGGAGCCCCAATGGACCAGCTAGACCGCCGCATTATCGCCGCCCTGCAAGCCAATGCCCGGGCCTCGACCACGCAGATTGCGGCTACGCTGGGTGTGGCCCGAACGACAGTTCATGAACGGATCAACCGGATGGAGCAACGCGGCGTGATCACGGGGTATTCCGTGCGCCTTGGGTCAACGGAAGACACTCCCAAAGTGCAGGTCATCGTCATGCTTGAGGTGCAACAGAAAGAAACGACCCGTATCATCAAGCGGCTTGAAGCTTATCCTGAGGTTAAATTGTGCCTGTCCATCAATGGTGAATTTGATCTGATGCTTTCGGCTGAGGCACCCCGGTTGGAAGATCTGGACATTCTGGTCGACGACCTGGCCAAGATACCCGGCGTCCTGCGCACCAATACCAGCGTTGTCTTCGGGCGCAGGATTGATCGAAATTGAAGCGCCGATAACTCTCTGTAAACCGATCATTGGCTAGCTTGGCCGGGACAGATCAGAATCCCGGACCGGCAGAATGCCAATTCAAAAGATCCCGTTCTTTTTCATGCTCATGCTTGTGGCTGCAGTCCAAGCAGGCTTTGCCATGCCCAATGCGCACACCGGGGATCTGTGTGATCAGGCTGCACGGCGTGCGGCGTTGTCCGAAGGGGTACCGCTGGACGTTCTGCGCGCGATCTCACGTGTTGAAACGGGTCGTACATTGGACGGGCAGTTTCTGCCCTGGCCGTGGACCATCAACGTTGAAGGTAAAGGGTATTGGTTCCCCTCTGAAAGCGAGGCCAAAACCTATGTGTTCAAGATTTTCAAAGCAGGCGCGCGCAGCTTTGATGTGGGCTGTTTCCAGATTAACTACCGCTGGCATGGCAAGGGTTTTCGCTCACTCGACGCGATGTTCGACCCTGTTGAGAACGCAACATACGCCGCCCGCTTTCTGAAAGACCTGTACGCTGAGCTTGGTTCGTGGCCCGCCGCCGCCGGAGCCTATCATTCCCGAACCGACTCGCTGGCCAAAGCCTATACGAAGCGTTTTCAGACCGTGCTGCACCGACTCGACGGTACAACTCAGCCTCAGGTTGCAGCCGTACCCAGTGATCCGTTCACAAGAGTTGGAATCCCATTAATCCCATCGCAAAAGACTGCGCATGAAACCGGTGCGCTGGGGTCCCTGGTTCCTGCCGCGCGCAGCGCCACCGCGTTCATCGCCTTCAACTAGGAGTTCCGCGTGCCCAAAATCGACGCCCGGTCCCTTTTTTCGCCCACGGTTCTTCTGGCAGTGGCTTTGATGACAGTCATCGTGATGATGATCCTGCCGATGCCTGCCTGGGTGCTGGATGTAGGGCTGGCCGCCTCATTTGCTTTGGCCATCCTGATTTTTACTCTGACCTTGTTCATTGAACGCCCGCTGGATTTCTCATCCTTCCCGACGATCCTGCTGGCCTCGCTCATGCTGCGGCTTTCGTTGAATGTATCCTCGACAAAATTGATCATCGGACAAGGACATACAGGTCCAAATGCAGCAGGCGATGTCATCGAGGGGTTTGCCAATTTCGTCATGGGCGGCAGTATATTTCTGGGACTTGTGGTGTTTGGCGTCTTGCTGATCGTGAACTTCATGGTCATCACCAAAGGTGCTGCCCGCATGGCTGAGGTGGGTGCACGTTTTGCACTGGACGGAATGCCGGGCAAGCAACTTGCCATTGACAGTGATATGTCCGCAGGAGCCATCGACCACCAGCAAGCCAAAGAGCGGCGCGAACGCGAACAACAGGAAACGACGTTTTTTGGCTCGCTCGACGGGGCGTCAAAATTCGTCAAAGGCGACGCCATTGCCGGTCTTCTGATCACCTTGCTGAACCTTGTGATGGGTCTGATCATGGGCGTGATCGTACACGGCATGCCCGTAGCGTCCGCTTTCGAGACTTACGCGATTCTGACCGTTGGCGACGGGTTGGTGTCGCAAATCCCGGCCGTGATAGTTTACCATCCGCGACGAGCTTGCGGTTGAGGCTCAACTTCAGCTCGACACCGTTGCCCGCGACTTGATCGAACGGTTCGAGACGCCCCGCCTGGATCCGACGGCGCTGGCTACTGATCCCGGTCTGTTCACCGACGATGGCAACCGGTTTGATCCCACAGCTTTTGTTGGGCTTGCCTCTCGGGTTTCGGTCAACGCGAGTGTGGATCCCAACATGGGCGGTGACAGCTGGAAGCTGCGCGCGGGTTTGGGCGCCGTCACGGCAGGTGATCCCGGACAATCTGCACAACTGCGTGCCTTCGGCAATATCCTGAAGGACGCGCGCCCAGTAGCTGGCGGGCTGTTCGGCACAGGAAACATGCGGGCCGCCGAACTGACCGAAGCACTGCTGTCCAAAGCCGGTACAAACGCCCATGTTGCAGATCAACGCCAGACCTTCGCCAACACCGCGCAACAGCAAATGGCCCAGATTGAGGCCGAACAGGGCGTGGATACAGATCAGGAACTGCAACGTCTGATGCAAGTCGAACAGACATATGCAGCAAATGCCCGGGTCATCTCGGTCGTGGATGAACTGCTTGAAACTCTGCTGAGGTTGTGATGATGACTTTGACTTCAATCGGCGATCTGGCGCGCGGCATGACCCTGCGCACGCGTGCCACGGACATAAAAACACAGATCGAAACGTTTTCGTTTGAGATGTCCACCGGACAGGTACAAGATATCTCGGGCCGGTTGGGGGGCGATTATTCGCAGCTTCTCGATCTGGATCGTAGCCTTGCCCGCCTCGACGCGTTTGGCATAGCAACGTCTGAGGCCGCTCTGTTCACCGATGCCATGCAATTAAGCCTGCAAACCTTCGGAGATTCCGTTGGAGACATGACTGCGTCCCTGCTGGCATTTGGAACCGCAAATCAGCCCGTGAACCACGAACAAGCGTCGGTGCAGGCGAAAAATGAACTGGACACGATGATCTCGGCGTTGAACACGCGCGTCGGTGGGCGCAGCCTGTTTTCCGGTACAGCCACCGATGTGTCCCCTCTTCCCTCTTCAGACGATCTTTTGGCGGCGCTTAGACCGCAACTGACCGGGCTTGTAACCGTGGCCGATATTCGGCTGGCGGCAGACACTTGGTTCAATGACCCGGCCGGGTTTGACGCCGTATTTTATCAGGGGGCAAACAGTGCACTTTCACCGATGCAGATTTCGGAAAACGAAAGTGTCACGCTGCCGTTCACCGCAACGGACCCGGCTTTCAAGGCGGCACTACAGGACGTTGCAGTGGCTGCGCTAGCTACAGATAGCACCTTGGCGCTTTCCCCTGATCAGCGCACGACATTGTTTACACAGTTGGGTGTTGATCTGGCCAACGCGCAGGACGCTACTGTGCAACTTCGGGCCGAGGTCGGCACGGCAGAGGCTCGAATAGAAGAGGCCGCGACACGCAATTCTGCTGCCCGCACCAGCCTTGAGTTCAGCCGAAACGAACTGATTGCTGCCGACCCTTATGAAACAGCGGCCAAATTGCAAACGGTGCAGTTCCAATTGGAAAGCCTCTATTCCGTAACCGTTCGCAATGCGAACCTTTCGCTGGTGAACTTTCTGAGATGAGGGCGCTGATACTTATTCTGATCTTCCTTCCCAGCTTGGCATGGGCAGGAGCGATACGCCTGAAAGACCTTGTCGATTTCGACGGCGTGCGCGGCAACGATCTGGTCGGCTACGGTCTTGTCGTGGGATTGAATGGAACCGGTGATGGTTTGCGTAATGCGCCTTTCACCGAAGAAATCATGTCCAACATTCTGGAACGACTTGGCGTCAACGTAAACGGCGAAGATTTTCGGCCAAAAAACGTTGCAGCCGTTCTAGTAACCGCCAGCCTCCCGCCATTTGCCAGGGTGGGTGGTCAGATCGATGTGACGGTTTCGGCCATTGGCGATTCCAGCAGCCTGTTGGGCGGAACGCTGATTATGACCCCTCTTAATGCCGCCGACGGTCAAATCTATGCCGTTGCCCAGGGCACAATCCTGGCGGGCGGCGTTTCTGCCGAAGGTGAGGCCGCTTCGGTGGTGCGCGGGGTGCCGACGTCAGGTGTCATACCCTCTGGGGCACGAGTTGAGCGTGAAATTGACTTTGACCTGTCGACCCTGACCCAAATGCGTCTTGCGCTGAGAGAACCCGGTTTCACCACTGCCGCGCGGATCGAATCCGCAATCAATACCGAGTTCAACAGGGCCGTGGCCATCATGCGGGATTCCGGCACGGTCGAGCTTAACGTCGCTGCAACGCAGGCGGTGTCAACTGCCCATGCCATCGGGCGTATCGAAAACATACTGGTTGAACCAGAATCAAAGGCACGTGTCGTCGTCGATCAGCGTTCCGGCACGATTGTAATGGGGCAAGAGGTCCGCATTTCGCGCGTCGCTGTCTCTCAGGGAAATCTGACGTTAACTGTGCAAGAGGCACCAATTGCCGTGCAGCCCAACCCGTTTGCCAGGGGTGAAACAGTGGTCGTACCCCGCACCATCGCTGGCATCGAAGAGGAAGAAGGCACCGGTCTTGCCGAAATCCCCGAGGCCACAACCCTGTCCGAAGTGGTTGCAGGTTTGAATGCACTAGGCGTATCGCCTCAGGACATGATCGACATTTTGAAAACCATAAAGGCAGCGGGCGCGTTACACGCAGAGTTCATCGTCAGGTGACGGGCCGTTCACGCAATAAGGGCGTGCTGATTGCACGCCCCTTGCACTCTATTTTGACTTCCAGCTGTCCAGCCAGCGCCGAAACCTGGTGCGCCGTTCTTCAATAGCGTCACCCGCCGCATAAAGCCCGTCTTCCACATTTTCGATCATCGGGTCGATCCGGGCTTGCCGGAACCTGCGCCAGCGCACCCATATCGCCCAGACCACGGCGGCAAAAATCGTCAGGAAGATGATATTGAACCAAGGGATAATCCGCGCATCCGGTCCATCCACATGGTTGATGAAGATGGCGTTTGGAAAGATCGACAGAAACTCGTTGCGCCAGCCGTAATGAGTAACAACCACCCATTTCGGGTTCTCTTTGGTCGATTTGGCATCATTGGCTTCGGTATACAGGTTGGCTGTGTCGAACTTGAAATAGGGGGGCCAGCCCCAGCCGGTATCCTCGTTTCGATAAACTATGGGCTTACCGCTGTCGCGCACAGCCTGAATGAACTGCACGTCCCGATTGGCCAGGCTCGCGGATTGATCCTGCGGCTCGGACCAGAAAATCCGGGTCCAGTCGTTCAGATCCTGCCGTTCTTCATAGGTATTGACGATGCGCACAATGTCATGCTGCGGCAACGAGTACTGCAGGACCGCCGCAATCGTGCCCCAGAAGATGATAATGAACGCCCATTTCACATAGGCCATGCCTAATTCCTCACATGTAATTCACGATGTAGATCAGCGCGCTAATCGCCACCCACGGCACAATATAGACACCCAGGATCAGTTTACGCCGGAACGAATTGTCATACACATGCAATCCGCGTTCGACAAAGGCTTCTTTGTTGCCCGTTTTGCCTTTTTCGTCCCACCAGTCCTCCAGCTTACGCCGCCGAATGCCGCGCGAATAGAAAGACAGCGCAACATAGGCAATCGTCTGAATCACCAGCAAGATCAGCAACAGGCGCAACAATCCGATCATATCAGCCTTTCCTCACCGAACCCCAGGGACCGACCCGGGCGATTATGTCATCGCTGACCCGGTCATTGCCGCTCATATCCGGCTCATGCCCAAACAACGCAGCACGAGCACCTTGCTTGTCCACCTGATACTCACGCGCAAGGAAGTCGGCAACATAGGCTTTCTTGCGCTCGGGCCAGCCCGAATATGTTCGGTAGAACAGCTCTTTATGGCAGATGAACATCTGGCGCGGGTCCAGCGGAGCCAGCTCGGACAGCAGCATGTTCACCAGATCGCGGTTCGGCGTATCCGCCGCGCGCAAGGTATAGAAATAGGCTGGATGGTCCGAGGTGATGCGCGGCCATGGCCCCCCATCGCTCGCCCAGCGCAGCAATTGAGCGAGCCCGTGATAGGCCTCGGGCAATCGATCCGAGTGATTACGCGCCAGCCGACGCATGTCACTGCGATCCAAACCGGTCAGGTCGACATCTGAATCCGCAGCCGCATCGACGGTCAGGAAATCCATCTTCTGTTGCAGAATCGCGGCGGCATCCACGCCGCTCGCTTTGACAATCGGTTCGACCAGATCGTTGTAATCCAGAAACTTGGCAATCTGGTTCCGCTGTGACGGGTCGAAGGTGTACTTGATCGGCAGATCATCCGGCTTTTCGCCCATACAGACGGCCGCCGGGTGATCCACATCCGGAAAAAGATACAGCCCGCCAAAATGCGCGGTCCAGAAATTGCGCTG
This sequence comes from Ruegeria sp. HKCCA5929, assembly GCF_013034525.1. Lineage (NCBI taxonomy): Bacteria > Pseudomonadati > Pseudomonadota > Alphaproteobacteria > Rhodobacterales > Roseobacteraceae > Ruegeria > Ruegeria sp. HKCCA5929. The sequence continues at coordinate 106,313 of NZ_WQGE01000009.1, forward strand.
CTCAAAATCCGTGTGACGCAAGCGCACGGGGTTGCGGGTAACGTCACCGGTTTCCTTGGCCGTTTCGATCATCTTGGCGATCAGCACATCGTCGAACCACGCATCCTCTTCGGTCTTGAACCGTTCGACCATACCCGCCAGTTGCTGTGCCTTGCGCAGGGTGCCGCCAGCGGTGTCAGCCTCAATCTCGATCTTACGCAGGTTCAGCAGATCGCGCGGGGTGCTGAGTTTGATGACCGAGTTCACCAGCTCTCCCGCCACCGCATCGGTGGCGGACAGGGCGAACAGCTGCGCCTCGTTCATCTCGATAAACTCGCGCAGAATGTCGCGCGAGGTCGAGAATTTGACGTTCAGCAAAGGCGCGCGTTTCTGCTCGGTCGTCAGCAGGATGAACTGCCGGTTGACCCCGTTGGGATTGAGGTAGAGCGGATCGTCCAGCTCAATCCCCACCTCAGGCGAATAACCCGAGATATCGACATGGAAATCCGTCAGCGCCGTGGTCTTGCCCGCCAGATGCTGCAGCGCGCGGTTATACCGCTCGACCAGAGCCGGGCTGGAGATGTGGACGAGGTTACCGAACATCAGGCCTTTTTCGATAAGGCGGATCATACAGACCACCTGTGCGTAACTTGAAGATCAATTCCTTTGACCAAACCAACCCAATAAGGCGCCGACAAAATAAGACCACCCATCAACAGCAAGGAAGGCTCTAGTCGCTGACTCAAACCCCAGATCTCCAAAACAAGAACGCCAATTACTGTGATCGCACCGAAGTAAACCACAACAGCGGCACCCGTACTGGCGGTCCACCAGAAAAAGAAACGTAACCACATGAATTCGCCCAATGGAACAGGCAAGCTGCGCCTTATCACCCAAAGGACGAACTTGATGCCTACATAGGCGAGCAAAGAACAAGTTATCAGGAAGATGATATCTAGCACTCAGGCTCTCCCGCCTGACAATAAAAGTATAAATTCAACTCAGCTTACTCCCTTGCTGAAGCGACCAACAACTAGAACGGCCAGCACCAACAAAGGCAATGCAAACGCTCGCGCTGTGATCTGCAAGTTGAACCCGATATACGACACCACACTGCCCTCAAACAGTATGAGAGATTCTTCCCAAGAAGTACCCTCAAACCCTCTGCCCGCGTTCACACCGAACTGGGTCAGGAACAGCACAAGCACGGCGCCTAGAAATCCGAAAACGCCCCAACGCAGAGGCAGGATCAAACCCAAAACAAGAGCTAAACCGGAAACCGCGAAGACAAGCATCACCCCTTCCCCTCCAAATACCGCCGCTTGGCCTCTTCCATCCGGCCCATCTCGCGGACGGCGTTTTCGATGGCGACCTCGTCGCTCTTGTCGGCATAGCGGAACTCGCTGTCGGCGTAGCGGTTGATCTCTTGGATCACCATCTCAACGGTGATCGGCTGACGCAGGTCTTCGATCATCGCTTTCTTGTTGTCGTAGTCGCGGAACAGGAACAGGTCGGGGTTCTCCATCCACTCGTCGGGCAATTCGAAATCCATCGCGCGGACCTTGACCGCGTCCGTAATGTTCTTGATCGCGCGGCCGGTAAAACGCTCATCCGCTGCTTGGATCGCCTTGAGGTAGGTGCCCAGCTTGGCAATCGTGTCCATCTGACCGATCTCGCCGGACACCCGGTCATAGACCTGTAACAAAGCGTCCTCATGCGGGCGGGAATGGCTTTCGAAACTGGCGGCGACCGCCTTTTTGATCTCCTGCGCGGCATAGGCGTCGTGCTCGCCCAGCGGGATGTCGTGGTTGCGGCCCATCAGCAGGTGCAGGATGTCGATGTAATCCTCGCGCGTTTGCGGACCGTCCACCAGGAACCGCGCGCCCGCCCGCTGGCGCAGGGCGTCGTCCACATTCTCGGGGTAGTTCGAGAACATGCCAAAGGTGCAATTGCCGCGCACGACGGTGTTGGCCCCCGCAAAGCTCTCCATCAGAACAGCGGTGATTTCCAGTTGGCCCGCGCTGGACTGCCGGTCGCCGCGTTTGCCCGCCAGCTGGTCAATATCGTCGATGGTGCCAAAGCCGATGACCGACGGGTCGATGATCGTGTTGATAAACGCCTTGGCGTTCTGGCCGGACTTACCCTGATAGCTGTCGATATTGTCAGTGCTCAGGTTCTGATAGCGGAAGGGATAGCCCGCGTTCTGGCAATAGTCATTGATCAGCCCGGCCATCATCTGGATCAGCGTGGTCTTGCCGGTGCCCGGTTTGCCGTCGCCCATGAAGGTAAAGATGAACCCGCCAAGCTCCGCAAATGGGTTCAGGCGGCGGTCGAAGTCATAGGCCATCAGCATCTTGGCCAGCTTCATCGCCTGATACTTGGCGATATGGTTGCCCACCACCTCGTTCGGTTTCTTGAACGTCATGGTCAGGGTGGTGGATTTGGCCTTCGAGGCCGGCTCAAAACCCCTAATCGTCAGATCATCGGCCTCGATATGCCAGGCCGCGTTCTGGAACGGGCCCAAGTGGCCAGCAGACTGGGCGCGCAGAGCGACTTTTTCCATCAGTTGTTCGGCATAGGCGCTGGTTGCCGCGATCAAGTGGGCGTCATCAGGGGCGTGTTTGGCGAGCGTCTGGTCCAGCTCCCACAACGCACCATGCAGGGCGAGTTGGCCATTGTCGGTCAAAACCTCCTCGATCTCGCCAAGATCAACCGTGGTTTCGCCCATATGCGAGGACATCAAGTAAGCCAGCGCATTGCCGAACGTGTGCAAGGTGATCAGAGCTTCAGCCGTCAGCAGTTCCGAGAATTCAGTCTTGCGCACGGCTGGCAAATCCCCGGCCAGATTGGCCCGTTTCAGATCGGCCAATGGCGTCTGGTCCGCATAAGCCTCGGCCACAGCCAAAGCGATGGCAATGGCGCGGCGAATGGCTTGCTGTGTCGTAGCCTGAGGCGGAGACACCAGCGTATCTCCATCGTCCGACGCCTCGATCCGTTCAACCAGATGCACTCCGTCCGAACGCACGGTTCGCCGCGTGACCAGACCCGGTGTCGTGGATCGAAACCGCCGCCCCGTAGAAACCCCCGGAGACCGCTCAACAACCGCTTCCAACGCCTTGCCAATCCTCGGCGCGTGTTCAAACCCATTCAGCAAAGCGGTCGCTGCTTGATAGTGCTTGCGAACGTCGTCCTCACGTAATTCCATCTGATCTGACATCAAACTCATCTCTTGAACCGCTCTTGCTTCATCTTTTCAAAAATACTCTCGCCGAAGGCGAAACTAATAGCGCAAAACCTGCCCCGCTTTGCTGACGACAAACTTGTTCACATCGGCAAACCCCGGTGGGTTGCGCTCGGCCAGAACCTGAAACGGGCGTTGGGGCAGGATGATCGACCGCTGGGTGCGCGTCGCCCCGGTCTCGGCCCCCTGACCGCCAAAGGGGTCCAGCGCGAAGATCTCGCGTTCAACGGTGGAAAACCACCCGGCGCGTTCCTCGATCACCTGTTCGCTTTCCAGTTCCTCGGTGGTCCAGGCCAACGCCCAATCTTGACCTTCGGGGGCCTGTGCGTCCTCCAACACCTGCCGCAAAGGCCCGGATTGCTCGGTATAGGCCGAGGAATACATTGGCCCCACATGAATGCGGCGCAGGTGTTTGGGGTGCAGGTCGTCAAAATCCTGATCAAAGCCTTTGGCGATGGTCACCAGTTTCAACCCGCCCAAAGACTGCGCCATCAGATGGGCCTGCACCTCGGGCCAGCGGCGCTGGTCTTTGGGCAGGGCCGTCTTGCCGCTGTCTTCCAACTGCATCAGGTAGATGACCGGCAGGTTGATCTGGCTGTCATAGACTGCCCAATGGATCATGAACTTGCGCCGATCCCCCTCATTCCCGATCCAATGGCATTCGGGATCGTTGCGGGCCCAGAACAGCTGACCTTTCAGTAATTCTTCATAATAGAGCCTTTGCGACAGCGCGAATTGCAGCTTGGTGGGGATCTCTCGGTCGCCAATAATCGTCCGCACCATGTCGGTTTTCAGGTCGTCTTCCGAGGGCATATTCGCCAGATGCACCTGCGCCTGCTGCGCGTCATTGGCCATGGTCAGCAATTCGGCCGCCACCGGAAACCCACTGTCGCGCTTGTCCATGGCGAGACTGCCAAAGAACCGCCCCGTATCGCGCCCGACCAGCAGGTATTTCATGCTGAGCGCCCGGAACGTGTAGAGCAGTCCCGAGAGATAACGCGAGATGATCCGCACCTCTTGCTTGCTGATCGCGCCCTCGGCCTCCATCGTCGCGGCCACGCGCAGAAGGTGGACGGTGATCACCTCGAATTTGCGGAAATAGCGGCGCGAGGCGAAGGTGTCGGTCAGGCCAACATGGTCTTGGGTGGGGTTAGTCATTTTTGGATTCACTACAACCAGTTCCACGGCATTGATTGAGCCGCCATGGCAGGAGAAAAACGTCTGAGATCAGGTACAACGCGAAGATGATAAGCCCGAAGATTATGCTAACCGGCCCGCCATATAGAGTGAGAAAACCGAGCAGCTTATAAGTTCCGCCTTCAGCACCCAATTTATGCAAAAGAGCTGTAAGGCCATAAATCGGGATCGGCCAAACTACGAGAAAGAGGCCAATCCTGAGAAGCCGTACGTCTTTTCGGCTAAACCACTTCATCCGCCATACAAATTCTTATCATGCTTCTCGACAATAGACGCAAACCGGCGGGCAAAGCGTTCGTCCGCCTTGGCCTTTTTCTCCAGCACGTCGCGGGCAAAAACCATGTGGTCCTCATGCGCTTCAAGCATGTCGGCCATTTTCTGGTTGGTCGCGGTGCCGATGGCGGCCATGGCGGTTTGCGCCTCTTGGTCGGTCTGCACGCCGATCTCGTTGATGCGGTGGGCCACGTCCTGCTGCTGTGCGGTTTTCAGCGATTTGGTCAGGGCGTCATACAGCACCACGCGCTGCTGCGTGTCTGTCTGCAGCTTGTTGATCAGCACCATCTGTGTCGCCGCCTGGTTCTGCAACGAATCGACCCAGGTCTTGCCTTTTTCGATATAGCGTTCCAGCGTCTGCGACTTGGCCAGCTTGACCTGCTCTTCCTGAACCTTGGCGTTGTATTGCTTGTTCAGCTCGGCCAATTCAGTCTCTAACTGGGTCCGCGCGGCGGCATCCTGTTCGACGCTGATCTTGTTCTCCAGCGTGATGATCGTCGGATCCATTCCTTGAATTTCAGTACGCAAAGCTTCAAGCTCGGCCACCGTTGCCTCGCGATCGTCCAATGTCACGGTCAGGTTGTCCTCAACCTTCACACGCTGTTCTTCCAGCACCGACAATTGCCCTTGCAGCAATTTCACGATCACGTCGGATTTGGCGATCAGGTCCTGCAGCTTGTCGTCGATATTGGCAGTGCGCATCCGTTCCTGCCGCATCGACTCGGATTTGCCTTTCGAGAAGATGCCGACAAACGACTCCCACCCGGTTTTCGAGCGCATTTCGTCGAAATCCTTGGAAAACGCGTTGGTGACGTCGTCCAGACCCATGATCAACTCGGCGATATTGGCGTTCATCACCTCGGTATGAGCGTGCACATCCTCAAGCGTGGCGTTTTCGATGTCGATATCGGCCTCGGCGGTACCGATCTTGGCCCGCGCTGCTTCGATGCGCGATGTCAGCCCTTCGATCTGCGACTGACTTTCGCGCACCTTGGTTTGCGTTTCTTTAATCAGCGCCTCAAATTGCTGGTTCGACATCGGTTCTATCCCTTTTTTATTCTATTACCCAATAAGATAGGGAATGTTACGGCTATTTACATCCCCTGCGAGTCAAAAATCCCCTGAACCTTGGCAAACTCAGCCTGAAAAAGATAGGCGCGAATTGCCGAGCTGCTTCGGTGGCAATGGGTCAAATCTGGATTGATCCGACCACCATTGTGGACATAGACAATCAAGACCCCACCTGATTGGGTGCGTTGAACAAAATTCCTGCCGGAGGCTGACCCATGCTGGACGCGACAACCGATCTGAAATCTCTTTTGAAAAACCCCGACCTTTTGGCGACCAGGGCCTATATCGGCGGCCAGTGGGTGGATGGGGACAATGGTACTTTTGAAGTGACCAACCCCGCCCGCGGCGACGTGGTGGCCGAGGTGACCGATGTCAGCCGTGCTCAGGTGGCAGGCGCGATTGCACAGGCTGAGGCCGCACAAAAAGAGTGGGCCAAGCTGACCGGCAAGGAACGCGCAGTGATCCTGCGCCGCTGGTTCGATCTGATGATGGAAAACGCTGAGGATCTGGGCAAGATTCTGACGGCCGAGCAAGGCAAACCCCTTGCCGAGGCGATTGGTGAAATCGGATACGGCGCCTCCTTCATCGAGTTCTTTGGTGAAGAAGCCAAACGTGTCTATGGCGAGATGATCCCGGGTCACCAGCGTGACAAGCGGATCATGGTTTTGAAACAGCCCATCGGTGTTGCTGCGTCGATCACACCATGGAACTTTCCCAACGCGATGATCACCCGCAAGGCCGGGCCCGCCCTTGCTGCGGGTTGCGCCTTTGTGGCACGTCCAGCGAAGGAAACACCCCTGTCTGCGCTGGTTCTGGCCGTATTGGCGGAAAAGGCCGGCATTCCGGCTGGTGTGTTCAACGTCGTACCCTCGTCACGCGCCAGCGAAATCGGCAAGGAATTCTGCGAGAACCCCGGTGTGCGCAAGCTGACCTTTACCGGTTCGACCGAGGTTGGGCGCATCCTGCTGAAACAGGCCGCCGATCAGGTGATGAAATGCTCGATGGAACTGGGCGGCAACGCGCCGTTCATCGTGTTTGACGACGCCGATCTGGATGCAGCGGTCGAAGGCGCGATGATGTGCAAGTTTCGCAACAACGGTCAAACCTGCGTCTGCGCAAACCGTATCTACGTGCAGGCCGGTGTCTACGATGCCTTTGCCGCCAAGCTGAAAGCCGCTGTTGAGGCGCTGAAAGTTGGTGACGGTCTGACAGACGGAACCACAACCGGCCCGCTGATCAACGCTGAAGCCGTTGCCAAGGTTGAAGAGCATATCAAGGACGTAACCGACAAGGGCGGTGCTGTTCTGACCGGCGGCTTGCCCCACGATCTGGGCGGTACCTTCTTCCAGCCGACCATCGTGACGGGCGTGACCCAGGACATGATGGTGGCTCAGGACGAAACCTTTGGTCCGCTGGCCCCGTTGTTCAAGTTCGACGATGAAGACGATGTCATCGCCATGGCGAATGATACGATCTTTGGTCTGGCCTCGTATTTCTATGCCAAGGACCTGAGCCGCGTCTACAAAGTGGCCGAGGCGCTGGAATATGGCATCGTCGGTGTGAACACCGGTATCATCTCAACCGAGCTGGGCCCGTTTGGTGGCGTCAAGCAATCCGGTCTGGGCCGCGAAGGCAGCCATCACGGCATGGAAGACTATCTGGAAATGAAATACGTCTGCCTGTCTGTTTAATCTGACAAAGCCCCGGTGCATCGCGTTGGGGCCTTTCGGTTTGTCATAAAACTGCAAATAAACCGTCACATCCCTGCAATGACCTGCGTTCATCCCCCTCTCATCCAACTGAGAGGGGATACTCAACGATGCCTTTGCGTTTTGCCTGCCTGACCTCTGCCCTTGCCCTGACCGCTGGTCAGGCCGTGGCAGAGATGAACTTCAACCGAATTGCGTCCTTCCCGGTCGTCAAGAACATGGCCGAGGGAGCGGATACAACCCGTGAGACCTCGCCCGAGATCATCGCGGCCACCGCTGACGGCATGACGTTGGTCTACACCGACAGCCCGCTGGGCGTGATCGGCATGATCGATATAACCAAGCCTGCAAACCCGGCCCCGTTGGGTGCGATGGAGGTGGGCGGCGAGCCGACATCCGTGGGTATCGTTGGCGCGACGGCTTTTGTGGGCGTGAACACGTCAGAAAGCTATACCGCCCCGTCCGGCAAGCTGATTTCGGTTGATATCGCGGGTAAGGCCGAAACCGGCACCTGTGATCTGGGCGGTCAGCCCGACAGCGTCGCCATCGCCTCCGATGGCAGCTTTGTCGCCGTCGCCATTGAAAACGAACGCGACGAAGACCTGAATGACGGCATCATCCCGCAGCTGCCTGCCGGATCGCTTGCACTCGTGCCGCTGAAAGACGGCGCGCTGGATTGCGCTGGCATGAAGATGGCCGCTCTGACCGGTTTGGCAGAGGTCGCGCCGACTGACCCTGAGCCGGAGTTTGTCGACATCAACGCCCTCGGCGAAACCGTCGTCACTTTGCAGGAAAACAACCACATCGCAGTGGTCGACAGGGACGGCAACGTGGTCAGCCATTTCTCTGCAGGCGCGGTTGATCTCGAAGGCATCGACGCCACTGATGAGCGCGGCGCGCTGATCTTCACCGAAAGCCAGCAGGGCCGTTTGCGTGAACCGGACGCGGTGAAATGGATCGACGACAATCACTTCGCGACCGCCAACGAAGGTGACTATGAAGGCGGGTCGCGCGGTTGGACGATCTTCCACAAAGACGGGACCGTTGTTTATGAAAACGGCACCGATTTCGAGAAGGCCATCATCCAGATCGGCCACTACCCCGACAAGCGTTCAGACAGCAAAGGCGTTGAGCCGGAAAGCGTGACCGCAGCCACATTCGGGGGCACACCGATGATCTTCGTCGGGGCCGAGCGCGCCTCGGTCGTGGGTGTCTATGACGCCACCGATCCGGCCAACCCGGTGCTGAAACAGCTGCTGCCTTCCGGCGTTGGCCCGGAAGGTTATGTGGCGATTCCCGAACGCAACCTTCTGATCTCGGCCAACGAGAAAGACCTGATCGAAGATGGCGGCCCGCGCGCGCATGTTTCGATCTTTGAGTATCAGGACGCCCCGGCCAACTATCCGCACCTGACCTCCGCTGGTGCGGATGAGCTTATTGGATGGGGAGCTCTCTCCGGTCTGGTCGCGGATGAAGACGGCATGATCTATGCGGTCAATGACAGCTTTTATGGCTTCCAGCCGTCGATCTTCAAGATCGACCCCAGCCAGAGCCCGGCACGGATCGTGGACGTGATCCGCATTCACCGTCAGGACGGTAATCCGGCGCAGAAGCTGGATCTGGAGGGCATCACGCTGGACGGCAAGGGTGGCTTTTACGTCGCCTCCGAAGGTCGCACCGACCGCGTCATCCCGCACGCGATCTATCACGTCTCGGCTGACGGTCTGATCAAGGACCGCAAGGGCGAGATCGGACTACCGCCGGAACTGATGGCCGTTGAAAAACGCTTTGGTTTTGAGGGCATCACCAAGGTAGGCGATACCCTGTGGATGGCTGTACAGCGCGAATGGAAAGACGACCCTGAGAACCACGTGAAACTGGTGGCCTACAACCTTGAGACCAAGGAGTGGGGTGCCGTGCATTACCCCAAGACGGACCCCGAAAAAGGTTGGGTCGGCCTGTCGGAAATCGTGGCCTTTGGTGATCATGTCTATGTCATCGAGCGCGACAACCAGCACGACCACCGCGCCGTAACCAAAAAGATCTACCGCATCCCGCTGTCCGAAATGACCCCGGCCCCGCTGGGTGGCGCATTGCCAGTGGTCAGCAAGCAAGAGGTCCGCGACCTGCTGCCCGACCTGACCTCAACCGGCGGATACGTTCTGGACAAGATCGAAGGTCTGGCCATTCTACCTTCGGGCGAGGCGTTTGTGATGACCGACAATGATGGTGTCGACGATGCGTCAGGCGAGACGATGTTCTGGTCGATCGGGTCAGTGACGGCTGGGAATTGATTCTCTGTTCAATGCCACTCTGGCCCTGTGCAATGCTTGCGCAGGGCCATACCTCTTTGAATTGTTGCGCCAAAAGAGGACTTACTCACATTCAATAATTCGACTAACATGCCTATTTTGTTGAGATATACTGTTCAATGCGAAAAGAAGCTCTAAGTTTATTAAGGAATGCTTCGTGTTTTCAGGCTTTTGAGCTATGATTATCCAAGGGTTGTGGGGTGTTACGTTATGAAATTGTCTTGTCTAATTTTAGCTGCAAGCTTCTCTTCACTTTTTGCCGTTAGTGCGCATGCAGTGTCGATAAACGTGATCGACTACGTTCCGACATCCTACAATACGATTTTCGGTTCCGGCCACGGCGTGTCAGAAGACTTTGAGTCATTGGGCGCAGCTCTTGGTCAAGGAGAAGTTGCCAACGGGTTCTCGACCACTGTGGGAACGTTCTCAACTCTTGGCGGTACAGGTTCAGGCGGTACAGTGTCCGGGCTGTCCGGCAACACAGGTACCCAGCTTGCCTTGCGCTCAGGAAGTGTTTTTGGACGCCAAAACCTGTCACCTAGCGGGGGATCTTGGTTCCTGGACAGCAATGATACTTCAGGCATCCAATGGGACGTGGCACTCGCTGGCGGAAAAGCGTTCGACAAACTGGCTTTTGCGCTGACCGATGCCAGCGATGCGGGTGGTTTTTTGCGTATATCGGCAGGTGGAAGCGATTTTGAACTCCGCACCGGTGGCAAATTGGCAGATGGCAACATCAAATTGGTTACAATTGATTTCGGAGGGCCGACCAACTCTGCATCTATCTCCCTTGCCAACTATTCCACGCAAGGTGGGGCCAATGCTTTTTTGAATGACGGCTTCTCAATTGACGGGATGCAGGTTGCCGCAGTTCCCATTCCACCATCGATCCTGATGCTGGGAGCGGGCCTGCTTGGACTTGGGTTAGTGGCCAACCGCAGGCGAAGAACTTCAACCTGATCAGGCACAGGGGCGCTTCGATAGTAAAACCGCGCCAATGGAAAGGTGCTCACATCAATGTGGGTGCCGGTTTTGTTTTGAAATCCGGTTTGGCTGATTCAGATACATCTATCAAATACATCGCCCCGCGTCTGGAGGAACGCGGGGCGTGTGTTGCGACTGCCTGGGAGGAGGCGACTGCCGCAAAGCTTTTCAGGCGTGTTAGTTGACGGCCTTGGCGTCAACGACGTCTTTTTCAATGGCCTTGGCCGATGAGATCTCGATCCGGCGCGGTTTCAGCGCCTCGGGCACTTCGCGCTTCAGGTCGATGTTCAGCATGCCGTTTTCGTGGCTGGCGCCCGTGACGCGGACGTGGTCGGCCAGTGCAAAACGACGCTCGAACGCGCGGGTGGCGATGCCACGGTGCAGATAGCTGCGGTCTTTGTCCTCGGCGGCTTTCTTGCCAGCCACGACCAGCGAGTTTTCTTTCACTTCAACAGACAGGTCTGCTTCGGAAAAACCGGCGACGGCGACGGAAATCCTGTAGGTGTCGGCATCGGTTTTTTCGATGTTGTAGGGGGGGTAGCTGGGCTGAGCCACATCATTGGTCAGAACGCGATCCATCATATCGGCGATCTGATCAAAGCCAATGGTGGCGCGGTGCAGCGGTGCAAAGTCAAATGTACGCATGTGTCGTATCCTCATCCTCGAGCGAATTACGATTTGTGCCCTCCAACTGGACGGGCAGTGATTGATACCGGACCCCGTTGTGGCGATCCGATACACTTCACATGGGTAGCGATTTGACCGAGTTCAACCCCCGCCAGAGCTGATGAATTTCGCACCAGACCCGGACTTACCGGACCCCACCTGCAACCGGCGGATCGACGCTTTTGGCTGCGGCGCATCGCGCCGCATGATCGCCTTAAGCTCAGAGACGATCCCGTCAAGTTCCATGCCAAATCCAACTTTCCGGTTGCCGTTTGTCCCAACCGCCGAAACAACGGACAGAATTTGCCAACGCGAGCCGTTCTTTGCCAAAATAGCGGACCCGGACGAGCCGAAGGTGATGTCACAATCAAACAGGATCAGACCCTGCTGACGATCAATGATACGGCACGAACGTTCCCGTGTAATCGCCTCAGACCGTCCGCGGCCATAAGAGGCAATGCTGACCTCATTTCTCAGAACACGCCCGCTGTACAGTGCAAAGGGATCTGCGACAGAGTAGGGGATGGGCTTATCGAGGCGCAACAGTGCGACGTCAATCCGAACGCTATCATGGGAAAGCGGTGGTTTAGAGCCATAGCTGGGATGAATAGCGACCTGCGTGATCCGGCTCTCGGCCAGGGCGTTGCCGTTGCTGAGACCTGCGCGAAACGTGATGTCTTCTGGGGCAAATGCCTTTCCCGTGCGCCCGTCCACTGCGCAATGCGCTGCTGTCAGAACCATGTCCTGCGCGATCAGCGTACCCGTACAAAATGACTCGTCCCCTATGTCCAATCGGCCTATCGCCTCCCAGCCGTAAAGGTCGTCCCGGTCCGTCAACTTGCGCTTGTTCGCTTGCGCGTGGGACGTGGTTGCCAAAATGCACAAACCTAAAATGAGGCTCAGTAAAACTCTGATCATGGCCGAATAAACCTTGCACCGATATTCTTGCCCGACCCGGATCCCGGCGTTGAAAGCCCAAATCCACGCCCGGCAGACAACTCATTGCGCAGCAATTGCAGCGAGTGTTCAACAGCAGTGCCAATTGCCACGTTCTGGCCGTCCAAACTGGCCTTGGCCGCAACAACCGACACGATCTGGGGACGCCCGCCCGCAAAGGAAAAGACCGGTGCGCCGGACGAGCCAAAATCGACGTCGCAAGACATGACCATGACACCCTGCTGCCGGTTCATGACCGAGCAGACCTGTTGCAGCGAAGGGGCCTCGGACCGGTCATGCGCATAAGACACCACACCAACTTCTGCGCCACGGCGCGGCTGATCCCCCGATTCAAATGGAATGACGGCAGTGTTTCGGATTGGTTGCCACAGTTCGATCAAGGCCACATCTGCGCTCACCCGGTCGGTCGTCGAGTCCGCACCATATTGATAGTCCGGATGGATCACGGCTTGCCGCGCCGTCCGATAGGCCAAAGCGCGCCCCAAACGCCAACCGGCCAGAAACTCAATGTCCGAAGGGTTGATACGTTGCCCAGAAACCTTGTCAAACAGGCAATGCGCTGCGGTCAGCACCAAGGTTGGCGACACCAGCGTTCCGGTGCAAAACCCTCTGCCGGCAATATCCAACCGTCCCACGGCCATCCATTCTCGCCCGGAATCCGAGGTGTCCAGGCTTTCCAGCCCGGTATCCTGCGCTGTGGCCGCAATCGGCATGACACAGAAAACAATCGCCTTGATCCAGTTGCGCACGCGGTTCTCCGGGACTCATTCTACCTATTTGTCCTACGGGTCGCGTTGGGCGAAAATAGGGCAATCAGGAACCGCCAGAAAATCCAGGTCAACTGATGCGGGTCGGCATCATGTGCTTTACTTCAGGATCGGCACTGGGTCTCGTTGCTGTTGCAAGGATCTTGGCTTTGGGCCACCAGTCGCCCAATCCAGCAATTCGACGGTGTGAACGACTGGCAATTGCGTCCCCGACCCGATCTGCATCATGCATCCGATGTTTCCGGCGGCGATCAGGTCCGGCTTTTTTGCTTCCAGCGTTTTGACCTTGCGCTGTTTCAACTGGCCCGAAATCTCGGGCTGCATCAGATTGTACGTGCCAGCGCTACCGCAGCACAAATGGCTGTCGGCAGGCTCAACAACTTTGAATCCGGCCCGTTTCAGCAAATCCTTGGGATAGGTCTTGATCTTTTGCCCGTGCTGCAATGAACAGGCTGCGTGATAAGCAACCGTAAGGTCTTGGTCACGCCCTTCAGGAAGGTCCAGCTGCATGACCAACTCACTGATATCCATGGCAATACCCGCGACACGCGCCGCATCCTTGGCCAAAGGGTCATTGCGGAACATGTGCCCATAGTCTTTAACCGTTGTTCCACAGCCAGACGTGTTGATAACGATGGCGTCTAGGCCGTCACCGTCCATTTCGCGCGTCCAGGCCATGATATTGGCTGCGGCAGCCGCGTGGCTTTCACGACTTTTGCCCATATGGTGTGTCAGGGCTCCGCAACATCCGGCGCCTTCGGCCACCACAACCTCGCACCCCAAACGCGTCAGCAACCGGATCGTAGCATCGTTAATGTCGGTATTTAGAGCCTTTTGCGCGCAGCCGGTCATCAGCGCGACGCGCTTTCTCCGGTCTCCTTTGGGCGCAAAACTTTGTGGGTCGTCGTTGCGACTGACCGGCGGGATGTGCTTTGGGGCCATATCCAGCATGGCCCGCAACCGGGCATCGGGCATCAGAAACCGAAACGGGCGGCCCAACTTTGCTCCGATCAAGGCCCAACGGAATCGCATCGGATAAGGTAGGATTTGGGCCAGAACCGAACGCAGGATACGATCCGTTAAAGGACGTTTGTAATTCGCCTCGATGTATTCGCGCGCATGATCGACCAGGTGCATGTAGTGCACACCTGATGGACAGGTTGTCATGCAGGCCAGACAGGACAGGCAGCGATCAATATGCTTGACCGTCTTTTCATCCGGGACACGTTCGTTTTCCAACATGTCCTTGATCAGGTAAATACGGCCGCGCGGGCTGTCCAATTCATCCCCCAACACCTGATAGGTGGGACAGGTCGCAGTGCAAAACCCACAATGCACACAGCTGCGCAGAATCTCATTCGAGCGCTGGATCGCCGGATCTTCCAGCTGTTTTTCCGTAAACGTTGTCTGCATCGCCCTACCCCATGAGCCCCGGATTGAACACAGATCGCGGGTCAAATCTTGCCCGTATCCCTTGTGTTAGAGCCGAAACAGCAGCATTTTCCGGCTGAAACCGCCCCAGATTTTGCATGTCTTCAGGGGCCGCGCGCACCAAGGTCGAATGTCCCTCAACATCACTCAGTTCAGATCGCAGATCAGTGCCTTCCGGTGCCAATGTCCAGATCAGACCCCCTCCCCAATCCACAACCCTGTTCGGGTTGGCGTCACCGACCACACGGATCATGTCAGTCGGTTTGACCGAGGTTTTCCAGACATTGCCCGGTTTGTCGGCGAAGGGCTCGATATCACGCACTTCGCGCCAAATAGCGGTGTTTTCGGCCGCAACAGTGACAACCTGATCCGGCTTCATTTCCGCAAAAAACTCCTGCAACTTGGCAATGCGATACTCGACCGATTGGTCAAAGCCCTCAATCCGCAGCACCGTCCGGGACGGCTTGCCGCCGCCCTCGGGCAACCGAGCCGCACCGTTGACTTCGTATGGCGATCCCAACGCGTCACAAAACAGTTTGGACGTCTCGACCCATCCGCAGTCCTCCCAAACAAGCGTCGCAACGGCCTCTGGCTTGGGCAGCACTTTCAGCGAAACCTCGGTCAACACACCCAAGGTGCCCCATGACCCGGCCATCAACTTGACCAGATCATAACCGGTAACGTTCTTCATCACCCGTCCGCCATTCTTGACCACATGACCGCGCCCATCGACAAAGCGAACGCCCAACAGAAAATCCCGACACGCCCCGGCCTGTATCCGCCTCGGCCCAGATACGTTTGCCGCCACAACACCACCGATGGTCGGTTCGCCCGAAGTTGCAAGCAATCCCCGATGGTCCATCGGCTCAAACGCCAGTTGTTGCCCTTCTGCGTCCAGCGCGGTCTCAATCTCGGCCAACGGCGTACCTGCCTTGGCCACAAGTGTAAGGGCACCGGGTTCATAAAGGGTGATTCCGCTCAGCCCGGAAACGTTCAATTCAAGGCCCGGCCCGGTCACACCGCGTGTACCGCCCCCAGCTATCCGAACCGGCCCGATCAACCCGGCCACCAGGTCCGCCAACTCGTCTTCCGTCTCAGGTCTCATGTGCTTCATCTTTTCATAAATACTCCGGGGAAATCGCGCCTGCGCGATTGGGGCAGAGCCCCTATTCCGCCGCAAAGCGTCGCGCCTCGGATGCGTCCAAGGGGAACACCTTCGCGGGATTCAACAACCACTGCGGATCGAACACATCTTTAATCGCCATCTGCGCCTCAAGATCAGCTGGCGCATACTGATGCGCCATCAAATCCCGCTTTTCGATGCCGACACCATGTTCTCCGGTCAGGCATCCGCCTACATCGACACACAGCTTCAGGATATCTGCCCCAAACGCTTCGCATTTCTCCAGATCGCCCGGTTTGTTGGCGTCAAACAGGATCAAGGGGTGCATATTGCCGTCACCCGCGTGGAAGACATTGCCCACGGGCAGGCCGTATTCCTCGCTCAACTCTCCGATCCGGCGCAGAACCTCGGGCAAGGAGGATACCGGGATGGTGCCGTCCAGACACATGTAATCGTTCATTTGACCCATCGCGCCAAAAGCCGATTTGCGACCCAGCCAAATCTTCGCGCTTTCCTCTGCTGACTGGCTTTCACGCAGTTCAACGGGATTGTGGCGCTTGGCGATCTCTATGATCTTCGCCAACTGATAGTCGATCTCGGCCTCCGAGCCCTCGACCTCGACAATCAGCAAGGCGGTGCAATCGGGATACCCTGCATGAGCAAAATTTTCACAGGCTCTGATACAAAGCGTGTCCATGAATTCAATCGCCACCGGCAAAATGCCCGATTTGATAATGTCAGAGACACATTGACCCGCGACCTCATTGTCATCAAACCCCATCAGAACCGGCCGCGCCCCTTCGGGTTTACGCAGAATGCGCAGCGTGGCCTCGGTCACGACACCCAGCTGCCCCTCTGAGCCACAAATAACACCCAGCAGGTCCAGGCCAGAGGCATCCAGATGCCCGCCGCCGATTTCCACGACACTGCCGTCCATCATCACCATGGTCACGCCCAGCAGGTTATTCGTGGTCACACCGTATTTAAGGCAATGCGCGCCACCCGAATTCATCGCGATATTGCCCGCAATGGCACAGGCCAATTGCGATGACGGATCGGGCGCATAAAAGAAATCCTCTTCCTCGACCGCACCGGTCACGCTCAGATTGGTACGACCGGTCTGAACGCGGATGAACCGGTTGTCATAGTCGGTTTCCAGAACATCATTCATTCGCGCGACACCCAGAATGACACAATCAGCCGTCGGCAAGGCCCCACCCGCCAGCGACGTGCCGGAACCACGTGGCACTACAGGAACCCCTTCTTCATGGCAGATTCGCAGGACTTCGGACACGTCCTGCGTCGATGACGGAAGAACAGCCAGCATCGGTGGACAGCGATAGGCGGTCAGTGCGTCACATTCATAAGCCCTCGTCTCAGCCGGATCGTGAATCACAGCATCTTCGGGCAAAACCTGCAACAAGCGCGCCAGAACGACTTGCTTGCGGGCAAGAACATCGGGATTTGGCTGGGGCATTTCCATCGCTGATCCTCCAATTTGGTAAAATAATATTACCAATTTGATGATCTGGCAAGTTCTTCCGTTCAGTTTTAGTGTCACGCTTATGACCTGGATCGAACGTGCCGCTTTGTTTGCCCCTTTGGATTACGCCGCCCTCGGCTTGCTGCTGGGCGCATGGCTGTGGATCGGGTGGAAGATCGAACATCCGTCGCCACAGAGGCGATCTGTCTCGCAAATGATGGACAATTACCGCCGCGACTGGATGCGCGAGATGGTAACGCGCCAGCCGCGCATGTTTGATGCACAGGTTGTAGCCGCCATGCGTCAAGGCAGCACGTTTTTTGCATCCACTACTATGATTGCCATCGGCGGCGGGCTGGCCCTGCTGGGCAATACCGAAAGACTTGCCGGGGTGGCCAGTGACCTCGCGATAGGCAGCGCGCCCGCTTTGGTTTGGGAGATCAAGATACTTGTTGTCGTACTTCTGCTGGCCAACGCGTTCCTGAAATATGTCTGGGCGCATCGTCTTTTTGGGTATTGCGCCGTGTTGATGGCCTCGGTCCCGAACGATCCCGAAGACCCGCAAGCGTACCCACGCGCCGCCCAATCGGCCGAAATTTGCGTCACAGCCGCCCGCAGCTTTAACCGTGGCCTGCGCGCCACCTATTTTGCGCTGGCCTCACTGGCATGGTTCCTCGGGCCAATCGCTTTGATGCTGAGCACCATAATCACGTTCGGTGTTTTGTATCGACGCGAGTTTGCTTCGCAGTCCCGCACAATCCTGATATCCCAGTCCCCTTACACAGAGACGTGATCCCGATGCGCCGCGATAACCCGTACATTCGCGCCATGCGATATGTGATTCTCAGCGCCTTCCTGGCCAGCCCTGCCTTTGCCGACCCCCCAACGATCGAAAAAGTCGCGGCCACCCGCAGCGGCGATACATGGCGCTTCGACGTGACGATCCGTCATCCCGATACCGGATGGGATGACTACGCCGATGGCTGGCGTGTGCTGGACATGAATGGAAATGAACTAGGGATGCGTGTCCTGCATCATCCGCATGTGGATGAGCAGCCGTTCACCCGCTCGCTGAGCGGTGTGGCGATACCCGAAGGCACCACGCAGGTCCGGATTCAGGCACGAGACAATGTCGGTGGCTGGAGCGAAGACACAACGTTGATTGACCTGAACTGAAGTTCAGAACACCCCAAGGGCCAAGCCCGCCGCCATCGCGGCCCCGATCTCGCGGCATTTCTCAAGCTGTTCTTCAGGGATGGTCTTTTCGGCCAAAATAGCTTCGGGCGTTTGTGCATATGTGCAAAGGATCAAAGGTGGCTGAACCTCTTTCAACCGCCAGCCGGTCGCGATCCGTGCGGTTTGGCGCGCGGCATTTTCGCCGTCGGACCCAGCACAGACCATTTGCGCATAAGGTCGACCTTCGAGCTTACCCAAGACAGGATAATACGAATGGTCGAAAAACTCCTTCATCAGACCCGAAATCGCCGCCAGATTCTCGGGCGCGCAGAAGATATAGCCATCCGCGGCTAGCAAATCCTCAGGTCCCGCCTGATCCGCGAATTTCAGAACAACATCTGCCTCTTCACGCCCGGCCTCGGCCGCCGCTTCCGCCATCTGCCGCGCGCCTCCGGTTCGCGAGTGGTAAACGATCAGAAGCTGCGCCATGTCAAACCCGGTGATAAGGGCCGCCCGACAGAATGGTTGCGGCCCGATACAGTTGCTCGGCCAGCATCACACGGACTAGCATATGGGGCCAGACCATTGACCCAAATGAGATGGAAAAATCGGCCTCGGCCCGCAGATTAGAGTCAATTCCGTCCGCTCCACCAATGATCAGCGCCAGATCTTGCCGCCCAGCATCGCGCCAGCCGCCCAGCTTTTTGGCAAATTCGGGTGAGGACATAACCCGTCCGCGTTCGTCCAAGGTACAGATCATCGCACCCTTGGGCAGCGCTTTGCGCAGTAGCGCGGCCTCGGCCCCCATGCCTGCATTTTTCTTGTCTTCGACTTCGATCACGCGGGCGGGGCCAAGGCCCAGCGCACGGCCGGTCCGGTCAAATCGGGTCAGATAATCGTCAAGCAGGGACTTCTCGGGCCCGGCGCGCATTCGCCCGACCGCAACTATGCTGATACGCATATCTCTCTCGCCTCCGGCCCCTCAATACGGGCCAGGATGGCGCCTCAGTTCGCCGAGGCGCTGCCGCCCTGAGGCAGCCACATCTTTTCCAGCTGATAGAATTCACGCACTTCGGGGCGGAAGATATGGACGATCACGTCGCCCGTATCGATCAACACCCAGTCGCCGGCATCCTTGCCTTCAACCTTCGAGGTGAAACCGAATTCCTGCTTGATGCGATCCGTCAGTTTTTCCGCCATGGCCGAGACCTGCCGGGTCGACCGACCCGATGCGATCACCATGTGATCTGCGACAGAAGACTTGCCCTGCAGGTTGATCTGCACGACGTCTTCGGCCTTGTCGTCGGAAAGTGAGGAAAGGATACGCTCAAGCAGCTTGTCGCTGATTGACTGAGAGTGGGCCATTACACTGACCCCTTCATCGGCGGGCAAACCCGCCTGTGTATGTAGAGACAGGACATAGTCCTCCTTTGCTGCGCGCCATGAAACCCCGGCGCCGGGGTACTAATAAGGTAACAAGGGGATTGCAACATTTCAATGAAAGGCCAGACAGGTGCCCGCACGTTCGCTCACTCTTTGGTGATCTGTTGCTGCTCTGCGCCGTTCGGCAGCAAACGAACTTCGCGCTGCGGGAAGGGGATCGAGATGCCTTCATCCTTAAATGCGTCCCATAGCGCAAGATAGACATTGCCGCGGATATTGGTCAGGCCCTTGGTCGGGTCGCTGATCCAGAACCTTAGAACGTAGTCCACGCTGCTATCGCCGAACCCGGTGATGTGACAGACCGGCTCGTGCGAGCCTCCGCTGAGGACCCGGGTCACCGCTTTGACCGCTTTGATCGCTGTCGCACGCACATGATGGGGGTCGTCGTCATAGCTGGTGCCAAAATCCAGATCCAGCCGCACGAATTTGTCGGAATGAGACCAGTTCACCACTTGATTGGTAATCAGGTCCTCGTTCGGGATCAGGTATTCGCGCCCGTCCCGCGTGACGACCGAGACATAGCGCGCACCCAGCGCATTGATCCAACCGAAGGTATCGCCCAGCGAAATCACGTCGCCGGGCTTGATCGAGCGGTCCATCAGAATGATGATTCCCGAGATCAGGTTTGACACGACTTTCTGCAAGCCGAACCCGATGCCAACACCGATTGCGCCCGACAGCAATGCAATCCCGGTCAGATCAAATCCGAGCGTTCGGATAGCTGCCAAAAACACCGCCCCATAGAGCAAAACCTGAATGCCCTTTGCCAAAAGCACCTGCATTGAGGGGGTAATGTCATCGTTGCTCTGCAATCCACGTTCAGCCGCGCGCGTGCCAACGCGGGCCAGCGTCAACAGGATACCTATCAGCAGGATCGCCTTGAGAATGCCCAGCGCCGAAATGTGCAGATCCCCGATGGAAATCGCTACACCGTCCAGAAAGCCTGAAACGTCGTCGGTCAGGTTCAATGCAATTAACGTTGCATAGACCCACATGGCCCATTTGAAGATCCGCCGCAGCGTGCGGTTGCGGACAAGCCTTGCAACAAGCGCAATCGCCAGCCAAGCCGTTGCCAGCGTCGCCAGCACACCGATGAAATAGCTGCGCGACGGCCAGGTAACGTGCTGCATGATCAGATACAGCGACCAAGAGAAAAGAACGAAATACACCAGTGTCAGTCGCTGCATGAGCTGCACCAGCACTCGCAAGCGCCACTTTGGCCATCCGCTGCGCGCGCGTGCCCAAGCTTCCCATCTGGATTGCGTCAGGACCTTCAACAGGAACGCCAGCAACCACAGAAACAGGATGATGATCAGCTGATACTGCCGCCACCCGGGTGTAACGACAAGCTCGATTAGTCTTTCAAACTGAATTGAAAAGGCCCCGACCATGTTGTTGTAGAGGTCCGACAGCGAGCTGGGGATCAGGTCCTGGTTCATATTCACAGCTTGGACAGCAACGCCGGGCGATGCAAGTCTGACACCGGATTGAACCTTGATTGACAGCCAAGCCCGATATATCTGGATCGCATGAGACTCAACTTGGCCCCAGCTCCGAAACTGCAAGACCGCACGCGCCTGCGTGAACGGTTCTTTGGGGCCGCCCGCACGGTTCTGGCGCGCCTAACCGCAGCCTGAGCCAATTCGCCAGCCAATTCTCATTAAAATACGGGAGTGGACCGATGTCCCCCAAAACACTCTACGACAAGATCTGGGATGCTCATGTCGCGCACGAAGCCGATGATGGCACCTGCCTGCTTTATATCGACCGCCATCTGGTGCACGAAGTGACCAGCCCGCAAGCCTTTGAAGGGCTGCGCATGGCAGGCCGCAAGGTACGCGCACCGGAAAAGACCATTGCCGTGCCGGACCACAACGTTCCGACCACACCGGACCGCGTGAACGGGATCGAAAACCCGGAATCGCGCATTCAGGTCGAAGCTCTGGACAAGAACGCCAAGGATTTCGGCATTCACTATTATCCGGTGAATGACGTCCGTCAGGGTATCGTGCACATTGTCGGCCCCGAGCAAGGCTGGACCCTGCCCGGCATGACCGTTGTGTGCGGCGACAGCCATACCGCGACCCACGGCGCGTTTGGCGCACTGGCCCACGGTATCGGCACGTCCGAGGTTGAACATGTTCTGGCCACGCAGACCCTGATCCAGAAAAAATCCAAGAACATGAAGGTGGAAATCACCGGCAAACTGCAGCCGGGTGTGACCGCCAAGGACATCACTCTGGCCGTGATCGGTGAGACCGGAACCGCAGGTGGTACTGGCTATGTCATCGAATATTGCGGTGAAGCGATCCGTGATCTGTCGATGGAAGGCCGTATGACGGTCTGCAACATGGCCATCGAAGGCGGAGCCCGCGCTGGCCTGATCGCGCCGGATGAGACCACGTTCGAATACGTCAAAGGCCGTCCGCACGCCCCCAAAGGCGCTCAGTGGGAAGCTGCGATGGACTGGTGGAAAACGCTCTATACCGATGAGGGCGCGCATTTCGACAAGGTCATCACATTGCGCGGCGAAGACATAGCGCCGGTCGTGACTTGGGGCACCAGCCCTGAGGATGTTCTGCCGATCACCGCCTCTGTGCCTCACCCCGAAGACTTCGAAGGCGGCAAGGTCGATGCGGCCCGCCGTTCGATCGAATACATGGGGCTCGAAGCTGGTCAGAAGCTCAGCGATGTGGAAATCGACACCGTGTTCATCGGGTCCTGCACCAATGGCCGCATCGAAGACCTGCGCGCCGCGGCCGAGATTCTGAAAGGTAAAAAGATCAAGGACGGGATGCGCGCCATGGTCGTGCCCGGTTCGGGTCTGGTTCGCGCGCAGGCCGAAGAAGAAGGTCTGGCCGAAATCTTCAAAGAGGCCGGGTTCGAATGGCGTCTGGCAGGATGCTCGATGTGTCTGGCGATGAACCCCGACCAGTTGCAACCGGGCGAGCGCTGTGCCGCAACTTCGAACCGCAACTTCGAAGGCCGTCAGGGTCGGGGTGGGCGTACTCACCTACTGAGCCCAGCCATGGCAGCCGCCGCAGCAATCACAGGACGTCTTACAGACGTCAGAGAACTGATGTAAGCTGCCCTCATATCTAGATATTTGAGGGATTGAAAACATGAGTGACTGGATCAAATGGCTCCTGCTGGGGCTTCTGTCCATAGCGTTCGGTATCTTTGTGCTGGGCGCGCCAATTGTAGCGTCTGTGGCCGTTACGGTCGTGACCGGAGCGTTGCTTCTGATCTCGGGCGCCTTGCAGGTTGTCGGCGGTTTCACCGTTGAAGGCACCGGCAACAAGATCCTGTCGCTCATCATGGGTGCGGTCATGCTGTTTCTGGGCTGGTCCTTTCTGGATCACCCGCTACAGGGCACGCTGACGCTGGCGACTGTGATGCTGATTCTGTTCATGGCAGGCGGCATCGCGCGGGTCATTCTGTCGTTCCAGATGAAAGGAACACAGTTTTTCTGGCCCACGATGATCTCGGGCATCTTGTCGATCATCCTGGCCGGTATCATCTGGACCTATGTAGGAAGCGAACCTCAGGTGCTGCTGAGCATCTTGGGCATCTTCCTGGGCATCGAGATGCTGTTCAACGGGTTCGGATTGGTCTTCATGGCGTTCTTCGTCAAGAACGCACCCAAAGACGAAACAAAAGAAGCTTAAACGCGGGACACGGGCGCGGCCCTCTCTCGCAGGAGTGTGAACATGGAAAAGTTTGAAAAAGTCCACGGGGTGGCCGCCCCAATGCCGTTGATCAATATCGACACGGATATGATCATCCCCAAAGTGCACTTGAAAACCATCAAACGGTCCGGCCTGGGCGTCGTTCTGTTTGACGAGATGCGTTATCACGATCATGGCGGCGAGAACGAAGAGTTCGTTCTGAACAAACCCGCCTATCGCCAGACCGAGATTCTGGTCGCAGGCGACAATTTCGGCTGCGGCTCTTCCCGCGAACACGCACCTTGGGCGATCAAGGATTTCGGCATCAAGGTTGTAATCTCGACCAGCTTTGCCGACATCTTCTTTAACAACTGCTTCAAGAACGGCATCCTGCCCATCGTGGTCGAGGAAGAGCACCACGCGATTCTGATGGAAGACGCGCACAAGGGTGAAAACGCCCGCATGACCGTTCATCTGGAAGATCAGCAGATCACCACTTCGGACGGAGTGGTCATCGAATTCGACATCGACCCGCACCGCAAGCACTGCTTGCTGAACGGTCTGGACGATATCGGCCTGACAATGGAAAAAGACCACCACATCGACAAATTCGAAGATCACGCCAGTCAAGCCCGCCCCTGGGTCTGATTCTGGGGACGAATCTGTGGATACTCAACCTAACGGGGTCGCTCAGGCGGCCCCGTTCTCATTCTTGGGGTTGATTTTCGAGCAACCACAACATCTTGGTCTCATTTTGAGATACACGTCGGATTTGCGTCCAAATTGATGCAATCCCGCACCAGTTGCGCCATCTTTTTGCCCGAAATCGCGTGTTTTCTGCACCCTGTCTTGAGCGAAATGCCGCTTATCGTCCATCTTGGCGCTAACGAGGCATCCGTCGCAAAGACGAGAGGAGACGGGCACAAGTTGGATTCAAGTCGGCAAAGATCGGCTGGTCTGGTTTGAAAAAGGGTTCGGAATGTGATTGCACGCACAACAGGGGCGGCGATACGCGGAGTACTTGTGGCACTGATGGTGCTGACTCCCGCGTTGTACCTGCCTGTATCATCGACGAATGGGACCGAGATTCTGGTCTTCCTCGCGATCCTCGCGTTCATACTGACGTTCGCCGAGTATAACTCGGCGTTTCCCAGCTTTATCGAATTCCGCGATGCGCCGCCGGTAAACCGACTTCGGTTTGTTGGCCTGATGTCGATGGTCACGTTCCTGACGCTGATCTGCAAAAACATTTTTGATCCAACCGAATTGACAGCATTCGCTTATGGCGTCGGTCTTGCGGTCGCCAATGTGGTGGACTTCCCCTATTCTCCGGTGCGCCTGATCGTGCTGATGCTGCCAGCGGATGCCAGCCAGTCGCTGATCGAACTGGTCCGGGTTACAGCCGGCGTAGCCTATGTCGCGGCTCTGGTGACCATCGCCAGCTTTGCATATGCGGTCAAAGTTCGTGGATGGCCAACCGGAAACGGGGCCTTCAATGTGTGGACAAACCTTCCGCTGTTCGACCCCACCAAAGGCGGAGATGTCGTTACCCGACTGCAACGAGATGGCCGCCTGAACATCTGTATCGGCATTCTGCTGCCCTTCCTCATTCCGGCCGTCATCAAGCTGATGAGCAGCGTGATCGCCCCTATTTCTCTGAACAATCCCCAGACACTGATCTGGACGATGAGCGCTTGGGCTTTCCTGCCCGCCAGCATGATCATGCGCGGTGTCGCAACCCTGCGTATCGCAGGACTTATCGTTGAAAAGCGCCGTGCTTATTCAACCAGCGAGACTACACAAGCCGCATGATCCGCGCACTTGTCCTGTTTCTGTTGCCGTTCTCGGCGCAGGCAGAGGTCGTGCGCATCGCCACCTACAATACCGAGCTTAGCCGAAAAGGCCCCGCGCTTTTGCTGCGGGACATTGGCAGAGATGACCCGCAGGTTCTTGCGGTTGTCAGTGTAATTTCAGCTGCACAACCTGACATTATCGCCCTTCAAGGTATCGACTGGGATCTGGAAGGGGCCGCGATCCAAGCCCTGTCCCAGAAACTGCGCAATGCTGGTGTGGATTATGGCTACTTCTATGCTGCGCAGCCCAACGCTGGCCTGGAAACAGCGCTGGATCTGGACGGAGACGGTCGCACACACGGTCCCGGTGATGCGCAAGGCTGGGGCCAATTCACCGGACAGGGCGGGCTGGCGATTTTATCCCGTTATGAAATCATCACCGACGAGATTTTGAGTTTTTCTGAACTGCTTTGGCAAGATCTTCCGGGCGCGGTTTTACCCTTTGTAGATGACCACCCCTTCCCGTCTGAAGCAGCGCACAAAACGCAACGCCTGTCTTCCACCGCGCATTGGGTGGTGCCTATTGATACCCCCTTGGGGCGGCTCGGCCTGATGACCTTTCACGCGGCGCCCCCGGTTTTCGATGGGCCAGAAGATCGCAACGGATTGCGTAATCGGGATGAGATTCGGTTCTGGTCCGTCCTGCTGAACGGCGATTTGGGACCGGTTCCCAAAGATCCCTTCGTCATCGCCGGGGATGCCAATCTGGACCCGTCGCGCGGCGAGGGCCACAAACAGGCCATTCACGCCCTTTTGGAAAATCCCGTTGTACAGGACCCACTGCCAACAGATCCAACAGGGTCAATCGCAACGGTCGACTGGAAAGCCACGGGTGAAATGCGCGTTGATTTTGTTTTGCCGTCCCGCGACCTGCGTGTCTTGGATTCAGGCGTTCTCTGGCCCAAGGAAGATGCGCCGCTGCGGGAAGACGCGGATCAAGCAAGCAGGCACCGGTTGGTCTGGGTCGACGTCACACTGCCGTAAGACACGGCCCGAGATATTTTAAGCAAACGACGCCAATTTGAGTTTCATTGACGGAACCACTCGTATGCGTTTCACTGCTTAGGAACTTTCATACCTGCCTGCGCACAGTGTTAGGCGGAGCCGATAAAAACAGGTTCCGCTCAGAAGTAGATATTGGAGGAACCTCGTGGCTAAGAATCCTGTACTGATCGACGACCATCCTGGACGCAACTCTCAGGCTTATGGCATTGCGCGCGAGCTTGGCACGGACGAGGATTTGATCCATGCGCCCTCTGTTGGGGTTGTGGGCACAAAAGGCGACAGCCAGTGCTATCTTGGCGTGCAGCCCAAAGTCGAAGCAATACACGCCGTTCTGCGGGACCAGATCGGCAAAGACGCAGGCAAGATCGCCATGCGTCTGGTTCAGCCCGAATACTCTATCGCGACATCCGATGGCATCCGCAATGGAACGCGCGAAATGCGCTATTCACTCATCGGGCGCGAAGTGACCAACGACGTGTTTTCCGAACATCTCTCAGCCTCCGGCTTGGGGGGCACAATTGCTGTGGTGGCATGTGACAAGCCACCGGTTGGTACCCTGGCTGCTTTGCTTGAACACAACCAACCCGCGATCATGATGTCCGATGGGTCCATTCACCCCTCGAAAGACCCGGAAACCGGCGAAATGCTGGACATCATCGCCGCCTATCAAGTCGCCGGGAGCGAGGACGCCGCATACCGCAAACGCATCGCCTGCCTTGCCTGCCCCGGCATTGGATCGTGCGGTGGGATTTTCACCTACAATACGATGCAAACCTTTATCGGCGTTGTGGGCATGCAGCCATTGCATATGGTGGCACCGCCTTCGGACGACCCACGCCGCATGGAAGAGTTTCCGTCCCAGTTGGTAGGCTACCTTGCCAAGTTGATTGAAAACGGCACGCGACCCCGCGACATCGTCGGGCGCGACTCACTGCGCAACGCGTTGACTGTTGCGATGGCGATCGGCGGCTCGACCAACGTGGTTCTGCACGCGCCCGAGATCGCACGTGCGGCAGGTTACGCGAATTTCTGGAAAGACATTGTCACGCCAGAAGAGTTCAATGAATGGTCTCAGAAAATCGTTCCGGTCCTGACAGACGCACGACCCTACGGCCGCTATTCGATGGTGGACATCGACAGGGTCGGCGGTGTGCAAGTGATCGTCAAGGAACTGATCGACGCTGGCATGGTCAATGGCGACGCGCCGACGTGCACTGGCGAAACTCTGGCGGAACAGGTCGAACGTCTGGGCGCTGCCGCACCGGACGGCACGGTGATCTATCCTGTGTCAGCGCCCTTTAAAGAAACGGGTGGCCTGCGCCTTCTGGGCGGTAATCTGTCTCCGGAATTCAGCGCCATTTTGAAGCTTGCAGGTGTCGAGCGCGGACTTGAGGACAACGTGTTCCGAGGTAAAGCGAGGGTGTTCGAGGGCGAAGCCCGCCTGCTTGAGATGCTCGACACTAACCCGATGGGATTTGAAGACAATGATATGATCATTGTTCGGTACGAAGGGCCGTCAGGCGCGCCGGGCATGCCCGAGATGCTGGACGCAACAGCACGGATCACGACCCTGTGCCGCGAACGGGGGATCACGGTGGCTCTGATGACCGACGCGCGTTTTTCGGGCGGATCGGTCGGGCTGGTCATTGGGCATGTCGGACCTGAGGCCGCTTTGGGTGGCCCGATTGCTCTGGTCGAAGACGGCGACGAGATCATTGCCGATCTGAATGTGAACGAGCTGAACGCGCCGGTTTTGGACGACCCGAATGTAGTTGCTGAACGCAAGGCGCGCTGGGAAGCCGAGGTGGCTGGAAACGGCGGCGTACATCCACTTTGCGGGACAGCGGATACCCGCCTTTTGCACCGGATGCGGTCATCTGCCGTGCCCGCTGTGCGCGGTGGCGGTATGCACCCGGACCGTGAGCTGTGGGTCAACACGCCTCGTGAGCCTCAGCTCTCAGGGTTTTTGCCAACAAACAGGTCGAGGTCATAAAACCTCAAACGACGCAGTGGTTGATCCTTCTGGGGTGTTGGCGCACCCGTTGAAGGATCAGATCCAACAATCATGAAAACTGTTCGCAGTGGCATCCGCCGCTCCGCCACAGCCACTTGGACTGGCAGCGCGAGGTCTGGCGCGCTCTTGAGCCGCGTACCTCTCACCGTTCAAAGTAAACGCGACGAAGGTCAGTTGTTGGCAGCTTTCAACAGACCGCCGCCGACGGACCGGGTCGCGGGCGGTGGGGCTACAAGCTGCGTTGGAATCGCAGAACACAGGGCAACATCCAAATCAGTCTGCGGCACCGCGCCCAGCAACTCGGCAAGGTGCGTGCCGTCCAACTGATGAGGCACCTGCCAAAGATACCGCATCTCAAGCAGGTGCGGGGCCATACGCCAAAATGGTCGGGCCAAATGCAAGGGCCACCACTGCATTGGCTTTACTGCTATTGACCGTCCTGTGACCCGCGACAGCGCGCTTGCAATCTGTGATCCGGTCAAGGTGTAACCTTCGAATGGGACATCGCAAAACCGGGGCAACTCATGACGCTTTTCGGCCAACAGCACGGTGGCATGGGCCAGATCCGGTAGATAGGCCCATGCATGCGGGATGTCAGGGTTGCCGGGGTAGACCAGCCGTCCTTTGGCAAGGTGTTTTATCATGACCTGATCAAACCAGTTGCCCGAGGCACATGTGTCAATGAAATCCCCGGCACGCAGAATGATGGTCCGCGCGGTCGAGCGGCGATAGGCTTCCTCCATCTCTATTCTGACACGACCCAAAGGGTTGCGCGCCTTGTGCGGTGTTCCACCATACCAAGGACCCGGTGCTTCAGGTCCAAAGACATAGACGTTTCCCGGCACCAAAACGGTTGCCCCGGTCTCCTCCGCCACCTTAATCACCTGTTGGTGCAGGCCCAGTACAAGACCTGCCCAATCGGGGTAGGGTGGATTCCAGCCATTGACGATAACGTCCATTCCGCGAGCAGCCTGTTCCAACGTATCGCGCGCTCGGTCAAAGCTGAATACAGTCCACCCGGCATCGCGAAATGCCAGCGCGGCATTGCGACCAAATCGGCCGGTGGCCCCCAGAATAAGTACGGATTGCGGCATGGTTCCCTCCTGTTGGGTCAGAGATTACCCATGGGAAAGCAATAGGGAATTGCCCCAAATTGCAGATCATGTATTCATTTTTGAATGGACAAAGCCCTCACACATGCCGACTGGTCCCTGATTCAAAGCTTTCTGGCGGTGGCCGAAACCGGATCCCTTTCTGCCGCAGCCCGACAGCTGGAGCGCAGCCAGCCCACATTGGGACGACAGATTCAAACCCTGGAAGCCGAGCTGGAGGTTTCTCTTTTCGAACGACACGCAAGAGGGCTGAAGCTGAGCGATGTGGGTCATCAATTGCTGCCAATGGCGCAACAGATGCACACGGCAATGAATGCTTTCAGCATGACGGCAGCGGGTCAGTCACAGCAGCTGGACGGAACGGTGCGCATTACCGCGTCGGTCTTTGCATCGAACCACATCCTGCCGCCGATACTGGCCCATATCCGACAACAGGAACCTGCGATTCAGTTGGAACTGGTTGCCACGGACGCCACCGAAAACCTGCTGTTCCGAGAAGCCGATATTGCTGTGCGCATGTACCGCCCCGAGCAGATGGACATTCTGACCCGACATCTGGGCGAGATCTCGCTATGTTTTTGCGCTGCTAAAAGCTATTTGGATCGCGCAGGTCGCCCGACCTCGCCAGAAGAAGTGTTCCAGCATGATCTGGTGGGGTTTGATACGGATGACCGCATAATTGCTTCGATGCAGGAAAGGGGTTGGAACGTTGGGCGCGATGCCTTTGCCACCCGATGCGACCACCAGACCGTGTATTGGGAATTGATCCGAGCAGGCTGCGGACTGGGATTCAGTCAGATTCAGGTGGCCGAGGCCGATCCTCTGGTCGAAATTCTGGATATTGGGGTCGAGATCAAGAAAATGCCGGTGTGGCTGGCCGCGCCGCAAGCCATGCGCCAGACCCCGCGTATTCGCAGGGTCTGGGATCTTTTGGCCGAAGGACTCAAAGCCAGTCTTTGAAGGTCAAAGCGGCCCTGTATAAGTCCCGCGCGCAGGGTAATTGTTGCCCAGCGTGAACTTCAGACCACCCGCAATATCCGCCATGGAAGGGCGCCCAAACGGTGTGGTTTGCTGCCACGCGTAATAGAGCGTCCGATCGGGTGCGATATAGAAATGACCGGGCTCTGCGAAAAGGTCCGGCTCGGCGCTGCCCTCGCGCTTGGTCGAGATGTTCAGACCCCAATCCTCGCGCGCGGCAGCCAATGGCAGGCTGTGACCCACGCGCAAGCGTGACGCTCCGGCTTTCTCGGCTGTTTCGGCGGCACGTTCGGCGGTATCAGTTGTGATCATGATGACCTCGACGCCCAGCGCCGCAAAATCGTCCAGCACCGCCTCGACCTCGGTCATCTGCTTGACGCAGATCGGCAATGCAACCCCCGATATTGAATCACCAGCGTTCCGTTTTCGCCCTTGTCTGCCTCAAGATCGAAGCTGCCATGCGCAACGGTTTCGATTTTCAGCGCAGGAACCGGATTTCCAGGTGTCAGCATGTGTTTTCCTCGCGTTTTGACGGGTTCGTCTCATTGACCCGATGCACTGCAGACGCTAGGGCCTGTGCAACAAAACGCAAGGAGACCCTTCATGTCCAACCCCTCGCTCCTCATCCTGCCCGGAGACGGAATTGGCCCGGAAGTTATGGCCGAAGTGCGCAGAATCATCGATTGGTTCGGCACCAATCGCGGTCTTCAATTTGACGTGAGCGAGGATCTGGTCGGCGGTGCCGCCTATGACGCCCACGGCAAGCCGCTGTCTGATAAGACGATGGCCAAAGCACAAGAGGTGGATGCGGTTCTGCTGGGTGCTGTTGGTGGCCCGAAATACGACGATCTGGATTTCAGCCTCAAGCCCGAGCGCGGGTTGCTGCGCTTGCGCAAAGAGATGGACCTGTATTCCAACCTGCGCCCGGCCCAGTGCTTTGACGCGCTGGCCGATTTCTCGTCTCTGAAAAAGGATATCGTTGCCGGTCTGGATATCATGATCGTGCGCGAGCTGACCTCGGGCGTCTATTTCGGCGAGCCGCGCGGCATCTTCGAAGAAGGCAACGAACGCGTCGGCATCAACACCCAGCGTTACACCGAATCCGAGATTGAACGCGCCGCACGCTCGGCCTTTGAACTGGCCATGCGCCGGAACAAAAAGCTGTGCTCGATGGAGAAAGCCAACGTGATGGAATCGGGCATCCTGTGGCGTGAAGTCGTAAATCGTGTCGCTGCCGACTACCCCGAGGTTGAGCTGAGCCATATGTACGCCGACAACGGCGCCATGCAGCTGGTGCGCGCACCCAAGCAGTTCGACGTGATCCTGACCGACAACCTGTTTGGTGACATCCTGTCCGACTGCGCCGCGATGCTGACGGGTTCTCTGGGCATGCTACCTTCAGCCTCGCTGGGCGCTCCAATGGCCAATGGTCGCCCCAAAGCGATGTATGAACCGGTGCACGGCTCGGCCCCGGATATCGCGGGTGAAGGCAAAGCCAACCCGATCGCCTGTATCCTCAGCTTTGCCATGGCGCTGCGGTACAGCTTTGATCAGGGTGAAGAGGCAGACCGCCTTGAAGCCGCGATCGAGAAAGTTCTGGCTGATGGCGTCCGCACCGGCGACCTGCTGGCGGATGAAGGCGTCACACCGGTGTCTACCACCGAAATGGGTGACGCGATCCTGGCAGCTTTGGATGCCAGCGTCTAAACCACGCAAGAAACGAACGACAAAAGGCGGTGCCCGGTGCACCGCCTTTTTTGTTAGTTGCCCCCGAAAATGTTTCTCAGCAGGTTATTGATGTCCTCGGCAAAGCCGCCTCCCCTGCGCCGGGGCTGTGGCTGCGCAACCTGAACTGGTGGTTCCGGTGCCATCATCGGCAAAGGTGTGGGCGTCATCCCTTCGGTGACGCGCAGCATGGTCTCTTTCCAGATTTCAGCAGGCAGCCCGCCCCCGGTTACGCCAGACAATGGCGTGTTGTCGTCATACCCCATCCAAACGCCGGTCACATAGTCAGCCGTAAAGCCGATGAACCACGCATCCCGCGCGGCTTGGGTCGTGCCTGTTTTGCCCGCAACCTGCCAGCCCGGCAATTTGGCACGCCCACCGGTACCTTCGGACACCACACGCTCCATCATCCAGGTCAGCTGTTTGGCGGCTGTGTCGTTGATGACCCGCTCACCAATACCGGTCGTTGTGACCATGACAGGCGTGTCATCACCCAAGAGCTTCAGTTCGGTCAGGCCATAAGGCTCTACTGCCGACCCACCGTTCAGAATACCGGCATACGCTCCGGTCATCTCGATCAGCGTGCTTTCCGACGCGCCCAACGCCAAGGCCGGACCTTGCGCCAGATCGCTGGCAATACCAAAGCCGCTTGCGACGGTGCGGACGTTATCCAAACCCGAAATCTCGGCTACTTTCACTGCCGGAATGTTCAAAGAGTTCATCAACGCGTCTGCCAACGTCACCTGCCCATAGAACTTGTTGGTGTAGTTCTTGGGGCACCATTGACCTGAACCGGGAATGTTCACGCAGTAAGGTTCATCCATCACGGTATCCAAAGGCGAATACCCAAGTTCCAGCGCGGTGGCATAGACGAACGGCTTGAAAGACGATCCCGTTTGGCGCAGCGCCTGCGTCGCCCGGTTAAACGCACCTGAAACCCGCGTCTTGCGCCCACCAACCATGCCGCGCACTGCACCGTCCGCAGACATCACAACAATCGCAGCCTGCGCCTCGGACCCTTCCCGCACCTTTTCCTGAAAGATGAACTTCAGCGCTTCTTCAGCAGAGGTTTGGATACGCTGATCCAGAGTGGTACGGATCACCACATCCTCGGTGGTGTTGCGCGTAAAGAACTCGGGCCCGCTTGCCATGACCCAATCCGCGAAATAGCCGCCTGCGCGCGCAGCGGCAGCTTCTGAAAGCTCGGCCGGTCTGGTGCGTGCTTCGCTGGCTTGTGCTGCGGTCAAATAGCCCTGGTCCTCCATCAGACCAATCACAAGCCGTGCCCGGTCCTGAGAACGTTGCAGGTTATTCGTTGGCGCATACCGGGTGGGTGCCACCAGCAGACCGGCCAGCATCGCGGCCTCAGCAGGGGAAACTTCGGCTGCGGATTTGCCAAAGTACCGCTGGCTGGCCGCTTCGAACCCGCGCGCACCTGCACCCAAGAAGGCCCGGTTCAGGTAGATCGTCAGAACCTCGTCCTTGGAGTACTTGACCTCCATCGCCATGGCGTAAACGGCTTCCTTGGCCTTGCGCCAGAGCGAGCCCTGACGGCAATCGGCCTCGTAAGCGGCTTCAGAGTCCCATTCAGACGGATCATAGGGCTCTCCCAGACACAGCAACTTGGCTGTCTGTTGGGTGATGGTTGACCCGCCATGGCCTGACAAGGGCCCGCGCCCTTCGCTTAGGTTGATGCGTACGGCACTGGCCACACCGCGCGGGCTGACACCGAAATGGCGATAGAATCGCTTGTCCTCGGTCGCGATCACCGCGTTCTTCAGATGGGGCGACACCGTATCCGCCGTTATAACCCCGCCAAACTGATCCCCGCGCCAGGCAAAAACCTTGCCATCGCGATCCAGCAAGGTCACTGACCCGCGCGCGCGCCCGTCCAACAAGGCATCCGCGTCGGGCAGAGTTGTATAGACGATGCCGACCGCCAAGGCGATCAGCGCAACGACGATTGCACCCACGCGCCAGGTCAGACCCCAGATCAGCCTCCAGATCCAGCGGAACAGACGACGGAAGATTCCACCCCCATTTCCACCCGATCTTTTGCGTTTGGTCTTTCGCGTGGTTTTTCGGGTGGTGGTCTTGCGCGCAGTCGATTTTTTACCCGCCGGGCGCTTGGGCGCCGACGGTTTACGCCCTTTGGACGGGTATCTTTTGTCCGCAACCAATCGCGGCTTCTGGCGCTTGGACTCAGTCATGCTCAAACTCTGCCCGTTGTTCTTTTGCGCCACCATACCCCGGCGACCCGTCTATGTAGAGGTCCGAATTTCCGGAATTTCCCCTCATTAATTTGCCTGTTTTTTGATCATCTTGCATGTTTTGTGCAAAAATTGTGCAACATCGCGCCATTTTGCTGCGCAATTACGACCCGTCACCGTTTCTTACACCACTCTCTCACGCTTTTTTTCTGCAGGTGCAAACAAACCGGTCCCGCCGGACAATCAGAGGGGAAAGACGTGAAACTGATCATTGCGACAATCAAGCCGTTCAAGCTGGAGGAGGTGCGCGAGGCACTGACCCAAGCTGGCGTGCGCGGCATGATGGTGACCGAAATCAAGGGCTTCGGCTCGCAGTCCGGTCACACCGAAATCTACCGTGGGGCCGAATACGCCGTGAATTTTGTCCCCAAGATCAAGCTCGAGATCGTGGTGCCGGCCACAATGGCCGACCAGATCGTCGAGACCATCACCAACACCGCCAAAACCGGCAAAATCGGTGACGGCAAGATTTTCGTCCTCGATGTCGAGCAGGCCCTGCGCGTGCGAACCGGGGAAACCAACGAGGAAGCGCTGTAAGCGCGGCCACTCCACACTCATTCGAGGAAGTAAAATGAACCTGATGAAATCTCTCATCCCTGCCGCTGCGCTTATCGTGCTGCCGCAGATGGGTCTGGCGCAAGAGGCCGCTGAAGGCGAGGCTGCGCTGCACACCCAGTATATCTTTACCACCCTGCTGTTCCTGATGGCGGGCTTTCTGGTTTTCTTCATGGCTGCAGGCTTTGCCATGCTGGAAGGCGGTCTGGTGCGGTCCAAGAACGTCGCCATGCAGATGATCAAGAACATCGCGCTGTTTTCCATTGCCGCGATCATGTACTGGCTGGTTGGCTTCAACACGATGTATCCGGGCGACTTCAATGGTTTCTTTGCCATTGGCGGCCCAACCGTGCTTGATCCGGTTGGCGTTGACCCTGCTCAGGCAGCTCTGGACTACGCCTCGATCGGCTCGGACTTCTTCTTCCAGTTGGTCTTTGTGGCGGCAACCGCGTCGATCGTGTCGGGTGCCGTGGCTGAACGTATCAAGCTGTGGCCCTTCCTGATCTTCGTCGTCGTGCTGACCGGTATCCTGTACCCGATCTCGGGGTCGTGGAAATGGGGCGGCGGCTGGCTGGACGCCATGGGCTTTTCCGACTTCGCCGGTTCGACCGTTGTACACTCGGTCGGTGGCTGGGCCGCTCTGGCTGGCTGTCTGATCCTTGGGCCACGTATCGGCAAGTACAAGGACGGCAAAGTTCACCCGATGCCCGGTTCAAATCTGGCGCTGGCGACCTTGGGTACCTTCATCCTGTGGCTGGGTTGGTTCGGTTTCAACGGCGGCTCGCAGCTGGCGATGGGCACCGTGGGTGACGTAACCGACGTGTCGCGCATCTTTGCCAACACCAACATGGCGGCCGCATCCGGTGCTGTCGCAGCCCTGATCATGACACAGGTCCTGTACAAAAAGCCTGACCTGACCATGGTGCTTAACGGCGCGCTGGCCGGTCTGGTGTCGATCACCGCTGAACCTCTGGCCCCGACCCTGTTCGGCGCGCTTTGGATCGGTGCTGTGGGCGGTATCATCGTGGTCTTCGCGGTTCCGATGCTGGACAAGTTCAAGATCGACGACGTGGTCGGCGCCATCCCGGTTCACCTGTTCGCAGGCATCTGGGGCACCATCGCGGTGATCTTCTACGGTGAGGCAAGCCTGATCACCCAGCTGACTGGTATCGTTGCCTACGGTGTGTTCACCTTCGTCGCCGCTTTGATCCTGTGGTCGATCCTGAAAGCCACCGTTGGCATTCGCGTCAGCGAAGAAGACGAGATCAATGGTCTGGACATGGCGGAACTGGGTATGGAAGCATATCCTGAGTTCTCGAAGGGCTAAGGCCCTATTAAATAATCAAAAAAACCCGGGCGTTCACGCCCGGGTTTTCTTTTTTTGGAATGTTATTGAGATCAAACGCCGACGTCGATAATCGCCTTCGCCAGAATCGGCACCGTTGTCGCGTTTAGGCCAGCGATGTTCAGGCGGCTGTCGCCTACCATGTAGATACCGTGATCGGCGCGCAGTTTTTCGACCAATTCCGGTGCCGCTCCCAAGCGCGAGAACATGCCCCGGTGCTGGGCGATGAAACCGAAACGGTCGGACCCGCTCAGGCGTTGCAGTTCGTCTGCCAATTGTTGGCGCAGGCCCAGCATGGACAAACGGATCTCTTCCAACTCGGTGGCCCAGTCAGCCCGCAACGCGTCATCCATCAGGATCGTCGTCACCACCCGTGCGCCATGATCCGGCGGGAAGGAATAGTTCTGACGGTTCAGAAACGCCAGCGTCCCCTGGTTCAGGGCGGTTTGACCTGCATCGGCACTGATGGCCATCAGCAAACCAGTGCGTTCACGGTAGACACCGAAGTTCTTCGAGCAAGACGCAGCGATCAGGCATTGTTTGACCGAAGACGCAACCAAACGCGCCGCTTGTGCGTCTTCTTCCAACCCGTCACCAAAGCCTTGATAGGCAATGTCAATCATCGCCACGAGGCCAAGTTCGTTGATCAGGTTCACAACTTCTTGCCATTGCACCATGTTCAGGTTGGCACCGGTTGGGTTATGGCAGCAGCCATGCAACAGAACCACGTCACCTGCTTTGGCGGTTTTCAGGTCGGCCATCATCCCGTCGAAATCAACGCCACGGGTTTCACCATCGAAATACCGGTACTGAACGGTCTCCATCCCCAGATAGTTCAGGATCGACAGGTGGTTTGGCCAGGTCGGGTTCGACACGAACACACGCGCCGAAGGGTTCGCCATACGGATCATCTCGAACGCCTGACGGCAGGCACCCGTGCCGCCGGGTGTCGCCACAGCGGCAATGTTGGCACGCGGAACCGAGGTGCCCAGAATCAGCCCGATCATCACATCGGCATAGGCTGGATCCCCTGCAAGGCCGGTATAGGCTTTGGTTTCCTGTTCTTCCAAAATGCGCTGCTCAGCAGCTTTCACCGCACGCATTACCGGAGTCACGCCCTCGGCATTCTTGTAGACGCCAACACCCAGATCAATCTTCTGATCACGCGGGTCTTCGCGGTACATCTGCATCAAGGCCAGAATCTTGTCGGCAGGCTGCGGCTTGAGGTTCTCGAACATCAGTTCTCTCCGGTTGCGACGGGCAGGGTTGGGAAGGCACCCCATTCAGCCCAGGAGCCGTCATAAAGCGAGTGGTCTTTCTTGCCCATACGTTCAAGCGCAAGGCTCAGAATCGCAGCCGTGACGCCCGATCCGCACGAGGTAATCGCAGGTTTGGACAGATCGACGCCAGCGGCCTCGAAAATGGCACGGCAGTCTTCGGGCGATTTCATTGTGCCATCTGTATTGAGCAACTGGCCGAACGGGACATTGCGGGACCCGGGGATATGGCCCGAACGCAATCCTTCGCGCGGCTCGGCTTCCGCGCCGGTAAACCGACCGGCAGAGCGGGCATCGATGATCTCATGATCGGCCAGTTTGGCTGCAGCGGAAACCTGCGTGACGTCCCGGACAAGCTGGTTTTGAACGCGCACCGTCATGTGACGATCACGGATGACCGGCGGCAGATCCTCGATCTCGCGACCTTCGGCTTGCCACTTGGGCAATCCACCATCCAGAACCGCGATGTTGTCCTGACCCATCAGACGGAACAACCACCAGACACGTGCTGCTGACATCAGCCCAGCGCCGTCATAGACGACAACCTGATGACCATCGCCCACGCCCATCGCCCGCAGGCGCGACATGAATTTCTCGACCGGAGGAGCCATATGCGGCAGCTCTGATCGGTGATCCGAGATTTCGTCAATATCGAAGAACCGCGCTCCGGGGATGTGGCCGGCATCGTATTCGGCTTTGGCATCGCGGTTCTGCGCAGGCAGATACCAAGACCCATCCAGAATCCGCAGATCCGGGTCTTTCATATGTGCGGCCAACCATTCAGTCGAAACGAGGGTTTTTGGATCGTCCTGCATCAAAGCCTCCCCTAAGCGAGCTTGGATTTTCCCTATACCCCGCGTCTTTTAGGTTCAAGTCTGGATAGCGCTAGCGCCTGATACCCGCTTGATTTATCGCGCCCGGCGCAGACGGAAGTGCTGAATGATGCCGATGATACTGATCAATATCCAAAACCCTTCGATCAGCATCGAGGCCAGATTGAAATTCTCAAGCAGGGAATAGACGATCAGCACCGACCCCAGCAGGTTGACGACCGGAAAGGCCAGATCGTCAGAGTTCATCATCCGCATTTGCGTCGCGAAATAGGCTGCAACCACAATAAGGGCTCCGAAAGAGCCGATGGCGTCAACGATGGTGAGGCTGTCGAAAAATGCGGTCATGACTCTGTCTTGCTCGTCTGTGAATACTCGGTGTGTTGCGCGTAATGGTGCATGTTTAGAAAAATTGCCCCCTGCGGACCCGCGCGATAGCCATGCGGCAGATCAGCGGCAAATCGCAAGCCCTGCCCTGCTTGCAAGGGTACCCAATTTCCGTCGCGCAATATGTCGAGGGACCCATCAAGAACAAAAACTTCTTCCGTCACGCCCGTTGCGTGCGCCGGTGACTCGTGACTTTGGTTCGGGGTCAGACTGACGTGAAACGTCTCGGCCCTCAGCGCAGGATCGAAAGGGAAGACGATCTTGACTTCGATACTGCCGGGAAAGGTGACGGTCTGAAAAACCGACGGATCGCCCTTGGCCGTATCGATCAACGCACTCAGCGGCACCTGAAA
Organism: Ruegeria sp. HKCCA5929; assembly: GCF_013034525.1. Taxonomy (NCBI): domain Bacteria; kingdom Pseudomonadati; phylum Pseudomonadota; class Alphaproteobacteria; order Rhodobacterales; family Roseobacteraceae; genus Ruegeria; species Ruegeria sp. HKCCA5929. The sequence continues at coordinate 145,497 of NZ_WQGE01000009.1, forward strand.
GCCTTTGGCGATCTTCCACAGCGTGGCGATTGTCGGGCTGGATTCGCCACGCTCGATCTGACCCAGCATGGCTTTGCTGACGCCGGTCAGCTCAGCCGCTTTTGACAGGCTCAGACCTGATGCCGACCGCACATCTCGCAGCCTTAGGGTAATGTCATCAGCATCCATTTCTGCGCCCCGCGAATCCTCTTGTACGTTATAACGCACATGTGCTACGTGCGCTATAACGTACGAACCCAAAGACATGCAACCCGAGGAAATAGGGAAAACAGCATCATGCCATTGTACCGATCCAGAACCTCTACCCATGGCCGCAACATGGCCGGTGCCCGCGGATTGTGGCGTGCCACAGGCATGGGCGATGATGACTTCGGCAAGCCGATCATCGCAATCGTCAACTCGTTCACACAGTTTGTGCCCGGCCACGTGCACCTGAAAGATCTGGGACAGATGGTGGCGCGCGAGGTCGAAGCCGCAGGTGGTGTTGCAAAAGAATTCAACACCATCGCGGTGGATGACGGCATCGCCATGGGCCACGATGGAATGCTGTACTCGCTGCCCTCGCGTGAGGTGATCGCGGATTCAGTGGAATACATGGTCAACGCGCATTGCGCTGACGCGATGGTCTGCATTTCGAACTGTGACAAGATCACTCCGGGGATGTTGATGGCCGCCATGCGACTGAACATTCCGGCGATCTTTGTGTCTGGCGGTCCAATGGAGGCGGGCAAGATCGACATCGCCGATCTGGATGCCAAGAAAATCGATCTTGTGGACGCAATGGTCGCCGCCGCGGATGACAAATTCACCGACGAGCAGGTTCAGCACATCGAAGAAAACGCCTGCCCGACCTGTGGGTCGTGCTCGGGGATGTTCACTGCCAACTCGATGAACTGTCTGGCCGAAGCGCTGGGCCTGGCCTTGCCGGGCAACGGTTCGACACTGGCAACACATGCCGACCGCAAAGAGCTGTTCCTGGAAGCGGGTCGCCGTATCGTTGAGATAACCAAACGGCACTATGATCTGGACGAAAAAGGCTTCTTGCCGCGTGAAATCGCAACCTTTGACGCGTTTGAGAACGCCATGAGCCTCGACATTGCCATGGGTGGGTCGACCAACACGGTGCTGCACCTTCTGGCCATCGCACATGAGGGCGAGGTGGATTTCACCATGACCCACATGGACCGCCTTAGCCGTCGCGTACCGTGCCTGTGCAAGGTCGCGCCGAATACCGAGAACGTTCATATGGAAGACGTCCACCGCGCAGGCGGCATCTTCTCGATCCTTGGCGAACTCAGCCGCGCGGGTCTGCTGCACGAAGACTGCAGCACCGTGCACTCCGCCACGATGGGCGAGGCGATTGCCAACTGGGACATCAAGATCGCCAACAACCCCAAGGCGCAAGAGCTGTTCAAAGCTGCCCCCGGCGGTGTGCGCACAACGCAGGCATTCAGCCAGTCGAACCGGTACAAAGAACTGGATACTGACCGCGAAGGCGGCGTGATCCGGTCGAAGGAACACGCTTTCAGCCAGGATGGTGGCCTTGCGGTTCTGTTCGGAAACATCGCCCGCGATGGCTGTATCGTGAAAACGGCTGGCGTTGATGAAAACATCCTGAAGTTCACCGGCTCTGCCTATGTCTGCGAAAGCCAAGATCAGGCCGTCAGTGATATCCTGACCGGCAAGGTGAAAGAGGGCGACGTGGTTGTCATCCGTTACGAAGGACCGCGTGGCGGTCCGGGGATGCAAGAAATGCTCTACCCAACCTCGTATCTGAAATCCAAAGGTCTGGGTAAAGCCTGCGCCCTTCTCACTGATGGACGTTTCTCGGGCGGTACTTCGGGCCTTTCAATTGGCCACGTCTCACCCGAGGCGGCCGAAGGTGGTGAAATCGGACTGGTCAAGAACGGCGATACAATTGAGATCGACATCCCCAACCGCTCGATCCATCTGGCCGTGACTGATGAAGAACTGGCTGAGCGCCGCCAGGAGCAAGACGCCAAAGGCTGGGAACCTGCCGCGCCGCGCAAACGCAAGGTCTCTACCGCACTGAAAGCCTATGCCAAGCTGACCACCAGCGCGGCAAAAGGGGCCGTGCGCCAGCTTTGATCTTGGAACGGCCAGTCTTTTCGGCTGGCCGTTAACCGACCCTTCCAAGTCTATCCTTTGGAAAAATTTCGCCAGAAACTGTAAGAGGGAGCGCCCCGCCCTCAATCACCCAGTTTGGCGTGAATTTCATCCAGATCGATTTCGCCGATCGGCATCTTGTTGGCCGGGTTTTCGAAATCGTATTTGAACAGCTCAAAATCCTGTTTGTAGATTTCGTAGACCAGATGCATCGACAGATCATCGAAGTAATCCTCGACCGGATGGGCGCGTTTGGGGCCGTGGCCTTCGGATTCGTTGAACCGCGGAATCTCGGCCAATGCAACGGGGTGCTTCAATTCCACATGGTCCAGAACACCCTGCATCCCGTCGTTGAACGCTTCGGTCCAGAAAATCCGGTCGTAACGCCCGCCATTCACGATGAAGGTCGACACATGACCCGACATGGCTGACCAGTGAATGTCCGGATCCATAGGGCGCCGCCAGCGGATCGTGTCACGCGCAAACAGCAGGAACCGGCGGAAGCTGGCGATTTGATCGAATTCGCCCTTACCGTCATCTCCGCCAACTTCGATCCCGTAGTTGTAGATCAGCGTCGGCACCAGATTGCCCCGGTATCGCTTGCCGTTGCGTTGGATGCCGCAGATCTTGTCAAAGAACGAGCTGAGGATGCGGGTATAGGGGTTGCGCACGCAGGTAAATGAATATGAGGCGTGGCTGCGCACGTTATTGGTGATCAGGCCCTGACTCTGGTCAAAAGCCCATTTGTGCATGCCATCCTTGGCATCGTGGATGTCGCCATCAAAAAACTGACCGTGATCCGAATAATACATGATCTGGCCAATGGTCGAGCACGCACATTTGGGCACCACACGGTACACCATGCTTTCACTCTCGGTCATCCAGGTACCGGGAAACCCCATCTGCTGTGCCTCCTTCGCTGGTCAGGTCTCGGTCCGATACGCCAGCGTTTGGTAATAAAGAACCAAAATTATTCTGTTTATTCAATCGCGCATCCTCAGTATCACGGTTGAAACCGGGCAGAAACGGAAATTACCTGATCTCAATGGCAAAGATTGCCTACATATTGCTGTGCCATAAGGACCCCGAGGCCATCATCGCGCAGGCCGAACAGCTGACCGCTGCGGGTGATTGCATGGCGATCCACTTTGATGCACGTGCCAGTTCTGCTGCGTATGACCAGATCCGTAGCGCGCTGCGCGAAAACCCCAATGTGACCTTCGCTGCAAAGCGCATCAAATGCGGATGGGGAGAGTGGTCGCTGGTGCACGCCACGCTGAACGCCTTAAAGGCCGCGGTCGAGGCATTCCCCCGCGCCACGCATTTCTACATGCTGTCTGGCGATTGCATGGCCATCAAAACCGCCGAATATACCCACCGTTTTCTGGACGATCGCGACAAAGATTTCATCGAAAGCCACGATTTCTTTGAAAGCAACTGGATCAAGACCGGCATGAAAGAAGACCGTCTGATCTATCGCCATCATTTCAATGAACGCACTCAGCCTAAACTGTTTTACTCCGCCTACGAGATGCAGAAGCGGTTTGGTCTGACCCGGGGTATCCCCGAAGACTTGCAGATCATGATCGGCAGCCAATGGTGGTGCCTGCGCCGCCGCACCGTTGAGAGGATCCTGGACTTTTTGCGCCAGCGACGGGACGTGATCCGGTTTTTCTCAACCACCTGGATCCCGGACGAGACCTTCTTTCAGACATTGGTCCGCCATCTGATACCGAAGGGTGAAATCGAAAACCGCACACCAACCTTCCTGATGTTTTCAGACTACGGAATGCCGGTCACTTTCTACAACGATCACTATGACATGCTTTTGGGTCAGGACTATCTGTTTGCCCGAAAGATCAGCCCCGAAGCACACGAGCTTAAAGATCGCCTGGGGTCGCTTTATGCCAGTGAAGGTATTGAGTTTCCGGTCTCGAATGAAGGTCGCAACCTGTTTGCGTTTTTGACCGGACGCGGGCGTATTGGCCGCCGATTTGGGCCACGTTTCTGGGAAGCCGGTCGCGCGTTGGACCCCGAGCGCGAGCTTTTCGTCATCGTCTGCAAGAAATGGCACGTCGCCAAGCGACTGGTCGATCAGATCGCATCCGAAACCGATATCCCCTGTGTCGAGTACCTGTTCAACGAAGAAGAGACACAGATGCCCGATCTGGGCGGGATAGAAACGAGCCTTGCAAAACGCTCGCGCCACAGACGGGCCGTGGTGAGAATGTTGTTTGACAGTTTCGGGTCGGATCAACTGGTTCTGTGTCTCGACCCCGCCAATCTTGACGTGCTTGAAGATTTCTGCGGCGATCAGGCCAAAACCCATGTGCTCGAGATCGAATGCGAGTATTCAGACGACTATCTGATCGGTCATGCACGCCGCGTCGGGCTGGCCGGAGAAAACAGCCCTGCAGAAAACGTGGCACAACTGGTGCCGACGCTGCGCAATGATCTGAACTATGAATCACAACAAATCCGGGCTGCCGGGCTTGAGAATTATCTGCGCTTGCGTGAAACGGCCTCGCGCAGCGAAAATGAGGCTGTCATCGCCGGGTTTCTTGGTGTGAGTCAGGAAAAGGCCAGCGCCGTAATGCGACTAGACTATCTTTTCCTCGATTAAGCGAAACTCCGGCCTGGAATCCGAATGACAACGGGCCCTCAGAATGGCGCGCGGCAAGCGCCGCTTCAACCTGCTTTCGCCCCATGGACCTGCAACCCATCCGTCAAGTTCACTGTATTCGTGATTTTTGTCTAAAAATCGGATACTGTGCGGCCAATTAGGCCGATTTGTTTATACTTTTTTCATCAACAGATCAGTCTCGACCAGTGAAAAGACGCAGAACAGGGCGATCTTTGGTGCACAAAGACCAATGCCTGTCCGGGAAACACACAGACATTCTGCTGGTCCAAAATTGAAATTTGAAACGCAACTCCGGGGGGGGACATAGTTGTGACCACAGATCAAATTGCCAATGCCAGATCATATATTCCAAGCGACGCAGATTGGACCGTGATTTACAAAGTCCTGCCGGGCGAGGCCGAAGTCGCGAACCCCGCTGTCATCAATCCACATTTTGAGTGTATCGAGGTGACAGGAAACACGGTCCTGCCGGCTAAGGGCATGTATGTTGTGCTGCGCGGTCTCGTTCAGTTGCGTCAGAATGGGCAACCGCTGGCCAGCGCAGATGTGGGCGATTATTTCTACGAAGAGCACCTTCAGATCTCGGACATACCTGTCAGCCTTGAAGCACTTGCATTGGACGGCACATGTTTGGCGTATTTATCGAGCGATAACTGGCGGCAGATACCGGAAGAGGTACGCAAACCCTGTTTCGCCACCATGTTCGGCGATCTGGTGAGCGTCCAGTTGCAGAATTTCCAGCAACCAATCAACTGTTGCAGCGTGACAGCCGCAGCGCTCAGCATGTCTGCGCTTGGGTTCAGTTGCGAGGTGAATGACATTTTCCGCGAATGCGCACTGCCGTCATCCTTTGTGGTGAATGACGGTATCTCGCTGGGGGAACTGTTTGACGTCGCCTGCACCTATATTCACTCGCAAGGGCTTCGGGACCGGGTTCAGGTTCAGGCCTATTTCATGGATGAAGACACAACCAACGTTCCCCTGCTGCTTGAGGCAATCGACGAATCCAATCGGCTGGGCGGAGAAAACGATATTCTAGTGGCGAACTTTCAGGTCGGTGTCGCCCATGGCAAAGAAAATATGCCAGGTGGCCATTTCGCCGTCATCGCCAAGTGCAACCCAAGCACCGGTCTGGTGCATATGATGGATGTGCATCCTGAAAAATACGGCAAGCTTTGGGTCACAACGATCGAACGGCTGTGGAAGGCCATGTCGGACCGCGATGGAACCTCGATGCGATCACGCGGCATTCTGCGCTTCTCGGCACGCGCTGCGGTCAAAACCCATCTGAAAACGTTCAAACAACGGTGCAACTACGTCGACAGCACGCGCTATCTGGCGAAAGATCCCAAAAAGCGCCGCAACCTGTTCCGCCGGGCGACGCCCAACATGAACTCGCTGGGTGTGCTGGCGGAAAGCCTGGCCATTCACGGCGACAACCGCGTAGACGAGGATGAGTTGCTGCGGGCGACCGAGGCGTCGTTCACCGAGGCCGTCAGCCGGGTCGCCACTGCAAAAGACATGCACGAAATGGCGGAAAAATACCTTAGCCAGTCTGAAAACGTGCATCTGGGCAGTACGTTCCAAAGCTTTGCTACCCGCAAGGACACATCGATCCAAACCCCGCAGGATTGGTTCAAGGAACAGTTGAAAAGCCTGAATACCAACAAAGATCGTCACCTGATGATAAATATCGATTTCAATCGCGTCACCGGGATCGAAGCGATCCGTTCGCCGGAAAACGTCTATCGGGAAACTGCCCTGCTGGAAGAGTTCTGGTGTCTTTGCATTGCCTATGAAGAAAACACCGATGTTGTCACCATTGTCGACATGAGCCCCGCGACCTCTCAGGTCTGGCAAGCGCCACGCGGCAATATTTTTCGTGGACTACGCGATCTGGAAGACCCCGCATTGGTGATGATCGAAGAAATCGACCCGCCCGAGGACCCAAGCGATGTTGTCAGTATCCTCAAGCACAATACGATGGTTCTGTTTTATGAGGATGAAGACCCCTGGTCCTATATGCTGCGCAGCATTCTGTCGAATATCGGCGCGACTACTGTCAAGCAAATCGACGTAGGCGGACGAGATCCCAATATGATCCGGATGCGGCGACAACTGGTAACGCTTGGTGAGCGACCAGACGTGCCGTATTTGTTTTTCCAAGGAGAGTGCATCAGCAAAAGCGAAGAGCTGGAAGACATCGTGGACATGATCCGGGCCGGTGAATTGCAAGCCAGGATGCGCAAAGAAGGACTGCCAGTTTCCGACCTGAATGAAACACCAAGCCTTGAGAAGAATCCTTTCGGCTATCCCAAAGGGGTGATGAATCAGGTCAACGTGGGCAAGCGCAACGTATTGTTGTGTGCCTGCGGCTCGTCTGCGGCAGATAAAATCCCTGAACTTGTCGAACGCATCGTCGATGCCGGGCACAACGTGAAACTGATCCCCTCGGTCTCGGCCGAAAAGTTCTTTCGCGATTTCGGGGCCGAGAGGATCGACGCCAAGATCACCCATCATGATTATTACCGCGACGATGATGAGTGGAATTTCCGCTATATGAAGTTTGACATGCCAGTGCGGGCCTCGCATCTGGCGCTGTGCGACTGGGCCGATTGCGTCATTGTGGCCCCTATCACCTGCAACACGATGGGAAAGGTGGCCAACGGTATTGCTGACAATCTTCTAACCTCGGTCTTTGTGGCATGGCAATACCAGAAGAAACCGGTAATCCTTTGCCCGGCCTGCAACACGAATATGTGGAACAACATCACCACGCAGAACAACGTCGACAAGCTGAAGACGCTGGGTGTCGACTTCATCGGTCCGCGCGAAGGGCGCTTGTCAAATGGTCGGATGGGTATCGGCATGATGGCCACGCCTGACCAGATCATGGAGGCTTTGGCAGACGCCTTCGAGGAGTTGGACGACCAGAAATACCGTGTCTGCAAATGGGCGCGCGAGGCCGCCGCCGCCGATGACATCAACGAATGGAGACGCGTGTTCCGCGCCATCGACGAAGGCATCGTCGGGGTCAATATCGTAGACGAAGCGCATGGCGATTCCTTGTTGCATTACGCAGCCGGTGGCGAAGGTGAGCTGAACGAAAGCGGCCATGATCTGGGCAAACCGGACTATGAAGCTGCCCAGGACCTGATCAAACGCGATATCGACGTCAACATCGTCAACGATCACGGGTTCACTGCACTACATGTGGCGGTAATGAACAAAGCGCCCAGGATGGTTGAAATCCTGCTGGGGGCCGAAAACATGGACGCGACCTCGTGCATCGATTTTGTGCAGGGCATGACGATCGAGCCCGAAATCCGAACCATGCTGGACAACTGGGCGCGCGATCACAACGTGAAGCTTGCTGACCCGGAAGAAGGCCGCGATGAGAGCTTTGTGGCGGTGCAAGAGCCGACATATCTGTATTTCACATATGGTTCGCTGAAACAGGGATTCCCGAACCACGAAGCGCACAGCAAAGTTCTAAACGACTTCGTGGGTCCGGCCCGCACCCGGCAACCCATGCCGTTGATCGTCCCGAAAGAGCCATTCTGTGACAATCCGAACTGCGGATACCTGCACCGTATGGCCACGCTTGTGGATCAACAAGGTATGGGCAAACAGGTCAGTGGTGAGGTTTATCGCGTGACGGAATCCGGCTTGCACGAGCTGGATAAGCTGGAAGGTTACCACGGTCCAAATTCGACCGAAAACGTGTATGTCCGCAAGAAGATCAATGTGGCCGTGAACGGTGTGATGAAGCCCGCATACGCCTATGTGATCGCGGAGCCAGAGAAATACCTGAAGAACTTGCGAGACGGCACGTCAGAGATGGTCAGTGATTACACGCTGGACATGGCGCAGGGCGAGCCAAAACCGGGGTTTGAACCTGTAGCTTAACCGTCTTGCGTGCTGATTGGCGGCGGCTCAGGGCTTTCCTTCAGGCTGAGGTTGTAAGCCGTGATCGCCACCATGCACAGCAGCACAAACGGCCAGAAACTGGCCTTGGGAATAAGATTGTCCCGATAGTGGATGATCCGCAGCGACGGCACCGCCTCGGAGGCGAATAGGTACGTGTTGACCGATACCGCCAGCAACATGAAATACATCAGGAAAAAGAACGACTCCATGTAGATCACGGGCGAGCCGGCAAAGCCTTCGCGCAGCTGCACATGCGCCAGCAGGATCACGAAGAACAAAACCGAACAGGTGCCGATCACGCTGGACGTGCTGAAATCATGCCTCTCGGCCAAACCCTCGCGGCGGGTGACGGTCATGACCGCACCGAACAGCAACATCATCACAACGATCAAGGGGACCATATGAACGATAAACGCATTGCCAAAATTGCGTTTGATGACGAAATTATAGTGCAACTCGGGCGCGTTGGTTTGATAGGCGTTCTGGCCGATGCCCAGCGTTGTATCCAGATTTGACAGTTTATAGTCGAAATAGGTGTTTTCCCGCTCCCACGTACCCATCACGATTTGGTTGTCGATCCCAAAAATGTCGTCCGGCCCGGTTGCCGGATAGGCCTCGAAATCGGGAACCAACGCGACGGCATCCTCAAACGAGGACGGCCAGAACCGCACCCAGACCGTTTTGTGATCAAAAGGGTAACTTGTGTAATCAAAGCTCTGGCGCAGGGTTTGTTCGAAATACCAACCCACCAATACGCCGTCAGGTTGCGGCAGTCGGTACGCCTCGGCGATCAGGCCGTTTGCACTATCTACTGCTTCGGGCAGAAGAAACCCGACCTCATCCTCATTCGGGAGGATCTGGTCATGCACGCCCGTCTCATAGTGCTGCCAGATATAACCCGTGACCTGAACATCGCTGGCCCCCAGAAAACTGAATGACTTTATGAAAATCCCTGTCCGCACATAGTAGTCAGGCTCCACATCCAGCTTACCCAGATATGAGTCTACTGCGGCTTGATCTGGCAACTGCGTCGGATCGCCTTCGAAATGGTTCAACTCGATCCAGAGTTTCAACAAAAGACCCGCCAGCCCAAGGGTCAGCAGGCCAGAGATAAGCCAAACCTTCTTCTCGACGCTCATTCAGCCTCCTGCCTGTTCCGTCAGAAAATCAGCGGGCCCCAGCAGGGATTGAGTAATTCCCATCTCGGCAAACTCGGCTTGCAGATTGGCAAAACTCTCATGTTTGCGTGGCAGGATGCCAATTTGCCCGCATTCCGCCAAAAAACGCGTCTGGCGGATGGACAAATCGACCATTGGCAAAGGTTCCCCTGCCGTAAAGACCGCCAGCCCATCCGCATAGTCATTCGCCGCCTGCCAATCACCTCGCGCCAGCATGACTGCGCTGGCATCGGGGTAAAAATGCAGATGACTGTGGCCGACACACCCTTCTGCGATAATCTCGGCCCCCAAATTCAACAGGCGCATTTGTTCATCCGGGTCGGTTTCGGCCATCGCCAACGCCGAAAGTGCTTTGGGCCCTACAAAATTCCGCCCATGTTCCAGTGCAATCTCAACCGCCCGTCGGCCTGTTTCCAAAGCCTGATCCATTTGCCTGGCATAAACCTGCGTGCGGGCCAGATGCTCCAGCGCTTGTGCCTCAAGCCGTTTTGCCCCGACACGCTCAGCAATCTCGGCCGATACCCGGAATGCTTCTAGCGCTCGATCAAGATCGCCCAAAAACGTTTCGGCCACACCCAGGCAGGTCTGAGCCACACATTCCGGCACAAAAGCAAAATACTTCTGCGAAACTTCGATGGCTTCGTTTGCGTCTGCGCGCCCCTGCCCGACATCCCCCGTGTAGCTGCGCGCGACGCTCAGGTTGTGCAGATTGGCCGCCAAATCCCGAACCAGCCCCTTTTCACGCGCCCGGTCAACAGCTTGCGTGTAAAAGCCAGTCGCCGTTTTCATGGTGGCTTTCATGAAGTTGGCATCACCAAATCCGCTGAGCGCTCCCACTTCAAGGCGCACGGAATCCAGTTTGCGGGCCAACGTGAGAGCCCGCTCATTCGCACTCAGTGCTTCCTTGTCGCGACCCAAGGGGAAATACACATTGCCGCGCACATAGTTGATCTGGGCCACGTCCCGTTCGGAGCCAGCACGCTCAGCCGCAGCTTCAGCTGTGTCCAGCGCCTCAAGCGCGTCCTGATACAGGCTGGCCTGCCGCGCTGCCTGTGCAAGGCCAATATGCGCCCGGCTAATTTGCTCATCCGTCTCCGCAAGACCCGCCGCGTCCCGGAACTCCTGCAAAGCTTCGTTAGACAGGCCCTGCAGCCGGTGCGTCTCACCCCGTGCACACAGCAGGTCAAACCGGACGCCTGCGGGGGAAGGCAGCTCCAAAGCGCGTTCGATCAACGGGCTTGCGTCGTCGAACCGGAACGCGTGGATCAGCTTATCGGCGGCGTCCAGATAGGCTTGCGCCGCATTGTTGGCCCCCGCCCGGTCCAGATGCTGCGCGCGCAGGGTCGCATCTCGATCTTCAAACCATTTGGCCGCCTGTCGATGCAAACGAGCGCGTTCCGATTTGACCAACGTGGCATAAGACCCGTCCCGGATCAGCGCGTGCGCAAACATAAGGTCTGCACCCGCCTCTCGTATCAGGGCCGAGCGGATCAGATTTGTGGTATCCAGATGCCCTTCGCCGAGAATATAATTCAGAACCTCGGGTGAGAATCTCTGCCCCAGCACTGACGCCGCCTGAATGGCGCTGCGACTTGAGCGATCCAGTGCATCCAAACGCGACTGCACGATGCCTTGGATGCTTCCGGGAACCGTTTCCTGCTTGAGCACATCAATGTTGCGCAACAATTGTTCCAGGAACAGAGGGTTGCCGCCCGCTCGTTTAACGCAAGTGTCCAAAAGCTCGGGATCGATGGCCGTAAATTCCTCGACCAGTTGCCGCGCCTGGTCCTCCCCCATTGGGGCTAACTCTAGTTTAGAGACAAGCGCGCCCTCTGTGGCCATTTGCCAGTCTCGATCGATCGGGTCTCCTTCAACCCGACTGGTCATCATCAAGACACAAGGGATTTGCCGCGTTACTGCTGCGATATGTGCGCAGGCTGCGAGAATGTCGGGAGAGGCCCAATGGATATCTTCGATCTGGATCAGCAATGGCGCGTCCTGACTGCGAGCCATCAACAACTCATCAATGACCTGCCTGCGCCCACGTAGCCGGGTCTTGTTGTCCATGACAGCATAAACCTCGGCCAATCCCGGATCTTGCTCAAGCTCAAGCAAAGCGTTGAGATGCGCTGCATTAGAAGGGCTGACCCAGCCTTTGGCGACTGCTTCCTTGGCCACGGCGGCGCCCGTTTTTGGCCCATCCGATGCGTCAAGACCCAGAACACTGCGGGCCACGGACTGAATGGCCGAGTGTCCTTCACGCGCACCAAAGTCCATAACAACGCCATTGTGGATCGAATAGGACAGGCTTTTGGCCAGTTCGGCCACCTGCTCGGACAAATGCGTCTTGCCGATACCCGGTTCGCCCAGAACCACGTGGACTTCGCCTTCTCCGTGCCGTTTGCAGCGGTCAAATGTTGCCGAAAACAACGACATCTCACGATCGCGCCCGATGAACTTATGCCGTCTTGTCCGAATGTTCCGGGCCAAACGGTCCAGACGCCAGACTTCGACGGGTTCATTCAATCCTTTGATATCCTGCACGCCGATAGACTCACCCACAAACAGCGGACCCAAGGCGCGTTGGATGTCGTGAGAAACAAGCGTTTCTTCACCTTTTGAGATGTCGGTCAAACGCGAGGCTAAATTGACCCCATCGCCGGTAACGGTGTATTCCGTGTGCGCTTGGCTTCCAGTTGTGCTGGCTATGACCTGCCCCGAGGCAATTCCGATATGACAGGACAGCGGTGGTGTCAGTGTTGGCAAAACTGCATGTATCTCGGCCGCCGCTCTGGCTGCCCGTTCTGTGTCATTTGTATGTGATATAGGCGCGCCGAAAACGGCCATGACCGCATCGCCAATATGCTTGTCTATGCGCCCCCCATATTTCTCAACAACATTGTCCACTTTGCCAAAGAACTGGTTGAGCAAGGCGTGCAAATCTTCGGCATCCAAGTCACTGGACAATTTTGTAAACCCAGTCAGGTCAACAAACATCACGGTGACCTGCCGTCGCGCAGGTTCTATAGACGCCGCAGTGTCTTGCATTGTTGCTGCTTCAGCCACGTCAAGAGTTTCAATGGCACGCAACAACCTTCGACGATCACCAACCGCAGTGACCCCGATTTCAATTAAGTCTTCTGCCGTCAAATCTGGCAGAATGGAAAAATCGATCTTGTTGTCTAGAAAGGCTTGCGCATAGTCAGACAATCCAATTGCGCTTAGCCACTTGCTCAGGTCCTGAGACATGTCGCCCCTCTGAAGTCCCCCTACTTCAAATTTAGGTCTAGCACGGGCGTTACGGTTGAGTCTGCAAAAACCAAATTAAATTATGAATATGTGTGTGTTTAATTTTGGCGATGGGTAGTTTTGGCAGCGACATCCAAGCCCACAGTCCAGTGGACTTTTTGTAGATCGAGGGGTCTGTGTTGTGATTTTCCGACGTTGGTTGCGGGAGTAGGA